>JAPFDS010000001.1 GCA_026168805.1 Caryophanales bacterium | reverse complement strand
CTCTATTAGTGATTGTCCCCATTAAATTAAGAGTCTCTAAAGACTTTTGATGACTAAAATAAAAATCTAAGTGTAAAGCGGTCATAAAATATGTAACATTAATGTCATTTGATATTAATGGTTCAAAGTTTGAATCTACATGATAGTAGGTTTCTTTAGTTAACTCATCTACATGCCCCAAGTTATTATAGTCGTCTGCTATATCACTACCTTCATTTATACTTTTCTTTAGGTCCATATCAATGTCTCTACTTTCATCTCTTACATAGGAATCTCCAATTTTGACAAAACTCTTTACAATATTCATTAGCAAACTCATCTCACGTGTAGATGTCTCAACTTCAAAGTCAAAATCATAATCAGCTGTTTGTCTTAATAAATACAATCTCAGAGATAATGCAAACAGCAAAAAAAGCTCGTTATTTTCTGTCCCTTCATAATATCTTATTAAACAATCTGATATCGCTGCCTTTACTTCATCTATCTGTTTCTGAGGCTTCCCCTCTCCTCTATCTTCCATGAACACTTGTTTAAATTTTTTCAGTTCTGTAATTGTTTTCTCTGATTCGAGATCTAGCTCAAACAGTTGCTTTGCTAAGAAACGAATATATTGGAATAACCCCTCGTTAATTTCTTGGAATAAGTCTCCATTAGAAATGTAATATAAAATAGAATATGGATTAACAGACTTTACCTTATTATCACATAATATATCAACATAATTATCAGAGTTTAGTTCATGTTTATATTCAAAATTATTTTTTGATAATTTATAATATATTGCACTTGTGAAATGTTCAACTTCATTTATATCTATTTTATAGTCTTCTATCTTTAGTTTTCTGTTAAAATAATGATACATAAACCCATTGACAGCCTTGTGTAACGAATAATAAAGAAGGCTAGCAGTGCCTCTTAAATCACTCTTTAAAATAGATGTAGTAGCTAGCCCAATATTATCTAACGAAGTCCTTAGATATACGTCTGACTTTTTAGCTACATGCTTATATATATCTGACCTAACCTTTTCTGCTCTGACCTCGTCTAATTCAGGGTAGAATGCTATAAATTGTGAATTTATTTCAATTGACTCGTTGCTTTGTTTGTTAATAATCTTAAGAAATTTTACTTCTTTATTT
>JAPFDS010000061.1 GCA_026168805.1 Caryophanales bacterium | reverse complement strand
TTAACCACTGTTGCGACTGCCATTAGTTATAGTTGAAAAAATGGATTTTTACTACCGTTAGTTTGGTGTTTTAGCTTTTTTTATTTTATACCTAAGCATATAGACAGAATATTGGAACTATATTTATGCAACGCTAGTGATCAAAAACATATTTATTTTTTTAAGGGAAATGGTATAGTATACGTTATATCTAAAGAGCGTTGCTCGTGAGGTGAAAAATGGAAAATATTGAACTTGTTATTATTGTTTCTGTCTTAGCTTTAGGGATTTTTTCACAGTGGTTTGCTTGGCGTATACAGTGGCCATCCATAGTCATTATGTCCATTGTCGGTCTATTAATTGGACCTGTCATTGGTATAATCAATCCCGGTGAAGCCCTAGGACAACTGTATAGTCCGTTAATTTCGCTCGCAGTAGCGATTATTTTATTTGAAGGTAGTTCTAGTTTGGATATTCGAGAAATAAAAGATGTATCCAAATCTGTTTTTAGAATTATTACAGGTGGAGCATTTATCGCTTGGATTCTAGGCTCATTATCTGCTCATTACATAGCTGGATTAAGTCTTGAAGTATCTTTTATTATTGGTGGTCTCTTTGTTGTAACAGGACCTACAGTAATTATACCTTTACTAAGAAATGCGAAATTACAACCGAGAACTGCTGCCGTGTTGAAATGGGAAGGGATTATCGTCGACCCAGCCGGACCCCTCCTTGCATTATTTGCCTACGAAGTGATTAAAGTAATCACACGTGCAGAATTAGGTCCTGATTATTTATTAACCTTCTTCATCTCAGCATTTTTGGCAGGGGTATTAGGATTAGTTATTGGTCTTGGCATTAGTTATATGGCAAATAAAGGGATGTTCCCTGAATATTTAAAGTCCCCCATCATTTTAGTGTTTGTCCTGCTTTGCTTTACATTTGCTGAAATGATTATGCATGAGACAGGAATGCTTGCAGTTACAGTTATGGGACTTACACTCGGCTGGGCACGAAAGCGAGTGTCATCCATTGGAAATGTCCATCATTTTGTTGAAGGTATTTCGGTTATGCTTACGTCAACCGTGTTTATTTTATTAACAGCATCATTAGCCCGGGAAACAATCGCACAAATTTTCTCTTGGAAAATTCTAGCGTTTGTTCTTGTCATGCTATTTCTCGTACGACCTATTTCCATTTGGCTTCCAACGATTGGTACGGAATTAACGAGGCAAGAAAAGACTCTAATTGGTTGGATTGCTCCAAGGGGAATTGTTGCATTAACGGTTGCAGGGTATTTTTCGAGCATCTTAATTGAAGATGGATATCAAGATGCTGAAACATTAACGGCACTGACCTTTGCGCTCGTATTTATTACAGTAGCTGTCCATGGTTTCACACTCGGACCATTAGCTAAAAGGTTAAAATTATCAAATCAGGATTCTGAAGGTGTTGTTATTGTTGGGGCAAGTAGTTTTTCTACCGCGCTTGCTGTAACCATTAAGAAGTTGGAGATACCGGTCTTAATCGTTGACTCTTCACGTGGACGTTTACGATCGGCCATGAAACAAGGGATTAATACGCATAGAGGAGAGATCTTAGCAGAGCATGCTCGATTTGAAGCGGATCTTACTCCGTATAATAACATTTTAGCAATGACCATTGATTCTTCTTATAACATGTTAGTTACTCAATCCTTTGCACCTGATTTTGGATTTACCAATACGTTTTCGATTGGTGCTCCTGCTGAAGCGAATGTAAATCATGAAAAATTATCAGCTGCATCACAATCACATCTGTTATTTGATAAAGATGCGATTTTTACAGAACTAAATAGAAAAATCAATACGACATATGCTATACGAATACGTGCAGTAGAGAAAGATAATCAATATACAAGAGATTTACTTGGTGAAGAGGATACTACACCATTGTTTATCAAAAGAAAGAATAAGGAAATAGAGTTTGTTACCCAACGTACAAAATTATTATTGAATAAAGGTGACGAGCTTTGCGTTTTAACGCCAAAATAAATTTTACGTAAAAAAACCTTGTTATGCTCATGCATAACAAGGTTTTTTATATGGGTGCGACTCTATTTAAAATGGAAAATCATTTAACCATTGTCCTCCGTCCATCGTTACTACTTCAGCGTTTATGTATGCTGCTTCCTCAGACAATAAAAACGCTGCAAGTCCGGCAATTTCTTCAGGTGTACCAAATCGTCCCAGTGGAATCGACGCTTTTGTTTGTTCTGCTACTTCTTTGGATAACATTAGTTTGTCGGCTCCTCCTGTACGTTCAATAGGTCCTGGAGCGATTGCATTTGAACGAATGCCATACTTTCTTCCCCACTCGACGCCAAGTGTGCGGGTTAGGCTAAGCACCCCAGCTTTTGCAGCAGCACTATGGGCCACACCAACACCCGCATCCCAAGCATACGTAGCAACCATATTTAAAATCGTTCCTTTTTTCTTTTCATCAATCCAGTAGTTTCCAACAGCATGGCTACAATAAAACGTTCCATTTAAAACAATATCGATCACTGCATTCCAACCGTTGACTGATAAATCTTTTGTCTCAGCAACAAAATTTCCTGCAGCATTATTGACCAGATGATCAATCGTCCCATACTTTACAACCGTATCTTCGACCATTCGCTCCACATCACCTGGTTTTCGAACATCCATATCAATGGTAAAAACGGATCCCGTCGATTGTTCGTCAATCTCTTGTTTCGCTTCTTCTAGACGCTCCTTATCTCTACCTGTGATCACCACATGTGCCCCGTCTTTAGCGAACCTGTGTGCCATTGCCTTTCCCATTCCACTAGAACCACCTGTAACAATAACTACTTTCCCCTTCATTCCATCACTCCTCATTGATTTGAAAGCGCTAACAAAATGCATTAAAATGAATACTAATTCATTTTTAGTCTACTATCATATTATCAGACTTCTTCCTACACTGCTAATAAAAAGAACAAAGAACTTTACCTAGACGTGTTATAGGTAAAGTTAATCACTCTTATCCTTCTTCTTTTGATCTTCCACGTCCCACTTTTCTTCAAAGTGGTTACCAATGTGCGTAAGAGCAAATGTGATGAGGACTGCACACAATACGATTCCGATAAATCCTGCACCAATACCAATTCCTACTCCACCAACGAAAAAGATCATAGCTGCTGAAGTTAGGCCTTTTACTTGTAGCCCATCTTTTAAAATTACTCCCGCTCCTAAAAAGCCCAGTCCTGAAACGATTTGAGCGGCTAATCGCATCGGGTCCATTCGTAAACTCGCTGATAAATGTTGAAATTCTTTAACACTTTCAATAGAAACAATCGTGATCAATGTACAAGAAACTGCGACATACGTATATGTTTTTAATCCAGCTGGCTTATTTTTAGATGTTCGATCCCATCCAATAAAGAAGCCTAATAGTCCGCTTAAAATAATTTTTACATACAAATCATATGAAGTAAATATATTCGCCATTCATGTTCAAACTCCTTTCTTCGCATACATAGGAGCAACGCATTCGTTCAAAATAACTGTATTCAAATCATTCCGAATATTTTTTGTAATAGATATTCCACTAATAACTAAAACGTTATTCGCATGTAGAATAAAAAACCGCTATATATGATAGCGGAGAGATTCTTTATGATTCATCAAACTGCTCTAGATGATTTTTCCACATTCGGACAAGTGCTAGTACTTCATTTGTATCCATTGTATAAGGTGCATAAGTGTGTAAACCTTCGTATAAATCAGTGTATAAATCTTCAATATACGTTTGCTCTTTCGTGATTTTAATAGAGCACCGATTTCCATTCCGAGTAATTAACTGTTCATCTCCTTGTAGAACTACAAGCAGATCATGAATGATGGCAAAGTTCAGCATTGGCGCATCACTCATTAAAAACTCTCCAATAATTTGCTTTTCACGGTCTTGGAATGTAATGACACTTCGCTTACGTTCATGTGCGCCATGTTGTAATGAAACTTCTCTAATAGTATACATTATGCACGTCCTTTCTTTAGTAGACGGGGAATGCAGAAATGATACGTTCTTGTTCATCGATGTACATTCGAATAAGCACACCTTCGCTTGTTAACCCTTCATACGTATTCCCAGAAATGAATGTTCGGTGATCATAGACTTCGTTGATTGCATCAACGACATCTTGTGTATCCCAGTCATCTGGAAAGAAGGAGGATTGGCCATTATTTGATTCTTTATTTACACCTTCTACCGAAACCTCAGCTTCGTATACACCTTCCTGATTTGGCTTTGTTTTTGTGCCTTCTGTGATTTTTCCTTTTTTCGATGGCAGGTGGTCGTAATGATAACCAACTGCTTTTCCTTTACGGTTTAATTCCCCTTCTAAAATATGCTCTAACGCTCCTGGACGGAAGTTGTCCGTCTGAACTAATTCCTCTAATGGTGTAACGTCATTTTCGTGTAAATCAGATTCTGTATTTGAATCTTCTAATAGATCACAACCGGAGAAGAGTATAACTCCTACTACTAATAATACGAAAAGCTTCAGTTTTTTTATCAATGTACAAGCCACCTGATTCTATCTTAATTTGTTTAACCAAAAAAACGATTTTCAAACGATATCTGGTATATTCATTTTCGCATAATTCATTTAAAAAAGAAAGTATTGTAAGTAGGATAGTGACTCAATTTCAGAAGGTGCTGGGAATTGAGGAACTAAAAACAAAGATAGTGCCGCGATTTCAGTCGGGGCTCGGATTTGAGGAACTAAAACAAGGATACACAACTTTCCGACGTTGTGTACCCCTTAATTTACGCGAGTTGTTCGATACATACGCGAATGGCTTTTGTAAGGTCTTCGTGAGACATACTTGCCGCATTTTTTTGCTCTAAAGCTAGCGCATGAGATGGTGGGATATGTATAAACCCTGCTGGAACATTTTTTTCCTCTTCCTCAAAGTAGTGTAATGCTTGATACATCACATGGTTACATACATATGTACCTGCACTATTTGAAATACTTGCTGGAATGACTGCTTCATGGAGAGCCTCGACCATATCTTTGATTGGTAGTGTTGTAAGCATACCATCTTTTCCATGTTCTTTAATCTTTTCCCCATTCATCTGAACGCCATTATTATCCTTCGCGCCATCCATGCAATTAATCGCAATGCGCTCAGGTGTAATATGATTTCTTCCTCCAGCTAACCCTAAGGAAATCACTACATCCGGTTGCTCTTCTTTTATATATGTAAGTAGCTGTTCTCCACTCTCAGCAAAAGTTACCGGTAAAATTCGGCCAACCACTTCATAATTACCTATGATTTTCCCGTCTAACTCTTTTGCTACATCCATTGTGGGATTAAATGTATGATGCAAAAATGGTTCAAATCCTGTCAGTAAACACTTTTTCATTTTTCCTACCTCCTAGTCTTCTATAGTACAAAGAAAATTGGTTAAATGAAAACAAAATGTCCCTACATTATTTTCCATTCATGTAAGGACATACAATTACCTTTTATTCTCCGTATTCATTTCCATTCACAAATATGTCTATGAGTGCATCACTTTTAAAATCAGAAGAGTCCAGCTCCCACTTTCCATCCTTTTCAACTAACTCTATTTTCCACTCTCCCGACACTGTTTCTAATGCGTCAATAATGCTATCGATTTTTGACCGAGCATATTTATTAGCTTCTTTAGGATCAAATCCATCATTTTCATCATGATACTCAGATTCATATTCTTCCATTAGATCATGGAGTTTATCTAAAGACAATGTTTCGTACGTGAAATCGACAATGGCTTCTCCGTGAATATTTTCTCTTACGACTGCATCAATGCTTGCTTCTTCAGCTAGTTTTGACCGAAACATTTCATAAATTTCTTCAGAATCCTCTTCAGGGAAGCCGTGGATGGAACTTCTATCTAATTGCTTATAAAACTCTTTTTCTGCATCGCTCTGAATCTTATCCTTATTTTCACGGACAAGCGCATCGAAATCTGGATTTTCCTTATCTAAATACCCTTCTTCGACGTATGCAGTAATCATTTTTGCTGGATTCTGCAATTCCTCGTAACTATCTGCATATGCACTCGTATCTAGTGAAACCATTACAGGTTCTTCTGCATCAATCGTTACTTGTGGATATAAAGCGATGTCATATGTTTTATTATTTTCAACTGGAAAAGCAACCATATGTTCAGATGTTTCATCTACGTCAATATCGATTTCTCGTTCAATATCAAATTCACTATGAACATACGTAATTGGATCAATTTCTTCATCTCCATCCAGCAATTGAACATCTTGAGAATTAGCTAGACGTATGTCTTCACTGTACGTGTTCTTAATATCTAATTCTACAATCAATAATTCTTTATCTTCATCTTCCTCTATTTCTTCTATATTGCTTAGTGCAACATAAAATGCATCTTTCACTGAAACTTCTACAAAATCCTCTTCATTCTCTGCTTTCGCTTCAATTGTTTCAGTCTCAATTTCTTCCTCTTCTCCACAGGCTATTAATAGGAATAAAAGCGGACTAATCATACTTAGCAAAATTACACGTTTCATTGTAAACATATCTCCTCCCACAAATGCATTAGAATGAATTTCATAATTACCAAACCTAGCTATATCAATCCAACATGTAGTTTCGAAAGGTTCAACGAAACTACATGTTGAAGTGACATAGCGTAAAATACGTATTATGAAATTCATTAACTAATAGTAATATTGTTAAGTATACAGGAAAACGCTTCTATTTTGATTGCAATGCATGCTTTTAAAGAAAAACACAACTTTAGATTCAAGTTGCATTAGTCCTAAAGTATGTATTGAAATTAAAGTTCACAAGTAGATCTATTCGTGGTAAAATAAAAGTATGTAACCCCTTTCAGTTTATTAAATCACACTTCAGATAGGAAGGAGTGAATTGAAAGATGTTTTCAATCCTCACTGACTTTTTTAACGTAGCGATTTTTTTACCATTTATAAAGGTTGACGAGGAAGATATCGGTCACAGTTTTCGTTCATTAAAAAAAGAGACATGGTTCCAACAATTTCTGACAAATGATAAATTCCGTAGTTTGATTGTGCATGACCGAGATATTCGCAACCTTATCGGTAAATGCAAACCAAATCATTTAAATAAAGCTCGATATGCAAATGCGTTTCGTAGAAGGTTACACAAGCTACTCGTGAAAAAGACGACTGCATCTGTTACTTGAACATATAACAAATCAATCCCATAATAACCATCATTCGCTCTTCTAGATGAGTAAGAAATGCTCGTATGCATATTCTTGTTCAACTAGAAGAGCTTTTTTCATGTTTCGCGTATTGGCACATGTGTTCCTGCTTCAATATCTTCTATATAATGACAAGCGGCTACATGACCATCCTTCATAAAATCAGTCGTTCGTAATTCCGGTGTTTCTGTCACGCACTTCTCTGTCGCAAATGGACACCTCGTATGAAATCGACACCCAGTAGGAGGATCGATTGGTGACGGTACATCTCCTGAAAGAATGATTCGCTCCCTCTTGTTCTCTGCATTAATATTCGGAATCGCCGAAAGTAATGCTTTTGTATATGGGTGTTGTGGGTTTGTAAACAATGACTTCTTATCAGCAATTTCTACAAACTTCCCTAGATACATCACAATGACTCGATCAGAAATGTGACGAACAACACCTAGGTCATGGGAGATAAATAAATACGTCAACCTAAACTCTTGTTGTAAACTTTTCAATAAATTAATCACTTGTGCTTGGATCGATACATCTAACGCAGAAACTGCCTCATCACAAATAATCAATTCAGGGTTTACAGACAGTGCTCGCGCAATGCCAATACGTTGTCTTTGTCCCCCACTAAACTCATGAGGATACCGATCAGCTTGCTGTTCATTCAATCCAACAGTTGTCATTAATTCAATTACTTTTTGATCCAGTTCACTTTTAGGTACTATATTTTGCACAACTAACGCCTCACGTAAAATCTGCCGAACGGTTTGTCGTGGATTGAGCGATGCAAATGGATCTTGGAAAATCACTTGAATATCCTTGCGAATGGAGCGCATTCTACGTTTATTATGGGACAATAAATCTTCACCATCATATACCACTTCACCGCTTGTCGGTTCATCTAGTCGTAAAATAGCCCGGCCTGTCGTTGATTTTCCACAACCTGATTCGCCAACAATACTAACGGTTTCACCTTCAAAAACAGAAAACGTAACACCGTCAACTGCTTTCACGTGATTAATCGTTCGACCAAAAACACCCCCTTTAATGGGGAAATGTTGCTTTAAATTAGTTACTTGGAGTAATTCTTTCTGCACGAATCTTCACCTCCGCTTCAGGATCTCCATCCCACTCATCTGCGTACGCCCAGCACCGTACTTCATTGTCATGTTCATCAGACAAGAGTTCAGGAATTTTCTCAAAACAAATATCACTCGCAAATGGACAACGTGGCGCAAAGCGGCATCCTTCAGGTAATGCATCAGGACTCGGAACAGTACCTTGAATAACAGGTAAATCCCCTTCAACATCCTCATCAGATGAAGGTATCGAGTTTAATAATCCAATCGTGTAAGGATGTCGTGGACGCTTGAAAATGGTTTGTGCATCTGCGTATTCAACGATTTTTCCACAATACATCACGGCAACAAAATCACACGTTTCCGATACAACACCAAAATCGTGGGTAATTAATAAAACAGACATTTCCAATTGCTTCTGAAGGTCTTTAATCAACTCTAAAATTTGCGCTTGGATCGTGACGTCAAGAGCTGTCGTTGGCTCATCAGCAATTAATAATTGTGGATTACATGCAAGAGACATGGCAATCATTACTCGTTGCCTCATTCCACCAGATAATTCATGGGGATATTGATGAATTCGTTTTTCCGGTGAAGGTATGCCTACGAGTTTTAGCATGTCTACAGAACGTCGGTTAGCTTCCTTTTTCCGTATCCCTTCATGAATTTGGAATGATTCGCTAATCTGTTGTCCAACGGTATATGTTGGATTGAGTGAGGTCATAGGTTCTTGGAAAATCATTGATATTTCTTTTCCACGGATCTTTCGAATCTCACTTTCTGATGCTTCCAATAGATTCTCACCTTTAAACAAAATTTTTCCACTCTTAATCTTTCCAGGTTCACGAATAAGCCGTAACAACGATAATGCTGTCACACTTTTTCCTGATCCTGATTCCCCAACAATCCCAACGGTTTTTCCTTTTGGTAAAGAGAAAGACACTCCATCGACTGCTTTTACCTCTATATGTTGAGAATAAAAAGACGTTCGTATATCTTGAACGGTTAACAAATTATCTGAATCACTCGGTTTCATTGGCATTCGATCACCTCATTTTTAATCATTATATTGAATTTCATAATATTTATTTTAGGCTATATCTATTACTTCTGTAGTTTCGTTAGACCGTTCGAAACTACAGTATCCATAGATATAGGTCAAAGCGGTAATTATGAAATTCAATCTTATATTGAATTCCATAATATTTATTTTAGGCTATATCTATTACTTCTGTAGTTTCGTTAGACCGTTCGAAACTACAGTATCCATAGATATAGGTCAAAGCGGTAATTATGAAATTCAATCATTTAAATCAATCCGTTTGTTTAGGAAATGATAGGATATATCAACGATTAAATTGACAAATACGAATAAGAGCGAGACAACTAAAATGGTGCCTTGGACGATGGGGAAATCTCGCGCTTGAATGTTATCGATGATGAGTGAGCCCATTCCATTAATAGCGAAAACTGTTTCTGTGAGCACCGTTCCGCCAAGCAGTCCACCAAATTGCAGTCCTACTACTGTTACAACAGGAATGAGGGCATTTTTAAGCGCATGCCGATAAATAACGACGCGTTCTTTTGCTCCCTTTGCTCGTGCTGTCCGAATATAATCCTCACTAATCACTTCTAATAAGCTTGACCGTGTCATGCGTGCAATAATTGCTGCCCCACTGGTTCCAAGTGTAATAACCGGTAATACGACTTGGCTGAAACTCCCCCACCCCGAAGGTTTGAACCAATTGGTCGATTCAATAAATGGAATCCAACTGGGCACGTCAATACCAATGGCAAACCACTGCATGAGCATTAAGCCTAACCAAAAGTTCGGCATCGACAATCCAAATAAAGCAATAATCATTAAACTAATATCGGCAAATGAATATTGCCGAACAGCGGACACAATTCCCGCAATCAGTCCGAGAAAAATACTTAAAATCGTACTATACACGGCCAGTTCTACTGTTACCCAAAATCGAGAGCCTATTTCTCCTGCGACAGATTTACTATTACGAATAGACGTGCCTAAATCTCCTTGCATAAGATTGGCTACATATTTTCCATACTGCACAGGGAGCGGCTCATTGAGACCTAGTCGATCACGAATGGCTTCTACTTGATGGCCTGGAGCACTTTCCCCAGCCATTATTTGTGCTGGGTCTCCCGGAATGAGATGCATTAAACTAAACACAAGAATCGTCACACCAATTAAAACAGGTATCGTTTGCAGTAAGCGTCGAACAATAAAAGTAAACACAGAGCTACACTCCTTTCTACAGCTTCATTTTCGGATCAAGTGCATCTCTCAACCCGTCTCCTAAAATATTAAAAGCAAGTACAACACATACAATTGCAACCCCTGGGAAAAATGCTACGTGCGGAGCTTTAAATAAATAATTCCTGCCATCACTCAACATCAATCCCCATTCTGGGGTTGGTTGATCTGCACCTAATCCTAAGAAAGATAGTCCACTAGCCGCTAAAATGGCTGTAGCAATATTCAGCGTCGCTTGAACGATCAATGGAGACATTACATTTGGCAAAATATGCTTACTAATAATTCGTCCATCTGACGCTCCGAGGGCTTTGATCGCATCGATATATTCTAAGTTTTTGACCTCTAAAGTAGAACTACGAACAATCCGGGCAAAGACCGGGACTGAAAAGACGGCTACAGCGATCACGACGTTATTTAAACTTCCGCCGAGTACACTTACAATAGCTAAGGCTAGTAATATACCTGGAAAAGCTAGCAGAACATCCATACACCGCATAATGATTGCGTCTACTTTTCTACCATAATAACCAGAGATAATGCCTAAAAAAACGCCAACCGTTCCGCCTAATATAACTGAGAAAAAACCAATATAAAGCGTGATTTTCATTCCGTGAATGACTCGACTAAAAATGTCTCTCCCAAAATGATCGGTTCCAAACCAATTCTCAGCGGAAGGAGATGCTAATTTATTTGTCATCTCCTGCTCATCAAATGTGTATGGAGTAAAAAACGGTCCCACAATCGCAATGACTATAAAAGAAAGAATTAAAATTCCACCAATAAGTGCAGCTTTGTTTTTTCGAAACCGATACATAAAATTTTTAAATGCTTCTGCTCTTGGATGTTGTTTTTTCTTTACCTTCATAGCATCATTATCTGTTTGAACATTCATTAATATTTCCCACCCTCTCCTCATAGACTTTGTATATGTGTATGCACTAAATTCAATTTCATACAACCATTCCTTAACAATGAAACGAATACTTTATCAAATTACTGAACAAGGAATATCGTGTATGAAACTGAAAAAGCATTTAAAAATAGGGGGTAATCAAATGACAGTACAAAAGAAGTCCTTTCTTCTGTTCGTCTTAACTCTTCTTCTCAGCATTGCACTCATAGCATGTGCTAGTGAGCCAGGCAGTGATGATGGTGAAGATGACGCTAAAGAAGAAGAAACAGATGATGACGACGCTTCAGAGTCTGAGGGAGATGATGACGAAGAGGAAAGTAGTGAGATCAGTGGAGACAATGAACTCGTAATCGCTAAATCTGCTGAAGCTGTATCGCTTGATCCAGCTGGTTCCAACGATGTACCTTCAAGTGATGTACAAGAAAACATCTATGAATCTCTCACCCAACTGGATGAAAATTTAGACGTTCAACCACAACTTGCAGAAAGCTGGGAAGCAGTAGAAGACGATATTTGGGAATTTACATTACGGGAGGATATTACATTTCATGACGGATCTGAATTTAATGCCGATGTTGTAAAAGCAAATATCGAGAGAGTGTTAGATGACGATATGGCTTCTCCTCGTAAGTTTTTATTTGAAATGGTTACAGATATTGAAGTCGTTGATGATTACACGGTGAGATTTACGACCGAGTATCCATTCGCACCCCTTCCTGCACATTTAGCTCATAGCGGAGGAGCGATGGTAGCACTGGACATCATCGAACAAGATTATGAAGCGATGGAAGACGGCGAAGATCCTGGATCAGTTGTCAATGAAAATCCAGTTGGAACAGGATATTTTGTCTTTGACGAATGGAAATCTGGTGATTCTATCCGTCTCGTACGAAATGAAGATTATTGGGGAGACAATGCATTACTAGATTCTGTCGTATTTAAAGTAGTCTCCGAAGATTTAACACGCGTTGCTGAACTGGAGACAGGGGAATCACATATCGCAGACCCATTAAGTCCATCTGACTACGATCAAATTGAACAAACAGACGGTGCTGGTGTACAAACACAATCGAGTGTAAGTCTGTCCTATATTGGATTTAATATGGATAAAGAACCATTTGATGATGTGCGGGTTCGTCAGGCGATTTCGATGGCGATTGATAAAGAAGAAATCATCGAGGGGATTTATGATGGATTCGGAATTCCAGCCATTGGCCCGATTCCACCAGATGTATTTGGGTTTGACGACAGTGTATCAGGACTTGATTACGACATTGAAAAAGCAAAAGAGTTGCTTGCTGATGCTGGATATCCGGATGGATTTGAAACAACCATTTGGACAAATGATAGCCGAGAGCGAATCGATACAGCGGTAAATTTACAATCACAATTAAAAGAAATTGGCATTGAAGTAAAAGTAGAAGAAATTGAGTGGGGTGCATATCTTGAGGAAACGGCGAACGGTGAGCATGATATGTTTATCCTAGGTTGGTCGACGCCTACTGGGGACGCTGACTATGCCATGTATGCATTATTCCATTCAGATAACTTCGGAGAACCTGGAAACCGTACGTTTACAGATGATCCTGAGTTAGATGCATTACTCGAAAAAGGACGTAAAACTCCAGGAGATGATGAGCGCTTAGAGATTTATGGAGAAGCACAAGAACTATTAGTTGAAATTGCACCAATGATTTACATTCATCATCAGGAGTATATATTAGGTGTCAGGGATGAAGTCAAAGGACTAACTCAATTACCAACGCAAATCTTACAGTTACAAGAAGTGACGTTAGAAGAGTAAGAAGAAACAAAAAATCCGCCTACAATACTTAGGTGGATTTTTTGTGTTTTTGTATAAGTAGAACGATTTTATGAATGATTAAAAATGTAAGTATACCAATCGAAGCTCCTACAGAATCAATGATAACGTCTGTTACTTCACCGCTTCTTCCAGGAATAAACAGTTGGTGAATTTCATCTGAAGTAGCGTAAAGAACACACATAATAAGTGTGACAATGATTTGTTTCGCGCCTCGCCAACCTGTTTGCAACCACGCATGCATGAGCAATATGGCTAATAAAAAATATGCAAACAAATGCGCACCTTTTCGGATAAAATAATGCATCCAATCTGCATCAGAAAACGACTTTCTCGTAATCGTTTCAAAAAAAGCTATGATCTGTTCGACGATTCCAGAGCTCAGTGCACTTGATTCATCTGCCGGTTGATGAGATAAATAAAAAATAACGCCCATCCAAAATAATACTAGAGTCCATGCACTCCATTGTTTAAATGGTATGTTCATACAACATAAATTCCCTTCTTTGACGTGATTTCAATACTGTATTTTCATAATCACCGCATAATTGTACCACAGTAGAAAATATATGTTGTTATAAAAGCCCTTTTTCTGCTAATTTCTTTTTCTCTTCAGCGACAATTTTTTGCAAGGCTTTCTCGTTCAAACGTCGGCTTTCTTCTTGAATGATTTGCCTGAGACGTTTCAATTGACGTTCTAGTAACGGCATTTGCTCTGTAAGATGCCAAGAAATATCTTCAGGTAATTGATCCAGAGGTGGCATCCATTTAATTCCTTCAGATGTGAGTGTCCAATCATCGATACATTTCTGAATGATTTCACGTTTCTCACTTTTTAACTGCTTCAGTTCCTTTACAATTTGACGAGCAACGTCTGGTTGAATTCCTGTATGTTCTGTTAAATGGTTCAAACCAAAGTGTTTTTGTAAGCCTGTAGTCTTATTCGCTAATGTGTATTGATACCGAAGTTTTCTTCCACATTCACAAAATAAATCACCGTCTGTTCTCCAGTTATTCCCTGCATCTTCGTAATGAATAAATTCCCACTCTTCGGCAATATGCCCGCTATTAAAACCAGTTTTTTTATTCCCTAATATATCTTCAAATGCCTTTTTCATTCTTGTCTTTAAAAACTCATCTAAAAACATGACTTGTTTTTCACAAAGCAGCTGTTCATTATTGTCTTCTGTTTGACATGGAACATTCATGTTTTCCCTCCTGTCCTCAACGTTATATATTGATAATTCGGAATTTTCATCTTCTTGTCATAATAATTTCATAAAACTCATTTTTTTATTCATTGTTTATATCGGCATATATCGTATTATTTTAAATCATTATTAAAACTTTTGTGTAAATCGTGTGATTGATAGCATGTAGACATAAAAATTCTCATGTACGCACTCGTACATGAGAATTTGATTAGCAACGTTTTTAATTGTTCATAATCATTTGATGGACATTTTGTTTTTCTTCTTCAGAAACTACATAATAATAAATTCCATCGATCATTTGCCCTTGGCCTTGAACTTGATAGCTTTCAATATTTTTACGTACTCCTGAATATCCAGTAAAGAGACGTTTTACATCATCAAAATCAGCACTCGTTTTAAGATTATCATCTCCAAGTATATCTATTATACTTCCAACCTTATTAACTGAGCCAATAGATGCGCCTTTTTTAATCATCGCTTCAACGACTTGTCTCTGTCTCTTCGCACGACCGAAGTCACCGGAGGGATCTTCTTTACGCATACGAACGTAAGCTAGAGCTTTTTTACCGTCCAAATCTGTTGGTCCTTTTTCAAAATTATAGCTACCATCTTGCCAAGCAAGTTCACTATTCACTGTCACTCCGCCGAGTTCATCAATGAGCATTTGTAAACCTGTCATATTTAAACTAATATGGTAATCAATTTCAATGTCTAAAAAATTCTCCACAGTCGCAATAGCCATATCTTCTTTACCGAAAGAATACGCATGGTTAATTTTATCATCGATTCCTTTACCGATAATTTCCGTACGTGTATCACGTGGGATACTGATTAGTTTCATCGAATCTTCTTGTGGATTTAATGTAGCAACCATCATCGAATCGGAACGACCTGAATCTCCTTCACTTACATCAATTCCCATAATAAGAACATTTAGTTGCTCTTTATCTTTCACTTTTTTCTTTGAAACAGCTTTATCTATGGATTCAACTTCTTGATACATTTTATCATTCACGGTTGTTTTTGCTTTATTGTAAATCGATAGTAACCAAACTCCACCTATAATAACTAGTACACTTAAAACAATAAGCGGTATTTTGTACCACCGTTTCTTTTTATTTTTTCTAACTTCGCTACGCTTCATGCGCGTCTCCTCCTAAGAAAAACTTACTACGCTACATTATACTTATTTTTTCAACAAGAAACAACTGTTATTTACAATATTTAGAGATTTTTATAGTTCTATGGACTCATATTTGACCCACATACGACCACTATCAAAAAACGATTGATACATGCACTCCATTTTTTGTATGATAAGTGTGTGTAAAATACGTCTAGGAAAACAGAAAATACAATGAGGAAGTGATGGATTGACACAACAAATACTTACAAATGATTGGGAACCTTTATTAAGGAAGCAATTTGCATTGCCTTATTATAAGAATCTACGTACATTTTTAAAAGATGAATATGCAGCTAAAACGATTTATCCACCAATGAATGATATTTTTAACGCGCTTCATTATACTCCATTTCAACATGTGAAAGTGGTCATTCTTGGGCAAGACCCTTACCATGGCCCGAACCAAGCACATGGGTTAAGTTTTTCTGTTCAAAGGGGTGTTCCTATGCCTCCTTCGTTAAAAAACATATGGAAAGAGCTTGCAAGTGATCTAGGATGCGAGATTCCGAGTCATGGAAATTTAATCAAATGGGCTAAACAAGGGGTACTTTTACTCAACACAACTCTTACGGTAGAAAAAGGGAAAGCATTTTCTCATAGAGGGAAAGGCTGGGAGATGTTTACGGATGAGATCATTCGTACGTTAAACGATAAGGAACAACCAATCGTCTATATATTATGGGGAAAAGCTGCCCAACAAAAAGTGAAACTCATTGATACAGACAAACATTATATCATTACATCTCCACATCCAAGTCCATTGTCTGCTTATAGAGGATTCTTCGGTAGTCACCCCTTTTCAGCAGCTAATGCATATTTAAAACGTTCGAACCAAGAACCGATTGATTGGGCGATTTATGAAGATTGACAAATGAAAAAACGCCATCAATATGTATGGCGTTTTCCATTTGTATTTCTTATTTTCTATCATTCCAGTGCTTCTGATGAATCATACTTCCTTCGCTGGTAGAAAAATAACATAATAGCTCCGATTGCTACAATACCAATATTTACAAGTAGACCAATCGCGATTCCTTGTGAAATTAGTACTCCAAACATCAGTGGAATAATGACAAAACTGAAAATAGAATTCACTGAATAACTAATCGAATACTCTGTCAAAACAGATGATTTATACTCTGGATCGACCATTTTTAGTAACAACAATCCTGTAATAAACACTCCAGTTGTCGTTCCGAGCACTGCCATACTTCTCTCAAACCAAAAGCGTTTAAACAATCGCTTACATAACCAATATGCTCCATAGGTCGTCACCGCTAAAGCAATCAGTATTGTTACGATCACCGGCAGGAAGTAAGACATCACAGCCTCTATTGGGATACTAATGATGGCAGCTACAACTGCAAAATCCGTAAATGTGCTTGCGATTTTTGACATAATCGCTTTGTCTACCATCCAACTGACATTCAGTTGCGTCATTAGCCACCATACCCCGTACATAACAATAATTGTATATGCCCACACAGGAATACTATCTAATAAAGGAATTCCGATAAATTTGATAAATGCAAGCAGTCCATAAGACAACCCACTACCGGCTAAAATAATAGCCATATGAAAAGCAAGTGTATCAATCGACGTACTAACTGTTGTTTCTTGACCGATACTTTCACGCTTATGAGGATCCCGCTCATATCCTTTTAACATACTGCTCGAAAATTCACCAGGCCTACTAAAAAACTCTGTGTGCCCTTTTCGAGAGGCAAAATTAATGAGAGCAATACCAATCAATATCCCACAAATAATTCCAAACGTTGCCATCGTAACGGTTACCCCTTGAGCTATTTCCCAGTACGGTTCATTCATGCCATGTAATAAGTTACCTATAACTCCTGCTGTTCCATGTCCTCCAGAAAACCCTGCGGCAACTTCTGTCCCAAACGTTGGATAAAAATCGGTTCCTGGGCTAAATATACTAAACACGTAATGGACCGCTAATCCAATGACTCCTTGGCTTTGCGTGACGAGAAATAATACGAATAAAAGCAAGATTACATTTCTAGTAGCAGAAGATTGCTTCTTTTCAACTTTCGCGCCCAGACGTTGCTTTTCTTCTTTTGCTTGTTTGCCGAAAATGCGCTTGAACTTCACTCCAAAAGGTACAGATGCTACCACTGGAACAATCAATATTCCTGGTAATAAAGAATAAATCGTTAGCCAATCTTCTGGAATAGGAATGACTGCATAACTTTTCAAAATCATCGGTCCAAAAATGAATCCGATAAAGCCACCTATGACGGATGCTGGTAAAAAGATATATTGAAAAAACTTTAATTTTGCTCGTAGTAAAGTACCCAGTAAAAGAAACCCAGCAAGCACAGAGAAAGCTACGAGTATTTCCATACGATTCCCCCTTTACAATCTGTTTTATATATGCTCTATCTATTCATTTCTAAAGCAGCTGTTACAAATATGTTAACACCTTTTACTAAAGAACTTTCTTCAATAGTAAACTTTGGATGGTGGTGTGGATGGACAATACCTGCTTCTTTATTTCCAGCACCAAGTCCGATAAAACATCCAGGAACTTCATTTGAAAACGCTGAGAAGTCTTCACTACCCATCATCGACCCTGGTGGAAAAATCAGAACCCGTTCATTTCCAAATAACTCTCTTGAAATACGTGTGATTTCTTTAGATACATGTTTGTCATTTACCACTGCACTATATCCGTAATTGTACGCCAAGTCATATGTCGCACCATGAGCCTTCGTAAGACCGTCTACAATTTGTTCCACTCGTTTAGGAATGAGTGCCCGCGTTTTTTCATGAATCGTACGAACCGATCCAGTTATTTCTACCGTTGATGGAATAATATTATTCGCTGTTCCGGCATGAAACTTTGTAACAGATAACACAACTTTATCATTCACGCCAATATTTCTTGATGGTATTTGTTGAAGATTACTAACAACTTCAGCACCGATACCAATGGGATCGATTGTTTTTTCTGGCTCAGATGCATGTCCACCTTTCCCTTGAATGGTTATATGAAATGTATCACTATTAGCCGTCATAGCACCTTCCCCAATAGCGATAAAATGATGGTCAATTGGCGTTAAGAGATGCAGTCCGATCACTTGGTCAACACCTTCTAGCACTCCCGCTTTCACCATTTCCTGCGCTCCTCCTGGATGGAGTTCTTCTGCATGTTGAAATAAAAAACGTATTTCTCCAACAATTTCACTTTGCATCTCTGCAAGGATTTTCGCTGTTCCTAATAAAATAGCTGTATGACCGTCATGTCCACATGCGTGCATGACACCGTCATTTTTCGAGGCATACGCGAAATCATTTTGTTCCTGAATTGGCAGCGCATCCATATCTGCGCGAATGGCTAGTGTTTTTCCTGGTGTATGGCCAACCAATCGTCCCATAACACTTGTACGCGTCGGTCTTGTAACTTCAATGTCTCCAAATGATTGTAAAGTATCATAGACAAATTGTGAAGTTTTGACTTCTTCATAAGAGACTTCAGGATACGTATGTAAATATCTTCTCCATTGAATCATATCTTCTTCAATCGCTTGCACCTTTTCTCGTACTACATCTTTCATAAAACACATCCACCTTTTTTAAAAAATTCATAATATTCTCCTCAAAAAAAACACCTATGAGACACCTAGTCATTGCCCTTTCTTTATTCTTATATTAAAATTATACGTATATATTTGAATAAATAGAAATTGAGAATTTTGATATCTGACTTTAGACCTATGATATAAATTTTCAGAAAATTAGGGGGATGTCCTATGCACTTAGAAGTATTTCGTTCATTTTTAGCCATCAGTAAATATAAAAGTATGTCTAAAGCAGCTGAGGCTTTACATATTACACAACCGACGTTAAGTACGAGAATTAAAAATTTAGAAGAACAACTCGAGATTCCGCTATTAACGAGAGATTGGCAAGGGGTTCATTTAACAAATTATGGGGTCGTCCTACTTCCTCATGCGATTGACATGCTTCACAAACTTAATGACTTTACGAGTATTAAAGAAAACTATAAAGATATGAACAATGAATCACTTTTGGAAACCATTGAGGAAATGAATGATACGTTTCGAATTGGCATTAATAATTACTTAACAGCCAATTTATCAGAAAAGGTCATCAACCTTTTAGTTGAAGAGTTCCCAACCGTTCAATTTGAGTTTGTAACTACGGCGACAAATAACTTAATTGAGTTAATGGATTATGATGCCCTTGATCTCATCATTTTTTATAGTACAGATGAAACAGACCAACCAAACACAAAGTTACTCGCCTTGGATGAAACGGTTTTTGTTTTTCATGAAGAGGATTATGAAGAAACCTTGAAGAATCCACAATATATAAGCACCATGAATAAACCATTACTATTAAATAGTAATCCTGCATTGGAACGTTATTTAAATCACTTTCAACATGTCATTAAACACTTGCACATTACAGATTTCAAAATCATTAGTAATTTAAATTTAATGCGACAATTGATTTTAGCTGGACAAGGATATGCGGCTATTCCGAAATCCTTGTATGATGTGCACTTTAATGTGCCTCATATACACGCCTATAAACTTTCGGCTAATTTACCATCCCTTCCTGTATATATGAGATGGAAGGAAACAAGTGCATTTACTCCAGTCATAGAAGCGATTTATGAGCTGTTATCTAGTGATGATTTTTTATAGAATATCACTGAATTTCTTTCCAAAAAAAGTAGGTTTGCTTTTTATGAAGAAGCAACCTACTTTTTTCACATGTTATTTATTCCATTCATCCGTATAATAAACCATTTTCGACAACGACTCTACCTGATTTTATTACTGTATCTACGTGATTCATCCCGTACTGATAGGATAAGACGAGGTGATTGGGTACGTTGAAAATTGTCACGTCAGCGTTTTTTCCTACTTCTAAACTGCCAATTGTGTCGGCAACACCAATTGCGTGTGCAGCATTAATTGTCGTTGCGGTGAGCACTTCTGCAGGTGTCATTCCCATTTGCAAACATCCTAGATTCATAATAAATTGTAAAGAAATTGTCGGGGATGACCCAGGATTAAAATCAGTTGATAGCGCAACGGGTACACCGCTATCAATCATTTTTCGAGCATTGGCAAACTCGGCCATTAAAAAGAAAGCTGTACCTGGAAGCAATACGCCCATTACGTCTTGTTCAGCCATTGCTTGAATACCTTCGTCCGAAGCTTTTAATAAGTGATCTGCTGAAATTGCGCCAACTTCCGCAGCTATTTCAGCACCTCCATACGGTTCAATTTCATCGGCATGAATTTTAGGTATGAGTCCATATTCTTTTCCCGCTTGTAAAATGCGCTTCGATTGTGCTGGAGTAAAGACACCCCTTTCGCAAAAAACATCATTGAATGTGGCTAAATTCCGTTTCGCTATTTCAGGAATCATTTCTTCCATTACGAGATCAACGAATGTTTCTGGATCATCTTTATAATCCATTGGTACAGCATGTGCCCCCATAAATGTAGAGATGAGATCAAGCGGGTGGTCTTCATCTAACTTTTTCGCTACTTCTAATTGTTTCATTTCATGTTCTGTCGTCAGTCCATATCCACTTTTAGCTTCAATCGTCGTTACACCATTTTTTAAAAAAGTGTCCATACGTACTTTTGTTTCTTCGTACAGTTGTTCAAAACTTGCAGATTGTGTTGCGCGGGTTGTTGCGTGGATGCCTCCTCCAGCATTCATAATTTCCATGTATGACTTTCCTTGAAGTCGCATGGCATACTCATTTTCTCTTGTTCCTGCATGAACGATATGTGTATGTGGATCAATGAGACCGGGAGTTACGATTTTATTTCGGGCGTCAATGACCGTTGCTTCGTTGATTTGGTCAAGATAGGTTTCTTGTAAGTCTTCATCTAAACCTACAGCTACTATTTTTCCGTCCGCAATGAGAACGCTTCCATTTTTAATAATATTAAGTTCGTCCATTGCTTCTTTTCTAGCAGGTCGATCGGTATGATTTTTCATGGTAATGACTTCTGCTGCGTTTTGAATGTATATCATATGTTCCACTTATGCCTCCTCCTCATCTGCTACCATTGGAATATGAACACCTTTTTCTCGAGCGGTTTGTTTTGCTATTTCATATCCTGCATCAACGTGACGAGCAATGCCCATCCCAGGATCTGTCGTCAGCACACGCTCAAGTCTTGCTTCAGCTTCTTTCGTACCATCCGCTACGATGACCATCCCTGCATGAAGGGAATACCCCATCCCAACTCCGCCTCCATGATGCACACTCACCCAACTGGCACCACCGACACTATTGATGAGCGCATTCAAAATCGGCCAATCTGCAACTGCATCACTTCCGTCTTTCATCGATTCGGTTTCTCGATTGGGCGAAGCGACTGATCCTGAATCTAAATGATCTCGCCCAATGACGATAGGTGCTTTAAGCTCTCCACTAGCTACCATATCATTGATAATCCGGCCAAACTTAGCTCGTTCGCCATATCCAAACCAACAAATACGTGCTGGCAGACCTTGAAATTCGATTTTCTCTTGTGCCATCCGAATCCATTGACATAGATGCTCATTTTCACTGAACTCCCGTAAAATTGCCTCATCTAGTGCATAAATATCAGCTGGATCCCCTGACAATGCTACCCAGCGAAACGGCCCTTTCCCTTCACAAAATTGCGGGCGAATGTACGCCGGAACAAAGCCTGGAAAATCAAAGGCATGTTCAACCCCTTCATTTTTAGCAACTTGTCGGATATTATTTCCGTAATCAAACGTAATTGCCCCTCTGTTTTGCATCTCTAGCATAGCTTTTACGTGCGTCACTATACTTTGTTTTGCTAGCTTTTCTAATCGCTTTGGATCACGGGTTTTTAATTGTCGCACTTCGTCTAACGTCATTTGTACAGGAGTATATCCATTCACAGGATCATGAGCTGACGTTTGGTCCGTTAATACGTCTGGAATAAAATGTTGATGCAACATTTCCGGCAGGATTTCAGCTGCATTTCCGAGGAGGGCAATGGACAAAGGATCACCCTTTTCTTTTGCCTCCTTAGCTTTAGAAATGGCATCTTCTAAATTGTCTGCTTGGATGTCTACATACCGCGTTTCAAGTCGACGGTCAATTCTCGTTTGATCCACTTCAATAGCAATACATACTCCTTTAGCCATCGTTACTGCGAGAGGTTGTGCACCTCCCATACCTCCAAGCCCAGCGGTTACTGTAATGGTTCCTTGCAATGTTCCATCAAAATGTTGTCTCCCACACGCAGCAAAAGTCTCGTATGTTCCTTGGACGATACCTTGGCTTCCTATATAAATCCAACTTCCTGCCGTCATTTGCCCATACATCATGAGCCCTTTTTGATCGAGTTTATTAAAGTGCTCCCAATTTGCCCACGCAGGGACTAGATTTGAGTTGGCTAATAATATTTTCGGTGCGTCTGGATGTGATTTAAATACAGCGACAGGTTTCCCTGATTGAATGAGTAACGTTTCATCATTTTCTAATGTCTTTAATTCTCGTACGATTGCTTCATAACTTTCCCAATTCCGTGCTGCTTTTCCTATGCCACCATACACAACGAGATCTTCTGGATGTTCGGCAACATCAGGATGTAAATTGTTATTGATCATACGAAGGGCTGCCTCTTGAATCCAGCCCTTTGTATGCAATTCACTCCCCCGATATTGCTCCACAAACTGAGGTTCTACATGCTTCAAATTCATCATCTCCTATTATGAGTCATGTGTTGTCACTATAGAACGAGTGCAGCGATCAGTCCGAATATGAACAATGGGATATTGTAGTGTAAAAACGTTGGCACACATGTCTCCCAAATATGGTGGTGTCTTCCATCTGCATTTAGGCCCGCAGTTGGTCCAAGTGTGGAGTCTGAAGCAGGAGAACCTGCATCTCCAAGCGCTGCAGCTGTACCGATTAACGTTGCACTTAACATAACCGAGAATCCAGCTGCCATAAATACCGGTACGTAAAGAGCTGCTAAGATTGGGATCGTTCCAAAAGAAGTTCCAATTCCCATCGTAATAATTAAACCAACGGCTAACATAAATAGTGCAATCATAAATGGTGAATCACCAGTAATGTTGAGTGCGCCTTCGACAAGTTCATCAATTGCTCCCGTTTCCTTAAGAACTGTCGCATATCCGGAAGCGATTAGCATGACAAACGCAATCATACCCATCATGCCGATACCTTCATTAACAACTTTATCGCCTTCAAACAATTTAACCACTCGACAAACAAATAAGATAATAATTCCTGATAGAGCTCCTAGTACTAATGAATCTGTCCATATCTGTACAACCAGCGCTGCAATAATTGCGATCACTGTAAATGTATGTGATAATTTCCACGTTACATCTTCTTTTTGTTCTGTGATTCCTTCTGCAATATCAATATCCTGTACATCGAATTCCTCTGCCTTTTTAGAAACGCGGTCTTTTCTATACGTAATAAATACAGCAACAAGTAAACCTACAACCATCGCGGCCCCAGGAAAGAGCATCGAAAGGGTCACTTCTTTTAAAGAAATTGCCATTCCATTATCAGTCATCTCATCACGAATAATTTTCTGGAACACCAGTCCAAATCCAACTGGAATGGTAATATAAGGTGTCTTCAGACCAAATGTTAACGCAGCGGCAACCGCTCTTCGATCTAATTTAATTTGATCAAATAGTTTTAATAATGGTGGTATTAAAATAGGTATAAATGCAATGTGCACAGGCACAATATTTTGCGAGAAAGAAGCGATGACTGCAATGGATAATACGAGCCACATTTTCTTTCCGCTAAAAATAGACAGCATATGCTTCACTAATATAGAAGTAATTCCTGAAAAACCAATCATGACAGCAAAAATACCGAGTAAAATATAACTTAAAGCGGTATCAGATTGACCACCCATTCCCGAAATCATAACTTCTGCAGCTTTTGTTAGATCCATTCCCGACATGAAGCCAGCAGTTAAAGCCGCAATGATCAACGCAAAGATGACGTTGATTCGTAGTAAACTTAAAACAACCATAACAATCACACTAATAAGAACAGCATTAAACATAATTTTGCACTCCTTAAGACTCTTTTTCACTTTACTGTGATAAAGCGATAAATCTTATTATAATCAATTATGTCTCGTTTGGCTACCTTTATTTTATTTCAGGCGTAAAAACTGCTGCATCTGTTCAATATCCGTTGAAAAAACACGGTCTTGCGTAATGGATGGAATTAGTTGTCTAATTTTTTTCCACTTATCGTTTGTTTTTGGTGATGTTTGATCAACTCCTTTCAGTTCTACTGCTTGGGCAGCACAAATCGCTTCAATGGCTAACACGTTTCGTGCATTGTTTATAATCATTGCAGCATGTCGAGCTGCGACGGTGCCCATACTGACATGATCTTCTTGATTGGCAGAGGATGGTATTGAATCAACACTTGCTGGATGAGCTAATGTTTTATTTTCAGATACGAGAGAGGCTGCTGTATATTGCATAATCATCGCACCTGATTGTAATCCTGGTTCAGGACTTAAAAACGGTGGTAAATCATTTAATTGTGGATTCACTAAACGCTCAATTCTACGCTCAGATATATTGGCAAGTTCCGCGATTCCTATTTTCATAAAATCCATCGCAAAAGCAATCGGTTGCCCATGAAAGTTTCCACCGGATACTACAAGGTCATCTTCTTCAAAAATAAGTGGGTTATCTGTTGCTGCATTTGCTTCAATTTCTAATGTTTTTTTCACGTAATTAAGGGTTTGCCAAGTTGCTCCATGCACTTGAGGAATGCATCGTAAAGAATACGCGTCTTGCATACGTTTTTCTCCTTGGCGTGTAGTGAGAGCACTACCTTCCAGCCAAGCTCGCATTCGTTCAGCTACATCTATTTGTTCAGCGAATCCACGCGCGTCATGAATGTTCGGATGAAATGCATCGATGATCCCCTCAAGCCCTTCCATTGTCAGCGCAGCAATCCATTCACTGTCAAAGGCGAGTTGTCTCGCTTCTAAATAATTAATAACGCCTTGTGCAGTCATTGCTTGGGTTCCATTAATGAGTGCTAGCCCTTCTTTTGCATGCAGCGTAATCGGCTTTATTTCATGTTTTTCTAGCACCATATGGCTCGCTAGTTTTGTACCCTCGTCTCCGTGCACATATCCTTCACCAATTAGTACGAGAGCCAAATGGGCAAGGGGTGCCAAATCCCCTGATGCACCTAATGAACCTTGTTCAGGAATGACTGGGTGGATGTGATGATTAATCAGTTTTTCGAGTGTACGAATAAGCTCTACCCGAACACCCGAATACCCTTTTATGAGCGCATTTAATCGCAGAACCATCATGGCACGTGACACGATTTCTGGAAAAGGCTCTCCTACCCCGCTGGCATGTGAACGAATTAAATGTAATTGCAACTTTTGTACATCTTCCTCATCAACCATGACATCACTGAATTTCCCAAATCCAGTATTAATACCATATATATGCTGTTCATCACGGGTAATGCGTTCAACGGCTTTTCTACTTTTTTTCACACGTTCCATACTTTTTTCGGCAATGGTTAATTTTTCCCCGTCATAACAAATTCTTTTTAATGCACCCATTGTTAGTGAATTTCCAGTCAGTTCGACCATTTACTTCCCACCTTTTTCTCATGGTAGATCAGACTTTCGAGCAAAACTACCAATCCCATCGGCTAGTAACAGCGCCGCTAATTGAACGGTTTTGTTTTGTTCGTCTATGAGTGGATTGACTTCTGATAGATCAAAACTAATCGTTTGTTCTTTGCTAATAATATATTGAATAAGTGTACGTACATCTGGCGCACTTAATCCATATGGGGAGGCTGCACTCACTCCTGGAGCGACCGAAGATGAGATTGCGTCTGAACAAAGAGTTAATAATAATACATCATGATTGCTCGCAAATGTATCAATCACTTCATATGTTTTTTCATCTTTCAATACATCCTCAGCGTACATATACGTACAACCTACTTTTTCAGCTTCATCAAATAACGCTTTTGTATTGCCTAACTCTTGAATCCCTAAACAGAGATATCCAACATTGTCATCATGATGCATGATTTGATGAAACATTGTCCCCGAAGATGGCGTTTCGTCATCACGTAAGTCAAAATGCGCATCAATATTAATGATGCCAAGCGATCGTTCATCCCCGATATATTCCCGTACGCCTAAATAATGTCCGTATAACGTCTCATGCCCTCCTCCTACAATGATTGGAATATAATTTTTCGAAAGTAATTGATGCACTCCTTTCCCTAGTGCTTTCTGCGCCTGTTCGAGCTTTTGGTCAGTACAAGTGATATTTCCTACATCAATCATTGGACATGCAGAATGATGGTATGGAAGAGTCGCTAATCGTTGACGAATGGCATCAGGTGCTTCTCTCGCCCCTACTCTTCCTTTGTTTCTACGAACACCTTCATCAGAAGCAAAGCCAATGAAACTAAATGCTTGAGTTCCTTCATGATTATTAAGAGCGTCAATATCTACACACTGAACCACTTGATGGTAACGTAAACTAGACGAATCTTGATCGACTCGCCCTTTCCACAATTGCTTATTTGATGCCGTCCAAATCTTAAACACCCCCTTGACCCAATGTAGAAAACGCTTTCATTATTAGTATATATAACTTTCTAACCAATTACCAATGGCTTTTATGAAAAATAAAAAAAGAATATAATCATAACTATACATTTATCTGTTATAATAGGGAGCATAGGATGCTGCTTCACGTTCAGTAGCTAAAAGGAAGTGAATTTATGTCAGAAACACACACATTTACTAAAAAAGAAGAAATAGCAAACGCGATTACCCATGGCATTGGAGCGATCCTTAGCATTGCCGCGCTTGTGTTATTAATCGTTTTTGCATCTATATACGGAACAGCTTGGCATGTTGTTAGCTTCACAATCTTTGGGATTACAATGTTTCTTTTATATTTTTCCTCAACGATGGTCCATGCACTCCCGCCTGGTAAGGCAAAAGACCTTTTCGAAATTTTCGACCACTCAGCCATTTATTTCTTCATCGCTGGAAGTTATACACCTTTTACGTTTATCGTCATACAAGGTGCTCTCGGGTGGACACTTTTTGGAATTGTATGGGGACTCGCAATTGGCGGGACAATCTTCAAAGCTTTTTTCGTCAAAAAGTTCGTACTCGCTTCAACTTTTTTGTATATCGTCATGGGTTGGCTTGTCGTCATTGGTTGGAATACCATTGTGGCAAACTTAGATACAAACGGGCTCATCCTTTTCGTTGTCGGTGGACTATTTTACACGATTGGCGCAGTTTTTTATGTATGGCGCGGGTTTAAATACCATCACGCGATTTGGCATGTATTTGTCATTGCAGGTTCAGCAGCCCATTTCTTTTGCGTATTTGTGTATTTACTCCCTTCTTAATCGTACATGATTCGCTTCTTCGACAGTCAAAAGCTGTCGAAGAAGCTTTTTTTATAAAAAATCACCTAAGAGGAACTTCCCCCCTTAGGTGATTGTGCTTCATTTTTGGCTATTTATGCGCGGTCTGTCTCGTGAATATTTGTAAATACATTTACAAGAAATACGAGAACACTGATCGCAACGAGTATTCCTCCACCACTTACCGTAATTTCCATCAGTAAGCCTGGATCGATTTGAATATACCCCATTCCGAATAATAACACTGGCAATCCGATATTGTATGTCCAGAACTGAAATACTCCTAAACCACTATTTCCAGCGCGTGGGTAGACAGAATAAATAATACCTATTAAACCTGTTGTTAACCAACCAACAACGTTAATGTGTGCGTGTGTAGCACCCCAACGGAGATCGAACGCATAATGCATAAATAGTCCAAAAGCAATTCCTACAATTAAATATAACACGGAAAGTTTAATCCATTTTGCACCCATGATATTCCCTCCTTTGTATCAAGTATGACAAACATGTTGCGAATATGTGTCTAATGTATCACAAATTTTTCCATTTGTATACGCTTTCAATGTGGGGATATCGACAAAACCACTCTTTTGATGGATAAGTTCGATTTCTTTCATTCCTTTTCGACATCCTTTACAATGAATGAACGATTCGCAAATTAGTAAAATTTTAGGAGGGAAAACGATGTCTCCAACGTTTGTCCGTAGTTTTTTTCTGTTCTTTGTAACCATATTTTTGCTCATTGATTACTTTCCTGACATGCCTGTATTATCAAGCATTCCAGGAATAGTATTTTTTATAGGAATGATCGTTTATCTCATCCTTGGAGCTATGACGAAGAAAAAGAATATCAATCGAGATTCTTTAAAAGCACAAGGATCCACAATTGGATATATTGTCGTTGTTGGTGTTCTATTCATGCTATTCGGAGAAGGGTCGCAAGGGATTATTATCTTTTCCCATGGGGTCTTCTTTTTCTCACTCTTTATTGCTTTATTTGAATTAGTGAGAGACTACAGCTTTTTTAAACGAAATGAAACCAACTAACACTATAAACAAAAACAAAGATAGGCCTACTATTATTTATAGGCCTACCTCTGTTTTGATTTGTCTACTGTGGATTAATGACAATTTCCACACGTCTATTACGTTCTCTACCTTCCTCCTCTTCATTTGAATCAATGGGCTGTGTCTCGCCAAAACCATTCATAATAAATTCTATCGTATCCCAATCTTGATCCGCTTCCATATATTGCAGCACTGCTTCCGCACGTTCTTCTGACAACTGTTGATTGTACTCCTCTTCCCCTTCATTATCTGTATGACCATTGATGTGAATCACTGTGCCCTCTTCTAAGCTCTCTAAGTCTTCAATAATATCATCTAATACACTTTTCGCTTCTGTTTTTAACGTACTTTCATCAAAATCAAACAATAAATCATCTGGTACTTGCATTTTAATTTCTTCTTTTTCAACAGTCATATCCACTTTTTCAGGTGGACGTAAGTCCGGTGTATCTACAGGTACTTCTAAACGCACATATTTCGAGTCTCCATCCTCAAGAACTAAATCACCTTCAAGGTTCTCACCATTCTCCCCGTAGTTATCAACAACATCTTCCCACCAATTATCCGCTGGTTTAAATTCAATTGGCATAACCATTCCATCTGTAACCGTATGGTATGGGACACGTAAAAAGAATGTTCCGTCTGGATGTACATATGTGTAATCATAACTAAAAGGTTCTCCAAAAGATGAAGAGCTTTCTAAATTGCCTCCAACATATGCTCCTTCATGAAGATTACTTTTCATATCAAAATAAAAATAATTATGATCACTTGTAACTTCTACAACGTCCATCCACACGTCAGAATCTCCGTAATCTTCTGGAATATTGCTCCAATCTGGAATGTCTAATTCAAATGTGTAGGGAGTTTCTTGATGTGGATCAATATGAAAGCTTGCCTTCACATCAAACTCTTCACGTGTATCTGTTATATACTTTTGTGGCCCTGTTACCTTTTCCAAATTTGCTCCATAATGATCTGCCACTTCTTGCTTACCAGTTGACAGGCTTAAATCCACGGTAATTTCTTCCGTTCGACCAGGAAATTCAAAATAAAAAGACCCATCATCTTCTATCTGCGCACTATCTTGATAATCAATCACCGCCCAATCGCCACTATTTCCAGATGACCTAATCGATGCTCCAGGCATGATATTACTTTCACCTTCAACGATTATTTTGTCTTTTTCTACGGTAACTTCTCCGCTCATCCAAACGTCCAAATCACCTTGTTTGTTTTCCGATGATGTCTCGTCTTCATTTTCTTCATCAGCTTGTTCATCCGTTTCCTTTTCTTCCGCAGATGCGTCGTCCTCCCTAGGATCTTCACTCTCATTATTTGAACAACTAGCGAGCAACACGAAACAAAATAGAACAAACAACATCCGACTCGAATAAATATTCTTCATCATGTCCTCCCATTTATTCTACATACAATTCATACCAAATCATAAAGCAAAGAACTGTCCACAACTTCCGGGATACATCTCTTTTTCCAGACCGATGGATTTCTAACATTTTTAGGACGTATGATTTACGGATGAAATCGTCTGTGTCACTATTGTGAATAACTTCTTTCGCCCATTCATATAACTCATTTTTTAGCCAATGACGAATCGGCACCGGGAATCCTAATTTTCGATTATACAACACGGAGTCTGGAACAATTCCCCGCATCGCTTCGCGTAAAGCATATTTCGTTGTTTCATTCGCAATCGATTCATATGGTTGCAACTCTGATGCAACGTTAAATACTTTTGTGTCCAAAAATGGTAAACGTATGTTCAATCCATGAGCCTGAGGCATCCGATCAGCCTTAACTAAAATATCGCCTCGAAGCCATGTACGTAGATCGATAGACTGCATTTGATGAATTGCATGTAAATGCGACACTTCATCATAGATTGGTTTTGTCACATTCGTATAATGATAATTGGAATTGTACTTTCGCAGTAGTTTACTTTTTTCCTTTTCCGAAAATATTTTAGCATTGCCAATAAATCGATCAGCTATATCTGTCGTTCCTCTTTCGATAAAGCTTTTTCCACGCACACCTTCAGGGATGACTTTTGCCACAGTCTTTAATGTGTTCTTTAATAGTTTTGGCATGCGCTCAAATAGTTGTAAATCAATTGGTTCTCTGTAAATGTTATAACCGCCAAAAAGTTCGTCTGCTCCCTCACCTGATAGAACAATATCAACATGTTTGTACGCTTCCCGTGCGACAAAATAAAGAGGGATCGCTGCCGGGTCAGCGACTGGTTCGTCAAGTTGAAAAGTAATCTCACGTAAGTGTTCTACAAACTCTTGAGCACTGATGACATAATGAATATTCTCAACCTGTAATTGTTCAGCCGTTTCTTTCGCCACATGAATTTCACTATACCCTTTCCGCTCAAATCCAACCGTAAACGTTTGAATATGGGGGTCTACTTCTTTTGCCAAGGAAACAATTGCACTTGAATCAACCTCTCCGGATAAAAAGGCTCCAATTTTCTGGTCGCTTTGCATATGCAGATGTACAGAATCACGCAATGATTGACGAATATGTTCAACTTTTTCCTCAAATGGACGTTGGGTTGGTTTCAATATAGGATACCAATACGTATGAATTTCCATTTTTTCATCGACTTTTTTATAAAAATAGTTTCCAGGTTGTAATATATGAATATTGCGACATATTGTTTGGGGTTCAGGTACATATTGAAAACTAAAATAATTGTGAAGCGACTCATGACTGATCTCGTCACGCTTCATATACTTCTGCAACATTTTCATTTCTGATGCAAAATAAAGCTCATTTTCATATGTCATATAATAAAATGGTTTAAGTCCAAATCGATCTCTCGCTCCAAACAATTCCTCTTTTTCTTCATCCCAAATAATAAAGCTAAAGGCTCCTCTTAAATCCTCAAGAATTTTTTCTTGTTTATGATGATAGAGGGCAACGAGAATTTCAGATGAACTTGTCGTGTGAATCTCATAACCTTGGTCATTTAAATCCTCGACCAATTCCAACGTATTGTAAAGATCACCATCAAATAGAATGGTATATTCAACTTGTTTACTTGATGTATGGGAACTGGCACGATCCTTACGTGTAACAATTTTATTTGGATATGGTACATCCTCGTACAAATGAATCACATACTCTTTATGTGTTGTTCTCCACTGTATATTCTTTTTACATTGTCCGTCTGCTTGCAGTTGTTGTTCTGGATGCGTTTCATTGCTTGTAACGATGTTCCCTGCAAATCCAGTCATCCTCCATCCCCTCCTATTCATTCGCCTACATACTCAAATGTCTCTAACATCAAATCCATAAGACTACTTTGTCCTCCCATCCCTTCCATAAATAGCATTTGTTTAAAGACAAAATACACGTGCTCTTCCTCATCCGCTTCATAGATATAATATCGGTACACAGGACTATTCCACTCATGTGGACTCTCATTGGCATAGGCAGTGATTGCGTATGCGTCAAAGGGATCTGACATATTTTCTTCTTCCTCAATCACCATGTCTTCATCCGCTATTTCCTCATTCACACGTTCAACTAAATCTTGTTCTTCTGCATCGTCATATCGACGAATAGTAATCCCGACCTCTGGGTACATATCACCTTCAGCTTCGGTAAACTGAATGAAAGACTCATCTTCATCCATCTTGTATTCAAATCGATCTTTATCAACATATATAATGTACCTATCCGCTTCATGTACAGCTAACTCCATGTCAACAATCTCCAGTTGCCCCTCAGGTTCTCGTTCCATCTGAATTTCTTTTTCATACTGGTCTTCAAGTGGAATCTTTGTGTCATCACTCGGTTGTTCGGGCTTTTCCGGCTGTTCGGGTTGTTCAAGTTGTTCATGTTGTTCCGATTTCCCTTCTTCTCCAGCACGTTCAGTTGTAAGAATGCTCGTTGAAATAATCACGATAATAATTGCTGCTGCAACCGTCCCAAAGCCCATGGCAATTCTACCTGTCCATAGAGATTTCTTTTTCTTTGGGAACAACTCTTGTTGAATGTTGTGCCACACGTGTTCTTTATGATCAACGGCTTCATTCGTCTCTTTTAAAAAACTTTCTCTGAAAAATTTATCCTCATGGTCCATCATGAAATTCACCTCCTGCATATACTTCCTTTAATCGTTTTCGTGCCCGTAACAACCGCGACTTTAACGTATTTACATTGACTCCCATCGTTTCGGCAAGTTCTTTTTCCGTAAAGCGATCTACATATTTTAAAATCATTAGCGTACGATCATCATCTGATACATGGTCAAGTGCTTCGAGGATTTTTCCGTTCATCGGTTTCTTTTCTGTAGTTTGTTGGATCGCGTCAAGGTTTTCATTTGATTCAATAGGCATAGCTTCTCTTTTACGTTTCTCTAATACTCGTTTTCCTTCATTGATTAAAATCCTATAAAACCATGGCTTAAATGGCATTTGCACATCAAACGAATCAATATTCCGATAGACTCTAATAAATGTTTCTTGCACAATGTCTGATGCATCCGCATTATTTTTCGTCATCGCAAATGCTGTTCGAAGTGCGTATGAGGCGTATTTATCATAAAGTTTCTTAAACGCCTTTTCATTTCCCTTTTGTATTTTCTTCACTAAATTCCTTTCTTTTGAAGACTGCATAGCTAACCTCCTTTTAAACCATGTACCCTATATACCTTGTAGATTGGTAAAAAGTTTGCTTTTGTAAAAGATTTTTAAAATTATTCTTAAACGTACTTTCTTTTACTCTTCTACCAATCATGCTACAGTTAAAGTAGCAAGTATTCCACAATGAATGGGGGATCATTATGACGACTGTATATGATTTCAATGCAAAGTTGGCTGATGACGAAGAGATTTCCTTAAAACAATATGAAGGAAAAGTATTACTCATCGTCAATACCGCAAGTAAATGTGGATTTACGCCACAGTTTGAAGCCTTACAAGATTTATATGAAACATATAAAGACAAAGGACTTGTTATTTTAGGATTTCCTTGTGACCAGTTTAAAAATCAAGAATATGATGATATCAAAGATACGTTGACCGTATGTCAAACAAACTATGGAGTTACCTTTCCAATGTTTCAAAAAGTAGATGTGCATGGGGATGACGCCCATCCGTTGTTTCGTTTTTTACAAGAACAAAAAGGTGGCGTTCTAACGAATAAAATAAAATGGAATTTCACAAAGTTCCTCATCGACCGTGAAGGACATGTCATTGATCGCTATGCACCAATGACGAAACCTAAGTCCTTTGAAAAAGACATCGTCAAAACGCTCGAAAATAAGTAAAAACATCTAAAAAGGGTAATTGCATCTGCAATTACCCTTTTTAAATCTATATTATTCTTTTTCAACGTCTGCTGGTTCATACCCATGTAATTCTACAGTCATTGATTCGATGACTTGTTCTTCATCAGGCAAATCTTCTCCGTCACGATCAACGGCAACAATATCGTCAACGATATCCATGCCGTCGGTGACTTTTCCAAAAGTAGCATATTGCCCATCAAGGTCAGGTCGATCATCTACTGTAATAAAAAACTGCGAACCTGCGGAATCAGGATGCTGAGATCTAGCCATGGATAATACACCACGGTCGTGTGACAGATTGTTTTCAAAACCATTTCCACTAAACTCACCCTTAATAGCATGCCCTGGTCCACCTGTGCCGTTCCCATCTGGATCCCCACCTTGAATCATGAAGCCAGGAATCACTCGGTGAAAAATGAGCCCATCATAAAATCCATCTTCTATTAATGCGATAAAATTATTCACCGTATTCGGGGCAACATCTGGATATAGCTCAATCGCTACTTCCCCGCCATCTTCCATCGTCATTGTTACGACTGGTGGTTCCCCTTCATACGTTTCGTCACTTGTTGCATCTGTATTCGTTTCTTGATTGTCAGTTTCTGTTTCTTCTGCAGCATCATCTTCATTCGTTTGACAAGCAACCAATACAGCTGAGATGAATACTACGAGCATCGTTGCTATAAACCATTTGTATTTTTTCATGTTTTTTCCTCATTCTAATATATTTTTATGCAGCTTAGAGAACCTCACTCTACGTATTTTAACTAATATAAATACTAAATACAAATGACTCAAATGTATAGTGTTTTCTTTAGAACCTTTAACATGCGCTTCAACTTATGTCATTTTTTTGAATATAAGTAGCCGTAAAGTCTACAATGTCCTTTTGCTTCATAAGCCGAACATCTGCGTTTCCGATCCTCCCCTTCTTAAAAGAACAATCATTATCAAACGCCTGACCAATGTCATTAAAGATTTCATCATTATAATCTAGATCCGTAAATGTCTGCCAAACACGGACTCCATTTTCAAGGACCGGGCTTTCTTTACGTAAAGTACCATAGCGCATGGAGAGATGCTCTCCTAAGTGCATCGATGTATTGTTTTCATACCCTGTTCCTAGTAATAATACAAAACCGTCAAGTGCATATATTTTTCCTAGAGGAGAATTCTCTCCCATCCCATAATCAAGTGAATGATTTTTCGTAATATATGATTTGTTTTTCCCCCAAGCTGCAAAGGAATATCTGGGATGATTGCTTCGTAAAACTCCTGGCATCGTGCGAAATGTTTCGGCTATTTGTCCCATACCATACGTTGGTGTAACATGTGCATCAAATGCAGGCATTTCTCTACGCACTTCTGCCCACCAACTTTCAGGAATTGCTGGATTTCCCCATTCTTTAGGATCTGAAACATTTGACGTATGCGTCGGCATAACAAGTGTTCCATTTGAAGTGAGTACATCTTGCAATGCTTGAATCACGGCCACAGGACCCCCACATACCCACCCGAGCTTACTCATCGCTGAATGGACAATAATAGTCATTCCTTTTTCGATTCCTAGATTACGAAATTCATCCACAAGTAACGAGCGCGTAAGTGGTTTAATCGTTTGATTTACAACACGTTCTTCAGACATATTTTTCCTTCTCTCTTTCTCCAATGATTATTTAGGAAATTTTCAAACATACGAGTGAATTTCATAATTATCAACTTCTTTCTTTTAGTATAGCAAACTTTCAACAAAAAAAGACAGAGCTGTCGTTATGCTCCATCTCTTCATGTTTTCACAATTATTGTAAGTGCTTTTTAAAAAACTCAACACTTCTAGTGTGCATTGTAATGTGATTTTCAATCTTTTCAGTCTGGTGCCCTTCATCTTCAAAAATAGTTAGATCAACGTCTTGCCCACGCTCTAACATATCAGATGCAAGCTGTTCCGCTTCACTCACTGGCACGCGAGTATCATTTCTTCCATGGAACATAAGCAAAGGTGCGGTAATTTTATCCGAATGATTTAATGGAGCAATCTCTTCAAAGAAGTCTGTATCATCGGCTAATGTACCATACTCACATTCACGTAATCTTCTTCGCCAAGCCCCAGTATTTTCCAAGAATGTACGGAAATGAGAAATTCCCACGATATTCACTCCAGCTGCCCATATGTCCGGAAAATGCGTTAATGCCGCTAATACCATGAATCCACCATAACTTCTGCCGATAATCCCTACTTTATCTCGATCTACTTGTCGATTCTCAACTAAGTCATCGACAAGTGAAGTAAGGTCCTTTACTGAATCCATTCGTTTGCGCGCATCATCTAACTGAATATACGTTCGTCCATATCCACTGCTACCGCGTACATTTGGCGCAACAACAACAAAGCCTTTACTTGCTAAATATTGAATAACAGGATTGTAATCCGCTTTTGTTTGTCCTTCAGGTCCACCGTGGATATAAAGAACGGCAGGTTTATTTTTGTTACTAGACGCATCTGCATCATAATAAAAATAAGGAACTTCTAAACCATCAAAAGATTCATAGGTAAATAGTTTTGGTTCAATCCACTCCTTTTCAACAGGAGATTTCCCTACAGATGTTTTTCGTTCTACAAATTTAGTATGAAGTGAGTACGTATAACAGTCCCCTGGAATGGTTGGTGTCTTCACCGTAAATACAAATGAATCGTCATCGAACCAAGAAATAGATTCAAGCACCCCTAAAGGGAGTTCCTTCACTTGCGTATGTATATTTTCGTTTACATCCAGTACATACATATTGAAAATTCCGCCATCATTTATCGTATACACTAGTTTTTCATTGTTTGGTGATAATTTAATTTCAGCAATATCCCATCCATCAACTCCATGAACCTTCTTAACCGTATGAGGATTTTCAAATGAGAACTGTCCAATATATAACGTTTCCTCTCCAGCATCCGTAAGAACATAGCCTGTCTTCCCGTTTTTCATTAATTGGATATTTTCATAACGAGCAGAAACTTCTGGATCACCAATTTGTTTCTTTTGACCAGTTTCTATATCAATTACATATATACTCGAATCAATATTTGTTTCTTTTATTTTAATGATGATTTCTTTCCCATTCGGATGCCAGCAAACAGGTGTGACATTTCCGTCATGCTCAAACACTTTCTGCTCTACCCCTGTCGCCACATCTAACGTATACACATCAAAATAACCAGGATGTCTTCGGTTCGCTGAAAAGCTTATTTGTTTCCCATCAGGTGACCACCCACCAAAATGATGAAAACATTCTGGGTCATGTACAAGAGTCCGTACATTTCTTCCATCTACGCCCATCAAAAATAATTGCTGCTTTTCATTTCCATCGTCATCCATACCAACGACCGTTTGCTCACCAGTTGGAGAATGAAACACGTTCATGACACGGTCTTTCAGTTCCACCAACTGCTTTGGTTTGCCATGTCCATCTAGTGTGAACACTTGAGGAATTCCTGTTAATTTTGAGATAAACGTAAACGACTTTCCTCCAGGAATTGCTTGGGTTTGTTCGGCTGCAACTACATGTAAATATGCGAGTAATTCTTCCTCTTCATTCATCATTTGTATCATTCCTCTCTATATAAAAGCTTTTAAAACCAATGAATCTTAGTATTAATTCCACTGCGCACCTTGCTGTACACCTAAATATAGTGAAGGTCTTATGAGCTGTCAAGGCCTTCAACTATAGTAAGGAAAAAACCTCCATCAAAAAATGATGGAGGAAAATCCGTTCAGAGGAGGATATGAAATAACGTACCAAAATTAGATAAATCTTATTTGAATACGATACGGATAGATATGCTAATTCATGTTGGTTTCCGTATCGTATACAATAATAACTTATGCACGTATATAACCTCTCGGAAAGGCGTATGCGCTAGTAAAAGTAAGTTTCTTACGATAGTTCATGGCTATTTATGTTGAATCAATGTTTTTATCTCTTCGATTATCTGGAACGCGCGCATATCATTTGTATGATATTTGTGAATCATCTTGTAACCATTTGTAACAATTTCTTCGCGTTTTTGCTCATTCAACAAGTAATATGCCGCTTTTTCAAGCACATTTTCTTCTGTACATGCGACATAATTCACACCATCAATAAAACCGAGCTCTTCAATCTCAGCATTTTTCTCTGCTAACAATAGCGTGTTGCATGCTGGCGCTTCGAAAAATTTTAAAACCGCATATGCTCCTGTCTTACTTCTACTTCCACATGTGAAAAAGATTTTTGCACGATTGAGTTCTTTTGCATATTTTTCATGTACAATTAAATCATCCTCCTGGGCACGATGTCCTGGATGTGGGTGGAAGACAAACCCATCCTGATCCCACATTTGTTCGAAAACTGCATCACGAAACGCATACCTTCCTTTTGGCGGAATTTTCTGTGGCATTTCATAACTACTTTCACTTGATAATTTCACATAGACGAGCCCCATTAACAAATAATCTATATCTTTTTCTTTTCCCCAATCTTTGTATACATGTGGATTGATCGACCATGGCAGCCAAACCATTTGTTCTTCATACTGAGGAAATACTTGTAGAAAAGGGTGCTTACTCACTGAAAAAATGAGGTCAATTTTATTGTCTTTAAAATAACGAATCCGATCATTTGGACTCCAATGCAAATCAATGACAAAACACCCCTTTGGAATATCTATTTCACCGAGCCCTTGTATATTAGGTGCGAGGCCATTTCCCCATGCAATATCATAATGAAAAATAAAATCCGGTTGGGAATCAATTTTCGTTAATATTTCTCGAATATCACCATCTTCATACCAATACATCACATTTGCGTATTGTTCAATCGAACGAATCATATCGATTTTCGGCTGATGTTTTGCATATTCCCAGAATGGTTTGATAAGGACTAGAATATTTAAGCGTTTGTTCATTTTGGATAACCACCTTCTAATCATGTTCATACACATACCGGCCTCTCTTTTAAATCGTTACTTTTACAATTAATCAGCAGACGCTTGCATTGGTTCTAATAATTGCTTGTTATATAAAATACGTTCATCGTCCGGACGATACTGACGCGCCTTTTCATTGTGTTCATATGACTTTTCAAAGTCTTGCATATTGTAATAACATAAGCATAGTTGTAAATGAGGGTACCATGTTGAGTAAGCTGGATACGTAAAGCTCCACCTGTTTGGATCATCCTTTAACTGGGTAGCTAACGTATACCAAAAGATGGCATGGTTAAATTCTCGTGATGCTTGAAAATGATAACCAATTCTACTGCATATTTCAGGGCGTGGGGTTTTCGCGAATGTCATTGATTCAAACAATGAGTCTAATTCGTCAGCTTTTTTTCCTAAGAACCTGAAACAATCTGCCCGGTTGATGCATGCATACACTTTGTCTTCAATCCATCCTTCTTGCGTCTCAATATTTTTCGTATAACTAACGATTGCTTTTTGATAATGACCATTTTCTCGTAATTCGTTTCCATAATAAAAATGATCTCGCGGTGTAAATGTGTCACCGTTTTTTATTTTTTCTTCGTAAATAGATAAATTTCTTCCAACTGCATGCCCGCTCTTTTTGTGTGTAATGGCTACATCTGAATTAATAATATTTCCAGAAACCTCCAAGTAGTTATGGCAGTCACCTTTCCACTGAAAATTACGGCTCGTTTTCACAAGGCGATTTCTACGATATGACAGCGTAACATTCCCATATTCATCCACACCTGCGTTATAGTACATGGACACTGAATCTACAGCTGGATCAAGGGTTCGTTTTAACTCTTTTAGTTTAACTTGATCTTTTTCCAGAATGACGTCATCCGCATCTACATATAAAATATATTCCTTTGTCGCATGGGAAAACGATTCATTTCGAGCATCTTTAAATTTACCTGTCCACGCAAAATGGTATACACGGCCTGTATATTGTTTCGCAATGTCTACCGTATTGTCTGTTGACCCTGTATCAACGATATTTATTTCATCAACAATATCTTTTACTGAATCTAGGCATCTTGCTAACACTTTCTCTTCATTTTTAACAATCATACATAAACTAATTGTAATCACTTTTTCACTCCTCTAGATTTAATGAATTTCATAATGCATATCGCACTCAAATGAAATGCATGCAAACTTTTATTTTGTTGATGGATAATCGTTTGCCAATCTACTTTTACTATATTTCATTCGATAGCATTTTGATTGTATACGAACCTATCTGCATCAATTTCGGACTGTTTTATGGATGTTATGTAAAGGTACCCACGGGGACGTGTGGGTACCTTAAAACGTTCAAATGGAGGTGTTTATAAGTCAATTACGTTGGGGGGTATTCATGAATCGCAGTCCTAGGCTCCTGTTGCTCCTGTTGCTCCGGTCACTCCCGTGGCTCCTGTGGCACCTGTAACCCCAGTCACTCCTGTGGCTCCGGTTACTCCGGTGGCTCCTGTTGGTCCTGTTGGCCCTGTTGCTCCTGTTGGCCCTGTTGGTCCTGTTGGTCCTGTTGGTCCTGTCGCTCCCATTGCTCCTGTCCCTCCTGTTGCTCCGGTGGCTCCCGTTGCTCCGGTGACTCCCGTTGCTCCGGTGGCTCCCGTTGCTCCGGTGGCTCCCGTTGCTCCGGTGGCTCCCGTTGCTCCGGTGACTCCCGTTGCTCCGGTGACTCCTGGTGCGCCTCCGTTACTTTCAAATGCAAGTAATTTTACATCATCAATAAATACAAACGGGGCATTCATTGCACTGATTGGTTTGCTAATAATAATTTGTGCTTGTGTTGCAGTGGCTGGGGCTATATCTGTTATTTGGATGATTTGTCTCCATGATCCTTGAAGTGCTTCTGATATCGCACCATACGGTATTTCGATATCTAAACCAGTTCCTACAACGGCGTTTGCATCATTTAAATAAGGTAGTTGTACCCTTATCAGTGGACTATTATAGATTCCTAGTTTCGTTAGTGATATGAGTAATTGGAAGTTTTGATTAGCGTCAATGGGTACTGTTTGACTTAATGATGCTGGGCCAGCTCCATATCCAAATCGAGCAGAATAACTTCCTGTGTGTGCATAGTCGGCTGAAACAGTTACATTTGTGCCGGTCCATCCTTCTAACGTACCTGTTTCAAACCCACCATTCACAATAACATTATAAATTGCCAAGAGATGATCCTCCTTTTTTTTACTCAATCGTTCCGCTGATCTTCTATCAACAGAACTTACAATATACTATGTTGATAGCTATCATTTGGAAAGGCAGAATAGCCAAGGTATTCATGTAATTTTTTCTGAAACGTTTTTCCTATATATTGCATATGTTAGAACAGGAAGAGGTGATAGTAGTGAAAGAAAACAATATGCGTTCATTTAAAAAAGGAACTTGTGCATGTGAATCGTCTAGTAAAATCAATAGTAAAATGTTATCTAGCCGCAAAGTAAATTACATTGCTCCACAGGCAAAAGGTTTATCTAATATCCGAAGACGATCTATAAAGTCTAGATTCTTATAAAAATGTAAATGCATACGAAAAAACACCAAAGGTAAACTTTGGTGTTTTTTTAAGAATGCATTGTTCTTGCAGGGTTTCCGATGACGTTTTTTTCAGGTGATACTTCTTTCGTTACAACTGCTCCCGCTCCCACAATTGCTTCCTCTCCTATGACAACGCCCGGTAATAATGTGGCATTATTACCGATTTTAGCGCCTCTTTGTAAAACTGGACCCGCATAAGGAATTGTTTTCATGCCCATATATTTATCATTAGATGTAGAAACACATGGCCCAATAAACACATCATCTTCAATCATCATATCTGCTGTTATATATGCACTTGTTTGGATGGTAACATTTTTTCCAATGGTCGTATTGTTTTCAACGGTCACATGCCTTCCAACAATTGTGTTTTTTCCAATGTGCACATGCTCTCTAACACTTGCCGCATCCCCAATTAAAACTCCTTTATCTATATGTGAACCTCGATATAACACACAATTACATCCTATTTGCACGTCATCATCGATGCTTAATGGATTTAGTTCACCGCTTGGTTTGCGTGCCATTTTTTTATTGGATGCAGGAATCCTTCCGACAATTGTTCCGTCTTCCACATAGACGTTACTCCCAATGACCGTATCTCGTTTAATAACAACATTGTGCCCGATACTCGTGTTGTCTCCGATCATTACATGTTCCTCAACAACTGTATTTTTACCAATGACAACACTTTCTCCCACTTGGGCCGTTTCATCAATCATCTCACGAATCTCCTTTCTTTTAGTTCCTATCCTTTATTCGTTTTGTTTATTTATCATTTGTTTAGTTGAAAAATCTTGTAGTGGAAGGTTTACGCGCTCGCCTTTTTGATGAGAAGTATATAATGCAAAAATAGCTTCTAGTGCATAGATTCCTTCTTCCGCACATAAAAGCAATTCTTCGTTTCCTTGAAGTGCTTGATATAAATTTTTATACATGCGTTCGCGTTCATCCGTTGTTTTGCTTAACTTGTGTAACTCTGCTTCAATCGTTGGATCATCTTCTATATAACAATGCTCAATTTCATTGAAACCTTTTCCGCCGATGCTTAGCGAACCTTTATCACCAAAAACGGATAAATAGTAACCGACAGTTTCTGGTTGTGTAATTGTATTGGCCTCAATGATTCCCTTGGCATCATTTTCAAACGTAAAAATACCAAGTGCAATATCTTCCGTTTCTTTATACATTTTCTTTGTCTGTAGCTCACCATATACCGACTCAAGGTCACCCATAAACCATAGAAGCAAGTCGATGAAATGAATCCCTTGGTTAATGAGCATGCCTCCATCATGTTTCCAGCTTCCTTTCCAGTCGGCTGAGGCATAATAATCACTATTGCGATTTAATCGCAATGTTACAGCTCCTGCATACAGTTCTCCGAAATATCCTGCGTCAATGAGATGTTTTATCTTTTGCATGAGGGGTCTGTAGCGTAACTGATGGCAAACGAGCACATGCCTATTTCTTTCGCGTGCTCGTGCAACAATCTGTTTCGCTTCTATTAAAGAAAGAGATAAAGGTTTTTCAATAATTACATGCTTCCCATGTTTGATTGCCTGTTTGGCAATTTTTGCGTGCAGGCCAGAAAGAACAGCAATAACAACAACATCTATCTGCGGATCTTTTAACAAGTTCTCATAATCAACCATTTGATCAATCTGTGACTGAACCCCCGTTTTTTCTTCATACACATGAATAATTTCATTCATTCGCTCCTCATGCATATCACTTACCGCTACAAGTGAGAATTGATTCATCGAAGAAATTGTTTGCACATGTTTACGAGCAATAAAACCACAACCAATGATTCCTATGCGAACCATTGGGTATCTTCCTCGTACTTTTGAATCGTTTCAATTACATAGTCTTGATCTTCTTTGGATAACATTGGATATAGTGGAATTGCGAGCATCGACTCAGATAGAGATTCTGCTACCGGAAAATCCCCTCGTTTATGCCCGAGATGTGCATACGCTTTTTGTTCGTGTAAACAACAAGGATAATACACACCTGTTTGAATACCATCTTTTTCTAACCTTCTCATCAGTTCTGTACGATCCTTCGATTGAATACAAAACAAATGATACACATGTTCTGCCTCGCCCGTTGTTTCAGGTAATCCTATCCATGGAACGTCTTCTAATTGCTTCATATACCGATGTGCCGCATCCATTCTACGTTGATTCCACTCATCGATATATTGCAAGCATTCGAGTAAAATGGCAGCATGCAACTCATCCAGACGACTATTGTACCCAATGTCTTCATGGTAATATTTCTGTACACTTCCATGTGCTCGGAGGGACCGAATTTTTTCGGCAACTTCGGGATTAGAAGTGGCAATCATTCCTCCGTCCCCTACGGTAGATAAATTTTTCGTTGGAAAAAATGAAAAGCAAGCAGCATCGCCCAGACCGCCTACTTCCTTCCCTTTGTAAGTTGCTCCAAATGCTTGACAAGCGTCTTCAATCACAAATAACTCATAGTCATCTGCGATCTTTTGAATCGCGTCCATATTTGCAGGTAAACCAAATAAATGAACAGGTAAAATAGCCTTTGTTGCTGATGTAATAGCTTCTTCAATATTGCTCGGATGTATATTTCCTGTTGTTTGTTCAACATCTACAAATACAGGTGTCGCTCCGACACGAGAGATTGCTTCAGCCGTTGCAAAAAAGGTAAATGGAGTTGTAATAACCTCATCGCCCGGACCAATACCAAATGCATCAAGGGTGAGGACGAGTGCATCCGTTCCATTTCCTACTGCAATTACATCTGTCACTTGGAGCCGTTCAGCCATTTTTTCTTCTAACCGTTTCACATATGGTCCCAAAATATAGCGACCGCTTCTTAGTACATGCTCCACTTCACGAACAATATCATCCATAATTGGTTCCAACTGACTTTTTGGATCTGTAATTGGAATCATCCACATCTTCCTATTCTCTATACATTTTAATGAAACTCACAATACTATATGGCGCTCTATAAACAATTGAACGGCACATATCTCATTCTTTTTAAGAAAAAGGAAAATCTATTAAAACATGCTAGTATGAATGCCTTTTTCCCTACAGAACAGCACACCACTTCGTTTCCAATCATATACAGTAATAGATTATATTGATAAAAAAAGGAAGGTATTGAATGATGAATCCATTCGAAAACAAAATGTATATCAAAAACCGCAACTCTTTTTTAGGAAAGCAGTTGGAACAATTTTTACAAACAAATGGTTTCGTCGTTGTTGATTTCTCCGAAGTAAAACAAGACGAAACCATTCCTTGGATTGTCTTTCAAGGTGATCAATATCCCCCAGATATTCCTATGGACCTTCACATGACTCCTCAGACGATATTTAATATTCAACGGAACAACGCTCCACAGCTGGAACATGTAGATCAAGTCCTCAAAAAGATTATCAACATCCAGATGAAGCCTACAGATGGAACATCCTCATTTGACGTTCATACAATGAACCCATTTGATTCGCAAAGACTCAGCCAATCCATCGGGGAAATTATTACTAGGCATATGGACAATCCGTTAGCAAACGGAATATACACTGAACACATTCCACTACAAAAGACACAAGCCCAAACTGTGGGGGTTGTTGGTCTAGGATATGTAGGTCTGCCAATTGCTGTTGCATTTACAAAGAAATACAATGTCATCGGATTTGATACGAATGAGCAGAAAATACAGTCACTCACCAAGCATGCAGACCCTACTGGTGAACTAAGTGCAGAAACATTAAAAGATGCTTCGATACACTTTACAAGTACCCCAGCAGATCTAGCCCATTGCGACTATATAATTGTTGCTGTGCCTACACCAATTACACAGACCAACGTTCCTGACTTAACATCTTTAGTAGAAGCATCTACAATGATTGGAAAATACCTTTCCTCAGGTACAGTCATTATTTATGAGTCAACTGTTTATCCAGGTGCTACAGAAGATGTTTGTATCCCAATACTAGAAGCATATTCTTTCTTAACAGCAGGGTTAGACTTTTATGTAGGGTATTCTCCTGAACGCATGAATCCTGGCGATGAGGAGCATACGTTTGAACAAAATAATAAAGTTGTCTCAGGTCAGAATGAAAAGACTTTAGAAAAAGTAACAAAGCTGTATGAAAATGTCATTAAAGGTGACATACACCAAGCACCTTCAATGGCGGTTGCTGAAGCCTCTAAAATTGTGGAAAATACGCAGCGTGATATTAATATTGCATTTATGAATGAACTGTCGGTTATTTTTAACGCTCTTGATTTAGATACAAATGAAGTATTAAAAGCAGCGGGAACGAAGTGGAATTTTTTACCATTCACCCCAGGTCTCGTTGGAGGTCACTGCATAGGTGTTGACCCGTATTATTTAATGTACAAATCTCAAAAAGGAGGCTATCATCCAGCTTTTTTAGCATCTGCTCGTGAGATGAATGATTCCATCCCACAATATATTGTGCAACAATTCCTCTATCTGATCGCTAAACACGCCTACAACTTAAAAGACTTTCACGTTACAGTACTAGGCGTTACATTTAAAGAAAACATCACTGATCTTAGAAATTCAAAAGCTCTTGAAATCGTACAACAGCTAGAAGATTTACAAATGGATGTCCAATTATACGATCCACACGTAGATGCGAAAGAACTAAGTAAACACACGGATTATCCTTTGAGACCATACGATCAATTAGAAAAAACAGACGCTATTATCATTCCTGTTCCACATGATGTATTCTCTTCTACGTATGAAATTATTTCCAATAAGTTGTTAAAAGACAATAAAGGAATCATTATGGATATAAAAGGAGTTCTTTCATCAGAAGATATCCCTGACTCCGCCATATATTGGAATCTTTAAAAACTAAATGCGTTCCTCTGCAAACGACCAATGGATACAAATGAGTCGGATGCAGGGGAACGCATGTTATATTCGAATGAAATTCACTCATTTTAATGAATTTCATAATACGTATTTTACGCTACGTCCATACAACATGTAGTTTCGTTGAATCTTTCGCAACTACATGCTGTATGGACGCAGCTAGTTTTGATAATTATGAAATTCTCTCATTTAAATCGATTGAGTAATGATTTAAAAAAAGATGGTTGGTGTCTATTTTCGACATATGTGCCTTTACCCGATTGATGTGGTTGAATGGTTCGCTTATTCACTTCATGAGGGTCCTTCGTTACAAAATCTTTAGGTTCTTGGTCTGACGAGGGTGTAACATCTTCGTTTGACGATGCTGTCTGACTTTGCTCTGGTGAAGGTTTTTTGTGTGTACTCGACTCTTCGGAAGATTGGTTATTCATTTCTTGTTTTTCTGCCGGTGTTTGTTCCTCTTTTGGATGTTTAGCCGCTTCTGAGGGGGGACTCATTTCATTCGAAAGTTGTTCTGAAGGCATGCTAGTTTCTTCAGTTGGTTCTACCTGTTCTTTTTCTGAAATCGCTTTAACATCATCTTTGACTTCATCTTTTTCTTCTTTCCATTCAACGTTTTTATTACTTTTTTTTTCATCCTCTTGTACTTCTTCTTTTACTATTTCTTCTGGTTGTTGAATAATTTCCGGCTTTTTATGATTGTTGGATGCTTTTTGAACATTCGACTCTTCTTGCTCACTAGTATGCGGTTGGGCTTCATAATTCATATGTCTATTCACACTCGATCTCGTACGCCCCATATTTCTATTTGGTTTAGAGTAAATTTGACTTGCTCGTTGAATATCTCTAAATGTTAGGTTACTGAACCGAAGTCTCTCTTTCCTTTCCGTTTGTTGATAAACTTCTGCCTCTGATGGTTGCTCGACTGTTCGTTCCTTCTTTGATCCATAGTCTTTTATTTGTTGGACAATTGCTGAAGATTTTTTCTTCTGTTTCGATGGATCATCTGTAAGTTCTTCTGCTTTTTCTTCTACTTCAGTTTCATCCTCTAACCCTTCAACAGCAAACTCTTCTTCCGCGGGAACTTCTCCTCGTTGTTCAAAAGTGTTCAATTTTTCCTGTAAAGCAGTCATTTGTTTACGTAACTCTTCTAAAGAAACGGAATCGTTTTGTTTATTTTCAAACTGATCATTCATGACTTCTTCTTTTGACTGACTCTTAATTTCTTCCGGTATTTCTGCTAGACTTTCTGCATCTATATTTATCTCTTCCATCGGATTAACATCATTCTGAAGTTCGTTAAAAGTTCTTTCCCTTTTGTTATCTTCATTCATCTCAATGATGATCTCCTTTCCTAGACCATTAGAATAAGTGCTTTCTTTATATGGTCTATGTATTACACCGATTAAATGTTCTTCTTGGTTTTCTTTTATTTCTTTAAGCTCATTTTTTATCAAATGAAATTCCTCTTGCATGATCTTGGAATGGTCTTCCTGCTCGATTGCATTTGTTTTTTCAAAATATATTTCATCCCTTAGCTGCTCATTTTCTTGCTTGAGGTCTTTTTCAGTCTGTTTTAACTTTTCTAGTTGCTGTTCCAATGAATGTATTTGATCTTGATATAGTCGATTATATCTTCGTAAGTAATATAGTCGTTTCTGATCATTATTTTTTTGCACTATTTCATCTCCTTCCGATTGAATGCCGAACGGATTGCTTAGTTCCAACAATATGTAGGTTAATGAAATCGATTCATTAAATTGTATGTGTACTTCCATAAACTTGTGACACATCCTATTAAAACCAACAATTGGCCCTTTATTCTATGATAGATGACAATTTAGGTTCTTGCCGTAGCACGAATTTCAATTGTTACATAGATTGATATAGAGTAAGAAATCTTTTAAAAGGAGAAGATTATAAATGAAAAACAAACCATCTCAAATTGGTCAGGAACTTCTGTGCATTAATGCGGAGAAAGTATATGACTGGGTAATCTTGCAAGGAAACGTCAATACAACTGTTCAAGCCGCCGATCTTGGAGGTCTTACCATCGACCCATGTGGAGCTGCTGTTAGTAATTTAACAACAGAATGCTTCTTAACAGATGTTGCTGGTAATCGCTTAACTCCTAATGACATTATCGATATTACAGAAACACGCGATCGAGATGACCGTCCTTTCATCATTGACGGTGCCGAGGTCATGCTCCAAAACGTTTCATTCCAAAAAACATTATATGTCGTTGTCGAGTTTAGTGGATTAAATGGTACAACACCATTTATCGAACAATCACCACCAATTCCTGTCACTATTCCTGAATCACTTTTCATGTGTGCACCAGACGGAACAGACTTAGTTGTTCGTATTACAGATGTAGATTGCAGCGTACGCTTAAATTGCACGGGAACAACACTTACAAGCGTAGATATTTCATTAAACGTTTGCCAAAGTGTTCAGTCTGTAACAAATGTGACTGTTGAATTGGTGACAGACTTCTGTGAACCAAGAGACATTCTAACAGAACAGTGCCCTTCACCAATGATTCCACCTCAGTGCCCAGTATTATTTCCAGGCTAAATAATCATACTATTCACCGCTTTTATTGCATAAGATGTGAGAGGGGAACATTGTTTTCCCTCTCTATTTTTTATGTAAAGGAGGATTGTATGTCTATAAAGACCATCACGGAAAAACTTCAAAAACTTGAAACGAGTATAGAAACGATGCAACAATATGTGAAACGTACGTCTGAGAAAGCAAGTAAGAACACAATTGATCATGATTTTTATTGCTACTTCAATTATTCGACGATAATACATGAAGACGCAGATGATACCCATTTAATAATCGGTAGCTTTCATGTAAAAAGTATTTCTCCAGAAGTAATAAACGATCCTGTCATTCTTTTAAAAGTTTCAGCAGATTCACCTTGTGATTTTTCCGGAAAATTTAAAACTGAAAACCAAACGGATCAACCCTACACATTTTTATGGGAGCGCGTCATTATGGATGAAGTAGATCCACAAACACATTTCTGTTTCAAACCAACCCAAAACAACACTTTACAACCGAATGAACAACTTTCCTTTCAAAACTTTCAAATTAAAGTCCCCACATATGAATCCATCACAATCGAAGGATTTACATACTTCAATCAAGAAAACGATGGCGTTCCGGCACTGAATTCTATTCAACTAAGTCATTAAAAAGTGAGGTGACAACCATGGAAAGTGGCCAAAACTTACATGTAGATGGAATAATAGAAAAAGTTTTCATGCAGACGATTGAACATGACTTAAGCGCATTTCAAAGTGGAGTACGTGATGCCCATTCAACAAATAAAAAGCTTCTCTTACTCCATCTTTTCATGCAATTGTATCAAGAGAAACCGACTAACACACCGGATGCTACAGAAAATCAAATGGATAAAGTTTTACAAAAAGTAGATGAACTCCAGCAGCAAGCTGATGCCTTTATAGACGACATTGAAGAATGAGATTCTGAATAATGCATGTGCCTTTGTCGATGCAAAGGCACATTTTTTTAAATAACAGGATAATACGGTACATACTCTGGATGCATATAATAAGGCGGTCGTGGTCCAATGAGTGGCACGTCGAAGCATGCAGAAGAATCTACATACTCCACTCGCACTCGTTGATCTGAATCACGTAGTAAAAGAAAGTATACTTCTGGACGACAATACGTTTCCTTCATTCATATCCTCCTCACAATCAATTGTTCTTATAGTCTATTCATTATCGGTTTAAAATGCTCTTGGTCACCTGTGCACATCTTTATCGCCCATGTCATATCGTAGGTTAGAGATAGATTGATTATAAGGAAGGTGACCCTACAATGTCTGACAACAAACAACATAAACAGACATATCCAATGTATGAAAACTATGGAAAAATTACGGAGTACGAAGAAATCGCTTTAACTGTCCCAGAACAAAGACAATTTCGTCAGCCCGGCGTAGAAAGTGACATGATTCCAAAGCCTATTATTGAAAACTCCAATTACATTGGGAGCAACAAACTCGTTGGCAAGATTGCTCTGATCACAGGTGGAGATAGTGGAATGGGGGCAGCGGCTGCCATTGCTTTTGCCAAAGAAGGTGCAGATGTAGCCATTTCTTATTTAGATGAGCATGGGGACGCAGAACGAACGAAAAATAGAATCGAGCAACTTGGGAAACGATGCCTGCTCCTTCCAGGAGATCTTAGAGAAAAACAACAGTGTATCGATATTGTTGAACAAACAATTGAACATTTTGGGGAACTTCATATTTTGTGCAACCATGTCGGCATCCAATTTCAGCAATTGGATTTGCAAGACATTTCTGATGAACAATTTGATGATACATTTAAGGTAAATATATATTCTCACTTTTACACCACCCGTGCAGCACTCACATACTTACAAGCAGGAAGTGCCATTATTAACACATCCTCTGTCGTCACTTTTGACGGAAATGACCAACTCATTGATTATACAGCGACAAAAGGAGCAATTGTTGGATTTACAAGAGCACTCGCAAACAGCCTCGTGAAAAAAGGAATTCGGGTCAACGCCATTGCTCCAGGAAGAATATGGACGCCTCTTATTCCGGCTAGCTTTTCAGCAGACCAAGTTCCTCTAGCTGGAAATCCAATGGATCGACAAGCTCAACCGTTTGAAGTTGCTCCAACATTCGTCTACCTCGCTTCAAATGATGCTAGATTTTTGACAGGTCAAGTATTACACGTCAATGGCGGGCAGGTGTTTGGCTAATAAGAATCACGTCCCTTAGCAATCTTAAGGGGCGTGTTTTTTTACATGTCAACTTACGCGGACAAGCTATTTTCAAAAAAGTAATAATTTTATACATTTCACTTGAATCACACGTTACGTAATGTTTTATACTATAAGAAACCGTGAAAGGATGATTACATGTATTCCATTGGGCAATTATCAAAACAAACTGGTGTGACTGTTCGTACACTCGACTATTATGATGAAATTAACCTTATTACTCCTTCATCCAAAACAAGCGGAGGTCACCGTTTGTATGATGAAGATAATGTTATGAAACTACAACAAGTATTAGCATTAAAATATATGGGATTTTCATTGGAACAAATAAAGATGAGTTTACGAGATTCCGCGAATACGTGGCAACAATCAATCAACGAACAAATCGAAATGGTCCACCAAGAAAAAGAACGTTTAAACATGTTAGAAAAAGCGTTGCAAGGTATTTCGTATTCCATTGAATTTGAAGGGGAAATGAATTGGTCAATTGTCTTTAATATTATTCAATTGTTCCAAAAGGGTCCTGAACATGTGTTTCAACCGCATGATGAACATCTCAGCCAAGAAGACATTCAAAAAATGATGCAATTCAATAATCAGATGACTGAAGAAGATATTGAAGAATGGATGAGCAGTATACAAGCAATACAAGCAAACATTGATATCGATCCTGCATCTACAAAAGCTCGTGAACTTGCAGAACGATGGATGACACTCGCGGACAATATATTTGACCATGATGAAGAACTTTTAGGGAACATGTGGCAATCCATGGAACAAAAAGAAAGTACAGACGACAAAGGAATTGCATTTTATCCAATGGACCAAAAATTCATTGCATTTATTAAAGAGGTATATATCGCGCACCATGAAGGAGAGTGAAATTTAGATGAAAAACATCCAAACAATCGTTGATAAGGTCTTTAACCGAATGACAAATAAGAAGAGCATACACGAGGGCGTTTTACTCGTAGAAAACACAAGTGGGGATTTTTCCTACTGTAAAAAGTATGGAGATAAAGATTTAGATACACCCTTTCTTATAGCAAGCATAACGAAACTATGTACAACCGCATGTGTGTTTATATTAATGGAGCAAGGGAAATTGTCTTTGGAAGATCCGTTATCGAAATACGTTCAAAAAGAGACGATACGTAATCTTCATACGTATAAAGGAAATGATTATTCTCGGCATCTCACCCTACACCATTTATTATTTCAAACAAGTGGTTTGCCAGATGTATCGGATGAAGGCGTATCAAACATAAGAAAACACGTGATTCATAATGATAAATACTATAGTTTTGATGAACTAATAAAAATGACAAAACAACAAAAACCACACTTCTCACCTATGCATACCAAAAGAGCGCATTACTCAAGTGTAAACTTTGATTTACTTGGTAAAGTAGTGGAAAAGATCACCCAGACGTCGCTCAATGATGTATATAAACAATTTATTTTTGAACCTCTAGAACTCAAGCATTCATATCTCCCCAAAAGTGAGCATGCCTTTATTCCTGAAGTTTACTATAAGAACGCTACTTTACATCGTCCTAAATTTATTCGAAGCTGTAATGGGAGTGGAGGAGTTGTTTCGAACGCCCGGGAATGCATGATTTTTATCAAAGCCTTCTTTAGCGGAAAGTTATTTAGTAAAGCCATTTTTAATGAATTCAAAGGAGCGAACAAACTACAATTCTCTATGTTTCCTATTCAATACGGCGCTGGATATATGCGTATTCCACTAGGTGGGCTTGCAAATCTTTTTATGGGAAAAGGCGAACTAGTTGGTCATTCGGGGTCAACAGGGTCATTTGCATTTTATTATCCGAGACAAGATCTGTTCTTCGTTGGAGACGTCAATCAAATGTCAAATCCCGGGCTACCTGTTCGTCTAGCTATGCAACTTGCGATGGGGATGAAATGATAAAGTAGCTTTCCCCTGTCTCTTTGACAGGGGCAGTTCATACTAGACTAAGGTAACTTTTCATGACTTCTTTTTCAATCGAAGTACCAGTTATTTACCCGTATCTTCCTCATAATGTGTCATGATTCTTGCCCAGTAGTTAAAGACCCGATCCAGAATAACAAACAGTATTCCTAAAATAATTCCTATAATTATGTATACCCAACCTTGTAAATAAGTGACAAGAACAATGGCAAAATAAAACGCGTGTACTCCTAAGTAGGCAAATGGTATTTGAATTTCACGTTTTCCCCAAATGTATTCGATTACAAATGATCCTACAACTAGAAATGCCATCATGATTACAATACTAGGAAGATGTTCTATTGTTGCACCAAGAGAGTTTCTCGCGACTTCTTGATTCAGTATTTTTGTAATAAAAATGGTAATATAAGGTAGGAAGAAATAACTAACAAAAGCAACAAGCACTTTTCGAATGAATATTAATGACAGTTTTCCTATCAACACAAGACCTCCTTACACTATCGATTATCAACACATTTAACTTATTATAGTATACCATACTAGTTCACATCGACACTCAATCTTTTTTTAAATGAGTGAATTTCATAATTACCAAAATCAGCTATGTCAATATAACATGTAGTTTCGAAAGCTTTAACGAAACTACATGTTGAAGTGAAATAGCCTTAAATACGTATTATGAAATTCACTAAAAGGATAATAGATATACTTTTCTCTCATTTTGTTAGATAATATGAACAATCAGTTATTCTCTCAATAGTAAGGAGGCAAATATCGTGGCAATCGATCAAATTTTCGTTGTACTATTAGTTATTACCATGTTTGTCCTTATGTTCAAGGAAGTGGCACACCCTGCGACTATTGCTTTTTTGACACTACTCATCTTCTTTGTGTTTGGTTATATTTCACCAGAAGAGGCAATGGAAACAGTATCGAATGAAGGTGTTCTAACACTTGCGTTATTATTTATTGTTGTCTCCGTCATTGAACGAACAAATATAACAGAATTGATTTTAGATATCGTTTTACGTCAATCAAAATCACAACGAGGAACGCTCACTCGCTTAACACCACCTTTAGTCGGAATGTCAGCTTTTTTAAACAATACACCACTTGTAGTGATGATGACAACTGCCATTCAAAATTGGTGTAAAGAACGAGGATATCAGCCTAGTAAACTATTATTACCTATTTCCTATTTAACAATATTTGGTGGTATGTTTACAATTATTGGAACGTCAACAAACTTAATTGTACATGGTTGGTTGTTAGGGCATGGGTTTGAAGGTTTTTCTTTCTTTCATCTAGCTCCGTATATTTCTGTTGGAGTTGTGCTTGGAATTATTTATTTAATTCTTTTCAGTAAGAAGTTACTTCCTGCCAACGAAGGCATTTTTGAAAAGAAATATAATGAAGGACGCCGTTTTTTATACGAAGCTGTTGTTGGTGAAAATTGTCGATTAATTGGTAATACCGTAACTTCTAATGAATTCGGCAGATTAAAAGATTTATATTTATTAAAGATTATTCGAAAAAACAAAGTTATTTCTCCAGTACGATTAGAAGATAAGATACAAGAAAATGATACTCTGATTTTTACAGGAACGCTGGAGAGCTTACATAGCTTAGAGCAGTTTCGTAATTTGTCCATTAATACAGATAAAAACATCCCACTTGAAACGTTAGAAACAGAAGATGGCACGTTAATTGAAGCAATTATTTCCCACAACTCTTCATTGTTAAACTATAAAATAAAACATACGAATTTCCGTGCAAAATATGATGCATCCGTCGTTTCTGTTCATCGAAAAAATGAAAACATTAATCAAAACATCGGTGATATACGTTTGCGAGCAGGAGATATCATATTATTGCTCGCTGGAAAAGACTTTGAACAAAATGCGTATCGCTCTGATGATTTTTATGCCTTGTCGGAACTTCCGGAAAGCAAAGCATTGAACAAACGTGATTCAATTATTTCCATTTCGGCGTTTATTTTAATGATTGTCGCTGTTGCTATGAACTTAATTACGATGTTCCAAGGTGTACTGATTGTAATTGGCTTGTTTACCCTTTTACAATTACTTGATTCTGAACAAATCAAAAAGAGTATGCAGTTCCAAGTCCTTCTGCTGATCGTCTCCTCCTTAGGAATAGGTAAGGTGATAGAATCGTCAGGTGTCGCTGAAATAACAGCCAATACAATCATCCGTCTTGTCGCCGAAAACTTTGGAGTTATAGGACTACTCATTAGTATTTACTTAATCACAAATCTACTTACCGAGGTCATCACGAATACTGCAGCAGCAGTGATTGTTTTACCAATAGCTATGGAAGTAGCGACTTATTTAGACGTTGCCCCCAACATGATAGCAGTCATTGTAGCTGTGGCAGCATCGGCTAGTTTCGCAACACCTATCGGCTATCAAACAAACTTGATTGTCTACGGACCTGGTGGTTATAAATTTTCGGACTATGTAAAATTAGGGCTACCACTTAATGCAATCTTTTTAACAACGGTAGTGGCTGCTGTATATATTATGCTTTAATATCGTTCTTGGGGCTTTGGATATTTTAGTGCGAGCTTGTGAAATTGATTAGTTCGCACTAAAAATGTCTTTTTTACGTCAATATCTCCGTGATCTATCTGCATGAACTTTTAATCCTAAAAATTGTCAGAAAAAATCAGTACTATAAAAAGACAAACATACATTGTATACATAGCTTTCTTTTTAGTGTTTTCCGATTTCAAATACTGGCAGGCTATATAGTAACCTCCAACGATACCTGCAGCGACTAGAACAAGTGTCCATTGTCCTAATACTTCAAAAGCTAAGAGTACACCTACAATTGAAAAAGCAACAACTTGCAACCATGTTGGCAAATAACCAACTAACCACAAGAATAGGAAAAGTGCGGAGAAATATAAAGCGATAAAAATAATCCCTTTAAAACCATCAGAAAATTGGCCGATTAAAAATAATACTCCGAAAAAACCCATAGTGACACCTATTCCCCACTTAGCAATTTTATCACTCTTCTTTTTTCTTTCATCCATTCGCCTCTCCCCTTTTATTTCCGGTTAACACATATTGATATGTATTGTAGCAAATAAACGAATAAATATAGAGAGGCCTTAAGACTAGGTATATATAACTTACTTAGTAGACTCTTTTCTCATATTTGTCATGTCAAGCAGTATAATTCCCACTTTCTACCATTTAATTTTCTGTCACTAATTTGCCTTTCATAATCGTTGAAGAGCCTATTATTCCGGCGTATAATAAACAAGGTATACAATTGTATAGGTGAACGATAAACATATATTTCGAATCAAAAATGGTTTGACGTGAGAAAGGATGAACGTTGATTGACTTTTTAACTCGGCTTTTAAAGCATAAAAAATTAATTGTAATTGTATTTTTTGCACTTGCGGCTGTTGGAGGAATTTTACAATTTGGAGTGTCGGTGAACTATAATATGACCGATTATTTACCGAAAGAATCTCCTTCTACAGAAGCAATCGATATTATGGAAGAGGAATTTGATGAAGAGGTTGCCAATACACGAGTAATGATTCGAGATGTTACGATTCAAGAGGCACTTGTATATAAAGAGGAACTTGAAGAAATAGACGGCGTATCAGGCATGATGTGGCTAGATGACGTCGTTGATTTACGTACACCTCTTGAAATGATTGATGTCGACTTGCTCGAAACCTATTATAAAAATGACAATGCCCTCTTCACTTTTGAGGTGGAAGACGGCAAAGAAGTACCGGCAACAAATGCAGTTTATGAAATAATTGGTGAAGATAACGCCCTTGCTGGAGATGCCTTAGAAGTAGCCATCTCTCAAGAGGCGACAGGGAAAGAAACGATGAATGCTGCATTAATTCTCGTTCCTGCCGTCATTATTATCTTGCTACTATCAACCACTTCTTGGGCTGAACCAATCTTTTTCTTAACAGCGATTGGTGTATCGATTTTAATCAACCTAGGAACGAACGTTTTTGTTGGTGAAATTTCATTTATTTCACAATCGGTTGCACCGATTTTGCAACTGGCCGTCTCGCTTGATTATGCCATATTTTTATTGCATCGCTTTGAGGATTTCAGACAAGAAATAGATGATCCAGCTGAAGCTATGAAACGGGCCATTAAAAAGTCATTCCCTGCTATTACGGCAAGTGCTGCAACAACATTTTTCGGATTTATGGCTCTCACGTTCATGAGTTTTGAAATCGGAGCCGACTTAGGGATTAACCTTGTAAAAGGTATCTTACTCAGCTTTTTAAGTGTCATGATTTTCTTACCAGCACTTACGTTAATGTTTTACCGTTTTATTGATAAAACACAACATAAACCGTTTATTCCAAGTAAATATAATGTGGGAAACTTTTTTGTGAAGTTCCGTCTTCCAATGCTTATTCTCATTGCGATTGTAATTGTTCCAGCATTTCTGGCACAAAGTAAAACGGACTTTATCTACGGTATGGGAGAGCTTCCTGAAGATACGCGCGAAGGAATAGACAGTGCTGAGATTGAAGAGGCTTTTGGAAAGTTCACGCCTATGGTGCTGCTCGTGCCTAAAGGTGACTTAGCTCGTGAGGAAAAACTTGTTCAAGATTTAGAGGATTTACATTATGTAAAAAGTAGTATTTCATATACCTCGGCTGTTGGAATCGCAATTCCTACGGAGTATTTAGATGAAGAAGAGCAAGAACAATTTTTTTCAGAAAACTATAGCCGGATTGTGTTAAATACAACGACTACATCTGAGGGCGATGAAGCCTTTGCTTTAGTTGAGGATGTACGAGACTTAGCTGAAGCGTATTATGGCGATCAATATTACGCCACAGGTGAGAGTGTCACCTTGTTTGACATGAAGCATATTGTTGAAAAAGATAATGTGCTCGTCAATATTTTAACGGTTAGTACGATTGCGCTCGTGTTGTTTGTGACATTTAAATCACTGACATTGCCAATTGTACTCTTGTTAACGATTCAAGCATCTGTTTGGATCAACTTGGCCGTTCCTTATTTCACACAGGACCCACTTGTTTATATTGGGTACTTAATTATTAGTATCGTGCAGCTCGCCGCTACGGTTGACTATGCAATTCTATTTTCAGAAGACTACACGAGAAAACGTCAAGACATGCCAGCTATCAAGGCAATTACAGAGACGATTAACGATAATATCTTCTCGATTGCTGTACCTGCGTCGATTCTTTCGACGGTTGGATTTACATTATGGGCGACGTCTTCTGATCCGATCATATCATCGATTGGTATTTTGCTCGGACGAGGAACATTGCTTGCATTTACACTCGTTGTACTCCTACTCCCTGCATTATTAATCGTTCTAGATAAGGTCATTGAAAAAACAACGTGGAAGCCAAACTTTTATAAAAGGAAGTGATGATGTGCGTATCAAACGAACTATTGGATTGCTACTCAGTTGTTTATTAATTGTAGCAACACTTCCAATGAATGTGTTTGCTGCAGGTGGTAAATATTCTTCAAAAGATGAAGTCATATACGGGAAACTTGATCCTAACGGCAACGTAAAAAACATGTATGTTGTCAATTCATTTGAGGTAGATAAAGCTGGAGAGTTTACCGACTATGGAAAGTACAGTAGTGTTAGAAATTTGACCGATTTAACAACGATTGATGAAAATAATAACAAAGTCACATTTGAAGCAGAGGCTGATTTTCACTATCAAGGAGAGCTTGAAAAGAAACAACTCCCATGGGATATTTCGATTACGTATAAGCTGGACGGAAAAGAAATGAAGCCCGAGGACCTATTAGGAGAAAGTGGAGACTTGGAAATTCAGATCGAAACGACGGCAAACAAAGAGATTGATCAAACATTCGTCGATTACTATATGCTTCAAATTGGAGTCATGTTTGAACCGGAGAAGTTTAAAAATATTCAAGCCCCTGAAGCGACAGAAGCAAATGAAGGGAAAAACAAATTACTCAACTTCACTGTGTTGCCGGAACAAGAAGAAGTATTTATCATTTCAGCTGAAGTCGTTGACTTAGAAATGGAGCCCATTGATATTAGCGCTGTACCTGCTAGCATTGGCTTTGACAGCCCGGATACAGATGAGTTAGCAGAAGAAATGCAAGAATTAGCGGATGCGATTGAAGAGATTAATAAGGGTGTTGGCGATTTATCATCTGGAGTTTCAGACTTACGTGGTGGAACCAATGCACTTAGTGAAGGTTCGAATGCGTTTCAGTCCGGACTAACAGAATTAAAACATTCATCTGGTGAGCTCATTGACGGTTCTCAAGAAATATTAAATGCATTTAGAGACATTAGCGGGGGAATGGAAGACGCTCCAGGAGTGCCTGACCTTTCGGAAATTGAAGTCATTCCGGAAGGGTTGAGAGAGGCAGCGAAAGAACTTCACAATTTAAATGATGGGCTTGGTGCATTAGAAGATTCGATTAAAGATATTCCAAGTGGAACAATTAGTGAAGATGATTTTCATGAACTTTACGGTTTTCTTGAAGAAAACGAAGCAAATGAGGATATTCGTAAAGTCATTGATGAACTACAAGCAACATACGTTGCCGCTCAAAAAGTGAAAGCCATTAGTGAAGAAATTCCAGTAAGTATTACAAACATCAACAACAGCATGGCTGAAACTCTCGAGGAAATCGCCGATGGAATTGAAGCAGCAATGGAAGATCTCACATTACTTGATGATGTTGCTGAGTTGCAAGAAGGACTCACAACGATGGCGTCTGAGTATGAAACATTCCATAACGGGCTCGTAGATTATACAAATGGTGTGTCTGAACTCGCAACAAATTACAATGAACTCAACAACGGAACAAATGAACTTGCAAGTGGAGTTTTAGACCTTGAAGATGGCGTGAAAACACTCCACGATGGAACAAAAGAATTGCAAGATGCTACAAGGGATTTGCCTGATCAGTTCCAATCAGAAATTGATGAATTTATAGATGACTTTGACTTCTCCGATTACGAACCTGTTTCATTTGTTTCTGATAAAAATGAAAACGTCAGTGTCGTCCAATTCGTCTTACAAACAGAAGGCATTCAAAAAGATGATGACGAAGATGATGAACCTGTCACCGAAGAAGAAAGCAAAACCTTATGGCAACGATTTTTAGATCTGTTTAGATAAAAACAACCCTTTATTTTGTAGGTGTATCCTGCAAAATAAAGGGTTTTTCTATATATCGGTAGTTTATCCTGAATATAAAGCCATTGACATCATCCTCATGACCCGTGATTGCTCTTTTTACCGAAGGACAGGTCATGAAAGGTGTTCTCATGACTCGTGATTACCCTTTTTACCAAAGAACAGGTCATGACTTGCGCTCTCATGACCGCTGATTACGATTTTACCCAAGTACGGGTCATGACAAGCGCTCTCATGACCGCTGATTTCAATTTTTATCCAAGTACAGGTCATGACAAGCAGCCTCATGACCTCTGATTACACTTTTTACCAAAGTACAGGTCATGACAGGCATCCTCATGACCTCTGATTACACTTTTTACCGAAGTACAGGTCATGACAGGCATCCTCATGACCTCTGATTACACTTTTTACCGAAAGACAGGTCATGACAGGCATCCTCATGACCTCTGATTACACTTTTTACCGAAGTACAGGTCATGACAGGCATCCTCATGACTCCTGATTGCTCTTTTTAACAAAGAACGAGTCATGACAGGCTGTCTCATGACCCGCTTTCACTCTTTTAGTCAAAAAGCAGGACATGAAACACAACCTCATTACCCGCTTTCACCTCTTTTATCAAAAAGCAGGTCATGACACATGCTCTCATGACCCGCATTCACACTTTTATCAAAAAGCAGGACATGAAACACAACCTCATGACACGCTTTCACTCTTTTATCAAAAAGCAGGTCATGAAACGCAACCTCATTACCCACTTTCACCCTTTTATTCAAAAAACAGGTCATGACGCACACACTCATGACCTGAAAATGCTTCTTATTGAATCAATTTACTAATATCTTTAAATGCTGGATGTTCTGCTGTTCCCATCAGTTCAAATAATGCCATTTCGACGGAAGTTGGAAATGCACCTAGCAGATTCATTTTATCTACAGCCACTTCTTTGTTTGCTGCTGTTCGTGAGGAAATTGCGTCATGCACATATTCTACATAATAGTCTTCTTCGAGCAATTCCTTCACCGTTTGATACACGCAAATATGCGCTTCTATCCCTGCCACGAGATACGACTTTTTGTTTAATTCTTTCATTTTTGCTTGGAAATCTTCGTGTTGACATGCGCTGAAATCCATTTTAGCGATGGGGTCTTCTCCTTTTAACAATTCCTTAACTTCAGGAGCTGTCGGACCTAACCCTTTCGGATACTGCTCTAACCAAATAATCGGGATATTTAAGAGCTGCACTCCTTTCACTAGACGTACCATTGCATCGAGCAAGTCTTCATTTCTGTCCATTACCCGAGCGAGTTTTCCTTGATAATCCACTAGAATAAGAGCTGTATGATCTACATGTAGCACATATAAAACCCCTTTCTATATCATCATATATGTAAGTTTAGCACACTTTACTCCATCCACCTAAAACATGCGAGTCTTACATTGCATAAAAAAGCCATTCTTGCAAAGACTACAATAAAGGTTTTTACATACAACTCGTGATACAAATACTATTTTATAAAGGTGAGTGAACGATCATGTTGTCTTTTTTGAAGAATTTGTTTTCACAAAAAGAACCAGAAGTACAACCAACTCATGCGACACAATCTGTCTATACAAGTATTGATGAAAATATACATTATATCAAACAAGGATTATATGAAAGTGACGATATACAAATACAAAAAATGACCATTCAAAATAAGCAAAGTGTTATTATTTATTTAGAGACGATGGTGAAGACAGAGCAAATTCAACAAAACTTTCTTGATCCATTAATGGATGAATCCATCGAGCTTGACAATAAAATTAACCAACTACTTGCCAACCCAGACTTTAAGCAAGAAAATCAACTAGATCAAGTAATTCATTCAATGATTCAAGGTAATTGTGTGCTGTATTTTGAAGGAGAGACACATTGTTATCTACTAAATAGTCCACAAGCAACGCACCGATCTCCAGATGAACCGCCAAATGAAAAAACAATTCGCGGATCACACAAAGGATTCATTGAAGACCTTGACTCAAATATAAACTTTGTCCGCAAGCGCATTCAAAACCCGCAACTTACGGTTAAGTACATTACAAAGGGTGATGAAGAAAATATAAAAATTGCCATACTGTATATAAATGGTATTGCAAACGAGGAAACAATCGCTCAAGTCAAAGAACGCATTGAGGCAATTTCTACTGATATGATTTTTAGTCCTGGATATATCGAAGAAATGATTGAAGAAAAACAATTTTCTCCCTTTCAACAAGTTCTATTAACCGAGCGTCCAGATCGGGTAGATGCGAATTTAATTGAAGGAAGAGTTGCAATTTTGACGGAGGGAGCAACAGACACCCTGATTGTTCCAGTATCTTTTTTCACATTTTTTCAGTCACCTGATGACTACAATAATAAATATTTAGCTGGTTCGTTTTTTCGAATTCTTCGGCTATTTAGTTTTTTAGGTGCACTCACTCTTCCTGCTATTTATATTGCGGTTGTAGGATTTCACTTTGAAACCATTCCATATAAAATGGTCGGACTTGTGAAAGGTTCCATTGAATCTATTCCCTTTTCCCCCTTATCCGAAGCACTCGTCATGACAATAACCATCGAACTCATCCGTGAAGCAGGAATTAGACTCCCCTCCCCCATTGGGCAAACGATTGGAATTGTTGGAGGGCTTATTATTGGTGAGTCTGTTGTAAATGCTGGAATTATCTCAAACATCATGGTTATTGTTATTGCTTTAACAGCAATTATGTCTTTTGTCATTCCGGTATACGAACTAGGGAACACCGTAAGACTACTTTCCATTCCTGTTATGATAGGCGCAGCGACTTTAGGATTTGTTGGAATTATTTTTGCGTTCATGATCATCGCCATTCATATGTGTTCAATAGAATCATTTGGCACTCCATATCTGTCTCCATTAACTCCTACTCGTTTCAGTGAGTTTAAAGATGGGATTGTTCGTGTACCAAGCTGGATGATGAATCGGAGACCGAAAGATATTCAGCCACAGAAAAAGATATTCCAAAAAGACTCAAGGGAATGGGATAACAATGAATAGTAAAACAAATATCACAACGTTTCAACTTGGTTTTTTACTCATTCATGCACAAATAGGCGTCGGTATCCTCTCAATGCCTCATGATATATTCAAGATGGCCGAAGAGGATAGTTGGATTACTATTTTGTTAACCGGGATGTTCATTCAAATTTTCATACTTTTATATGGAGCGCTTCAAAATCGATTTCCTAACAAAAATCTATTTGAAATTGCACGCACACTTCTTGGAAAAAAGATAGGAAATATAGTAACGGTTCTGTTTAGCATGGCTTATATTTCCTTTGCCATTAACGTACTAGCGCGCTATGTCTATTTATTAAATGCTTGGATGATGCCCCATACTCCAAAATGGGCACTTTTAGGGGTTATGTGCTTCACTGTATTTATTATCGCAAAAAAAAACCTACAAATCATTGCACGTTTCTCGATTATTGCTTCAGTTGTATTTACCGGCTTCGTTATTTCAGCACTATTTTCCATGAAAGATGCTAATTTCTCTTTTTTACTTCCGGTTGGTGCAAATGGAGTTATGCCTATTATTAAAGGGGTTCAGGCAACTACATATTCGTATTTTGGATATGAGTTTTTTCTTCTTTTTTCTCCTTTTATACAACCAGCGAACAAAGGGATTGTTCGTGCTGCAACGATCGCAAATATATTTGTTACTGGATTTTATTTTATTCTCGTCGTCGTAACCATTATGTATTTTACTAAGAAAGAATTGCTAATGATTCCTGAACCTGTGTTATTCTTAATCAAATCAATTTCTTTCAAGATTATTGAACGTCCCGATTTATTTTTTACATCCATGTGGATTGTACTTGTTGCGACAACATTGATGATTACTTTGTACGCTGTAATTTTAGGGTTTCGTACTGTGATGACTAAGGCGAAAATTAACTACATTGCAATAGCTGTTATCGCCCTTATTTTCTTGGGAACATTACCAATAAATGATATGTTTAAAATTAAAGCATTCACAACATTTAACGATCAGTATTTAAGGATTGTTATTTGGGCACTACCTATTATTCTGCTGCTGATCTCCTTTATCTTTAATAAAAAAGAAGTGGTGAAAGACAAATGAGAAAATACATCCTCTCCTATTTGATGATTTCTATTTCCCTAACATTGTTATTAACCGCATGTTGGGATCAACGTTTGCTAAGAGATCATAGTTTAATACTAGCGATTGGATATGATCGTGAAAAGCCAGACAAAATTCTTAAAACCGTTTCATTTCCAGCACCGGAAAGTCAATCGAATGATGTACAAGGCCAAGGAAATGCTTCAAGCACTAGCGAAATTGTTTCAACTATTGGCAATACTGTTAAAGACGCAGAGAAAAAGTTAGATAACACAATACCAGAAAAGTTCGATCGCTCGAAAACAAGACTTGTTATTTTCGGCGAGGAATTGGCAAAAGAGGGAATTTTTTCAACACTTGATTCCATCTATCGAGATTTAAGAGGACCAATCAATGCGTACACGGCTATCTTCACTGGGACAGCACAAGAGGCTTTATCTATACAAGCAGACGAATCTATACTCACAAGTGATATGTACGCAGAACTTATCGATAGTGCAGAACATTCGGGGATTATTAAAAACTATACGATCTCCCAAACTCGTCCTCTGATGCTAGCACAAGGCATGGACCTCGTGTTACCTCTGCTCTCGCTGGATAAAAATGATAAGCCTCAAATAGTAGGTACCGCATTATTTCAAGGAGATAAAATGACTGGAACTCTCGATACGAAAGAAACCATTATATTCCTTATGTTGGCTGATAAGGTTACTGAAAATTTAGCAATTAACTTACAGGTAAGTGAAGAACACGAAGAGCCGGACAAAAACTTTGTCAATATAGATATTCGTTCAATTAAGCGAAAACTCAACGTAGAAACAAAAGGAAATCAAGTTAAAGCAAACGTAGAAGTCGATTTAACTGTAGAAATCGATGAATACGCAGAAGACCACTTAGATAACAAGAAACGAAGTGACTCGCTGGAAAAAAAAATTCAGCAAAAACTCGAGAAAATTGCAGAACAAACAATCCAGAAACTGCAAGAAGCAGGGAATGACTCCTTAGCAATTGGTGAAAAAGTACGCGCTTATCACCATTCTACATGGCAAGATCTCGATTGGGAGGAAACATATAAAGATATGGAAATTGAATCTTCTTTTAAAGTCGATATTACTCATCATGGGATTATTAATTAACCCTATAAGTAAAATGTAATAAGTTTCAAACACCTTTCGGGCCAAACTTGAATAAAGTACTCACATAACAGTTGAAAGGGATTGATTGAAATTGTATTACGTTCCTTATACGTATCCGTATGCCTACCCATCATATCGATATGCACCAGTAGTTCCATATGTAAACCATCATCCGCATAGACAAATGACGTATAACAGCCATGTAGATTGGTCACTAGCCAATGCACGAATAGCTGACCAAGGTCCAAATCCTTTTGTCATTAATATCGAACAAGCGACAGAAAATAATACTTTATTTCGCACGGCCCTATGGACGGGAGAACACATGCAGTTAACATTAATGCGTATTCCAATTGGTGAAGATATCGGATTGGAAATGCATGAGGATACAGATCAATTTTTACGTATTGAAGATGGTGATGGAATCGTTGAAATGGGCTCTAGTAAAAATAACTTGACCTTTAGACGGCCTATTTCTGAAGATATTATTGCTATTATCCCTGCAGGTACATGGCATAACATCACCAATACAGGGGATGAACCACTCAAACTATATTCGATTTATACTCCGCCAGAGCATCCCCATGGCACTGTCCATCCAACAAAAGCTGATGCACTAGCGGCAGAAAGTTAAGATTCATAATGAACGTACTTTGTATGGTTGAAAAAAGCATTCATGTTGTCTCTACAACATGAATGCTTTTACATTCGTTTATCACGTAAATATATATGCGGACTTTCTTCAATCAGCTTTGTTTCTGGGAACTCAGCATCTATTTCATATAACTTCTTCAGTTCACCTAATAATTTTTCTAAACGTTCATGGTCCGAATCTTCCATCTGAAGTTCGACTCCATATGAGAAAATATCCATTTTTTCATCCGAATTATAGACAAGTTTTCCTTCAATCATAAAAGGCTCACCTAATAGCACAAAATCAAATACAAGTTTGAGTTTAGACGACATTGGTAAACGCAATGAAGATAAAAATCTCAAGCCGTGCACACTAATATTTTCCACTAATATATGTGCTGCACCCATGTTTAAGCTGTGATTGTGCACTTCTTGAATATGCATACGCGCCTGTAAGTGCTTCGGAAAATAAACACGTAAATCATCTCGACGCTCATGATCTGAAGGTTTATATTCCTTTTGTTTGATTGGTTGTATATACCTTGCATGAAGAGATTTTTCAACTTCCTGAACAGATACAGGTTTGGAGAATAAGTAGCCTTGCACGAGGTCACAGTCTTCATCTATTAAAAATTGTAAATGCTCGATCTCTTCCACACCTTCAGCAACAACCCGAATATGTAATGCTTTAGCAAGTTGAATAATCGAACGAACAATGGCTTGGTTTTTATCATCCGCTGCATCGAGCTGTTGAATAAACATTTTATCAATTTTAATGGTATCTACATCGTATTTCTGTAAATAGTGAAAAGAGGAATAGCCTTTACCAAAATCGTCGAGTGCAATTCCGAGTCCGAGATCACTAATGATTGATAACGTTCGTTCAATATTTTTCTTATCTTCTAACATCATATTTTCAGTAATTTCGAGTTCAATATCTTTTGCTGGTATATCATATGTTGTTAAACACTGTCTAATATTCTCAACAAATCCGGGCTTTAAAAAGCGCAATGGTGATACATTGATCGAGACACGATAAGCTGGTAGTCCTTGTTCCCGCCACAAATTCATTTGCTTACACACGGTCTGAAACACCCAATCTTCCATTTGATGAATTAAATGTTTCTCCTCAGCAATCGGAATGAATTCATCAGGCGCGACAACTCCCCAGTCTTTGTGATGCCAACGTATCAATGCTTCAACAGATTGAATAGCCCCATCTTTTGGATCGATTTGTGGTTGGTAATATAATTCAAATTCATCATTTTTTAATGCTTCGCGTAAATCCCTCTCTAACATATACTTCTTATGAGCACTAATGTCACGGTCAAATGAATACACTTGATAATTGTTCTTCCCTAAATGCTTTGCATAGTATAATGCTGTATGAGCATTTTCCATCAACATTAATTTATTCATGCTCGTATGCGGATAGAAACTAATCCCAATACTTGCTGTCACATGAAACTCATATCCTTGCACTTCAATCGTTTCTTCAACGACATGCATGAACTTTTCTGCAATTGTAGTTACGTCATTTTTCGTCTTATAATTTGGTAAGAGTACTACGAATGAATCACGATCCATCTTTGCTAGAAAACCGCTTTCGGGCAACATTCTGTTCATTCGTTTGGAAATCTTCTTCAAAACGAGGTCGCCAATTTGGTACCCTAAATAGTCTAAAATCCAATGAAAGTTATCAATTTCTACATAAAAAGCTGCGAGTTTCTCTATCTCACTACTTTCTATATATGCATCTAACTTCGTATCCAAATAGCGATAGTTAGGTAGGCCTGTTAATGCATCATGTGTAGCTAAAAAAAGCAATTCCTCCTGCATTTCTGTCTCCTCTGTGACGTCAATGATCATTCCAAATAGATGAGTCACTTCGCCTTGCTCATTCATTCTTGGAATCGTCTGTTCAAATAACCATTTACTTTGTCCTTCTCCATCGATTATTTGATAGGTGTGTTCGATTGTCTCGCCTTGTTTTAAACAGTCATATTTCTTATAAAGCTCTTCTGTATGTTCTTTGTTAATCATTTCTTTCCAGTAGTCTGGATGCTCGTATATTTGCAATAGCGGAATTTGCATGATGTCTGCTAACCCTTGCGATGCAAAAGTAATTGCTCCTGTTAATGATTCATACATCCAAATACCGACATTTAAATGGTTGAATATGTACTTATAATTATCATTCATTGTAACAATTTCTTTAGATTTTAGTTTGTTGGATTGTTCTAGTAGTGTTTCTTGTGTAATATCCCTTAGACGTAAAAACACATTTTGGACCTCAGCCTCTTGGGGTTTGATGGGAATAAACGTCGCTAAGAAATGGATTTGCTCTCCGTGTTGATCATTGATTCGAATGGTAAGACTATTCGTTTGACCACGTACAGTTTCATAAAAAGCATCCACAGCCGCCTCATAATATTCTTCAGAAAGAAGATCTTTCAAAACAATATGTTCACTAGATGCATATCCTAAATATTCATTTATATGTTGGCGTGGAGAAATTAATTTTCCATCTAAGGAAAAAATTAAAATAATATCCGGATGAAGGGACGCGAAGGATTGAAAAAAATCTAGGATCGTATAATTGCGATTCAACATATACTTCATATGTGGACTCTCCTTCTATGTTTGTCTATTCTTTACGTGCATATTCCCTCATTAGTTATATCGAACAAATATAAATATTCTTTAATTTTTTTCGGTTTAATCAATTTCACCCGGTTGATACCACGTAGGAATAGGGTTGTTCATAGCATCAAACCAATGTAAAACATCTTCCACTTGACGCTGCATTATATGCACTTGCTTTTCCCCAAAAGGAATCGCCCATGGGATGGAGGATAATGTATTGCTACTTATATATAACGCCAACATTTGAAAAAACGTATCGCTAGGTTCACCATTAAAATAACCATGCAGCTGACCTGTGGCAAAGATTGGACTCGCCTCAGCACTCCAAACAATGCGATTAAATTCTTCCCAAGGATCCCCATAATCATTGCGATTGAAATCGATAATACTTAATTTTCCTTCCGACGAAATAACCATATTTCCTGTATGGTAATCTCCATGTTGAAACGTTTGAGGTCTATTTTCTAATAAATGTCGATGGGATTCGATATAATCCATAAATGCATCTGCGCCCTTCATTTGAACACCACAATTTTTATATTCCTTTATTTTCAGATCAATTTTACGATTAAATCGAATATCCCAATCCTCTTGTTTGGCTGGCGCCGGAATATCGTGCATGCTTCACAAAATCTCTCCAGATTGTACGCCGAGTTCGTATTGTTGTTTTTTTGGCAATGTTGGCAACACATCTGCTGCATCTTCTCCTTCACGCCAAGTCATTAATACATACACTTGCGAGCCATTCCCACATAGCCCATAATCGATAACGTGAGCGACTGGGAGACCTAGACGTGAAAATTGATTCATCATCATTGCCTCATGTTTTTTCTCATCAACCATCGACGCATCCGAAATTCTAAGCAACAATCGATTCCCATCATCTGTTTCTACATAGTACTTTTCATCCTTTGACCAACCTTTATTAATTTTTTTAATGGTTGCAAAGGTATCATAATTTTTAATAGCTCGCATGAGAGATCCCACCTTGTAAGCGTTTTATACTAGCATACCATCTTTTGGGCTTTATTCGTATAAAGATTCATAGGTTTGTCTACATGACAGTCTCGCGCACCGTAGCTGTTGTTGTTTCTTGTTTTTCCCTGTAGAATGTTGATATCTTGAGGAGTCTTTATCCTGCATTCTCTTACATACACTATTGAATGATTATTGGAGGAATATACGTTATGAGTAGAAATAAAACTGTACTTCGGTCGATGGATATTTTAAAATTGTTTGAAGACCATGATGCATTAACATTTCAAGAAATCATAGATTTATCAAACATCCCCAAAACGTCTGTATACCGAATGCTGCAATCGTTAGAGGAAATGGAGTTTCTTGAAAAAGGCGACGATGCTAAATACCGTTTAGGTCTCATCTTTTTACGTTTCGGCTCTCTTGTTTCTGCACGATTGGATATTCGTAATATCGCCTATCCGATTATGAATGCATTGCACGAAGATGTAGAAGAAGCCATTAATCTCACACTTAAACAAGGGGATTCTACCGTTTATATCGAAAAAATTGATACGAAACAAAAGGTACGTCTGTTTACAGCCATTGGTCGAACAAGTCCCCTCTATGCAGGTGCTTGCTCCAGAATTATCTTATCTTTTCTACCGGAGGATGAAGTTCAAGCATATGTCAGCAAAATAGACTTACAACAACTGGCTCCAGGAACTATTACAGATAAACAGAAGTTAAGAAGCTCCATTGAGCAAGCACAGAAAGATGGATATACATTAAGTACTTCTGAATTAGAAAGTCATACGTCTTCCATTGCCGCACCCATTTTTAATCACGAAGGACATGTGATTGCTGGAATAAGTATTGCGGGCATTGAAGCGAATTACCGAGGAGAAACTGTAAATGTCTTTGCGAAAAAAGTCATTCAAGCAGCAGATGAAATTTCTAAAAAACTAGGATACATACAAAAATAGATTCAGAACATTATTGTTCCGAATCTATTTTTTCTTCACGTGTGGCTTCATATTCTTCTAAAAAATTCGTATTAAAATCTCCACTTAAAAAGGTGTCATTTGTGAGAACATTTTTAAGGAAGGGGATGGTCGTTTTCACACCCTCGATATCAAAATGATGTAAGGCACGTTGCATTTTGGTAATCGCCTCTGATCGGTTTTTCCCGTGAACGATTAATTTAGCAATCATCGAATCATAGAATGGTTGAATCATATATCCATCATACGCCGCCGAATCTATTCGAACTCCAAGTCCTCCAGGTGCTACATAGCGCGTTATTTTTCCTGGTGAAGGCATAAAGTCGTTATCCGGGTCCTCCGCATTGATTCGACACTCGATAGAACAGCCCTCCAAGGTAATATCTTCCTGCGTCATTGACAATTTTAAACCACTGGCGACTTTGATTTGCTCTTGAATTAAGTCTACTCCTGTAATCATTTCCGTAATCGGATGTTCTACTTGAATACGCGTATTCATTTCCATAAAGTAAAAGTCATTTTTAGACCGGTCATAAATAAATTCAACGGTGCCTGCGCCTACGTAGTCAACTGCTTTTGCTGCGGTTACAGCCATTTCACCTAACTTCTCGCGGGCACTTTCTGAAATTGCAGGAGAAGGCGCTTCCTCTACTAGCTTTTGCATTCTGCGTTGAATCGTACAATCTCTTTCACCCAAATGGACGACATTTCCATATGTATCGCCAATAATTTGCACTTCGATATGACGGAAATCTTCAATGAATCGCTCAATATAAATACCTGAATTCCCAAAAGATGCGTGCGCTTCTTGACGAGTTACTTGGATGGCTTTTTGCAAATCTTCTTTCGTGTAAACCGTACGAATCCCTTTACCCCCACCACCAACCGTTGCTTTTAAAATGACCGGAAAACCAAGTTCATTTGCCCAGTCTAAAGCTTCTTCTTCGGTTTCAACGAGGCCATGGGAACCTGGTGTTACAGGGACTCCGTGTTTTCGCATCGTTTTACGGGCAACATCTTTCACACCCATTTGTTCAATCGTTGCTGCGGTAGGCCCAATAAAGATCTTCTTGAATTTCTCGCAAGCTTTCGCAAATTCCACATTTTCAGCTAGAAATCCGTATCCTGGATGAATGGCGTCTGCGTCTGTTAACATAGCTACTCGCATAATGTGATCTATGTTTAAATAACTGTCATTCGCAGGCGCTGGGCCAATACAAAAAGCTTCATCTGCTAAACGTACATGCAAGGATTCGCGGTCAGGCTCTGAAAAAACAGCGACGGTTTGAATGTTTAATTCATGGCATGCTTGAATAATCCGAACAGCGATTTCTCCACGATTGGCAATTAATACTTTTTGAATCATCATTATTCACCCACTCTAACTGTAAATAATGGTTGTCCATATTCAATAACATCTCCATCAGACACGAGCATGTCAACAATCTCACCAGTAGTCGAAGCTGTTATTTCATTCATGAGCTTCATAGCTTCCAACACACAAACCGTATCTCCTGCAGTCACGGTGGAGCCTACTTGTACGTATGGATCGGCACCAGGTTCTGGACGTGAGAAAAACGTTCCAATCATCGGTGAGACAATTTCTTCTCGTTTGTCATCGCTTTCAATGTGCGTAGACTTCTCTTCGGAAGGGTGCTCTTCTTCATGAACCGCTTCTTTTGCTTTAAAATGGTCGCTTGGTTGATGCATAGTAGGTTGCGCACCATTTTTTTCATAATATAGTTTAAATCCATTTTCCTCGATGTGTAGGACATCAACATCTGCCTCTTCAACAATATGAATAATTTCTCGTAATCGCTCTGTTTTCACTGTGTCATTCCTCCTGTTGTTGTTTTTAAATAAATTCCGAGTTTCAGTTCTTCGATAAAATCTTCCAATCGAAATAATTCCTTTTCCGCTTCTTCAATCGAGACAATCTCAAATGTTACCTGGCTATTCGGTTGTAATTGGGCAAGTTTGGGTAAATCTGCTGAGATCACTTGACCAATTCTCGGATATCCCCCAGTCGTTTGTCGTTCAGCCATTAATACAATTGGTTTTCCACTCGCTGGGACTTGAATCGTTCCATAAGTGACCCCTTCTGACAACAATTCTTCCCACGTCGACAAACGAAGTGCATCCCCTGAAAATGTATAGCCCATTCGATCCGCTTGCGGCGTTAATGTATATGTGCCCGTTGTAAATGCCGTTTGACTTTTCTCAGAAAACAACTCATACTCACTACCTTTGAGAACACGAATCTTTTCACTTTTCTTCCCCGCAAACACCTTCGTAGCATTCACGTACCATGTCGGATGTGTATGCAGTTTTTGTAATGATTGCATCACTTTATCCTGTGTGTCACTTAGCAAACCAACAGCCAGTTCATCTCCAGTTTGTAATGCCCTTCCTTTATATCCGCCAATTCTTGCTTTGCTAAAGGTGCTCTTACTCCCAATTTCTTCAGGAACATCGATCCCACCTGCAATGGCAACATAAGCAAGCAAGCCAGATTTAGGACCTTTAAACGTTAACGTAGAGCCTTCTTTCATAAAAATTGGTCGCCACATCGGGACAGCATTCCCGTCCATCTCTGGCTGCAAGTCTCCGCCAGTAATCGCTATGAGCAGATCTTCCGTACATTCGAATGTTGTTCCATAAAACATCACTTCGATCCCCGCTTCATGCTCTACATTATGCACAAGTATATTTCCAATACGCAATGACATTTTATCCATCGCTCCGCTCACTACGATCCCGTACTTTTGTGCTCCAATTCTCCCAAAATCTTGTATCGTTGCTTGAACTCCTGGATGTTTAATTTTGATCGTCATCTTTTCTCCCCCCTAACTGCTTCATATATTCCTCAGCATCAATGGGCACAAATCGTAAGCGATCACCTGGTTGAATGAGTGTTGGAGGATTGCGTTCCGGTAAAAACAACTCTGCAGGTGTACGTCCAATAATTTGCCATCCCCCTGGACTTTCAAATGGATAAATCCCGGTTTGTTTTCCGGCGATCCCTACGGACCCTGCTGGTATCGACTTTCGAGGATTTTCTTTTCGCGGTGCTTCAATGCGTTCATCCATCCCACCTACATATGGAAATCCCGGTGCAAACCCAATCATGTATACTAAATAGTCACGTTCCGAATGAATTTGTATTACTTCTTCCGTACGTAGCTGGTTCCTATGAGCAATCAGATCCAAGTCAGGACCAAATTCTCCTCCATAAAGGACAGGAATTTCTACAATATTCGATGCTTCTTTTACATATTCCCCATGTTGAGTTGCGTAATTTTGCACGCGTTCGTAAACGGTTTCAAACACACTATGCTGTTTAGGATATGAATGAAAAACTAGAAGTGGATTATAAAAAACAGTCACAGTATTGTATGTAGGAACCGCTTCCAAGAAACCTTTAAAAGGATTGGATTCTATTGCTTGAATGAAGTTCATTACCTTTTCATGGGTCTCTTCACTCACATCTTTCCCAAATTGTACGACCAAAGCAGAATCTCCTAATGGTTTTATATGCAAATCATACTTTTCGATCATTTACGACACCTCTTGTTCCGTTAAATTGAATTTCAGTTCCGATTAGCGGTATTAATAGTATAATAAAATTTTCTGTTTTCAGCAAGTTTAAATTCGATCATCTTTTTAACAAGTAGCTCTTTTCTTTTATTTTAACATGTGATAACATAAGCGCTAGTTCAGAACTTGTGTTTCACATTTCGGAACTCAATGAATACGCTTTCTATTAGATTGTATTGGAGGAGATGAGATGAATATTGACCTAAATTGTGATTTAGGTGAAGGGTTCGGTCCTTATAAAGTAGGTGACCAGGAGGAAATCCTTACATACATTAGCTCAGTAAATATTGCATGTGGCTTTCATAGTGGAGACCCAACCATCATGCGTACAACGGTTAAAAAGGCCATTCAACATAACGTAAAAATTGGGGCCCATCCAGGATTACCCGATTTAATCGGCTTTGGCAGAAGAGAAATGAACATTTCACCTGAGGAAGCTTATGATGCAGTTGTCTATCAAATTGGCGCTCTGCAAGGTTTCTTATCTACCTTTAACGAATCATTGAATCACGTAAAACCCCACGGAGCACTTTATAATATGGCTGCAAAAGATGCTTCCTTAGCTAAAGCTATTGCTCAAGCCGTATATGACGTATCCCCGTCACTCATTTTATATGGTTTATCTGGAAGTGAGCTCACTAAAGCTGGGGAAAACATTGGTCTACAAACTGCCCATGAAGTATTTGCTGATCGTACCTATCAATCAGACGGTACTTTAACTTCAAGAAAAGAGCCGCATGCATTGATTGTTGACACAGATCAGTCCATTCAACAAGTGCTCGGATTTGTAAAAGATGGATCCGTTCGCACCATGCAAGGTACACAACACTCCCTGAAAGCACATACCGTCTGCGTACATGGAGATAGTGTACAAGCTTTAAAGTTTGTACAAAACATTACAAAAGCACTTCGAAACGACGACATACATATTCGTCCTTTAGCATAATGGAGGGAAAACAACAATGAGCAATCAAATCAACACAGAAGACTTACCTGGATCCGTTGAAGGGATGAAAGACAAAAAAATGAGAAGAGTGGTACTTGGAGCCGCGTTTTTAATGGCTACCTCCTCAATAGGTCCAGGATTTTTAACACAAACTACCGTTTTTACAGAACAATTAGCAGCTAGTTTTGCTTTTGTTATTTTGATATCCCTCCTACTGGATGTTTTCGCACAAGTAAACGTTTGGAGAATTATTGCCGTATCAGGCTTACGCGGACATGAAATTGCTAACAAAGTACTACCTGGACTAGGGATCGCTTTATCTCTTTTTGTTGTAATTGGCGGTCTTGCTTTTAATATTGGGAACGTTGCTGGAGCCGGACTAGGATTAAACGCGATGCTTGATATTCATCCGGTAGCAGGGTCCGTAATTAGTGCGATTTTTGCGATCACGATCTTTTTGATTCGAGAAGCTGGTAAAATTATGGACCGAGTTACTCAAATCGCAGGAGGTATTATGCTCATTTTAATGGTGTATGTGGCGATTACTACAAATCCTCCTGTTGGGGAAGCATTGGCAAATACCTTTACTCCCGAAGTCATTGATATTTTCGCCATCGTTACATTAGTTGGAGGTTCTGTTGGTGGATATATTACATTTGCAGGTGGACATCGCTTAATCGATGCCGGCATAAAAGGGCCGAAATATCTTCCGCAAGTAACGAATAGTTCCATTATTGGGATTGGTGTTACAGGAGTCATGCGAGTAGCGCTATTCTTAGCTGTCCTTGGTGTCGTTGCTCAAGGGTTAAGTATTGATCCAAATAACCCGCCAGCATCTGTCTTCCAATTAGCAGCAGGAAATATTGGGTATAAAATGTTCGGGATTATTATGTGGGCTGCAGCCATTACATCTATTGTTGGAGCCGCTTATACGTCCGTCTCGTTTATCCGTTCGTTTCATCCAATCATTGAAAAATATCATAATTGGGTCATTATTTTGTTCATCGTCATTTCATCTAGTACCTTTGTTTTTATCGGTGAACCTGTAAGTGTACTCATTTTGGCAGGTGCTTTAAACGCACTCATCTTACCGATTGCACTTGGCACCATTTTAATAGCCGCCTACAAAAAAGACATTGTAGGAGAGTACAAACAACCGTTATGGCTTACCATTGGTGGTGTCATTGTAACGATTGGGATGGGCTGTTTAGCAGTCATTACCGTCATTGATCAGATTTCAAAATTACTTGCATAGGAGAATTTTTATGACAAACAGACGCTTTCATTCGGCAAAACAAATTCGTGCAGACGTTCGCTCTTCTATTATTACTGGGCCTACAACTGGAATGGCAGAAGGGTATACACAAGCAAATGTAGTCATTCTTAAAAAAGAATTTGCGTTTGACTTTCTCTTATTTTGCCAAAGAAACCCAAAAGCTTGCCCTATTTTAGAGGTGACAAATCCAGGGGAATTTCTAATAAAGCGAACGGCTGAGAACGCTGATATTCGTACGGATGTGCCAGCTTACCGCATTTATGAAGATGGTGTATATTCAAAAGAAGTGGATAATATTGTGAACTATTGGGAAGATGATATGGTTGCCTTCTTGCTTGGCTGTAGTTTTACGTTTGAAACAGCCTTAATGGAAAACAATATCCCCATTCGTCATATTGAAGAAAATGCAAACGTACCAATGTATCAAACGAATATCTCATGTGATCGTACAGAAGCATTTTCAGGACCTCTTGTAGTAAGTATGCGTCCTATGACAGCCCAAAATGCCATTCGTGCAACACAAATCACATCTCGTTTTCCAGATGTTCATGGGAGTCCGGTTCATATTGGTACACCTGAAGAAATAGGGATCAGCGATATTTACTCTCCTGATTTCGGAGATCCCCCTATTATAAAAGATGGTGAGTTACCAGTCTTTTGGGCTTGTGGAGTTACTCCGCAAGCTGTTGCCATGAACAGTAAACCACCTCTTATGATTACGCATGCCCCAGGATGCATGTTTGTCAGTGATATAAAAGATCAAACATTAAGCGTCCTATAAACTAGAAAAATATACAACAAAAAAAGAACAGTCTCTTATAGGAGACTGTTCTTTTTATTGCATGGAACGTTAATATTATAGGTCATCGTTCTCTTTCTTTACATTCGTTGTTTCAATTGTAGAATCAAACTTTTTCAAGTATTTACTAGCAAACTCTCTTCCTCCAAGTCCAAATGCAAGACCGAATGCCAATGCAAGACCTCCAAGAACGAGGATGAATGCTGCATTCACAATAGATGTTGCAATGCCGAGCTGTGTAAGAGCCATGAATACGGCTAGTACAAGAACTGCATATTTAGCAAATCCAGCTAGAATTTTTGTTGCTGGTCCTGAAATAAGGTTCAGTAACACCTTTTCGACAATTCCTGCTAATAGTAGCGCTACTACTAAAATAAGCACTGCTACTAACACATTTGGAATGTATGCCGTAATTTCTGTCGCAATACCTACTAAGAAATCAAGCTTGATTAAGTATAGGGCTTGTACCGATAAAATGAAGATGATTAACGCTTGAACTACATATCCTACAACAGATGAAGGTACCATTTTCGAACCTGTTGCATCTGCATTACCGATATTTATTTTAGAAGTTAATCGATCAAATCCTAATTTCGCTAAATATGTTTGAACGAAATCTCCAACCATTTTACCTAACCAAACACCAATTAAGACTAAACCAACAGCAATTAACACATTTGGAAGCATGTCAATAACTGTGTGAAGCATGTTAATGACAGGTTCAGTAACTCCTGTCAATTCAAGCTTTTCGAGAGATAGAATCGATGTTAGAACAATAATAACACCAAATACGATGTTACCAACAAAGTCTGATAAAGAAGTTCCTTCAAACAACTTCTGTAACTTTAATCTCTCTACTACTCTTTCAGAACCAACGGCATTAAGTAGATTTGATAGAATCGTTTTAACAATTTTAGCGACAAACCAACCAACAACAAATATAATCGCCGCTGCTAACAGTTTAGGAACAAATGTTAGTACAGTAGTAATTAACCCTGTAAATGGTTGTGCCAATCCGAAAATACTAAGCGCATCTAAAATAGCTGGGATTGAGACAAACAAGATTAAGTAAAACGCAACTTGTCCTAATGTTTCCATGAAGCTTTTTACTTCTTCTTTTGTATCCGCTAATTTAATTTTATAAAAACCTTCTTGGATCTTCGACTTTTCAGTACCTCTCGTAATAAGCCATCTAACAACAGTCGCAAGAAGCCATGCAGCTACTAAAATAATCGCCGCTTTTAAAATCGCTGGAACAAAACTAAAGATCGTTGAAATTACGTCTGATAATGGGTTCGCTAAGACGTTTAAGTTTAGGCGTTCAAAGAACAACATAAACGCAATGACTAAAATAATATAATAGAGAACCTTACCGACAACTTTACTAAAGTCAATTTGTTTTCCATCTGATTGGAATTTATTAAATAATTTTTCATCAAGATTTGCTTTATTCATACCTTTTTCTACTGTATTGCCAATAATTTTAGCAACAATCCATCCAACAAGCAGAATAATTAAGGCAATCACAAAATTTTGTGCCCCCATAGTTAAATCTGCAGAAAAGGTATCATTAAAAAAGTCTTCCATTCCAATTTCCTCCCTTATGTATTTAATTGTATGTAGATAAGATTAAACATAATCCTACATATTTGTAAATACGAAATATGGAAAATGATGTAATTTTGTGTAAATGCATTCAAAAGTCCTAGGCAGTTCGATTTGGTTTTAAGGGGATATATGAAATATGGATTGTTTCATTCTACTTCTCTAGCATGCTCGTATTTTCAAAATCGACATTTTACCTGATGAAAACTGGAGAAATGTCGATTTTTTTATCAACAACAGGCGAGAAAACTCCTTCTTCAAGCGTGTGAAGGGCAAAGCCCAGCGGTAAGTGGGAGATGAATCGCCTTCGGACAAGGGATAGCTTTAGCTATCTCAATTGTCCGACTGTTCGAATGCCTATTCAATGAGATAAATAATAGTTGGAGTACGGGCACCAAACGATTGCTTATTTTCCCGCAAATCGTTGTATAAACAGTATTAGTATGATAAAATAGAACACATGTTCCTGTAGGGGGAAGGTGTGTGTCTATGTTGATCTATAAAGCCTATAGTTTTCGTATCTATCCAACAAAAAAACAAACAGAACTGATCAATAAAACAATTGGATGTAGCCGCTTTGTATTCAATCATTTTCTAACACATTGGAACGATACGTATAAAGAAACAGGTAAAGGTTTAACCTATAACGCTTGTTCTGCCCAATTACCCCAATTAAAACAAGAATTGACTTGGTTAAAGGAAGTCGACAGCATCGCTCTTCAGTCATCACTTAGAAATCTCGCTGACTCGTTTAGTCGTTTTTTCAAGAAACAAAATAAAGCACCTCGATATAAGTCTAAAAAATACAAAGTTCAATCTTACACAACGAAGCATACGAGCGGAAACATTGGCATTGTAGATCGAAAGATTAAGTTACCTAAACTTGGACTTGTTCGTTTTGCCAAAAGCCGTGAAGTAGAAGGCCGTATTCTTAATGCTACTATTAGACGCAACCCAACTGGTAAATACTTTGTATCCATTCTTGCTGAAGTAGAAATACAGCCATTTTCGAAAACTGAAAAAGCTATTGGTATCGACTTAGGTATTACAGACTTCGCTATCTTTTCCGACGGTCGTAAAATTGACAATCATAGGTTCACATCAAAAATGGAAAAGAAACTAAAACGTGAACAACGAAAACTCTCAAAGCGTGCCTTACATGCAAAAAAGAATGGGATTGATCTTTTGGATGCAAAAAACTATCAGAAACAAAAGAAAAAAGTTGCTCGAATCCACGAAAGAGTCATGAATCAACGTGAAGATTTCCTAAACAAGTTAACTACAGAAATAATCAAAAACCACGATGTTATCTGTATTGAAGACTTGAATACAAAAGGAATGTTACGTAATCATAAGTTAGCAAAATCGATCTCTGATGTATCATGGTCTGCTTTTGTAACCAAATTAAAGTACAAAGCTGAGTGGCACGGAAAAACAATCGTGAAGATAGGGAGATGGTTCCCATCTAGCCAGATATGTTCCACTTGTGGACACCATAACGGTAAAAAACCTCTGGAAATAAGAGAATGGACTTGCACTGCATGTCATACATGTCATGATAGAGATATAAATGCTAGTAAAAACATATTAGCCGAAGGCTTACGAACATTAGCCATGGCTTAAACAAGGATATAGAACCGTAGGAATCTACGGGGATAGCTTGGTAAATAAGAGAAACCTCTGTTGACCAAAAAATACGTCAATAAGTACGCTCTGTTCCCAAGAATCCCCCACTTCAATCAGACCGTAAGGTCGATAAGTGGCGGGTAGTTCAAACGCTAAGTTCTTTTCTTTGTCTCGATGATTCAATGTGCATCTCTTCACGATATTTTGCAACTGTACGCCTGGAAATCTTAATTTGTTGGTTATCCGCAAAGTAATCAGCAATCTTTTGGTCAGATAAAGGCTTCTCCTTATTTTCCTTTTCGATCAGTTCTTTTAACAACCATTTCACTTTTGTTTGGGACGTAACGGTTCCGTTATTTCGATTCATTTTTGATGAAAATAACTTTCTCATATCAAACGTTCCTTTAGGGGTTTGAATAAACTTATTTGTTGTTGCACGACTAACTGTTGATTCATGCATTCCAATCTCTTGGGCTACTTCATCTAGCGTTAACGGTTGTAATGCTGAAAAACCTTTTTGAAAAAAGCCGTGTTGCTTTCGAACAACCACTTCTGTAATTTTTAAAATCGTTGTTCGTCTTTGTTCAATACTATTCATTAACCATTGATATTGCTTAAAATGGTTATGCAAATAACCTGATACATCATCTTTTTTGTTCATGAACGGTAAATAATCACTATTAAAATGAACCTCTGGAATGTAGCTATCATTTAAATATATTTCAAACTTCCCGTTATTTTCTTTAATAATAATATCAGGATGGATATAGTCCGCTTGATGATTATTTAATGATTGATTTGGCTGTGGATCCAATGAATAAATTAAGTCATACATGTTTTTTAAATCAGTTGTAGTCAAGTCGTATATTTTTGATAAGTCACTCCATTTCTTACGTGCGAGTAAATCTAAATGATTTTGAACAACTGTCACTGTCAACTGTTCATCCGGATAGTAATATTTCAATTGGAGAGCTAGGCATTCTGATACATCACGAGCTCCTACACCTACAGGCTCAAGACTTTGCAAATGTTGAATACCCTTTTCTACTTCTGATGATGGAATTGAGAGCCGAGTTGCAAGTTCATCAATCCCTACAGGCAAATACGCATGTTCATCTAAGTTAAGAATTAAATACTCTAACACCTTTCGTTCTTGTTCGTTCATTTCTAGCCATTTTGCTTGTTCTAAAAGATTTTCATACATATTTTTCTCACCATTTGTAAGAAAATCGATGGGATGTGGAGCATCTGATGCTTGATAGTTCACTTGTTTCGAAGACGTATGAGATGAATGACTTTGATCATATTCCATTAATTCAATCAGTGGATTTTCGTGATATTGATCTTGAATAAACTGGTATAATTCATAGGTAGAATATCGAAGCAATGAGATTGCTTGCTGTAATTCCGGAGTCATTGCAAGTTGAAGCGTTTGCTTTTGATGAAGAACAAGTTCCATACTCGTTTTCCTCCTTTTCATTATTCAATAGTTGTAGACGCTTTCATTTGTCATCGAACATCATTACACTTTATATTATCATGACTTTTATATAGATTTCCACTACATGATAGATCATATTCACGTGCAAAGGCTGGGACAATAGATTTAAAGTTATCTCAAATACGAACATTCTAATTTTAAAAGCGGAATTACTCGCTTCGGAAATATACTTCGCTAAATTAGAATGTTATTCGTATTGTGGGAGATTCAACTTTGATTTGTCTCAACCTCTAGTCACATGAATGGAAAAGTTTATGGCTGTACAACACTTTCCTTAAATCGATCATAACGCAATGGATCGATAGGAATAGTCGTTTCTTTTCCGGAAATCATTTCCTCCACTACTTTTCCTGTAATGGCCGCAAGACTGATTCCATCACCTTCGTGTCCTGCTGCAACGTAAAATCCTGGAACTTCATCTACGTGAGAAATAACTGGTAAATGATCTTCTGTCCAAGGTCTAAGTCCCGCATACGAACGAATCATTTGCATATCACCCATGTTTGGATAAAAACGTATGGCACGGCTCGCAATATACTGGTTGACTATATGATTTACTGTCGTATCATATCCGGTAAATTCTCGACTGCTTCCGATAAGAAAGTTTTGACTTTGAGTAGGCTCAAACACAAGGGCGACTCCATATTTTTCAGTCATTGCGTCAACTTGTCTTTCCCCACCAAATTTAGAAATAAGGTATCCGAATTCCATCACTTTTCTTAAACCAACAGGTTGTTCACGGGAAGCTACAATCAGCTGTCCTTTACGTGGATAAATTGGAATATCGATCCCGACCATATTTCCGATAACAGGAGCCCATACTCCACAAGCATTTACGACTTTCTTCGCCGTAAATAATCCCCTTGAAGTTTCTAGTTTAAATGCTTCATCCTCTTTTTTATGTATATTCAGTACTTCGGTATGTTCATAAATGTTTACGCCTAATTTTTTCGCCTGGTTAAATAAAGAATATGTAAGCATATACGGATTCACTGTAGAATCTGTATTGCATGCAAGTCCTCCATATAAATCGTCTGCCAAATAAGGAGATTCATCTCGTAAATCTTGGCGATCCAACATGTTAAAGTCTAGTCCTGCGTCTTGTTGTTGATCCACCCATTTTTGCGCGGCTTCCATTTCATGATCATTCTCACACACTAAAATACTACCTAACCGTCGATATTCAAAAGGAATATCAAGCTCATGTTGTAGTTCATGAACTAATTTTTGACTTTCAAGAGACATTTGACTGTCAAATCCAGGGTCTTTATCAATTGCTAAAATATTACCGTCACATCTTGAAGAAGTACCACTCGCTAACTCATTTTTCTCAAGTACAGTAACATCTAAGCCAGCTTTCGCACAGTAATAACTTATGGACGCTCCCATAATACCTCCGCCAATGACGACAATATCGCTATGTATTGCATCTTTAATCATTCTATCACTCCTCATGTAAAGCTTACATATAAATTATGCAAGTTTCATGCCAATAATTATTCTCTAGCGAAATTACACATATCTACCATTTTTACAGAAATCGAATCTTATTAAAAAATTCTAAACTCTTGAACTTATTTTTAAAAAAGTGTAAAATATTATATATGTGTTCAATAAATTATACACTAAAGGAAGTGAATCAATGTCTACAGCGACAATCACTTATGAAACATTTTTACATACAAATTTCAATATAGTAGATGAACAGAATTTTGACAAGAAAGAATGGATCAAGCAAGAAAATGTTTCTGCAGAGAAAACATTCACATTAAAAAATAATAATCCATATCTTGTAACCGCTTCCGCTGATCAAGAAATAAATTACGAACCTTGCGAAGTTGTCCCAACAAGTACCTCTATCTCGAATCTTTCAAAAACCTTGAAAAAGAGTCATTACGTCCTCGTGAAAGATGATAACGACTCATGGCTAGGATACATTGAAATAACAGATTTTTGCGCAAAAATAATTACCAAATACAATCACCTACACGCATATGTTGACACGATACTAGAGACAATCGACGAGTCTTGTACAGTCATCGACAGGAACAAACGTGTGTTGTATTGGACAGAAGGTGCAGAACAAATATTCTCCGTCAAAGCCGAAGACATCATTGGAAAACCAATTACCGACTTCTTCAGTAAAGAACGTCTAGAAATTTTAAATACATTAACAAATAGAACTTCCATTCACCATGGACAGCATAATCCGCGGGAAGATCTCGTCGTAATGATTAACTCCAATCCCGTTTATTATGAAGATGAAGTAATTGGTGCTGTCGTCTCAGAAACGAACATTACAAGTCACATACGCTTAAATGAAGAATTATATAATGCATCCAGAAAACTTTTCCACTTGGAACAGGAAGTAAACAACAATGATCCTTTTAAAGATATCCGTGGAAATAGCGCCGTTATTAAACATACGATGAATTTAATTGAAAAGGCTTCAACGACAGATGCTAATATTTTAATACACGGGGAAAGTGGTGTAGGGAAAGAACTCTTTGCAAAAGCCATTCATAGTTTGCGTGAAGATAAAAATGCTCCCTATATAGCCATTAACTGCGGAGCCATTCCGTCCGCCTTATTTGAAAGTGAAATTTTTGGGTATGAAGGAGGCGCTTTTTCTGGCGCTGATCAGAAAGGGAAAAAAGGAAAAGTAGAACTTGCAAGAGATGGAACATTATTTTTAGATGAAATCGGTGAAATGCCATTAGATATGCAAGTGAAAATATTACGTTTAATCCAAGAAAGAAAGTTTTTCCCAGTAGGGGGCACAAAAGAAATAGAAGTGGACTTTAGAGTCGTAGCAGCTACAAATAAAGATTTGAGTGAACTTGTAAAAGAAGGGAAATTCAGAGAAGACTTATTTTATCGTCTCAATGTTGTTAGTGTCGAAATTCCGCCATTACGTAAACGACCCGAAGATATCATTGAATTAACCCATTACTTTTTATATGATTGCTCTAAAAAATACCAACGCCCTATTCATGGCATCTCTCAAACAATCATGCAGGCATTGTTACAACATGACTGGCCTGGAAATATCCGTGAATTAAAAAACGTAGTGGAAAGACTAGTTGTCTTTTCTGATGGTGGTGAAATAAAGAAAGAAGATTTACCATTTGAAGTAGATTCACATACACTTTCACAGAATGAAGAGGATGTTCACCATCCTTCTCTAACTGCCAAAAATGACGAACGCCCATTAAAAAGCCAGCTCGAAGACTACGAAAGAAATATTATTTTACGCGAACTAGAAAAGACGGATGGAAACAAGTTGGCATGTGCTAAAAATCTAGATATTACTCGTGCGACTTTATATAACCGAATGAGAAGGTTGAATATAGACGCTTAATAAAACTATTTTTTTAAAAAAGATAGTAGTTCAGATTGTATTTTATTTTCTTGAACTACTATCTGTTTTATTCATTTCAGTGAATTTCATAATACGTATTTATTGCTATTTCACTTCATCATAGCTGATTTTGGTAATTATGAAATTCACTCATTTAAATTACTATACGCGAACAAGCGCTTACATCTTAACGCTGACTTTTTTCGAAAAAATATCTAGTGCAACCCTTTATTACCCATGAGTTTAGAGTCATCAAACAAATTAAATTTACATACCTTCTGTAAATTGATCAGGTGCTACATTAGATTTTATTTTCATTAAAACATAATAAGCAATAGCTGATGCAAACAGTGACTGAACGGCAGGCAACCCAAAAGGAATTATATAATGCGTTACATAACCTAGAGCTGTTCCAAAGACAATAGCAATCGTCGCCATCCAATTCCACCCATCAATATCTTCCCACTTTTGCTTTCGAATAAAGAAAAAATCAGCCATCATAATCCCTGCAATTGCAGGATATACCAATGCCGTTAAATTTAGGAAATCCATAAAATAATCTAAAATCCCAGCTAAGGCCACACCTATGGCAATGATTGTTCCAGCTAATGTTAAAAGACTTCTTCCCTTATCAGAATTAACGTTCAACACATTCGATAGAGCTAACCCCATACTATAGTTATTTACTAACTGGCTTGTCCACGTTGCAAACCATAAAATAAAGAATCCCCAAATTGGAAAACCAAGATTCATCATAACATTAACAATATCAGCGTCACCAACACCTACAGACATAATGGCACCAACAAAGAATAGTGGTAGACCGACTAGCACAATCCCCATTGGAATAATAGCATTGTCTTTAATAGTCGGCTTCGCATATCGAGTATAATCTGATGCGATGACCCACTGTGAAACATTGGCACCAATGATCAGACCGATTGCTGCCATTATTCCCATAGTTGGTTCTGGTTTCCAATTTATAATCGTATCTAAACCAATATTTTTAAATGCAAAGTATAGCGCACCAATAACGAGCAACAATCCTGCTGGCACCGCAAAATAATCTGTCCACTTCATTGAGTTATACCCTAAAATGGAAGGAATCGCAAAAGTCAATCCAGCCACAATAGTTACAAGTGCCCATAATCCCCATTGGGTCGTATAATCTATGTTTAACATAACTGAAATAGCATTTCCGGCTACCGATGTTTGAACCGCCCACCATCCCATAGATACTATAAAGATAGTCATTCCTACTATAAATCTAGCTTGTGTAGAACCGAAACTCGTTCTTGCAATAACAGAAGAAGATCGACCAGTTTTTGCCCCCATATATCCCTGCAAAGAGTTACCGATCCACTGAATGCCGAATAATGCGACAATTAGAAGTATAAAAATTTTACCTAAGCCAAAGCTACCCGCAAGAGCAGAACCAACCATCAGTACTGGAATGGTAAATTCTAATCCCGCAAAAATAATTGCTGGCCCCATCCAGTGCTCCCGTTCACTTTCCGGTATTGCTCCAAGTGCTTGATCTTCTCCTATTATCGGACCTTTCTTTTCCTCCATAAAGCATTACCTCCCCTTATTTAAAAACATTATATTTTCAGAAAAATGAGCGTGTACATCTCTTAATAAGTTCCTAGTAGTAGAGTTGTTTTCTACTACTAGGTTAATTCGTTTAATTCTTTTCTTTCACCAACGTCCAAACAATTTTACATGGTTTATCTCCATTATTAATGGCCCAATGCTTTTCCCCTGCTGGAATAAGGGTTGCTTCTGGGGCATTGACCTTAAATGGTTTTCCTCCACTCTCTCCTTCAATATTCCCTTCTATAATAATGGAGTATTCATCCTCCTCATGATTCGAAAAACCCTCTGCTGGAACTCTTTCTCCGGGCTGAATAATTACTGTACCAAAACTAAAGTCTAGCTGATCAGATTTGCTTTCAAATAAAGTAATTAAATCGCCTGTCGTAAAACCTTGTTTATTTATATCCATATAATGTCTCCTACTTTCTAGCTTCGAGCTCTTTGTATTCAAATGTTGTAGTGTCGATTTCCACACCAAAGATAGTTCGCGCTTCTTCGACTGTATAGTACTCATTTTTTACATCTGACGCCACTTGTTCTGCTGGACGTTTAAGTGGATCTCCATAGCCACCACCAGTACCTGTCTTCAATTGTAGAACATCATTTTTTTGTAACGGGTAACGTGGATAAACACCAAACGGTCCATCTACTTCACCATTTGCTTTAATCACTGAGAATTCATTTCGTGATCCTTCATATCCGCCATCTATTCCCCATGGTGTTGTTAAGTTTCGTCCATAAGTAATCGTTGCTGATTGGTTATCAGACATTGCTCTGTAAGAACGAATAACTCCTTTACCACCAATAAATTCCCCAGCTCCTTTGCCATTTTCCTCATTGCGCATACTATATTCATCAATTAAAACGCCGTATCTCGTTTCTGCCACTTCAACAGGAACGTTGTAAGTCTCGCCATCGAGGATACAAAATTGCCCACTTAATCCATCTTGACCTTGTGCTCCTCCCCATCCACCAACAGATGGTTCTACAATTAGGAATGGCTCATCAGTATCTTGATGGTCACCGGACAAAGTCACGGAACATACAGATAAAAAGTGAGCTGCCGCTAAACGCTCAGGTACATGTGGAGCAAGTGCTTTCCATACAGTATCTAAACAATTCAGCATTGTTTCGAAATAATTTGAAACAGGAGCTGGCCTTTCCGCTGACATAATTGATTTTTCATCCACAACTATTTTTAACGGTCTAAATACACCATCATTCACATCTTGCCCTGGATTCGTTAATGCTAAAAATAATGTTCGAATGGCTGAAGCTAGTCCTGTAAAGGAGCAGTTTACTGATCCTGGAACTTGTGGACTACTACCACGGAAATCACAAATAAATTCATCATCACTAATCGTTACTTTTACTTGAATAGGAAATGGTCCATTTCCTAGTCCATCTGTATCGACGGATCCTTTTGCTTCAAAAGTACCTTTTGGCAATTTTTGAAGTTCTTGTCTAGAGAGAATTTCTCCATGGTCAAGTAAATAATTAATTGAATCAATAATTACTTCTTTTCCGTATTGAGCACAAATTTCTCGTACCCGCTTTTCTCCAGTTTTTAATGCGGCAACTTGCGCCCACATATCTCCAATAGAAAGATCTGGAAAGCGAACATTTGCCCGAATCATTTCTACTAAAGGTTCATTTAAAACATCCCCATCATATAATTTGAGACAAGAAAACTGTAATCCTTCTTGGAAGATATCAACAGCATCATTCGTAAATGAACCAGGATCTTTTCCACCAACCTCTGTCCAGTGAGCTTTATTTGCTGAAAATGCAATAATTTCTCCCTCATAAAATATTGGCATGACTAGACCAACGTCCGATAAGTGAGATCCACCACCTTCATAAGGGTCATTGATGATTAAAACATCCCCAGGCTTTAAATCTTTTCCATTGTCATATTTATTCAATGTTTCTTTTACCATGTAAGAAAGCATCCCAATAAATCCTGTGACACCATTTCCTTGTGTCAACAACTGACCTTTAGCATCTGTTAACCCACAAGCATAATCCAATACTTCATATATAATCGGGCTCATAGATGTTTTCGCTAAAGCAATGAACATTTCATCACCAGAGGCGAGTAGTGAATCTTTAACAATTTCTAATGTAAATGGATCTGTTTGTGTTTGCTTAACCATTTATAGTTCCTCCGTTTCTATAATTAGGTTTCCATACTCATCTACTTCTAACACTTGTCCTTCATAAACAACTGTGATGGCAGCTGCTTCCTCAACAATTGCAGGTCCTTCTACCTTTTCTCCAATAGGAAGTAATTCTCGGTCGAAGATTTTCGTATCAATCCAACCTTTACCATCTTCAAAATACACTTTTCTTTCTTCAATCTGGGCCTCTTCTAAAGTTGTCTCACGAGTAATTTTCTTCATCTTTGGCTTTTCAACAACCCCAAAAGCTGTCACATGCAAGTCAACGATTTCTGTATCAATATCCGGAAGATTAAATGTGTAATTTTTCTTATGAAGCTCATGGAATCTTTTGATAATTTCATCTAAGTCTTCCTCTGTCCAGTCACCTCCTGGAACAGGCACTTTTACCGTATGCTCTTGACCTAGATAACGCATATCAGCAAATCGATGAAAGACAACATTTTCTGGATCTATTCCTTCATGTTTAAACTGCTCAATCGCTTGGTTCTCTGTTCCATTCCATTGCTCCATAATTTCAGGAATGTCTAAGTTTTTTAGTCTCTTAATATAAGTTTTAATATAGTCATGACGTAAATCAGTCATCAACATACCCCAAGCAGAGAAGACTGGAGATGCCACAGGGATGACAACTTTTTTCACACCGAGCTGACGTGCTAAGGCTGTTGCGTGCATGGATCCACCGCCACCAAAAGCAACGATTGTAAAGTCTTGGGGGTTATGTCCTTTACGTGTCGATATGAGCTTAAGCGCGTTTAGCATATTTGAATTTGCAATTCGAATAATACCTAATGCAGCTTCTTCAGGTGTCATATTAAAAGGTTCAGCAATTTTTTCCTTTATTTTATCTTCAACTAGTTTTAGATCGACATCATAGTCAAAGTTCTTACCTGACAAACGGCCTGTCAAAACATTTGCATCTGTTGTTGTTGGTTCTTCTCCACCTTGTCCATAAGCTACAGGACCAGGAACTGCCCCTGCCGACTGTGGGCCTACTTTTAATGATCCTGCATCATCTAACCAAGCGATAGAACCTCCACCATTACCAATCTCAACGATATCTATAACTGGTACTTTAATCGGGTAACCAGCACTTCGATCATCTCGTTCAATATAATAATCAGTAGAAACCTTTACCTCCCCTTCTTCAATGAGAGAACATTTGGCAGTTGTTCCGCCAACATCTAAAGCGAGTATGTTTTCTTCTCCAATTAACTCCCCTAAAACAGCGGCACCAAAAATACCAGCAACTGGGCCAGATTCAACCATATTAATCGGAACTTCTTTTGCATCTTCAAACGTTGTTGTTCCACCGTTGGATTGCATAATAAACTTTTGGTTTATTTCATTATTTTCAGTTAATTCTTTGTTAAGTTTATTAATATAGCTTGATGCAATAGGCTGTACATAGGCATTAAGAGCGACGGTGTTTGTGCGCTCATACTCTCTCCATTCTTTCGTTACTTCATGAGAAGCGGTTACACCTACTTCGGGCCATAATTCCTTAATTTTCTTGACAGTTTCTTGTTCATGTTCAGGATTCACATACGAGTGTAAATAAGAAACAGCAATAGCTTCTACTTCTTGCTTTTTGAAATAATTAACGATTTCTTTAATCTCGTCTTCATTTACGGGAGACAGAACCTCTCCTTTATAGTTCAGACGCTCACTTACCTCTTTTCGTAAATAACGCTCTACGAACGGCTCTGGTTTTTCATATTTAATATTAAATAGGTCTGGACGGTTTCCACGAGCAATTTCTAAAACATCTCTAAATCCTTTCGTCGTAATCAGCCCAGTTTTCACACCTGTTCTCTCTGTTAAAGCGTTTATAATAACGGTCGTTCCGTGTATAAAAGTGTCAATTGCATCTTCACCAATTCCACTCTTTTTAATAACGTCGATGACACCGTTTTCAAAATCAGGCGGTGTCGTATGACTTTTAGCTACTTGAATTCCACCATCTTCATCCGTATAAACTAAATCTGTAAAAGTCCCACCTATATCTGTTGCTACTCTCATCTCACTTCCACCTTCCTCTAAATTAAATTCAAAATATGACTGGGGTAAGTACACTAATTAAAACAGTTTCTTCTGATGTTGGATTAGACCATTGATGTTCTTTTTGTGATGGAAAATGAATCGTGTCTCCTTTATGTAAGGTGTACTCTTCATTTTCAACTTTAAAATTGACGGTCCCCTGTAACACATGATAAAACTCTTCTCCTGGATGACTAAACCTCTCTGTGTATGGTTGATGTGGCGCAATGGTAACCTTCATAGGTTCAAGTCTTCTACCGGAAAATTCTCCAGCTAAACGAATATGCTGTACATTAGAACCTTCAACTTTGAAAGGTTTTTGGTCTTCTTTTTTAGTCATATAGTTATTGTTTTCGATTTCTTCAAAAAAACTTCTCATTGAGACTCCAAAAGCATCTGCAATTTTTTTCAAGGATGTTATCGCTAACGAGGATGATCCTCTTTCAATTTGCGACAAAAAGCTAACCGATAATTCCGTTTTATCCGAAAGTTCTTGTAAAGTCATCCTTTCATTTAAGCGCATCTCTTTAATTTTTTTATTTACATATTCCATAAAATCTACCCTCTACAATTCCATTATATTATAATAAAACGAAATATTTTCACCTCCACTGTATTTTATTACACTATAACATATAGTTTTACAGAATAAAAGAAAGAATGTATACTTTTCTAATAATTCAACTAAACTTACTTTATTAAACATTAAAAATATTATTTGGCATAAAACTTGCATAATTATATGGCGAGTTTAATAGTTGTTAAGCTATGTTTATAAAGTGAAAAAAATATCTAATGGAGGTTATATTATGACACATGAACAAATCAAAAGATTACAAGGGTTACAAAATCACTTGAAGAATGAGAATATCGACATAGGAATGATTACTCTTCCAGCGAATGTATTTTATTACACAGGATTTAATACAGATCCTCATGAACGTTTTTTAGCATTGGTTGTTGATAATCGAACAGATACATATCATTTATTCGTTCCAGCGCTAGACTACGAGATTGCTCAAGGATTTGACGTGGTGAAAAATATCACGCCTATTTCTGATAATGAAAATCCATTTACTGTTTTAAAAGATACACTCGGTGGCAACCCTTCCACTTTTGGATTTGAAATGAAAGAAGTCAGTGTTTTTCAATATAAAAATTTAATGGACATTTTCCCTGAGGCAAATTTTGTCGATATTCAACCGGCAGTAAATGATCAACGGTTGAAAAAGTCTAGAACAGAAATTGAGCACGCACAAAAAGCGGTAGATATTATCGAGCAAGTGTTAGCAGACGGTATAAAGAAAGTACATGAAGGCATGACTGAGTCTGAATTAACCGCGGAACTCGAATATCTCATGCGTGTACATGGAGCAGACGGACCATCGTTTTCATCCATTGTTTTATCTGGCGAAAAAGCTGCATTACCGCACGGAACTCCTGGGAGCCGTAAACTTCAAAATGGAGACTTTCTATTGATTGATTTCGGGGTCATTAAAGATGGATACTGCTCAGACATTACACGTACCTTCGTAATTGGTGAAGCTAGTGAAAAACAAAAAGAAATCTATGATATTGTCTTACAATCAAACCAAGCTGGAATTGATGCTGTGAAAGCAGGAGCTCCGCTGCAAACATTTGATATCGCAGCTCGTGAGGTCATTGAAAAAGCAGGTTATAGTGAGTATTTCCACAATCGTGTTGGTCATGGACTAGGTATAGAAGTTCACGAAGAACCATCGATTCACTCAGAAAACACTGACATCGCTGAAAAGGGACTACTGTTCACAATTGAACCAGGGATCTACATCCCCGAGTACGGCGGCGTACGAATAGAAGATGAAGTATATATTAATGAAGATGGTGAAGTAGAAGTACTAACTTCATTCCCAAAGGAATTACAGATTCTATAATCATTTGTAGACGCAATTTAGCGCTAGTGAATAGTTTTCACTAGCGCTTTTTGTTTTATTGTACAATATATGACGTTGGTAAGAAAAACCCCACACTAAAGCCGAGGATAGTGCCTCAATCGCGAGCAACCAGCTAAATTGAGGCACTAAACATATAGATAGTTCTTCGATTTCAGAGCGACCCGGCAATCGAGGAACTAAAGCTGAGGATAGTGCCTCAATCGGGAGCAGCCTGCTTAATTGAGGCACTAAAGCTATAGATAGTTCCCCGATTTCAGATCATCCTCGTAATCGAGGAACTAAAGCCAAGGATAGTGCCTCAATCTCAAAAAACAGCTACCCTCTTTAAAGAGGATAGCTGTTTCATTTTTTACTGCTCAATATTTACAAATACACTCTTCACTTCTGTGTAATTTGCGAGTCCGTATTCTCCGCCCATTTCTCGGCCGACACCAGACTTTTTGTATCCTCCAAACGGCATTGTTTCCCACTCAAGTCCAAAATCATTGATCCAGACAGTTCCTGTTTTTAGCTTTCCAGTAATATAGTGTGCTTTTTTAATATTCTCTGTCCACACACTTGCAGCTAAGCCATATTCACTGTCATTCGCACGTTCGATCACTTCCTCGACTGTATCAAATGGGAAAATAGACATTACTGGTCCAAAAATTTCTTCACGGGCAATCGTCATATCGTCTTCAACGTCAGCAAAAACGGTTGGTTCAACAAAGTATCCTTTTTCAATACCTTTACTACCGCCAGTCACAAGACGTGCTCCCTCTTCTTTCCCTTTTTCGATATAGCCTAGAACGGTATTTTGTTGGGTTTTAGAAACGAGAGGTCCCATATTTGCTTCGGAATCTAGGCCCGCTCCTAATTTTACTGCGGCGACATGTTCGGCAATTCCGTCAACGACTTTATCATAAATCGATCGTTGTACATATACGCGTGTACAAGCACTACAGTTTTGCCCCATATTGTACATCGTTCCATTAAATGCACCTTCGATTGCTTCTTCAAGATTTGCATCTTCTAAAATAATCGATGGTGATTTTCCACCTAATTCTAATGTAACACTTTTAATTTGGTCAGCTGCTTGCTTTGCAACCCCTTGACCAACAGCTGTTGAGCCTGTAAATGCAACTTTATCTACATCTTCATGGGTAATAATCGCTTCTCCAGCAACACTTCCTGCTCCTGGGACAACATTCACGACACCGTCTGGGAATCCAGCTTCTTTGAATAACTCTGCCACATACAGAAGTGAAAGTGGTGTTTCACTTGCTGGCTTAATAACAACTGTACATCCTACTGCTAAAGCAGATCCGAGTTTCCACCCTGCCATCGCAAGTGGGAAGTTCCACGGGATAATTTGTCCAACGACACCAACTGGCTCATGCAACGTATACGTCACATAATCAGGAGAAATCTGCGTTGTTTTTCCGAAAATTTTCGTTGCCCAACCAGCATAATATCTGAAATGCTGCACTGTCCCATCTACGTCATCTTCCAGTGCAATTTGATACGGTTTTCCGTTATCAAGTGATTCTAACTGTGCCAACTCTTCACGGTTTTCCTCAAGGAGGTCAGCGAACTTATAAATGAGATGCGAGCGTTCGGCTGCCTCCATCTTCGTCCACTCACCTTCATCAAATGCTTTTCGTGCAGCATCAACTGCTGTATCAACATCTTCGACCTGAGCCTGGCTTACGGTCGCAATTTTTTCTTCTGTAGCTGGATTGGTAACGTCAAATGTCTTACCACTAGCAGATGAAACATACGCACCATCGATATACATACCCTTTGTTCCCTTTAAAAACTCTGCAACTTTTGGCAATAACTCTTTACTCATGAAAAATTCCTCCCTCTCATATTTTTATGCTTCTATATCTTTTAAAATCTCTTGCAATGTTGCTTCTTCATCATCTGTTAATCCAAGTCGTGGTAGTCGGCTTGGACCTCCTGCCAATCCTTGTATGTCCATCACGCGTTTCACAATTTGAATATATTTACCAGATCCCTCTAAGAAATTGTTAAGCGGAAGGATCTTATCATAGATTTCCCAAGCGCGATCAATATTCCCTTCTTGAACACTATCAAACAATTCAACCGTTAGTTTTGGTACGATATTCGCTGCAGGAGAAATCCATCCTGTCGCACCGATTAAAAATGACTCAAGGGCTAAATCTTCAGAACCACAAAACGTTTGAATGAATCCCTTTCCTTGTCTAATCATGTCACGTGCTTTAGCAATATCTCCACTGGACTCTTTCACATGCGTAATGTTGTCTACGTCTCTTGCAACAGCTAACATTGTTTCTGTTTCAATATCGACTCCTGTTACAGATGGGTTGTTGTAAATCATAATTGGAAATTCAACCGATGCAGCAATGGCTTTAAAATGTTCGTAAATTTCATTTTCCTTTGGATGCGCATAATAGGAATTAATTAACAGGGATCCATCTGCACCTGCTTTTTCCGCATACTGCGTATATTCAATTGCTTCTTCTGTTCTCTCTGCCGCTGTCCCTACGAGCAATGGTACTCTGCCATTTATGTGCTCAACAGCCAGATCTGTAATCTTATTTCTTTCTTCTTTTGTTAAACTAACGAACTCACCTGTACTACCATTCACAACGATACCTGCGACCCCTTGATTGATCAGGTGGTCAATATTCCCTTTCAACCCTTCATAATCGATCTCATAATCATCAAACATTGGTGTTACTAATACGGGATAAATACCTTTAAAATTAGTCATTATTTTTCCTCCTTGAGTGTTTTATTATTTTAGTAAAAATCCATCTTTTAATGGATCATCTTCATCATAAATAAAATCTTGCAAGCCTGTTACAAACGCTTCTGCTTCAACTGAATATCGATTGGTCTCAGGGATTCCTCTAACCGTTAACTCACTGCCAAAAATACTTTCATTTGTCAGTTCATTTATGGGTAAGTGAAGCGCTTTTTTTGAAGCTAAAAGAGCAATCGTACTATCTATTCCAGGTGACCGTAAAATATTCCCGTCCTTTTCAAAGGTAACGGAACGGACAGTTGTATCTGAAGAGCTCTTCTCTTCTACTAATACAACACCATCAAACGATACTTTTTCGGCTTGGAGACGTGAACACATGTCTCGCCCCCAGTGATTCAATTGAATTAAATATTGAACATCGATTGCTGGAATTATCTTTGGCAACGGACATAGTACATATGTACGCTTTCCATCAACTGTAACAGCAGGTATGTCATCTTTCACTTGCTCGTGTGTTGTCTCTTGATTTTCTACATAAACAGAGCGGACTTCACTACCTTTCACAGTTACTTGTACGGTATATATGCCATATGCTGTTTCGATTGTGTATTGATCATTTGCATGTTGCACGATATTTCCTGTTTCAAGTAACGCCGTAATAACAGCGATCAATCCACTATATGTAAAGTTTCCCTGTCCCTCATGATTGAAAAAAAGCAATCCAATATCTGCCTTATTAGAAGGAATAACGATACAACCACGCATATCCCGATGCCCTCGGGGCTCATTTAAGAGGAGATTTTTTTCATTTTCAAAATGTGTCTGTAAATACTCGTGATTTGCTTGAATATCCTTCTCATTGAGCCGTATGGGTGATTGCGTCACAATTCTAAAAGCCTTTCCTTCCACATGGGTGTCAATCGTCGAAAACATTTTCTTAAATTCCATGGAGTCACCCCTTTCAAAAATAAATAGAACAACTATAATATCAAGTAACCATTTAGTCCATTGGAGGTATTAATAAAAACCCTTCATTTAATGGATCTCGTTCGTTATAGAAAAATCGATGCATTCCCATCAGCCAAGCAGACCCAGTTACCTCTGGAATAACTGCTTCTAAATCTTTCACTTTCGTCGGTTCTAACACACGCGCTTTAAACAGCGAGCCAACAATACTTTCATGAACAAATAATTCATCTACGTCTAGCTCGTTGCGCTCATGCATCAATGCTACTTTCGCGGATGTTCCTGTACCACATGGTGAGCGGTCGATTCCTCCAGGTGGAACGACAACTGTATTTTTCACATCAGCATCTGGATGATCTGGCTCAGAATAAAACTCCATATGTGTTAGCCCTTCAATAAATGGGAATTCCGGATGTACTACCTCTTCCGCTTCATTGATTTGATTACGAATGGCAATCGCTTGATCAATGATCGCTGAAGCATTGTTTTTAGTTAGCTCTAAATTTACGTCACTCGCTTTAACAATTCCGTAAAAATTACCACCATAGGCAATATCAACCGTTACTTCACCAATATCTTCTACATCAACAGTAACTGTCTTTAGTAAAAAGGATGGTACATTCGCAAACGTCACTTCTTCTGCTTTCCCTTTTGTAACCTTAATACTGACTTCAATTAATCCTGCTGGTGTATCCATTTTTAATGTCGTATATGGCTCTTTCACTTCAATGAGACCTGCTTCTACAAGTGCTGTACAGCACCCGATCGTATCATGGCCACACATCGGCAAATAGCCACCCGTTTCAATAAAGATAACCCCAACATCTGCATCCGGATGACATGGATCAACGAGCAAAGCACCGGACATAACCCCATGTCCTCTTGGTTCATTCATAAGAAATTTACGAATACCATCATAGTGCTCTTCCATATAAAGCATCTTTTCTGACATCGTTTCTCCTTTAAGAATAGGCAATCCGCTGATCACTGTCCTCGTCGGATTTCCTCCAGTATGCGTGTCGATTGTTGAAAACAATCGTTGGAAATTCATCTTTCTTATCACCCTCTCTTTCAATCGAGCGTAGCAAATAGGTTCGACTGGGATTGATATGTATCATTGCTTCCTACCCTCAGTAGATGACACTAGCTACTAAATATTTTACTTAGGCTAATTGATGCAACTTTCATGCCAACTAATACTTAACAAGAATACAATACATTGTATGCGGTTACACACACTTTCTATTAAACGGTGTTTTATCAAAACACCGTTTAATGTTTTTATTCTTTTACTTTCTATCCATACCGCTAAACAGTATTTTTTTACAATAATTATACATTTGTATAATTATTTTTACAGACCTAGGTTCTTTTATTCATAAAAAAATACCCAAGTTCCAAAATAAATTACAACTCTACTTTTTGTCCAATCCCTAACTCCATTGCTTTTTTATAAACTCCAATAGCCGCAACTAAATCAAAGTATGCTGTTCCTACGCACTTAAAGAAGGTAATTTCCTCGTCATTTTCACGAACATCTTCTTTTTCATGAATGTCACGCAGTTCTCCATAAGCATCTGAAAAACTCCACACTTTTTCTTGCTCCGCATAAATTAACTCTCCCGCTTCTTCTTTCACACTAGGGAAATCATCCAGAACAATTTTGCTCGCCTTTTGGATGGTTGTAAGATCTACTTCTCTCATCGTTGGCAAAAATGAGCCCACCCCATTAATGTGCGTTCCAGGGCGCAAATCATTTCCGTCAAATACAGGATCATTTGAGCGGGTAGAACAACAAATAATATCAGATGTACGCATAACCTTTTTCACATCATCCACAACGATAATGTCAGTCTCAACGCCATAATCAATTAGCTTTTGTTTAAAATCATGAGCTTTCTCTTCCGTTCGATTAAATAATACGGTCTGCTCAATGTCTCGTACTTCAAGAACAGAAATCACTTGTTCAAATGCCATTCCACCTGTCCCAACAGCACCAAGCACTTTTGAATCTGTACGAGCAAGCTTATCTGTAGCAATCGCACTTAAGGCTCCTGTTCGTAAGCGCGTTAAATATGATGCATTCATCACACATTTATGCTCACCTGTTGTTGCATCTGTTAACAATAGAATCCCTTGCGTTGTCGGTTTATCAATTTTCGGGTTTAATGGAAAAATTGTAACAACTTTCATAGCAGACATATTATTCGATAAATCAATGCTCGGCATATTTAATGACGACGCCTCGTATTCAGGAATATCCATTACAATACGCGGCGGATTCTTAATGAGCCCATTATTTTTATCTGTCAGTCCATTTCTAACATCTTTAATAGCATCTTTCGCAAAATAGTTTTCTTGCATTTCTTTTTCAGAAATAATTAGCATAGATTCTGTCTCCTTTTTGAATTCACTCATAAATCATCCATAGATTACAAATTATCTAGATCGAATACACACTTTAGCTTTCTTTTCAAACTATAGTTTACTATACGATCTACTTTGGCACTACCTTTAGCATTAATAAAAGAGTGACTCTCTTATAATGAATGCAATAAACATGCCAATCTGCAATGAGTGAATTCTATCTAGTAACCATATCGTATATTATAGCTCAGTGAGCATAATTATTTGACAGAGTTTCTTCATTATTTTGACCAACTATAAGTTGTATAAAATATTAGAATATCCTTCAAATGCATACGTTTTTTGACACTTTATTGAGTTGATTGGATGATGACATACATTAAAATAGTACGTGTATAACCTAATTTTCTCCATACTATAACTTCAATTGCCTATAGATGTACTATTCCTACTTACGGCATCATTCTTGCAACTCCTATTTATAAATGTTATTAAAGGAGACTATGTATAATGAAAATCATAACAAAAACAGATATAGTAGAAGACTTTCACGGTACTAAAGTAGCTGATCCGTTTAGACTCTTAGAAGATAGTGACTCTGCAGAAACACTAGCTTGGACAACAAAACAAAATGAAAGAACGAAAGAATATTTAAATGGGTATGTCGATCGAAAGAAAATAAATGAAAACATTGCCAAACGAATCGATCATCCAATATATTCGTTGCCACAACTAGTAGGAGATTACTATTATTTTCATCATAATAGTGGTCTACAAAACCAACCAATATTCTATCGTTCAAAATCATTAGATCCCCATGAAAAGGAAATGATTATTGAACCTAATCGTTTTAATGGTGAAGGCACTACCGCACTGACCAACACAACATTCAGTAGAGACGGAAAGCTTCTTGCGTACGTTCTTTCTTATAATGGGAGTGATCAGCGTGAAGTTAAAGTAAGGAACTTAGACACAGGTTCAGACTATCCAGAAACATTAGCACTCCGCAGACATTGCATTATAGCATGGGGTCCCGATAACGACGGATTTTATTATAGTGATTATCCAAAACTAAATAATAATAAACAAGAAGATCCAGCCTATTACAATCGGGTATATTGGCACACAGTTGGTACTGATCAGTCTGAAGACATATTAGTATTTGAAGATCCGAAACAAAAAGAACTATCCTATGAACCGTATATTTCCACAAACAATAACTATTTACTATTAAAAGCCTTCTCACCAACAGAACCTAAAAGTGATATTTACTATCGTCCACTAAATAGTACAAACGATTCTTTTACGAAACTCATCGGACATAGAAACAATAATTTTACTTTTATAACGAATCACGGAGATGCTTTTTACTTTTTAACAAATGACGACGCCCCTAAAAGCCGAGTAATTTCTATCAACATTAATAACCCAGATCCATCGCAGTGGAAAGAAGTCATTTCCGAAAGTGAAGATACATTGCTTTCTGTTGCAAAAATTGGTGATTACTTTGTTGCTACTGTTCTGGATGATGTAAATGGACGGGTAAAAATATACAATGCAGATGGTACTCTTGAAATAAAAGTACCCCTAACAGGCCACATCTCCATCACTGGAGTTACAGCATCTAAAACAAAAGATGAAATATTGATTGGGTATAGTTCATTTTTACAGCCAGAACAAATCATGGCATACCATATTGAAAAAAATGAATTAACACCTGTTTTCCCACAACATTCACCAGTCGATCAAGCAGATTATTCGACAAAACAAATTACATACACTTCTAAAGACGGGACTCAAGTACCTATGTATCTTGTGCATAAAAACGGACTAAAACTGACAGGGAACAACCCAACATTGCTATACGCATATGGAGGATATAATCTAAACATTACCCCTACTTACTCAGCTAGAGTAATGACATGGCTTGATGCAGGTGGCGTATATGCAGTCCCTAGTTTACGCGGAGGAGGAGAGTTCGGTCGCTATTGGCATGAAGCAGGAACATTTGAACGTAAACAAAATGTGTTTGATGACTTCTACCATGCTGCAGAATGGTTAATAGATAACGGTTATACAAATCCTAAGAAGTTAGCCATCATGGGAAGTAGTAATGGAGGTTTACTCGTTGGCGCAAGTATCACACAACGCCCTGATTTATTCGGAGCTGCTTTGTGCCTCGTTCCGGTTACGGATATGCTCCGATTTCAAAAGTTTACGTTTGGAAGATTTTGGGTTACTGAATTCGGAAATGCAGAAGAACGTGCGAATGACTTTAAGAACATGTACAAATATTCGCCTCTGCACAATTTGAAAGAAGGAGTGGAATATCCACCAACACTTATCGCAACTGCCAATCATGATGACCGGGTTGTTCCTGCTCACGCAAGGAAATTTGCTGCATCCTTACAAGAGATACAGAGCAGTTCGAATTCAATTCTGTTTAAGGAAGAGAAAAATGCTGGGCATGGTGAAGGTAAGCCTATCTCGAAAATTATAGAAGCGGAAACGGATTTGTTGACGTTTTTGTGGAAGGTGTTGGAAGTATAATGAAACGAATTAATAAAAGTGCTCCCATAACAATTTTTATGGGAGCACTTTTATTTCATTTTACTTTTCAATTGATAGCCACTTATAACTATTAGTTGTATTTGGGTGAGCTACAAATCCTTTTACGTATGGCTTAACTAAACGTGCTGTTCCTGATTGATACATTGTCGATATAGCAGCCTCTTCTTCAAGCAAAATTCTCTCGGCTTCTTGCATGTCTTCAAATCTTTTATCAGGGTCGGATAGATCTCTTTTAGCGCCTTCTACAAGCTCATCATACTCTTTGTTTGAGAAATCTTGCCAGTTATAAGGTCCATCTGATTCCCATATCTCTAAGAAATATGTTGGATCCTGCACAGAACCCCTCCAACCAGAGTATGAAATATCATAATCTAGTTTATCTTCTAAATCCAATTTCACCTTATTTGGTTGTTGGTGAATATTGATTGTTAATCCATCTAGGTTTGATTGCAATTGGTTACGGATATATTCAGCCATCGTACTTCGTTGCTCATCATCATAGCTTAGTAACTCTAAGTCGATACTATCTACGCCAAGCTCTTCCAATCCTTTTTCCCAATACTCTTGGGCCTCTTCAATGCTCCCCATATTAAATCCTTCATACTTATCACGAAAATCTACTTCATCGGGAGAGAATGAAAATCCTTCAGGGATAATATGGTGAATTGGTTTCGAGCCGTTCTTCAAGATAGCATTTGCTGCTTCTTCTTTATCCCATCCCATATCTAACGCTTTCCTAATATTTACGTTGCTTAAATATTCATTTTTTTGGTTGAATCGAAGGAAGTACATTTCAAATTCAAGAGACGTTTTCATCTCTTCATCTCCCTCGTGTAAGTCGACAAAATCAGATGATAGATTCACAACATCTACATCGCCAACTTCATACAAGTTAATTGCTGTCGCTGAGTCTTTGACTACATTTGTAACAACTTCTTCTATTTCAACATTTTCACTATCCCAATACTCATCATTTTTAACTAATGTCCAGTAGTCATCATGTTTCCATTCTTCCATCACAAAAGGACCGTTTTCAAGCACATGTTCTGCTTCAATCGCATAATCTTCTCCTTGGTCTTCTACAAATTCTTCTTTTTGAGGAAGATATACAGGATGTGCTGTTAAATTAATAAAATACGGAATTGGTACATCTAATTTTACTTCTAACGTTTTATCATCTATTGCCTCTATCCCTAGTTCATCTACTTCCCCATAAATATCACTATCAGGGTCTTGGATATCTTTGGAATTGGCAATTTCCTCCATTAAATTCGCATGAGGTGAAACTGTATCCGGATGAATTGCTTTTTTCCATGCATACACAAAATCATCTGCTGTAACAGGTGTACCATCTGCCCAGTTAGCGTCTTCCCTTAAGTGAAAAACATATTCGTCTCCACCTTCATTTACGTCATGACTTTCAGCAATTCCTTCTGTTGGAATATGCTCTTCATCTAACCGATAAAGACCTTCGAATAAATTCGTCATAACAGTGCTAGATAAACCATCAATTTGACCGTTTGATTTCAATGTAGGTACTTCCTCTGTAGTAACTAGATTTATTACCTGCTCACTAGTTCCACCTTCACTCTTTCCAGCTGATCCTTCATCGTTTTCTCCAGAATCACTACCACACGCCATTAAAACTAAAGTTAAGCTTGCAATCATAATAGTTATCAGCCAGCGAAATGATCTAACATTTCCCATTATATATTCCCCCTAGTTTAAATTTACTTTAATCAAATGATTAACCCTATTAAAAAAGTTACAGAAAAGATTGTTCCTCCTATGATTAAGAACGAGTTTGTTGATGAAAACTCAAAGGAGACTACATTTTCATTTTGATTTGTTTCCTCAGTGACATAACGTCCTACTGGTGAAAATTTTTGGTAAAATTTTTTAAATCCATAAATGACTATATTAAAAAATCCTCCTTCGAGTAAAAATAAACTTCCGCCTATCATCAATAATAGCAACGAAGTTAAAAACAAATTGTTCAGTAAAGTTATTTTATATTCAAGACTACCAAAAGTTGATATGAATAGATTAAAGAATAGAACAACAATCAACAATATAAGTTTTTTCATATACCACTTCCCTCCTAAAACCCTTTATTTATAATTCATTTATAAATTTCTTTAAAATGAGCGAATTCCTTTTCAGTACATTCAACCAGATGACCTGGTGCGACCTCTCTTAATTTTCTACCTAAAGGTTCAGCACTGTGGTACTTCTCTTTATCAAAAACAACTCTCTTTGTTTTTTGTTGCTCTAAATCAGGTAATGGAATAGCTGAAAGTAGTGACTTTGTATATGAATGAAGTGGATTGCTAAACAATACATCTGTTTTTGCCATCTCTACAATCTTCCCTTGGTACATAACACCTATTCGATCACTAATGTATCTAGCCATAGATAAATCATGCGTAATAAACATGTATGTTAGATTGTTAGTATTCTGCAGCTTTTTCAATAAGTTAATGACTTGAGCTTGTACAGAAACGTCGAGTGCAGAAATTGGTTCATCCGCAATAATAAACTTTGGGTTAACCGCTAAAGCACGCGCAATTCCGACACGTTGTCGTTGTCCACCACTAAATTCATGTGGATAACGATTTGCGTGTTCTTTATTTAAACCAACTTCCTCTAACAACTCTTGAATACGTTGCATTCTCTGTTTAGGGTTTTCTGCGAGTTTATGAATGTCAAGTCCCTCAGCAATAATATCTGCTACAGTCATTCTAGGATTAATCGATGAGTAAGGATCTTGGAAAATCATCTGCATTTGCTGTGCTAAATCTTCTCTTTTATGCCCTTTTCCATCATTTACATCCTTTCCGTCATAATAGACTGTTCCTTCAGTTGGTTTATATAACCCTAAAATCGCTCTTCCTAATGTAGATTTACCCGAACCTGATTCTCCAACTATTCCCAATGTTTCTCCCTGTTTAACATCTAGTGTTATATCATCAACTGCTTTAACCAAATTTTCCTTAGAACCAAATTGAATTTTAAGATTTTCTACTTTTAGAATAGTGTCTTTTGAATACTCTTCCACTTCAGGCTCGTCTGTACTTTCTTCACTAGAAGCTTTCTTTAAAAAATTAAACTCTGGTCGCTCGACTTTTGGAGCCTGTTCGTGCAGAAGCCATGTCGCCGCATAATGTGTGTCTGAAACCTTGAACATTGGAGGATGCTCAACATAATCAATTTCTAAAGCATAATCATTTCTTTTAGCAAAAGCATCCCCTTGAGGTATGTTTAAAAGATTTGGAGGACTTCCTGCAATAGTCATTAACTCTTCTTCTTTTCCATCCACCGTAGGAATAGACCCTAACAATCCCCATGTATATGGGTGTTGTGGATTTTTAAATATCTCCTCCACTTTTCCCACTTCAACAATTTTTCCAGCATACATAACTGCAACTCGATCTGCGATGTTTGAGACAACTGCCAAATCATGGGTAATAAAAACAATCGACATACCAAACTTATCTTTTAATTCATCCAATAAATCTAGTATTTGCGCCTGAATTGTCACATCTAAAGCTGTAGTAGGTTCATCAGCAATAAGAATGTCCGGATAACAAGATAAGGCTATAGCAATAACAACCCTTTGCCTCATCCCACCTGAAAATTGATGGGGGTATTCTTTCATTCTTTGCTCTACGTTTGTAATACCTACAATTCTTAGTAATTCTCGTGCTCTCTCAATAGCTTTTGTTTTAGTGATTTTATCGTGATATCTCATGCTTTCTATAATTTGCTTACCTATAGGCATCGTCGGATTCAGCGAGGTCATTGGATCTTGAAAGACCATTGATATCTTTGTTCCTCTAATCTTCCGCATTTGTTTTTCAGACATGCTCGCAATATCCTTACCTTCAAACATTATCTTTGCATCTTTAAGTCTGCCTGTTGGATTCAATTTCATTAAGCTCTTACACATTACTGATTTACCAGAACCTGATTCCCCAACAATTGCTAAGGTTTCCCCTTTTTTTAAGTTCAGTGATACACCTCGGACAGCTTCTATCTCACCATCATAAGAATCAAAAGAAACATGTAAATTATCAACTTCTAAAATATTAGACATTTCATATCCCTCCTACCTTTTCATCCTTGGGTCTAATGCATCACGAAGTCCGTCCCCAACGATATTAAAGCTGATCATAATTAAGCTGATGACAACTGATGAAATAACCATTAAATGAGGGTAAATTCTTAACAATTTAAATCCGTCATTTACAAGTGTTCCTAATGAAGCAATTGGTGGCTGTAAACCAAGACCAATAAAACTTAAAAATGCTTCTGTAAAGATCGCAACCGGAACGGTAAACATTGTTGTAATAATGATAGGTCCCATCGTGTTAGGGATTAAATGTTTCATTAATAAACGATTATCCTTTGCTCCTAAAGCTCTAGATGCTAAAACAAATTCTTGATTTTTCAACTTTAATACTTGCCCTCTAACAATTCGCGCCATTCCTACCCAACCAGTAATAATCATCGCTAATGTTATCGATAAAATTCCTGGTTGCAGTAACATAATGAGTAAAATTACCAATATCAATTCTGGTATCCCCATCAGCACTTCTAATATTCTCTGCATAACATTATCGACTCTTCCACCATAGTAAGCAGATACACTCCCGTAAATAACTCCAATAATTAAGTCGATTCCTGCAGCCAAAAATGCAATATAAAGAGAAATTCTAGACCCCTCCCACACACGGGTCCATAAATCCCTTCCTAATTCATCTGTTCCAAACCAGAAATTTTCATCTATCCCTTTAACTTCGTATTGATCAACGCCTCTTGAATCTGTTCCATCCATACCAAGCCAAGATACCTTTTCTAAAAGTGGCACTTTGGGAGGTAAATTTGAACGAGACATATTTTGTTCATCACTTCCATAACTATTAAAATAAGGTCCAAAAATAGCTAGAAAAATAATCAAACCGATGACTATTAAGCCTAATAATGCAGCCTTATTTCTTCTGAACTGTATCCAAGCATCACGCCAAAACGTAAGGCCTGTATCATGGACTTCACTGCTATCTTCTTCAGGTCTACTTGCTCTTTCAAATAACTTCGGGTCATATTTTTGATTAGGGTCCATTACTTATCGCCCCCTGACAATCGAATTCTTGGGTCAAGGACTCCATATAACAGGTCAACTACAAAGACAACAAAAATAAATAATGCACTATAAAAAATAGTAACACCCATGATGACAGGATAATCATTTGTTAAAATCGAATCTACAAACTGGTCACCTAATCCGGGAATGCTAAATATTTTTTCAACAATCAGTGTCCCTGTAACGAGTGAAACAACCAAAGGTCCCATTATTGTTATAATTGGTATCATCGAGTTCCTAACCCCGTGGCGCCAAATCATTGTAAATCGACTTAACCCTTTTGATTTCGCTGTTAACATATAGTCTTCAGACAGAACCTCAATCATTTCTGTTCGAATATACCTGGCAACTGTTGCGATCACAAACATAGAAAGCGCAATTGTTGGTAGTATCGTATACTCGAATCCCCTCCAAAAGGCGACAGGTAACCATTCAAGTTTAACCCCTACCCAATATTGCAAAAGTCCCGCAAAAACAAAGTTAGGAATAGACAATCCTATTACCGCTATAATAATCGATGCGTAATCAATTGTTGTATTGTGATACAAAGCTCCTATAATTCCTAATGCTAAACCAATGATTGTCCCAAAAATCAATGACTGGATTCCCAATACTGCTGATGTTCCAATCCTTTCCTTGATGATTCCGGTAACAGGCCTTCCATCATATTGAAAGGAAACTCCTAAATCACCTTTTACTAAATTAGTCAGATAGTTCAAATATTGTTTTGGTACTGGTTCATTCAGTCCATATCTCTCATTCATTTGTTCTCTTTGAAATTCTGATAATTGTTCATCGTTAAAAGGAGAACCTGGTAGCGTTTGCATTAAGAAAAATGTAAAAGATATAATAATAAGTAGTGTTATTAACATAAAGATAATTCTACTAATAACATACCGCTTCATAGTCTCACTCCTTTGTCCCTACCCATTTACTGTTCATATTTTAAAATTCAATCAATTAATTAGCATTCTATAATACAAATAGCTCTTTCGAAGATTTGTTCCAGTTTTCATAACCTTTTTCTGTCACTCGCAAATTATCTTCAATTCTTACTCCGCCCTTACCTGGTAAATAAATTCCAGGTTCTATTGCAAAAACCATATTAGCTTCTACTTTTTTATCCTTTTTCGTAGATAAATACGGTGTCTCATGAACATCCATTCCAATACCATGACCTGTTCCAGTACCAGCATATTCGATATATCCTTGTGAACGAATATGTTCTTTAATCACATGATCGATTTCTCGGTCATAAACACCCGGTTTTAAAATATCAAGAGATTTCTCTAATGCTTCATATACAATTCCATGGATTTTCTCTAATTCAGGATCAGGCGTCCCAACGGAAATGCTTCGTGTCATATCAGACCAATACCCTTCATAGTTGGCACCAAAATCGAGCACGATCATATCACCTTGTTCAATAACTTTATCACTAGCTCGTCCATGTGCTAACGCTCCTCGCCATCCTGACGCTACAATTGGTAAAAAGCCCGTGTTATGTGCAGCATGTTTTTCGATAAATGCACCAATTTCATTAGATACTTCTATCTCTTTCATTCCAGGTTTAATGACATCTAATATATGTAAGAAAGCAGCATCAGCAATTTCAGTTGCTGTTTTTAAGTTCTTAAGTTCAGATTCACTTTTAACCATTCGAACGTCTTCGATGACATCTAGTGTTGGGATTAACTCAAAGTTACCCTCGTCTTTTAAAATATTATATAATCCAAAAATCATCGAATCCTGTTCGAAGCCTATTGTTTGTAATTTAAATCGGTTTATTTGCTCAACAACTTTTTTATAGATCGTACTCTTACTTCCTTTATGACCCGTATGGTCACTATGTAAAATAATTTCTATTCCTTCAGTTTGTTCTTTTGCCTGTTCAACATATCTATAATCTGTAATCATTACAGTTCCTTGTTTAGTGATTAGCAAAATTCCGTTACTACCTGTGAAATTTGTTAAATATTTTCTGTTAGAAGCATCTGTAACAATAAAACCATCCATCTTCTTTTTCTCTAACATATCAACAACTCTACTCAATTTCTCCATCATAATTACCACCTTTTGCATATTTTTTCTATACATAAACATTTTGATAACGCTTACTTTATAGCGTTTATAAATACTTCTAAACACTCGCCTAATTACTTATGCAATTCATATGCCAAATTATCAAAAATGTACAAACAACTAGTAAATTCACCAGAAAAACATTATATTTTAAATGTATTTATAAGTGAAATACAATCTTTCTTTAGAAACATAACAACGCGGATAACGTTCTGATTATTCTCAAGGTTGTCGCTAACTTGCTTTTTTGGCTAATATATAACTTTACTTACACCTAATTTTTTTGGTACTATTCGACATATTTCGCATTATTATTTATTTAAGAAAAAATGCACGATACAATATACTAAAGGTCTACTATTAATCATTTTATGTGTAAAAATATTTACATGTAATAACCAAGTGTATAATTAAGTCAAATTATGTCGAAGAAAATAGAACCATGTTTTTTCATAAAACGAAGTGGTTTGATGAAAAAACACGGTTCTTTAATAGGTTAGTGAAATATAAAACGCAAAAATATACTATGTTGTTCTAATGCACAATCAGGTTCTTTTGTATAATTTATATAATAAACCCTTCTGGCATTTCGTCTCTCTCATCAATTAAAAATTGATGAAAGCCTGTGATAAATGCTCGTCCAGCTACTTTTGGAACGACTGCGTCAAATGTATCCACTTTTGTTTGTGAAAGAATTTCACTCGTAAATATTCCGTCAGTGATTCCTTCATGCAAAAATTCTTCTCCTTCTTTTAGCGAACCTCTAGCGTGAAGCGTTGCTACTCTAGCACTTGTTCCCGTACCACAAGGTGAACGATCGATTTGACGATCGGCAAATATAGTTACATTACGCAAGTCCGCTTTTTTGTTATTGGGCTCATCTGAGAAAATGACTCCATAAATATCTTGCAAATCAGATTGTAATGGATGCTGTACTTTCATAGTACCTTCAATATAATGCTTGATCTCCATTCCTAGTTCTTGAATTTCTACGATGTTTTCTTTCGTTACATCTAATCCTACATCCTTACTGTTAACGATTGCATAAAACGCACCACCGAATGAAATGTCGACATTAAATGAACGTCCATCAAGTTCGATTGGATAATCCTTCTTATATAAAAATGAAGGTACATTTTCAAAGGAAATATCGACAATTTCACCATCTTCACATGTGACATATGCAATCACTTCACCTGCTGGGCTATCAATAATAAATTTGCGTTCATCATTTTCTACTTCAAATTTACCTGTTTCAACGCCCATTGTGATAACAGCAATAATCCCATGACCACACATCGTACTCCAGCCTTCATTGTGCATAAATAAAACACCAAAATCAGCATGTTCAGTTGCCGGCGGTGTAATAATACAACCATACATTCCATGATGGCCTCGTGGTTCATTCATTAATGTTTTACGGAGATGGTCGTGATTCTCTTTACAATAAGCTCTTCTCTCGGGCTGTGTAACCCCTTTAATCTCAGGCCAACCACCTGTAATAATTCGAAGTGGCTCTCCATATACATGAACGTCAACAGTACTAATTAATCGATTAAATTGCATTTGATCTCTCCTCCCTATTGTGTTTCAACATTTTGTCTCAATGTTGTATACACATACAATCTTTGATAATAGCCATTTCTAATTTATGCAAGAATGATGCCGTAAATCGCCTTCCAAGCTCATGAAACAGTTCGTTACAATAAGAAACATACTTTTTCTGTAAAAATATATTATACAATCTTTTGTTTTTTAAATTATTTTTACAGTTTGTTATCTTACCAAATGTCAAAATAGAACTGAATCATTAACGGTTAATAGGATCGGAAGTAAAGATACAGGATCGTTTTATATAAAACTTGATACACTCGGCATAAAAGTTGCTTATATAATAATGTAGTCGTAAAAGATATAAAAGATTGGGTAGAAATGAGGAACAAGCCGTGAGATTATCAATTATTTACACAACCATTGTTTTCGTAATGTTTTTATGGGGTTTAAATGTGGTAGCAATTAAAGTAATTGTTGACCAATTTCCAGCGGTTACTATCACATCACTTCGAGTGTTTATAGCCGCAATTGTCGTATGGCTTATTCTATGGTTCACAAAGGAAATACGGTTACCTAGCAAACAAGAGTTTATCTTTATTTTATTCGCTACTTTTACCGGTGTTGTTGGTCATCATTATTTCTTATCTGTTGGTTTAACAGAAACAACCGCTTCAAACTCTGGACTAATCCTTGGAACCGTTCCCCTAACTACATCTATTTTTGCTTCGATTCTCTTAAAGGAAAGATTAACAACGCTTCGGATAATTGGTTTAGTAATTGGACTAGGCGGAGTATCAATCATCGTACTATTTGGTGCCGGTGGAAATATTACTATTAATGGAGGTGATATTTTCATTGCTTTCGCTGTTATTACCCAAGCGTTAAGTTTTATTTTTATTAAACAAACATCAGAAACGATGAGAGCAAGTTTAATCACAGGTTATATGTTGCTTATCGGATCAGGTTTATTATTTTTGTTGAGCCAAGTAATTGAACCTGGTCAACTACATCAATTGACACATGGCAATGCAATTGGTTGGGGAGCATTTTTAATGTCAGGTATTTTGGCAACTGGGGTCGGTCATTACTTGTACAACAATGCAATTCCACAAATTGGACCTGGAAAAGTCTCCATTTTTAATAATATGACACCATTTTTTGCACTAATTGGCTCGAGTATATTTTTGAATGAACAAATAAAACTCATTCAAGTATTGGCGTTTATATCAATAGTTATTAGTGTCTTCCTCGGTTCAGGATTAGCTGATCGGATGCTTCTTAAAAGAAGTCGATAAATAAGTTGCCACTGCTTTTAGAATTGGCGCAATAGTTGCAACACTTGTTATTGAAAGCGCTTGCGTGAAAGAGGATTGAAATTGAATCAATGGAGGTGAATATAAATAACCTTGTCATTTTTTTCAATAACGATCCATAGTGTTTATTAAAAATAGGAGGTTTTTTAATTGAATCCGAAAGCGCCTAAATTGTATGAAGTGTTTATAGTGTTAGCGATTTTTCTTACTATGATGTCTGTGTCTGTAGCAATATTTGATATACCTTTTCAAATTCCTTTGTTTGCATCTTGGTTTATAATGATCGGTCTAGGATTGAAGTTAGGTCATACGTATTTAAATCTTCAACAATCTATTATTACTGGTATTTCTAAAGGTTTGGAAGCAACATTGATTTTATTCACTGTCGGGGCTTTGATTGGGACATGGATCGCAGGAGGTATTGTCCCGTCACTTATTTACTATGGATTAGAAATTATCCATCCAAGTATCTTTTTAGTAGTTGCTATGATTTTATTATCCATTACCTCCCTTACCACTGGTACGTCTTTCGGTGCGGTTGGTACAAGTGGAATAGCGATGATGGCTGTAGGGGCCAGTTTTGGGATTCCACTACCGTTAGTAGCAGGTGCAGTTATTTCTGGGGCATATGTTGGGGATAAACTATCTCCTTTATCAGATACAACAGTCATGACAGCTTCACTGACAAAAGTCCCTGTAATGGAACACGTAAAAGGAATGTTACCAGTAAGTGTTCCTGCATATATTATAACAGCAGTATTATTTACCGTTGTTGGCTTCTTGTATGTTGGAGGTAATCCCGATTTATCACAAGCTGAAGCAGCTGCTTCTGATTTAATTAATACATTTAATATTCAGTGGTATATGCTAATTCCCCTTGGTATTGTTATTATACTATTAGCCATGGATAAACCATCTATTCCTGTAATAGCTTTTGGTGCTCTGCTAGGAATCATATGGGCTGCCGCTTTCCAAGGGATGGATCTTGTCGCAGCAATAACGACATCGTATTCTGGATTTGAGATTAGCTCAGAAAGTCAGTTTTTAAATGATTTATTAAACACAGGTGGAATTGAATCCATGCTCGGTGTAATTGCTCTAATTTTACTAGCTTTAGGGTTAGGTGGTCTACTAGATGAGTTAGGTATCCTAAGAGCAATAGCAGATTTATTTACTGGTTGGGTAAAAGATAGTACTGGAAAACTTACATTCTCAACAGTAATTACAGCTTTCTTCGGAAATTTATTCGGAAGTGCTGCTTATGTTGGTGTAATTACAGGCTCAAAAACTACTGAACAGTTATATGAAGATAGAAACGTTGATCGGAGAGTATTATCAAGAAACTCTGAAGGTGGCGGAACTGTAACCGTTCCAATGATTCCGTGGACGGATGCAGGAGTATTTATGGCTACTACTCTAGGTATTTCCACAGTTTCATACCTGCCATTCCTATGGTATAACTTTATCGTAGTCATTATCACACTCTTATATGGTTACATGGGTTGGTTTTTCTGGGATAAAGATAAAGATGCGAAAAAAGAAGCTGCAGCAACTAAAGAAGAAATTGAATAACATACCTGCTTCTTTACTAGAAAACGTAACCTAATATACTATTCCATAACAAAGTCCCTCATTTTTGAGGGACTTTGGTTAACTTAATAATTATAATTTAACTACGATACTTCCCTCTCCAAACAATATCGCGATAGGACTCTTCGTCTGTAGCTCCCTCTGTATTAATAACTAACACTCGACTATCCTCATCAAGATTCAATGTTTCAGACACTTCTTTTTCGGCAAATCTGCGAATGTAATAGAGTAGTCCTAAAGGAATTGCACCAGATTCACCTGAAACAATTCGAACGTCTTCCCCTAGTGGATTGCCTAGTACACGCATGCCTAAAGCAGCAAGCGTATCATCACATGAAAAGGATGCCCAAGCGTACTGGCTTAAGATTCGGAAGGCGCGATTGTTCGGGATTCCACAACATAAACCTGCCATAATCGAATTCATATGCCCTGTAACTGGTACGATTTCCCCTGTTCCTTGTGCAAAGGATTGATAATAACAATCTGCGAGTCTCGGTTCAACGACAATGAATTTTGGCGGTGCTTCACGATAATTACTCATAAAATAAGCAGTGATTGCAGCCGCAAATGAACCAACACCTGCTTGTAAAATAATATGTGTAGGTGGATCTTTCTTTTCACGTTCTAATTCTTCAGTGATTTCAAACGCCATAGATGCATACCCTTGCATGATCCAAAGCGGAATTTCTTCATATCCTTCCCATGCAGTATCTTGCACCATCACCCAATCATTCTCCTGTGCTAGCTGTGAACACATGTGAACCGTATCGTCATAATTCAAATCTGTTATCTCTGCATGTGCTCCGTCTTTTTGAATTGCTTGTAGCCTTTCCTCTGTGGAACCTTTAGGTAGATAAATAACCGACTTTTGACCAAGCTCTCTTGCTGCCCAAGCAACACCACGACCATGGTTTCCGTCTGTGGAAGAAATAAATGTAATTTCTCCTAGTTGTTCCTTTACTTCAGGCGATTGCAGTTCCGCAAAAGAGAGATCCTTTATATCTTTTCCTAACTTTTTGCTTATATATTTGCCGATCGCATATATTCCGCCCATCACTTTAAATGCTTGTAACCCAAATCGAACAGATTCATCTTTCACCAAAATATCTTTTACACGTAAATGGGCCGCTAACTCTGTTAGTGAAATCAATGGGGTCTTAGCATATTTCTCATGGGTTTGTTGAAACGTTAAAATATCTTTAACTTTACGTTCATTAAATAAGTCGAGTTCTTGTGCGTTAAATGATGATGAGTAATGATAATTTCTAATCCACTTTACATGGTCTGCTGTTATTTCAACCATAATATACCTCCTGTTTTTTATTCATTCATAAGCTATGATCATTTTCAGCCTTCTTACGACAGTTCCTTCGGTCACGAATCGCCAATTATTTCCCGGGTAATAATTTAAAACCTCCACCGACATCCTACTCTTCCTCTAGAATGTTTAGTAGTAACTAATTATACACATAAAAGACAACCCATGTAGCTTTTCTTGGCTGTTGAGATGGTGTACATTGATAGACAAAAACCCGTGTAAGTGGTATGTTTTCATTACTTTACAAAATCATATAGCAATTGTTTTTCATGTAGTCATCTAAGATAAGGAGTACGAACACTTATGTCGATTGAAATCATCATTGGATTATTTATCCTCGGACTTTTTGTCGGAGTGATCAATATTATGTCTGCCGGCGGTTCACTTATATCTCTTCCGATACTCATCTTTTTTGGTCTACCTTCTGCTACTGCAAACGGTACAAATCGTATCGCCATTATTGTACAAAACATTTCTGCGATGGTTGGATTTCATAGGGCAAAACGAATTTACTGGAAGTTTAGTATTGAGTTAGCGATTCCTACGATTATCGGTTCACTCGTAGGTGCTTTTTATGCGGTTACATTATCAGGTGAAATGTTTAACCGAATCCTAGCATTCGTGATGGTCGGTGTTCTTTTATTAATGATTTTTAGACCGCATGAAAGGTTTAGAAGAGATAAAGTAAAAACAGGCAATCAACAATCGGTTTTATTATTTTTGGTATTTATGCTCGTTGGTTTTTATGGCGGATTTATTCAAGCAGGCGTTGGATTTTTAATCATTGCCTTCCTAACATTATTAACTAGAAATATTAAACTTGCAGATATGCATAGTATTAAAACAGTAGTAACGACGTTATATTTATTGTTTTCAACCGTTATTTTTATAGTGAATGGCCATGTCAATTGGGGATATGCGATTGTTTTAGCCGCAGGAAGTGGAATTGGCGGATGGTTTGGCAGTTCTTTTGCTATGCGAATATCCGAGCGAAAGTTGCAAATCTTTATTATCATTATTATTTCTTTACTCTCGATTCGATTACTTATTTTTTAAATGAATGAATGTTGAAAATGCTTTTGAGATATGTTCTCAAGAGCATTTTTGTGTTTTTCTGAATCAATCGTTATTATCAAAAAATGTTCTATGTTACACTCGAGGGTAAATAGAATACAACGGCAATCGAGCAAACCATATGCACAATAGTAGTCTTTTCGCTAATCTTTCACAAAGAATCTGGAGGGATGTAGATGCACAAACTTACCATTATGCAAATCAATGATATCCATGGCTACATTGACTGTCATCCGGAAATGTTTATTGAAAATGGGAAAGAAACATTTCGACATGCAGGTGGATATGGGCGGATTCAAACGATTTTTAACGAAACACGAAAAGAAAATCCTGATGGGGTCCTAGCACTTGATAATGGGGACACGTTTCATGGAACCTACCCCGCTGTCTCTAGTCAGGGTGAAGCGATCGTTCCACTGGTAAATGCTCTAGAGCTTGACGGCATGACGGCTCATTGGGAATTTGCTTACGGACCGAAACAGTTCGAAAACATTGTTTCTAAGCTCAACTACCCTATGCTTGCTTGTAATATTTACGACAAAGCAACAGATGAACTTGTCTTTCCGCCGTACACAATCATTGAGCGTGCAGGACTCACCATTGGTGTCATTGGAATTGCAGAACACATTGTGGACAAAATGATGCCTGAACACTTTCATTCAGGGATTTATTTTACACTTGGAAATACCGAATTACCATCCATGATCCAGCAATTACGTGAAGAAAAAAATGTGGATCTTATTGTCGTTTTATCTCACTTTGGCTTTCCTCAAGAAGCAAAACTAGCTCATGAAGTGGCCGGAATTGATATTCTTTTAAGCGGACATACGCACAATCGAATGATGGAACCAGTCGTCATCAATGACACAATTATTATTCAATCTGGTTCTCATGGCACATTTGTTGGTAGACTTGATCTTGAGGTTGAAAATGGTAAGATTGCTCACTTTCACCATGAGCTTATGGAAGTCGCTGAAGACATAACGCCTGATGTCAATATGCAAAAGCTTGTCGATCGTGTACATGAGACAAATAAAGATATGTTAGAAACAGTCATTGGCCAAACATCAACACATTTACATCGGTATGCACAGCTCGAAACAACGATGGACAATCTTCTTCTGCAAGCATTGCTCGATAGTACTGGTGCTGAAGTAGCTTTTTCAAATGGATGGCGTTATGGCGCACCAATTCTTGCAGGTCCGATCAACATGAATGATATATGGAACATCATTCCAACAAACCCACCTGTTTCAAAGGTCAAACTAACTGGTGAGGAAATACTGGACATGCTTGAAGAAAACCTTGAGAACACATTTTCAAGCAACCCATATGACCAAATGGGCGGGTATACAAAACGAGCACTAGGTATGAACATGTATATTAAAATTGAAAATCCGAGAGGAACCCGGATTCAAGATTTATTTATTAATGGAGAACGCGTCGAAAAAATGAGAACTTATGATGTAGCTTTTGTTACTGTTCAAGGGGTACCTAACAAATACGGTAAGGATCGCCACCATTTAAAAACACATGCAATTGATGCACTTAAGAATTATATCGAAAAACATGGCACTGTTTCAGCTGAACTGCGAGGAACGATTCAAGTTGTGTAGACGAGTGAATTTCATAATTACCCAAATCAGCTATGTCAATACAACATGTAGTTTCGAAAGTCTCAACGAAACTACATGTTGAAGTGAAATAGCCTAAAATACGTATTATGAAATTCACTAAGACAAGAAAACATTCAAATGAAAAGGAGTTTTTACCATGACGGTGAAATTAAAAAGAGCCTATGATGAAGTAGCCAAAAATGATGGAAAGCGTATACTAGTGGACCGGATTTGGCCTCGAGGAGTATCGGAAGAAGATGCAGCTCTTGATGAGTGGTTCAAAGAAATTGGACCATCCAAAGAGCTGAGACAATGGTTTGATCACGATCCTGACAAATTTGAAGAATTTAAAGAGAAATATCGAAAAGAACTTCAAGACGGTGAACAAAAAGCAAGCTATGATAAGCTAAAGGAAATTCAGAAAAACAATAGCACAATAACCCTTGTTTTTTCGGCAAAAGATGAGGAAAATAATCAAGCTGTTGTCCTAAAAGAAATGCTTGAAGGTTAAAAGAATTCTTAAAAAGATGAGTCTTCTCGTAAGGCTCATCTTTTTCTAATATTACTTTTCCTTTTTCTGATAAGGAACTCTCACAGAAGGCACTTTATCCGTTAAATGAATTTCCTGATCATCGAAAAATATTTGTGCTCCAAATGCTTTTAACACTTCTTCCTTTTTAGCCCCGCCTAGGAAAAACGCTTCATCTACGCGAATCTGCCATTTTCTCAACGTTAAAATAACTCGTTCATGGGCAGGAAAATTTCTCGCTGTTACAATGGCTGTTCGGATCGGATTTTGCTGAGAATCGAACTCCTTTTGAATATAGGCCAGCGTTTTTAACAACTTTGCAAAGGGACCGGCAGGCAGTGGCTTTTTGGCATTTTCCTTTTCATGCTCTAAAAATGCTTCTAACCCTTTTGTTTGATAAATTTCTTCAGATGCATCGGAAAATAAAACGGCATCTCCATCAAAAGCGATACGTATTTGATCAGATAGCGCTTCTTTGTATGATCCACTGTTTTCATAAATAAGTCCCGCGGCGATATGAGCATTAATCGCATCTTGTACGTCCGCTTCGTCCGCAGATAAAAATAGATCCACCTTGAACGCATTCAAATATGGAACAATGGACGTACCACTTGTCAGAGCCGCTCGTGTAATATCAAGTCCATAGTGGTCAATTGAATGAGATATACGCAACATCGTATCCGGATTATTTCGCGACATAATAACAACTTCAATCTTTCGCTCATCCCCAGCTAATTCATTTAGCCGAAGAAGACCGCGAATCAAACTAAACCCAATTCCAGGTTCTAGCACTGTATCTTCATGGGTTATTTGGTAGTCTGCGTACTCCTTCAATCCTTTCTCTTCGAAAATTTTATTCTCTTTACTTAAATCAAATAGTGCTCTTGAAGAAATACCAACTACCAAATAATCCGAGAAATCAAAAGCCATATATAACCCACTCTTTCATTGTTATTCTTTTCCACTAAGTTTCATAATCGTACGCCTGGTTTCAAGTTCATCCTCACGTGCTTTATTACTCTGACGTGTGGCAAACAACGCAATGAATAAAATCACCGTAAGTACGATTAAATCAGTTCCAACTTCCTTTGATAAAAGCCCTTCATTTAAAACATCCACCGTTAAAGCTATGCTCATCAGTAACAAGATGACGAAAAAGAAAATAGCTACAATTTGCCAAATCCATTTGCTCACTCGTGCACTACTTGCCTGTTTTTTAAATACCTCTGAATAGTCTTCACTTCCACCAGCTGTTTCCACTTGGTTCTTTAATTGTACAGCAGCTCGAGCAACTTCTTCTCTATATTCTTGTAATCGCTCTTCTATACGATCAATCTGCCTTTGTTGATCTTCTAAAGTTGAAGTCGAATGCCTTGAATAATGCTCTGGCAAAGCTCTCCCTCCTTGCATTAAAGTTTTTAATATAAATTTACAATACCTAAAGTTTCGTATATTGTCTACCACATTGGAATCTAATCTGAGGTATTTTCGAGAAAGTTCTAACCTTTATGCTAAAATAGAAGTAATTATGAGTACTACCTATCAGCACATCGGAGGGACTTAGATGATTTCAGTAAAAGATGTTCAACAAGCACAAGAACGTATACGTGATATCGCACGTGTTACACCGATTTTCCAGTCTGACCAATTATCAAATATTTGCGGAAATAATCTGTTTTTAAAGACCGAACACTTACAGAAAACAGGTTCATTTAAGATTCGTGGGGCAAGTAATAAAGTCATTCAAGCTACTGAAACTGGCGCAACATATGTAACGACAGCCTCATCTGGAAATCACGGACAAGCCGTTGCCTATATAACAAATTCATACAATATTCCATCTACCATCGTCGTACCTGAAAACTCGAGTCAATGTAAAGTTGACGCCATTCATGCTTATCAAGGAAAAATAGAAAAATGTGGAACGACTTCAGAAGAAAGGCTCGCGCGTGCACAAGAAATTGCCACAGAAACAAACGGAATATACGTCCCACCATATGACGACCCGTTTGTGATGGCTGGGCAAGGTGTTGTCGGGCTTGAAATTATCGAACAAGTAGAAGATATTGATATCATCCTTGTTCCAGTTGGTGGTGGAGGTCTCCTATCCGGTATTTTAACAGCTGTGAAAGAAACACATCCACATATAAAAGTCATTGGTGTTGAGCCAGAGAATGCAAAAGACACCTATCTTTCCTTACAAAACAAAACAATTACAAGTAGTCCGGCATCCACGATTGCAGACGGTCTACGAACGAGCCAACCAGGGGAACTTACCTTCCCAGTAGTGATGAAATATGTAGACGACCTCGTTCTCGTCAGCGAAGATGAAATCCGTCATGCCTTTACGTTTGTCATGGAACGCACAAAACAACTGATCGAACCGTCAAGTGCAACAGCCATCGCAGCCGTGATGTTTAATAAGATTCATGCCAAAGATAAAAACATCGTATCCGTTATTTCCGGTGGAAACGTTGACGTAGATCAAATTGATCAGTTTTTGAAACTTTCTTAAAACACTATTTTAATTAATATTAGTTAAATCAATTGAAAAGGTGATGTATATGAATCTGCCAGCAAGATCCGAACGCTCATATACTATCATACAATCAATCTACTCTTCCCCACTGACTATACCGAGGGCGGACACCGGCTATATAGTTCTGATAACATCAGGCGATTGCAACAAATTCAATCATTAACATTTGCAGCCTTTTTACTGAAAGATACTGCCGAACTGTTAGAGACAACAAACATATAAAAGAAGAATATCGATCAATTCATTCGATTTTATATGAAGAGGAAAATATAGAAATGGCACCTACAGAACAATCAATTCACAACTTTCGAAATGAAAATAGGCGTTGTTTAGATCGTGAATACTTTTCATTAATTATGCATTTGACTTTACAATTGAGAGAAAAAATTTGTTGCCAAAAATACTGAACCAACCTCAGAAGCTGCTCGTGCATGTATCACAAAGTTGATGCATCTGAAACATGAAACTCTTAAACAACTAGATGCAGCTAACATACCTGTGCCAGAGGTGGCTGAAGAGGGAAATATATTAAATCCCCTTTGTGAGAAAGAGCGGAAGTTTTGGAGGAGGCAATTCAATACATGTCATCGCTGAGTAATTAATTTTAACACAAAAGCCTCATGGACATGTTTTAGTTGATTATATAAACATTAAAATTAGCTAAGACATATCCACGAGTCTTTAAAATATTATTCTATCTAAAAAATATTCAACACTTTTTAATCCCTTAAACCCTCATTTAATCTGATACCCATTTTTAATTTGCTTATTTTTATCAAATTGTTGGTTTTCGGTAAATTCTTATATTAAAATCCTCTTTAGACAAACACAAGTCTGTTGTGTAATAAATATTTTTATAATCATTTGTACAACTCTATCAAATACGTAGTAAGAGGAGTATAGTCGTTCAACAAACTAATTTTCTATTTTACTTAAATTATGTTCTTCATCATATCTATCCAGTTCTTCTTTAATTTCGTCTTTGCTCATTTTATATACTCCAACACCTGTAAAAGCTAAAATTATTGCTATGACTGGTGTAGCATAGCTTAATACAGTCCATTTCGCATAACCATCTTCACCAAATATTGGAACACCTAATGTTGCTATATAAAAAGCTCCCGAAGTTCCCCAAGGGACAAAGGCTGCTACCATTGTTCCTACATCTTCAATAGTTCTTGACAAGGTCTTGGCTGACATCCCAGCTTTGATAAATGGTCTTTTGAACATCTCTGGTATCATAATTGCAACTGTATAAGATGTTCCAGAAAATACAAGTATCAATAATTCAGTAAATAAAGTAGTGACCATAAGTGGCCCACGTTTTTTAACTCTACTTGTTAACGGATTTAATGCTGTTTCTAAGAATCCAGCTTTGCTTATTATTGCAGTATAAGCATATCCACAATAAATTATGATGACTACACTTACCATGGATAACATACCTCCACGATTTAACAATGTTAGTACAGATTCTGACCATTCGGTATTTCCGGCATTTGGTATCATACTAATATCAAAACCACTATAAGTAGCTTCAATACCATTTTCCATAGTAAAACCCTGATAGAATACTCCAATTAAAAGTGCTGTTAAAGAACCTAATAACATGACAGGAACTGGTGGTTTTTTCATCAAGGCACCAATTAAAATAATAATAAATGGAGCAATTAAAAGTAAGTTCCAGTCAAATATCACTTCTAATTCTGAAACCATTGTTGTAGCGGTACTCGACTCTGCTTGCCCAGAAGTATTTAATGTTTTCCCTGTGATAAAAAGAACAATAAATGTAATGATTGCCGCTGGAAATGTTGTCCAAGTCATCGATTTAATATGATCATATAATCCAACCCCTGCTGTAGCAGAAGCTAAGTTAGTAGTTTCTGAAAGCGGTGACATTTTGTCGCCTAATATTGCACCGCTAATAACAGCGGCTGCAGTTATGTGTAATGGTACTTCAACACCTACTGAAATACTCATCATGGCAACACCAATAGTTCCAACAGATCCCCAGGATGTGCCCGTTACTAAAGAAAAAATTGCACTTATTCCAAAGGCTGATATTAGTAAATGCTCTGGGCTTACAATTTGGATACCATAATAAATTAACATAGGTATAGAACCACTATAAATAAATGTAGCAATTACAATTCCAATTACCCAAATGATTAAAATAGCTGGAGTCGCACTAACAATTCTTGTACTTATAGCGCCTTCCATCTCTTTCCAACTAAGGCCTGACCTTAATGCCAAAAGTCCAGCACCCGCTGCTGCTGCAATCATCATTAACTCTACACGTAAATCGAATAATAAATATCCCACAAATACAAAGAAGAACATAAAAAACAAGGCTAAAACAGATTCAAAATATGTTACTTTACTCTTTTCCATTTGTATCCTCCTAGTTTGAATGACTTAGTCTAGTCTTCATCAAAAATATTGATGGGATCTCCTAAACTATCTGCAGTAGATTGTAAGTGATAACGAACTGCTTCTTCTGCTTTTTTTGATTGCTTATTTGAAAGAGCTTCCACTATGTCCTTATGTTCAGGTATATTTTTTGCAGTATCTACTGAGCGGTTGTAAAAAGGATCTCTTAGCATTACATAACAATTGCTCCAATCAATCAGAGTATTGATTTGACTAATTAACACTTCATTTTTTGTGATAATTGCTGGCAATACGTGTATAGCATTGTTTACTTCTATAAAATCCTCTAATTTTCTTTCTTGATAAGCGTTTTCCTCTTGTTTTAAAAGACTATTCAGTCTCTTAATATCCTTATTTTGTATTAAAGGAGCCGATATTTTTGCAGCGTAACTTTCTAAAACAATTCGAACATTAAATACATCCTGAATCTCTTTTATACTAGGTTCATATACAAAAGCACCCCTCCTAGGGATAACTTCTACCAGTCTCTCATCTTGTAATTTTCTTAAGGCTGCACGTACAGGAGTCCTGCTCATTTTCAAGTTTTTACTAATCCACTCTTCCCCTAATTGCTGTCCAGGCAAAAGTCTTTTTAACATAATTGCACGTTTAATCTTCTCATATGCAATAACTTCTGAATTTTGACTTTTTTCATACATATCATCACCTTTTCACATTTAAATTGTATACAATTATCGAGTGCTATTATTATTACTTTAAATAAATATCATTTACATGTCAACGATATTATATATAAACATCTGAATCTTTTCAGTATTTTAGTAATTTGACCACATTAATTGTATACAGTATAGTAATACATAATCAGAATACAAGGAGTGAATACAATGTCCCATATCAAATCATACTGGCATTCTACTACTTCTAATACTAAAAAAAGAAAGCCACTAACGAATCAAATTAAAACAGATGTTGCTATAATAGGAGGTGGCTTCAGTGGACTTGCAACATCATATTTTTTAAGTAAATCCGGAGTTCACACTGTTCTTCTTGAACAAAATAATATTGGGTGGGGTGCATCTGGAAGAAATGCCGGAATGTTAACTACTGGTTACAAAAACTCCACAGAAAATCTTTCGAAGAAAATAGGTCTTGATAAAGCAAAGGAACTCCTAGAAATGTCTGTAGACTGCATTAATTTAGTTGACCAAGTGGCAACTGAAGAGAATATTGACTGTTCAATCAACTATAATGGCGGATTAAAATTAGCTTATAAACAAAAACACTTCGAGTCTTTAAAACGAGAACATGAATTTATGTTAGAAAACTTCGATTATGAAACAACTATTATAGAACCTGAATTTATGAATGAGGAAATAAATTCACCTCTTTATAAACATGGTGCTTTAATGGACCCACATAGCTTTGCTTTCCATCCTTTAAAATATGCTGTAGGTTTAGGTGATGCAATAGAAAAGCACGGTGGATTCATTTATGAACAGTCAGAAGCACAATCTATCAAAAAAATTAAAAACGGATATGAGATTATAACACCTGAAGGTAAAGTTCACGCTTCAGAAATAGTAATAGCTACAAATGGATATTCCACTAAAAGTATTGATAGTAAGTTAGCCAGATCGATTATTCCTATTGATAGTCATATAATTACTACTGAACAATTGCCTCAAGAAGTTGCAAATAAATTAATTCCTAAAAATCGAGTGACGATAGACACCAAAAACTTTTTATATTACTTCAGAGTTACAGAAGACAGGCGTCTGCTTTTTGGTGGTAGAGTAAGTTTTGCTAAAAGTGGAAGTTCACAAAGTAATCCTGATCTTTTTGAGGATTTAAAAAAAGGTATGATAGATGTTTTCCCTGAATTAGCTAGTAGTAAAATAGATTATCAATGGGGAGGTACGACTGCATTTACGTTTGATTTTATGCCTCACTTTGGAAAAACAAAGAAAGGTGAATATTATATTACGGGGTTTTGTGGACATGGAGCTGCTATGTCGACATTGACAGGGAAATTAATAGCAAAAGATATCATGGAAAGATCTTCTATAATGGACAATGAATTAGCCAAACTCCCTTTGAGAAAAATACCATTTCATAGCCAGCATGGTAAAATTTTAAATATAGCAGAAAGCTACATGAAATTAAAAGATAAACTTTTTTAAATTATGACACTGTAATTAAACAAATATAAGTATATACAAAAAGAACATTAAATTATGCAATTAAAATCCCCTTTAAGTAAGTGGATAAAAAATATCCTGGATACTTAAAGGGGGGGAACTTAATATTTATGTGTAGCTCATAATTAATAAAACCGTCTTTAACCCTACATTCATTTAATTGAGTGAATTTCATAATTCACAGCCCTTGCAGGGCAAGGGTTTCAAAGTATAAAAAAGGAAGTACCTCCCCAAATCTTGTATAATGGTAGTTGAGTAAAGACTAACCAAAAGACTGGAGGAGTACTCCCTATGACCA
>JAPFDS010000003.1 GCA_026168805.1 Caryophanales bacterium | reverse complement strand
ATAATGGTCATAGGGAGTACTCCTCCAGTCTTTTGGTTAGTCTTTACTCAACTACCATTATACAAGATTTGGGGAGGTACTTCCTTTTTTATACTTTGAAACCCTTGCCCTGCAAGGGCTGTGAATTATGAAATTCACTCAGTTACATAAAAATTTTCTATGAAATTCATTAACATGCATGAAGGGAGGTCACAGCCATCGAACAGGTATATGAAAAAAGTTTAAAGCGTGTTATTTTTTGGAGCAAATTTGTAGGCATAGTAATTATGCTTCTTGGTGGACTAGTGGCAGTGGCAGGATTGATGTCTTCTGTAGTCGGCGTCATACCGGGAGTCTTAGGCTGTATGGTGGGGGGATCGATTCATCAAACAGGTGACTATGCGAAGAAATTTATTGGTTCCAATGGGAAGAGAGTTATTGAACTCAATAACCTAATCAAGTACATGGGGAGAAGTTTCTTCTTCGCCGGGATTATTGTCATCATTTTTGTTGTATCTTACGGATTATTGCTAATGATTGAGTAGAATAAAAGGAGTTGAGGACAATCAAACAAGTTCAACTATGGGGAAAGTTGACCGGTATTGCGTCCATTTTGTATGGTATCGGATCTAGCATTTTGTTATCTCCTTTATCATTTGTTTACATCTTACCCGGACTTATATCTATTTTTATCGGAGGGCTTTTATATCATATTGGACGTCAGGCGCGAGTGGCTGATCAGTCGGAAGATGATTCTGTAGAAGCAGTTTTTCCGGTCATACGTTCATATAGTACATTACTTATGGTATTAGGTATTGTTATCGGAATTTCGCTTATATGTTTTATAATCTTTTATGGATATATATGGATAGGTAAAGGCTAAAAATGAGGAGGGATCAGATGTCCAAGCGATGGTGGATCTTCTGTTCTATTGGGTTACTTATTTTCATATCTTTTGGAATGAATCAAACGGGAGTTATTGCAAATCGGCAAGCGGAACATATTGAGCCACTTTGTGAATCGGTGGACCAGGAAATGCAGAGTGAAATTGAGGAGATTCTAAATATATTTAGAGCAGAAGACTATGGCGCTTTAACCGATCGATTGAATGAATTAGAAAAAACAACAGAATCGATTGGGGATGAAAGGCAATTACTAGAAAGCGCGATTTGTTTTCTTGATGTGTATGGAGATAGAGATTTACTTGCAGATGTAAATATCTACCATTCTTTGCTTACTTTTGTTATGCAAGCAGATAAGAATATACAATTTGAAGAAATCATTTTTACTCCAGACCAATTTTATGAACTTATCCAGGTGGAAGGAATTATACAAGGAGAGAGAGAAAGCGTACATATTGAACATTATAGTGCATTTCAAGTGTTAGAACCGTATCTGTCTCGAGAAGCCCGTGAGTCAAGAGAAAGACTGGAAGAAAAGGAAAAAAACTCTGGTATATCTTTAAAAAAGATGCTAAGTGGCCTAGCGTCCAGTGCGCATGATATGCTGCAAAATCCACTTGAAAGATTCATGATGACGGTAGATTCTTTTTATATTGGCAAGGCTGATTTAGACAAAGAAATCTTTGATAAAGAATCCTTTGTGAATGCCAGTTATTTTAATCTAAACTATTCAGTAATCACATATGACGGAAATAGGTGGGATCCAATCAATTTAGTGGAGTATTACCCATCAACAAATACTAGTGATACCCTTGACCGAATAGAAGAGGTACTAGAAGAGCTACCTGATTATTGGTTTCCAAGAGAGAAAGTTGAACAAGGGGATTGGAATGGATACGCCGATTACTACAGAGAACATAGAATGGACATGATTGAGTATGATTTTGAGCTATATGAATATATGTTTGGCAATACACTAGTCGATTCAAGAACCTTTGAGGAAATGATTGAACGAGTGAAAAGGGAGCATCAGGTGGAATAGATTTTTGCTTCAGAAACTAAACGTTGTGAAGAACTTTAAGAAGGGGCTGTTGATTGTTGGCGAAAGAAGGAAAAACCATTTCGACGTATCTTGTTGTTCTGTTCGTTTTGCTTTTAGTTCTTTTAGCTATGATTGCATTTTTCTTACTGTATAACATCAACTTATTTCAGAAAGAAAACAAAAGATATAAAGGAACAGACGAAGAAGTTATTCAGTATGTAAAGGATACACATGACGCAGATGTGGAAATCTTGAGTAATAACGGACCGAAAAACATGAATAATACTGGGGGAGCTACTGTCCAAACGAAAGATGAGCGGGAACTCAAGTTTAAAATAGAAATTAGTATATTCAATAATATTAAAAGTGATACCTATGAAGAAGAAAGCAGTGTTTATTCTTTGAATGAAGCATTGCAATCATCAGAAGAACCCAGAGCATTAGCGAATATTGGGGCAGATTCTGTTGAGATTCAGCTTCCAGATACATCAACACCTTGGCATGGTGATTATAATCCGTTTTTTTACTTTGATTTATCCGGAGACATTAGGTTATCAAGTGAAGAAACAATCCAAGTCGTGAACGAAGTACTTCCAGTCGCTGAAGAATGGAAGGAAACAGCTAAAAACGAATACAAACTAAATATGGAAGAAATTCATTTTGAATCATTTGATGATGAAGATAAATTACAAAATATAAGACTCAATATAGAAAGTGCATCGAATGACTCGTTAGAAGAATTGGAAGCTCGGATTTTAGAAGAAAATATAGATGCGTTTACGCAACATTTGATAAAGGAAGAAATACGGAGAATCGACTATTTAGAAGAACAATTTGATACACTCGAGTTTAGTGATAGCTACCATAGGGAATATTTAACATGTAATCAAATCCAACAGTTAAATGAATGCGAAAATTATACACTTTACGTTAGTTATCCTAGTAGAAGTCCAGTAGAAATCAGAAAAGAATTTCGTTATGACGATCCAAACGTAAAAGAAATGTTACTCGACACCATCCAGAAGATTAATGACTCAGAGTCACCTGTTAATCAATTATCTATAGACATGCTCTATAGACCTTCAGATTTAGAACATCAATATGAAACAGAAGAAGAGTTAGAGGAAAATAATGAACGTATCATTTTTGATTCAAGGGAAACAATCATAAATAATCTTCCGGAGATAGAAAATGTTGAAGATATTATATTTGAGGAATAAGTATTACAAATACCAGTTACAGGCAATTCAACATATTGCTTGTAACTGGTATTTTTTATAGTTTTAATTAACTTCATGGATGTGTGGCCATAAAAAGAACAATAAGAAAAATGAAAGTAGAAAAAAGGATGGATGACATGGGAATCACAAAACCTATTAAACCTATCAAACCTATTCAACCTAGTGCCAATTATGTCTATCTTTTTGCCAGTTAACAACAGCTTCTAGAAATGAGTCATAAGGTCTGGTATATCCTAGCACTGCCTCATCAAAAAAATCTTTTAGTCCTTCGGTAATTTCTGGCGCATTTTTAAACTCCATATCGGCTACTGATAAAGGAATAACGTCTTCAGAAACTATATTATGACTCGAATAAAAACTCCATGAAAAGAGTTCGTATTTAAATAATACTTTCGTACTTTGGATGGATTACTTCGAGTGAATTTTCGGAATAAAAGGAAGTGTTCTGAGACTAATGGACTTATAAAGGGGTAGGTCTTTTAGAATGGAGGAGCTATTAAAACCATTCTTTCGTATCTTGTATGGCGTAAGAGTTAGTGTTATTTTGTAGGTATTACACTGGAACAAATAGGTGATTTATAGATATATAGGCTCTCTTGCTTGAACAGGAGGTTCACTTCAATGAACAAAAGATGGTTAATCGGTTTATGTTTGATTATTTTCTTAGGAGGTTGTGGGCTTATGGAAGAGGATCGCGCAAATATGGATGAAAAAGAATTACCAGATGTGCCTGCATTTCAAGATGATTTTACCCGTGAATTTATGGCTTCTAGGGAAGAAGTATCAGATGGATATTACTTATTTGAGTCTAAAACAGGCGGGTATACGATTCCATTTCTTGAAGATGGTCGCGTAGATAAAATCTATTATGAAAGAACGGATGAAAACTTCGAATGGGTTATGTATGGCGGTGAAAATGAGAAGATAACAAAAACCCCATATACGATTTATCTAAAATACGGTAATCCCTCCATACCAGATGATTCAGAGATTTTGTTAAGTTCTTTTGAAAATGCTGTTGATTATGATGGGGCTTATGAACAAATCGATCACGATGTATTTACTCATTATTATGCACATAATAATTATGCACTATCAGATCAGCAGAGTAGTGTCTATTCTTTCTTCGGACTCGTCCAGTCTAATGATACCAATCAGTATGTTCGCTATCAATATCAAGTACTTTGTGAAGATGAAGACGGCTGCGATTATAATGTAGAAGAAATTGAACAAGAAGTTGAAAAAATGGTTACATCGATTGAATTTAATCGTGAGGAGGGAGGAGATTAAAGTGGCTGAACAAGCACTGCCTGAATCGGTTCAAGTTCGGTTGATGAAAATGGAATATTCGAGTCTTTCAAAAGAAGATATTCGTACTGTGTACTTAGAAGAGACAGGTCAAGAGCCTCCTTTTGATGTGACATTATATGAATCAGAACAATTTATAGATGAAAAAGAAGCAGCTGGATTTAACGGAACAGTCATTCATATTGAAAATGAACAGGGAGTAAATGAAGCATACACCATAGTGAGAGGAACTGAAGACTTCGGAGATAACTCTTCTAAATTACTAGGATCTACATTAAACTCTGTAGCAACTTCTTCTTTAAAATGTGAGTCAATATTCGTCAATTGATAAAATGAAGGTGGAGCAGCATTCACTGTATTTACTTGATTAAAATCTCCAGATGTCAGTTGTAGTAAGGTAATTAAGTTACCACCAAGGGAATGACCTAAGCCAAATTTCTGAGGTTTACTTCCTGTACTTTTCTCAATTCAACCGAAAAAGAAAGTGACATTGTACACGATGAATATATGAATATTGTATCCTTCAGAGATGGAATGCCAGTTATAAACAAATTAATCAATCAACTTAATCCTAAGATGCTCAGCAAAGAAAAGATAGAATATTTAAATTCCATTATTGATTACCAATGGAAAATAACGAATAAAATGATTTCTAGACCGTTAACAGAAAAGAATCTAGAAGCACGTTATAATTATTTACTGAATGTGTCCCATTATTTAGAGTTGGATTTGGAACTGGATGTATTACCTGACTTATGTCCGATTGATATATCTATACAAAGTAAAGAGCAAGAAGAAATTGTTGCTTATGATTTAAATAAAGGACTTCAATTTTATAAAACAGGAGTTTAGCACATGTCTTTATCAAAACCTCTTATATACTAAATGAGCACACGTTCTCGTTACTGGTTTAGTCCCCGCACCCCGAACCAGGTAGTGTGCGCACGTTCTCGCCCCTGGATTCACCCTCGCGCTCCGAATCAGGTAGGGTACTCTTATTCTCGTTCCTGGTTTCATCCCCGCGCGCTGAACCAGGGAGGGTGCTCTCGTTCTCGTCCCTGATTTTGTCCCCGCACCCCGAACTAGGTAGTGTGCCCGCGTCCTCGTCCCTGATTTTGTCCCCGCGCCCCGAATCAGGTAGGGTGCCCGCGTTCTCGTCCCTGGTTTCATCCCCGCACCCCGAACTAGGTAGTGTGCACGCGTCCTCGTCCCTGGTTTTGTCTTCGTGCTCCGATTCAGGTAGGGTGCACGCGTTCTCGTCCCTGATTTCACCTCCACTCCCCAATCCAGGCAGTGTAATTATCTCGCCCACCAATATTCCGTCCTAAAACCTCGTGATTTAGGACTTCCGACATAGTCTTTTTAACAAAACAAACCTTTCGTATCTTGTACGGTCTGGTTGATAATGGTACTTTGAAAGTATTATACATTTTACTTTGGAAAAATATGTCTACGTTACACAATTTATTTTTTTGATGAAGGATTTCTATTCATGTAAAAAGGGGAGGTTATTACAATCGAACATTTTCAGGAGAAAGATTTGATGCGGATTGCTTTTTGGGGGAAATTTGTTGGAGCGGTCATTACGGTTTATGGAGTGCTCATTGCTCTCCAAGGACTGTTCACCACTTTAGTAGGAGTGATTCCAGGTATTTTAGCATACCTCGTTGGAAGATCTATTTATTTTTCAGCTGGGCATGCGAAAGCGTTTATTTATTCCAAAGGAAAGAGAGTCATGGAAGTCGGTGACATTTTAAGATTTGCTGCTCGAAGCTTTTTGTTAATTGGTGTCATTATGATTATTTTCATTGTGTTTTATGGGATGTATCTCATCATTGTGTGGAACTATTATGGATAAAAGGGAGTTGATTGCTTGAAGTACATCGGTGTGGGTGATATCAAACGAATTAAAACATGGGGCAGGCTCATTGGTATTGGATCGATGCTGTATGGTGTCGTATCTATTGTTCTTTCTTTTTATACATCATTATGGTATGTGATTCCTGCTATTCTATCTATTTTTATTGGGAAGTTATTATACGACATTGGTCATGAGGCGAAAAAGGTTCTAAAGTCTGAAGAACAATCGGTCGGTATTTTTCAGCCAGTGCTAAAGAAGTATAGTACGTTTCTGTTTGCGTTCAGTATCATTATTATTGTTACGATTGCGTCTTATCTGGCGTTTATGGGTTACATATATATTTTCTTCTAAAACAATTGAAGGGAGGATATGAGATGTCCAAACGGAATTGGATCGTATTTGTACTTGTGTTGATTGTTTCATTGTTTTATGGAATGGATCCGCAGTCATATGCTGCAGAAACGAAGGAACATGCGTTTATTCCTCGCTGCGAAACGGTAGATGACGAGACAGAAAAGAAAATCGAATCGATTTTGGAAATTCTTCAGGCAGAAGACTATGAGAAGCTAACCGACCGGGTGAATGAATTATTAGCGTCTACAGAGTTGCTCGAGGAAGAAAAGAATATTCTGGAAGTTGCTTTTTGTTTGGAGGAAGTAGCTGAAGATAGTCATTTAACGGGCAAGGTGAACAGTTATCTATCGTTACTCGTGTACGGCATACAGAAGAAAGAGGAGGAAGATATTCAATTTGAAGAGGTCATATTTATTCCAGATGAAAAAATGATGAATTTACAAATAGAGGGAACCTTGCAAGATAAGGATGAAAAAGTATTTATCGACCATTACTATTCCCAAAATGCAGGAAGTACTTATCGAAACCTTGAACTTCATTTAATGGAAGAGAGGTTGAAAGAATTAGAAAGAAAATCATCTCTTTTGCTTACAATCACATCTGGGCTAGCATCTAGTGCCCAAGCGGTGCTTCAAAATCCAATCGAAAAGTTTATGGCGATCGTAGATAGTATCTTTACGGAAAAAGCGGAAGATGAACAGGATCTATTTGAAGAAAAAGCTGTCATTCATGCGAGTTTTTTCAATATGCGCTTTGCACTGATTAGAGAGGAAATAAGCAATTGGGATCAAGTGAACATGGTTGAGTATTATCCGGGGAACGCTACGTATTTTATGATTGAACGAGCGAATCAAGTACATGAAGAATTGCCTGATTATTGGTATCCAAAAGAAGAAATCGAGCAAGGCGACTGGAACGGTATCGTTACGTATTATGAAAAATATCGAGATGCAATGGCCGAATATGATTATGAATTATATGAATATATCATTTCGGATGGATTTCATAATTCGAGTAACTTTGAGGAGTTAATCGAACGAGTGAAGGATGAACATAACGAAGAATAAATGTTATCTGTAAAGTAAGGGAGGCTTCTGGATGACGAAAAGGTTGTGGGTCTTATGTTCCGTTGCTTTGCTTGTTTTTTTATTCTACGGAATGGATCAGCGAGTACTTACTGCAGATATGCAGGAAGAAGAGTTTAATCCCCATTGCGAAAAGCTAGATGTAGCAATCGAGAAGGAAATTCAATTGATGATAGATATTTTCAAGGAAGAGGATTTTGATCGTCTAACGGAGCGGGTGAACGAGTTGTCGGCCTCTATGGAGTTGCTAGAAGATGAACAAAATCGCCTGGAAGTTGCTCTTTGTTTGGAGGACGTTTATAAGGAAAGGGAATTAAAAGCCAAGGTCAATGGTTATCACTCGTTACTATCTTTTACGATGCATATGAAAGAGGAACAGGAAGACATTCAATTTGAAGAGATCACGTTTACGATTCCTGAAATAGAACTGTATTTACAAGTAGAAGGAACGTTAAAAGATAGGGACGAAAAAGTAACGATCGAACATGATTTTTCTTTTCTTCCAGGAGATGGGTATGATTCTCGAGAACTCCGCTTGAAAAAAGAAGAATTACGTGACATGGAAGAAAACCCACCACCCTTTTTTCTGAAAATTACAGAAGGACTAGCATTTAGTTCGCTTGAATTGCTCCAAAACCCTATTGAAAAACTGATGCTATTTGTGAATAGGTTTTTTACGAAACAATCCGAGGTAGAACAAAAACAATTTACAACAGATGCACTTGTCTATTCGACTTATTTTGGGATAAATGTTGCGGTGATTACATTTGAGAAAAGCCCATGGGAGACATTACGAATGCGAGAGTATTATCCATTTTCTAAGACGTATTCGGTCATTGAACGAGCAAAAAATGTGCATGAGGAATTGCCGGACTATTGGTATCCAAAAGAAGCCATTGAGCGGGGAGATTGGAATGAAATTGTTGCCTATTACAAAAAACATCGCGAGGAAATGTATGATTTCGACAGGGAATTATATGATTATATTTTTACCGACATGTTTAGGGAATCAAGTGGATTTGAGGATTTAATCCAAAAGGTGAAAAAGAACCATCGGAACGGTGAATTCTAAGGAGGATTTAGAATGTCAAGATGGATGCGGGCTATTGGTTCCATTGCTTTGCTTGTTTTATTATTTTTGGGAATCAATCAATCCGTACTCACGGCAGAGACGGAAGGAAATAAGGTTACACCGCACTGTGAAACGATTGATGAGGAAGCGAAAAGTGACATGGAAATGCTTCTGGAGATGTTTCACGCAGGCGACATAGATGCATTAACAGATCGATTGAACGAATTATCAACATCCCAAGCATTGCTGGAGGATGAATTAGCCGTACTGGAAATCGCTATTTGCTTGGATGACGTATATACAAATAGTGATGTACATGCTGGAATCAATGTCTATCATTCGTTCGTAACGTTTGCGTTGCAGATGGAAGAGGATATTCAATTTGAAGAAATAATCGTTACGCCATTTTATAACGATGCTTATATACAAGTTGAAGGCATATTGAAAGACATGGATGAAAACGTACGGATTGATCATTACTATGCTTTTAGATCACCGGAAGCATACAGTGACCAGGAGCGCCGTTTAGAAGAAGAACAGGAACGAGCGCAGGAAGAAACCCCGCTTATTTTATCCATCGCAAATGATCTAGCATCAAATGCCTACGCAATATTTCAAAATCCAATGGAAAAATTCATGGGAACGGTAGATTCATTTTTTACGGATAAAGCCGAGCTAGAAGAAGAAATCTTTAAAACGGAGTCTCGCGTGAATGCCGGTTCTTTCAATATGAGCTTTTCATTGATTACATTTGGTGAAGATAAGTGGGAACCACTGAACATGGAGGAATATTATCCATCCATTTCCACTGTTCCTACGATTGAACGAATGGAAGAAGTGCTGGAAGAATTGCCTGATTATTGGTATCCAACAGAGGAAATTGAACGTGGGGATTGGAATGGAGTCATTGCTTATTTCGAGAAGCATCACTCGGCAATGATTGATTATGATCGCGAGTTGTACGGATATATTTTTGGGAATGCATTTCGTGATTCGAGAAACTTTGAGGAATTAATTGAACGGGTGAAGGAGGAACATCAAGAAAAGTAAGGGGGGATAAAATGTCGAGATGGATATCGGTTGTTGGTTCCATTGCTTTGTTTGTTTTCTTGATTTTTGGAATAGACGAAATCGCTCTTACGGCTGAGACGAAGAAGTCTACACATACAGTGCGCTGTGAAGCGGTAGATGAGCAACTGGAAAAAGAGCTTGAACCCATTTTGGAGATGTTGATCGAAGAAGATGTTGACCGTTTAACAGAGCGAGTCAACGAATTAATAGCAACGGATCTGCTAGAAGATGAAAAAAATCGAATCGAAAGCGCCGATTGTTTGGCCGAAGTGTATGAAAATCACAATATTCTTGTGAAGGTCAATGGGTATCATTCGTTACTAACTTTTGCGATACAGATGAAAGAAAAAGAAGATGTTCAATTTGAGGAAATCAGCTTTTCAACAGATGGAGATTCGCTTTTGCAAATCGAAGGAGTGTTGAAAGGCACGGATGAAAAAGTATTCATTGATCACGACCTCCCTATCTTTCCAAAAGATGATTATTCAACTAAAGAGGAACAAAAAGAAGCGGAGGAGAACCCATTTATGCTTGCCATTACGGAAGGCGTAGCATCAAGTGCCCAAGCATTTCTACAAAATCCAATTGAAGGGTTTATGCAATTTGTAGATGGTTTCTTTATGGACGAAGCTGAAGAAAAGCAAAAACGAAAGATAGACAAATCAATCAATGCTGCACGTGTATTCACGTTCAACTTTTCCGTTATACGATATGGTGCAGACAAGTGGGAGCCACTCACCATGGTGGAATATTATCCATCGAATACGAGTTACGCTATTTTTGACCGAGCGGCACAAGTGCATGAAGAGCTTCCTGACTATTGGTATCCAAAGGAAGAAATCGAACGTGGGGATTGGAATGAAGTTGTTGCTTACTACAACAAACATGAAACAGACATGATGGATTTTGACTATGATTTGTACATGTATATTGTTGCCAATGATTACAAACCAGATGACTTTGAGGAGATCATAGAAAAAGTGAAGGAACATCATCCTGAGGGGAATGCAGCAGGAGGGTCTAAGTAGTGAACAAAAGATGGTTAATTAGTGTATGCATAATTATTTTTCTAAGTGGTTGCAATTTATTTCAACAAGATATCGCGGACATGGACCCGAAAGACTTACCAGACGTCCCTGCTTTTCAAGATGACTTTACCCGTGGATTTATCACGCATTAACGAGCAGTAATATCCCCACTTGAAATTACTGAAGAAAACCAAAGAAAATAAGTGGGGGATAAACTGCTCGTAAAATCCCTGATTCTGTTCAACTAACATTCAGTGGGGATGAATAAAACCCCCCCCACTGAATGAAGTTTCACTTTATGGCTTCTACGGATGAAATATCGGATGGGTATTACTTATTTGAATCTAAAACAGGTGGGTATACGCTTCCCTTTCCTGAAGATGCACAAATAGACCAAATCCATTATGAAAAAGTAAAGGAACATTATGAAGGGATTAGAATTGTAGGAGAGAGAGATCGAACAACCGGAGAATTGTACAAAGCTTATGTTACCTACGAAAATCCATCCATATCTAAGGAAGCGGATATACAATTGAGTCTTGTAAAAGATGCTGTAGGCTATGAAGGTGAGTTTGAAAAAAAAGAACATGATGCCATAATTCACTACTTTGCTCAAGCTAAATACGTATTATCTGATAAAACAAGTAGTGTATACCGATTTTTTGGTCTCATCGAGGCAAACGACAGTAATCAATTGATTCGTTATCGTTATTCAGTAGAGTGTGCCGATGAACAAAAAGGTTGTGATTATGATTTAGATGCGATTGAACAGGAAGTAGAAGACATGATGACATCAGTCGAATTCAAGAGGGAGTAACCTGCTTAAAATCCATCACATAAAAATTTACATCAGACTTCTTAACCTATGAACGTGTAGTTCCTTTGTAATAACTTAATCATCAAAACCAATCTTTCGTATCTTGTATGGCCCGATGGATAGTGGTATTTTGAAGACACTATACAGGTTTAAATGGAAAATTGTACTACATATTAACACTCTTGCATGAACAGGAGGTTCACTTGAATGAACAAAAGATGGTCGTTTTTTTTATTTATCATTATTTTTCTAGGAGGTTGTAATCTCATGCAGAAGGATATCGCGGACATGGACCCGAAAGACTTACCGGATGTCCCAGCTTTTCAAGATGACTTTACCCGTGAATTTATGGCTTCTACGGATGAAATATCGGATGGGTATTACTTATTTGAATCTAAAACAGGTGGGTATACTCTTCCCTTTCCGGAAGATGCACAAATAGATCAGAACTATTATGAAAAAGTAAAGGAAGTTTCTGAATGGACTAGATATAACGCTGATAGAGAAACAATTACAGGGGAACCATATACAGTCTATCTGATATACGAAAATTCTCAAAAAAAGGTTGATCCAGAGATAAAATTAAAACACTTTCGTACTTCTGTAAAATACGATGGAGAATTTGATAAAAATGATCATGATGATCTAACCCATTATTTTACACAGAATAAATATGTATTATCAGATAAAGAAAGTAGTGTGTATCGTTTTTTTGGACTCATACACTCAAATGACACTAATCAAACTATCCGTTATGAATACCATATACCGTGCGAAGATGAGCAAAAGGGTTGTGATTATGATTTAGATGCGATTGAAAAAGAGGTTGAGAAAGTCCTTACATCAGTTGAGTTTAAAGAATAGGGAAGGAGGGAATGAAATGTCACAGGAAACATTACTCCCTGAATCACTTCAATTACGCTTAATGGACATGGAATATTCTACTGTAACAGTAGAAGAGGTCCAACAAATATATTTTGAGGAAACGGGTAAAGAACCGCCATTTGACATTGCGGTATATCATTCTGAAGATTACGTTGATGAAGAAAAGGCAAATGGTTTTAACGGAACAATCGTTCACATAGAAAATGGTCAAGGAGTAAATGAGGCATATACGATAGCAAGAGGGACTCAAGATTTTACAGATGATGATTGGCATGCCACTGATTGGTCTTATAATATTATGGGTATATTCGTTGGGCAAAATAAGACGCAATATGATGCAGCCGAAAGCTTTGATGATGAAGTTACTAAAGAAATCTCTGAGAAGACATCTACTGAACCTAAAAAGATAGCTCTAGGACACTCACTTGGAGGTAATTTAGTTACATTAATGCAACTTACTTTTGGGAGATTTGACGAGGTGTATACAGTGAATGCTGCGCCTCCCTCATTTTATCAATTAGCTAATATTGATAAAGATTTTAGAGAAGAAATAGAAAAGAAGTATAATATCAATCTCGAAAATTCTAATGAATTATATAATTTTAATTCAGACGAACTTCAAGAATTTGCAGAAGAATATTATGAATCACGCGGTGAAGATATCCAACACTTAACAAGTGAACAAGATATCATGACTGCTTTATTTAATATAAGAGGTTTTTTTCAAGTTGGGGATCCACCGACAACAGTAGATGCCTTTCCAGATGAAGATGAAGATGTGGAAAGTTTAGCAGCATTGTTTGATGAAATTCCAGATGAATTTGTGAAAGATGTTCAAATGTACTTTGCGAAAAACTTCAAGGATACATACAACGAAGAAGGCTTTCAGGGGCTTTTTAAAGAATTAACTGGAATCGATAGTCGTTTAATAGATAAGTTTTTCAATCAAGGAGAAGAATTAGGTTTTTTTAAAACGGGTAAACATGTATTAGATGCCCTCAATGAAGCAGAAGAAAAAATACCAGAGCTTACTCGTCTTCTGGAAGGGCTTGCAGAGAGCGTTCCTGCAGTCTTAGATACACTAGTCAAACATGAGTATTTAACCAAGGCAGAGAGTAAAGTTGTTCATGAGGAATATATGAATATCTTATCTCATGTACAGGATATAGAGAAAATGCTTGAGGAAGGAATTAATCTTACCCAAGGCGATGGTGGACTTCAGATTATGAATATTTTAAAACACTTTCAGGAGATTCTTAATAGTGTGGATACGATTGATGAAAACACAGAAAAGTTACAAGAACACTTAGGATTCGGGGTCACCGCACACGAATTATCTACGATTATAAAGAAGCTTCTCGCTGATACGGATATTTCTTATGAAAAAAATGATGGAACTCTTGATATGATTATGAGCAAAAATGTAGATGGGAAAAATATTAAGATTAACATTTCCTCAGCACTACGTATTTATACAGAGGGTTTATCTATTCTAGAGAGCAAGGAAACTGTATTAAGTGAAATAGAATCTAAGTATGAAAGAGCATACGTACAAGATTATGAAAACCGTGAAAGAAGAGTCATGAAGAAAGTTCGTGAAATGGAAGAAAGTCCTTATAGCTACCAAGATTTAATGGGGAATTTCACTAGAGATACAAAAGTATTTCACAAAGTTACAAAAATCGATGTGCATGAAGACATTCCAAACCTTCCCGAAAACTTAGAAAATATATATGAAGGAACATTTACGTACATCAAAGGCGTAATTGAAAAAGAGAAAGTACTACTGACGAATATAAAGGATTCTATTGAAGAATTATTCGAAGAAGATGAACGGATTTCTAAAGAGATTTTTGGAGAAAAGGAGGGCTAGCATGGATATTAAAACAATCGATATCTATTATAACTTCGAACAATCAGAAGATGTAACGGATAAATGTAACCCATTTATCGAGAAATTTGAAGAGTTAGAGAGTCTTGCGAAACGATTGCAAAATATCGTTCATGAAGAATCGGCAAAGAGTAAAGGGAAATTAATGGAGGAAGTTACTGATTCTATTGATGAACATGTCAACTACAGTCAATTGTATTACGATGCTGTTAAAAACTCCATGGAAACCGCTAGCACATCTTACAACAAACTTATCAATCAAATAAAAGCTCATAACATAACCGTCCATTATGAAGTCATTGAAATGAATCCATCCTAATTTTTACGAAGCAAAAAAATACACTGCAATCAAAGGAGGCTAGAACATGTCTAAACGAATGTTGGTTGTTTTTTCTTTTGCATTCATATTTTATCTACTTTTTGGAAAAAACCAGTTAGTCATTTTTGCTGAGACGGAGGAATTTTCGGATTTACCAATCTGTGAAACGGTAGATGCGCAAATGGAAAGTGAAATCGAATCTGTGCTGGAGATTTTAATTGCCGAAGACTTCGGCCAATTAACGGAACGAATAAATGATTTATTAGCATCCACAGAATTGCTTGAGGAAGAGAAAGGTCTCATGGAAGTCGCAGGTTGTTTGTTAGATGTGTCTGAAGAGAAGTTGTTACAGATCAAGGTGAATGGATATCACTCGTTGCTAGTGTTTGTCATACAGATGAAAGAGGAAAAAGATATTCAATTTGAAGAGCTATCGTTTGAGATGTCTGACACGGACTGGCTTTTAGATGTAGAAGGAACGTTAGAAGGAGATGATGGAACAGTATATATTGTACATGACTCTTCCATTAACCCGGGAAGTGCTATATTAGCGCGCAAAATTCGAACCATGGAAAGGGAATTAAAGGAACTGGAGGAAAATACGCCACCACCTATTCTAGAAATTACGGAAGCAATGGCATCTAGTGCGTACACATTTCTTCAAAATCCAATCGAAAAGCTGATGGATAGTGTAGATCGCTACTTCACAGGGAAAGACGAGGTAGAACGAGAGTTTTTTGTAGATGGGGCTCGCATCAATGCAAGTTTTTTTAATATGGGTCTCTCTATTATAACATTTGAAGAAAACAGTTGGGAAACAATGAATATGGTTCAGTATTATCCGCTGTATGAAACGTACGCAATGATTGATCGCGCTGCACAAGTACATGAAGAATTTCCAGATTATTATTATCCAAAAGAAATCATGGAACGTGGAGATTGGAACGGTATCGTTGCTTATTTTAAACGGTATAAATCAGACATGATTGCTCGTAATCACGAGTTATATTATTATATCGTGTCCGATGAATTGTTTGATAAGGAGAGTTTTGAGGAATTAATTGAGAAAGCAAATGTTGAAAAAGAATAAGATAGAACTTATATCGTATACGCAATACGTTTGCGCAAATCAATATTAAAGTTAAATGAAGTGAAAACGCCCCCTCTGTTTTACAGGTGGGGCTGTTTTATGGATTTTTTTCTTTTCATCGTGAACAAGAATCATTAAAAGCATGAGAGTAGCATCCTACCTACTTGTCAGACTTTTTTCGCGATTGTCTGACTTGACATTTTCTATAATGTGTTATGATACTATATAATATTGTGTTATTTTTGGAAATACGCTATTAAACGGTATTTCTATGAAACTACTCATGACATAAACGGGTAAAACTAGTCCTTTATTGGAAGCCCAATCGTATTCTAACTTTTATTATTCTATCGAATACATTGTGCGGACGAAACTAGTAAAACCCTCACAATTCGATGAGGGGGATTTTTTATAAAAGAAACATGAAATAATCTTACAAGATAAACAAAAAATTGCATATGTGATCCATGTAAGAAAAGACAGTGGGAGGAAACGTTACTTGATTGAATTTAAAAATGTGAAAAAGAAATATGATAATGGCTATGAAGCCTTAAAAAATATCAATTTAGAATGCAGTGAAGGCGAAATCACTGCCCTGATTGGTCCAAGTGGGTGCGGTAAAACGACGTTGATGAAATTGATTAATCGACTGCACAACCCAACGAGTGGAACAATAACTATTGCAGGGAAAGATACGTCTTCGATTGACCCGATTGAACTAAGAAGAAAAATCGGATATGTGATTCAGCACGTAGGGTTATTTCCCCATATGAACATTGGGCGAAACGTAGCGACAGTCCCAAAACTGCTCAAATGGGACAAGGAGCGGACCAGAAAAAGAGTTGATGAACTACTAGAGATGGTATCACTTGATCCAGAAACATATCGTGATCGTTTTCCATCCGAATTAAGTGGTGGTCAACAACAACGAATCGGTGTGATTCGAGCGCTCGCTGTGGAGCCATCGATTATTCTGATGGACGAACCTTTCAGCGCACTCGATCCGATTAGTCGTGAACAGCTTCAGGATGAGCTCATTCGTTTGCAACGCGATATTAAAAAGACCATTGTCTTTGTGACACATGACATGGATGAAGCGTTAAAAATTGCCGATAAAATTGCATTGATGAAAGATGGAGAAATCGTTCAGTATGGGAGCCCAGAGGAAATATTACGTCGCCCAGCAAACGATTTTGTGAAAGAGTTTATCGGTGAGAAAAGACTCGAAGTATATCAAGATACTCCGACCATCCGTCAAGTGATGGTGAACAATCCGGTTACGATTTACCCGCACCGTGGTCTAGCGGAATCATTAAAACGAATGGAAGGTAAAAAGGTCGATTCACTCATTGTCGTCGATGAACGGGATCATTTGCTCGGATATGTTACCGTTTTTGACGTGCTAAAAGAGTATGATAATGAAGCGATTAAGGTCAAGGATCTCATGCATTCATTCGAATATAAAGTGGAGTCACATATGCTTCTTCCGGAAGCTATTCAACAAATGCATGAACGAAAAGCTTCTTATTTACCAGTCGTTGATGAATCAGGAGTACTTGAGGGCTTATTAACCCGCGGTAGTATCGTTGGGTATATTGGAAAAGAGTATGATGGCGAAGTAGAGGGTGTTTTGTAAATGCATGATTATGGATATTTTTCGGTCTTTATAGAACGTATGCCTGACTTACTTGATAAGCTCTATGAACATTTAATTATAGTAGTCATTGCGATTATTCTTGGGTGCATCGTTGCGATTCCACTAGGCGTTTATTTAGCGAAAACATCCATTCGATGGATTCGTTCGCTTATATTTAATATCGTTAATATTTTTCAAACCATTCCAAGTTTAGCGCTATTAGCAATGATTGCTCCATTACTGGGGTACAATTTTAAAACAGCTGTCGTTGCGTTATTTCTATACTCACTGATGCCCATTTTAAAAAATACATTTGCTGGATTCGACTCGATCGACGAAGAAATTATTGAATCTGCGAACGGCATGGGGTTTGGTTCAATGGAAAGAATCATAAAAGTTGAGCTTCCTCTAGCGTTGCCATACATTATGTCGGGGGTAAGAATTACGACAGTCTATATTATTAGTTGGGCAGTATTAGCGGGCTTAATAGGTGCAGGTGGTCTAGGTGAATTAATCCTTGCTGCTCTGTCATTAAATGATAACCCACTAGTGATTGCAGCTGCTGTAATGGCAATGGTATTAGCATTAATAAGTGATTTCGTATTACGTTTAATAGAAAAGCTATCAACAAGAAGAGGCCAAACGGCTAAACAGTAAAAAAGGGAGATTTTAATTTTAATGAGAAAACAATTAGGTTTTGTAATGGTACTTTTATCAATTTTAGTTTTAGCAGCATGCTCAGGTGGAGATAAATTGACGGTAGGTACGCAAACATATTCAGAAACAAAAATTATGGGATATATGTATAAAGAACTTATTGAAGCTGAAACAGACTTTAAAGTAGATGTCAAGACAGACATGGCAACAGATACACTTGTTCTTGAAGCAATGATGAATGATGAACTAGAAATTGCAACAACGTATACAGGTACAGCATTAGCTAGTTTTTTCGAAATCGAAAATCCGCGTGACACAGAAGCGACGTTAGAACAAACGCAAACTGATTTTTCAGATGAATATAATATTAAAGTGTATGACCCGCTTGGGTTTGCGAATACGTATGCATTGGCTGTAACAGAAGAATTTGCTGAGGAGCAAGGTGTGACAAGTGTGTCAGATTTAGCTGATATTGCAGATACACTTGATTTTGGATCAGATACAAGTTGGTTGGAACGTCAGGGAGATGACGGATACCAAGCATTTACAGAACTCTATGATTTTGAATTTGGTAAAACATCTCCAATGAGTCCAAACCTTGTGTATGAAGCACTGGAAAGTAATGAAAGAGACGTTGTACTCGCCTATTCAACAGATGCTCGCATCGATACAATGAATTTAGAAACACTAGAAGACGATTTGCAGTTTTTCCCACCATATGAAGCTTCTTCATACGTGAACCAAGAAATAATTGATGAAAATCCAGAATTAGATGAGATTTTCAGTCAATTAGAGGGAAGAATTGACTTAGATACAATACGTACCCTTAATCGTCGTGTCGATATCGATGGCGAAGAGCCTCATGACGTAGCAATTGACTTTCTGAAGGAAGAAGGATTGCTTGAATAGGAGGACAATGTAAATGGAGTTTTTATCAAATATTTTTAGTTACATGGTAAATAATTGGGACCACTTATTAATGTTAACAATTGACCATATTATAATGGTCGTTGTTGGGATTGTTTTAGCATTAATTGTTGGAATCCCACTGGGAGTAATTAGCGCTAAAAATGAGTTTTTAGCGAGAATTATTTTATCCGTTGCCAATATTATTCAAGTGTTTCCGAGTATTGCGCTTCTCGGAATGTTAATGATATTCTTAGGTATTGGCTTCAAAACAGTTGTCGTCGGATTATTTTTATACTCGCTCTTGCCTATTATTAGTAATACGTATGTAGGGTTGAGAGAGGTAGATGACAGTATATCAGAAGCGGGTCGGGGCTCAGGTATGACTGTTCTTCAACTTTTATTTAAGGTCCAACTACCTTTATCACTGCCATTCTTATTAGCAGGTGTGCGCATCGCTGCAGTCATTGCAGTCGGTGTAGCAACGTTAGCTCCATTTATTGGTGGAGATGGGTTAGGGAAAGATATTGTTGATGGAATTAACTCGCGACAAGAAGCAAAAATTTATAGTGGTGCAATTATCGCTGCTCTCCTAGCTATACTTGTTGATCTCACATTAGGTCGAGCACAAAAACAAACAGAGCAAAGAATTGGATAAATGAGGAGCCTTTACATGAAAGTTGTTATAACGGATCATAATTATATGGATTTTACGGAAGAAAGAAAAATGTTTGAAAAAGCTGGCGCGACCCTTGAAATCTCACAATGCACGACAGAGGAAGAGGTCATTCAAGCGTCTCAGGGCGCCATCGCTTTGATCAACTCGGATATCCCAATTACACGGAAGATTATTGAATCCCTTCCAGACTTAAAAGTTATCTCTAGATACGGAATTGGAGTTGACCACATTGACGTGGAAGCAGCGACAGAACATCAAGTGTATGTCACGAATGTTCCTGACTATTGTCAAGATGAAGTGGCCAGTCATGCGTTAGCGCTCATTATGAGCTTGACACGAAAAATCGTTTTACTGAATCAACAGGTGAAAGATGGGAGATGGGCATTTGATGAAGCCGCTCCTTTACACCGATTCAGTTCACAAACAGTTGGATTAGTCAGTTACGGGAAAATCGCTCGTACATTATCAGCTCATTTACAAGCAATTGGTTTTAACGTCATTGCATATGATCCGTACGTGGAACAAGCGAATATTGACGTGGACGTTGAACTTGTATCGCTTGAAGAGTTGATGAAGCGTTCAGACGTAATTAGCCTTCATTGTCCACTTGTGAAGGAAACGTATCAAATGATCAATAAAGAAATGTTTGATTTGGCGAAACCAAATGCCGTTTTAGTCAATACGGGTAGAGGAGCCGTCATTCACGAAAATGATTTAGTTGATGCGTTAGTCGCTGGAAAAATTGCCGGAGCTGGACTTGATGTGGTTGAAGAAGAGCCTATTGATGAGAACCATCCACTTTTAACGATGGATCAAGTGATTCTAACCCCTCACGTCGCTTTTTATTCAGAGGAGTCTATGGAAGAATTGAAGCAAAAAACGGCATCAAATATAGTAAGTGTTCTTCAAGGAGAAAAACCGAAATATGTTGTGAACGATTAAGATAAAAATAGTAAGGATTATATGCTGGGAGGATTACACGTGAGTCATCAAACAGAATTTACAGTAGCAGAAGCCATCGTACGAGAACTCGTCAACGCAGAAGTGGACGTCGTTTATGGGATTGTTAGTATACATAATATGCCGATTTATGACGCAATCTTACGCGAGGAGTCCATTCGTATCGTTACGTCCCGTGGAGAAAGCGGAGCCGTCAACATGGCGGATGCATATGCACGGGCAACAGGAAAATTAGGTGTCGTCATCACAAGTACAGGTGCAGGCGCAGGAAATGGAGCAGGATCGTTAACCGAAACATGGAATTCAGGCACGCCACTCCTCCATATTACAGGAGAGGCTGATTCTAACTATATTGGTACAGATCAACGATATATTCACGAAGCAAAAGATCAGTTGAAAATGATGGATGGAGCGGGGAAGACAGCTTATTTACTCAAGCGTCCAAAGCAAACGACATCATTCATGCGTAAGGCAATCGAAGAAGCATGTACTGTACCGAAAGGCCCAGTAACTATCTCGATTCCGACAAATTTCCAAGCGCAAATCATTCCTGAAAATGAATTGATCGAAGTAGAAACAATGGAGTTAACGGAAGGAAAGATTTCGCTTCCGACAGCTGTCATTGATAAAATTGTTGCTGCTAAACGACCAATCATTTGGGCAGGAAATGGTGTCATTGAATCCGGCGCGTCAAAGGAACTTCTGACACTCGTCGATACGATTCAGCCAGCTGTCATTACGAGTGAGGCTGGAAAAGGAGTTATTCCAGAAAGCCACCCGCTTTGCATCGGGAATTTCGCTGCAACGCCACAAGTCGAACACTTATTAAAAGAGTCTGATTTACTCATTAGTGTTGGCGTTCGTTTCAGAGGATCAGAAACAAATGACTGGACACTTCCAACACCGGAAAATCACATCAACATTGATTTAAATCCAGAGGCGTTTAATCGTAACGTCGATACGCAAACGTTGCTCGTAGGGGATGCGAAAATTGTCGTAAAGGAAATCAACCGTGCTCTTGAAACTAAAAAAGTTTCGCCTCAATCGGCTTATCAGGATGAAGTGAAAGCTGCTCGCAAAGCTGTTCGTGACGATCTTCGCAGTCAAATTGGACCGTACGGAGAAGTGGCAGACGTGATGTCTGAACAACTACCAGAAGATACCATTTTGCTGACGGACGTAACCATTCCGGGATATACGTGGGGAAATAAGTTGTTCGACATTAACGAACCGAGAAACTACCTTCATATGACTGGAGGGGGCATCGGACAAGGATTACCGATGGCGATCGGTGCAAAGATCGGACAACCAGACAAGCCTGTCGTTCTCATCGCCGGAGATGGTGGATTTATGGTCAACGCTGGAGAAATGATTACAGCCGCTCAAGAAGATACGCCAATTATTGTTTTGCTATTCGATGATGGCGGGTATGGCATTTTACGTTATTACCAAGAAGCCGCTTATGGAAGACGTGCCGCGGTCGATTTAACAAATCCGGACTTTGTCATGATGGCCAAATCAATGGGCTTTGAATCCGAAAGAGTCACTTCTGTTGAAGCATTTAAAGAAGGACTAGCAAACGCAATCGCAAGTAACAAACCGTATATGGTTGTCGTCGATGTCAATGAAGTAGGCGTCTTAGAATACGAAGATAGCGACGAATACATCGCATCATTCCGTCCAAACTAAGAAAAACCAATGGACGAGTAACAGATGTGTGGAGGGAAATATTTCATGAAGCAACAATTGAGACAATACATCAATGGACAATGGGTCGATGACGCTCCTGTTGAAAAGAAAGATATTATCAATCCAGCTACTGGCGAAGTCATTGCAGAAGCACCAAGAGCTAGTGCGGAACAAACCGAAGAAGCCATTCGAACCGCGAAGGAAACATTTGAAGCGGGAGTTTGGGCAGATAAAACCCGTCAAGAAAGAGCAGAAGTCTTACTGCAAATTGCGGACAACATGCAAGATCAAATTGATGCATTAATCGCATTAGAAGTCGAAAACAACGGAAAAACGACAGCAGATGCTCAAGCGGATGCAGAAGATGCTATAAACACTTTTCGGTACTATGCGAGCTTACTTCAAACAGCTACTGATCAATCGCTCGAACCAATGGATGACATGCAGACACTCATTGTAAAAGAGCCAATGGGGGTCGCTGGATTAATCGTTCCGTGGAATTTCCCGTTACTCATGAGTGTGTGGAAAATCGCACCAGCACTTGCAGCCGGAAATAGCATTCTTTTAAAACCAGCAGAAATTACACCAATGACAGCCATTAAGGTGTTTGAATGTATGGATCAAACAGATTTACCAAAAGGTGTCGCGAATCTCATCTTAGGTTCAGGATCTGTTGTTGGACAAACGATTGCTGAAAGTGACGATGTCGATGTCGTTTCATTTACCGGCAGTACAGGAGTCGGTCGTGGCATTATGCAAGCAGCTACAGGAAATTTGAAAAAAGTATCCCTTGAACTCGGTGGAAAATCGCCAAACATCATTTTTGCAGATGCAGATATAGATACAGCCGTTGATTACGCCTTGTTTGGCATTTTCATGGGTGCTGGACAAGTGTGCTCGTCTGGAAGCCGAATCTTAGTTCAAGACGACATATATGATACATTTGTAGAAAAGTTTGTTGCACAGGCAAAAGAGATCAAGGTCGGACCTGGAGATCACCCTACTTCCCAAATGGGAGCCATTGTGAGTGAAGAACACCTGAACAGTATTCTTGAGTACATTCACATTGGAAAAGAGGAGGGAGCTGTGCTAGCAGCTGGTGGAGCTCGAATGACAAAAGATGGCCTAGACAAAGGGTTTTTCCTAGAACCAACAGTCTTTACAGATGTCACGAGTGACATGCGAATTGTACGAGAAGAAATTTTTGGTCCAGTTGTCGTGATTCAACGATTCCATACAGAAGCAGATGCAATCGCAATCGCAAATGACACTGACTATGGACTTGCTGGAGCGGTATTTTCTGAAGACCAAAACAAAGCCCTACGCGTCATCAAAAAGGTTCGCGCAGGTATTACATGGGTAAACTCGTACCATCTAACAGATGTTCAAGCACCATGGGGTGGCTACAAACAAAGTGGTATTGGCAGAGGCCTTGGCCCACAAGGGTTGGATGAATATCAGGAAGTCAAACAGATTAATATGAACCTAAATCCAAAACCAATGGGATGGTTTTAGGAGGGGAGTGGGACACGTATAGTGTCCCATTTTTATTTTTTTGTTATCATAGTATAATCTAGCATACATACGTAATGAATGGAGGAGTTCGTGATGAAGATTGCTATTATTGGAATGGGTGTTGCGGGAATAAGTGTATTGCGAGAATGGACAAAAGAACAAAAACGCGATCCTTCGATTCAAATTACGGTCTTTGGTGACAAGGAAACCTTTGGAACGGGAAAAGCGTATCAATCCGATGATGCTGGGTTGCTTATGAACCAGGCTGCGGAATTTACTTCGATGATTCCTGAGAATCACTATGATTTTGTGGAATGGATGCGAGAAAATTATGGGGAAGAAGATGCCGCCTCGAAATTTTACCCACGAGCACAATTTGGGGAGTACGTTACCGAGCGAATGAACGGTTGGCTAGCGCAATCACGTGCACACATCATCCAAGAAAAAGTGGAGACGATTCGCATGTTACCGAATGACCGATTCCGCTTGACTTGGCCGTCTCAGACTGCAGAATTTGACGCAGTCCACCTATGTACGGGCAATCTTCCCTATAAAGATCCATATGATTTAAGGGATCATCCAAACGCCATTGGAGACCCATTCCCTATGGATAAAAAGCTGTCCCAAATACCTCATGGAGCGACGGTGGGAGTTGTAGGTACAGGACTTACGAGCATTGATGTGTTTCGTTACACCTTTGCCCATCGACCAGATGTAGACGTGTCTTTCCTTTCGCGCTCGGGAACATTTAAAACGATTATTGGTAACGCACCATCCTTTGAAAATCGGTATTTGACGAAAGAAAATATACAACATGCGAAGGAAAAACACGATGGTTTTATTCCACTAGACACGTACATGGAATGGTTTGAGAAAGAACTAGAATTTCAGCTAGGCGCTCTTGAACGAGAGTCTCTGGATGCACTCGGTTCAAAAGATTCTATTAAACGTCAATTAGCTGGCAATCGTGATATTTCAACTATTCAAACGATCCTGAAAAATATCATATTACTGCAAACCGATCTTTGGATGGCTTTGACAGAAACCGATAAGCAAACTTTTTTACAAAAGTATTATAAACAGTGGGATAAACTACGCGCTCCATTTCCCTATGAAACTGGCAAAGATTTCGTACATGCTTGGGAAGAAAATATATTTCGAGTATATGAGGATTTAGCCGACATTGAAAAAAATGAGGAATCCTTTACATGCCACTTTAAAGATGAAGAGCCAATTCACGTGGATTATATGGTCAATGCAACTGGGAATGACGTGAATGTGTCATTTGAAATGGATGATGTGCCACTCCTTCGTCAGATGCTTGATGAGCGGCTCCTTCAACCGGAAAGGTTTGGTGGCGTTCAAGTGAGTGTACCAGATTTAAGCGCAATCAGTCAGAAATACGGCGTTCTTCATACACTAAAAGCGCACGGACAATTGATTGCAGGGATACAATTTGGGAATAGTTCCGTACGGATTATTTCTAGAAGTGCTCGGGCGTCAGTGAAAGATATTGTAAAACGATTAAAATATCGAACAGAAGTATAACACTTAGTTCCAGTCATCAAAAGCAATGATTGGAACCAAGTGTTTTTGTCATGTCTACCGATCCCAAAGGCTTTTAAACACATTTTCCTCCGCTAATTCTCCGTCTTTCAACAGCTCATCTTGAAATCGTTTAAAGAAATTTTGAAATATACGTTCATTGAACAGGCGATGATTGCCCTCGCGTACGTAGTCTTTTGCGTATACGACTCCAAGTTTGTCTTTCACTTTTTCTAAGTTATCGATGCTATCTAGATACACATTAAATACTTGGTCAATTCTTCCACCTTTGGGACCGTGCCCTGGAAGTGTTTTTATTTGTTCAAGGTATTCGATGTCAACATCGTAGTTGTCTTTAAAAAAGTTAATGAGAAAGTGCCCATCTTCGCCGAGAGGAAGGCTCTCACCTGGCCACACGCAACGGACATAATCTTCTTTTAGGATATTGTACATGGATCAATGTCCTCCTTTAAAGTGACATGGTTTCTTTTGTCATGTATCTATTTTATCGTATCACACGGGCTATTGCTGTGTAATAGACTTTGCTTCATGTATATTTAATTCTACTCATATTTATCTGTTTTTCTAGAGAAACTTCTACGTTTTATCAAAGGACTTTATGAGTATTTAGTGGCAATACTACAGTTTTTTTATTGGACTTTATACTCTTGTTATAAGTTATGAATACGGTTACAATTATCGAAATAGCAGGATTTAGTGGATTATTCAGATTGGAGGGAGCGTGAATGATTCAAAGTAGTACTCAGGCTGCGCAAGAAGTTGCAACAAATATGGGGAAGGCAGAAGACGCGGTCCATAGCGTCGCGAATATGACTATTACAGAAGCAGGGAAGACGACTCTGACAGTTAATGAACGAGCGCAGGAGGCGAATAATGAATTATTAGTCGTAGCAGAATTGATTTCTACATGTTTTAAAGAAGTAACCAACAATATTCATTCGGTTGCGAAGGAGTTTGAACGGACAGATGTAGAGTTGGATTCTTCTATCAATGACTTGCTACGGTATTCGGGCGGTTTGAACAAATAGAAGACATAAGAACAGTCAAAGAATAGGTGATTAGTCATGGATATTAAAAAAACACTTTCCACCATTCAAAAAAAACAAGAAGAAAACAATCAGCGGTTAACGGAACAGAAGCGACTTGAGGAACAACTTGAAGCATTCTATCAGCGAGAGGAACGTTTATTAGGGTGGTTGTATGATGTATGGAGAAAGGATAAAGAACTGCGGATTTCTCTAGAACATGACAGGCTAGAATTGCAGCACGAGCATCAAAAGATTGCCCGAAAACTTCATGATAACACGCAAGATTTAAATAATGAGAAGTTGAACCTACTTAACGAGGAAGAGGAAGAATTAACAGCGTTAAGGCGTTCAATAATGCTGGAGGAAAAGTCATGAGTTTAAATATGTATCTTGGGGAGACAGATACGCAAAAATCTAGTATGAATGCAATGTGTGTTGATATGATTCTGGCGATGGAGGAAATGCAGTCTTCCATCAATTCATTTACATGGAATATAACCCTTCGTGGACAGACGTATGATTCTGCAAAGGCTTATTTGAATCAGGTTTATTTACCTCTCACACAAGGTATTATTTATTTATGTGAGGAATTGATTTGGCAAAACGATAAATACCCAAATGATTTCAGGACGGAAGTGTCATCTAGCAATGTAGTAGAAGAGGAAGCCCGAGCTCAAATTGATGAGATTGACAGTATGATTATTCACTTACAGGATTTGAATGAGTACCTTCCTCTATTCAGTGTTCAAATAATTATTTACCAACGTATGAAGAGCAAACTATTACAGAAGTTGTCTGATTTGTACGTGTTTAATTCGACATCTAGCAGTAATTATACAACCGCTAAGCAATTTGCTGAAAATGTTCTCGAAGGTTTGAACCAAATTAAAGATGGAAATGGATTTAATAAAGCATCTGGTACGTTTAACACGGATGGGATAGATATGAGTTGGATGGCAAATCTCTGGGATACACAAAAAGAGGCGACTGTTTCTAGATATGAAGATGAGAATCCAGAAGATGCAAAAAAAGTTGATGAATTTCTATCACCGTTAGAGGAAGAAGATACAAATGAAATAAAATATTTAATGTATACTGCTGATGAGCCATATCGTTCATTGGCACTTCAATATTTGCATCGACTTGAAATCATTGATATCGATGCTTCGAAAGGTAGGTTTTTTCATAAAACGAATGAAATGCAATTTAATGTTGCGAAGGATAGAAATGGTGATAAAGGATCATACATGACTTTTTTTCATGAGTTAGGACATGCGATTGATTACAATGTAGGTGTGGATCGCGGAGAAGATTGGTTTTTTTCTGAATCACATGTTTGGAACAATGGCACATTATCGGACCATATGTTCAAGGATGTTCGTTCGAGAATCCAGACTGAAGTAGCTAAAGAGATGGACCAATCAAAATACAATGATCTTAGTATAATCGAAAGGGCATTCATGATGAATAACATTATGGAGAAGGTCATTTACACGGGTCCTTCAGATGTAGAATTAACAAATGCTGAAGAAGAAATTTTTGATACTGTTACATCCAAACTAAGCACTGAATTAAGGCCAGATGAAGACCACGCGGCTTCAGATGTGTTCGGTGGTGTAACGTTGAATGAGATTAAAGGTAAGTGGGCTCATCATGATCTGGAATACTGGGTTGATGAGAATGAAGAGAGAATAAGAGGTCCAAACCGAGAAGGATTTGCAAACTATTTTGGGACGATGATGTTGGAGGATGGCAATTTCAAAGAAACGAAGCTAAACAGTTTTGAAGAACATTTATCGATCTCCAAAGAACACATGGATGAAATTATTAAAGAGATGGCAGGTGAAGAGGGATGAAACATACATTTCTTTTCGTATTGACCATTTTCGTTTGCGTCCTCTTATCCGGATGTGGTCAATCTATAGATGAAGATGAAACAGGTGAAGAGTCAATTATACCAGAGGAAAATCAAAAGGATGATGAAGGGAAGGAAGAAGAAATGAATGAAGAAAAGTTATTTGATTTTAAATTTATAAATAGAGCTCCAAAGACAACAGAAGATAAACCGATGGATGATGTGATCAAGATTTTCTTTCATGAAACTTCTTTTGACGATCCTTATGAAGCGGTAGCAATTGATCTAGAAAATAAAGAAGTGTATGCCGAACCATCACTAAGTATCCGTGGGGTGAAGGGAGACTTGATCGTCGATTCCGGCCGTACGGATGACGTGTATGACATATTGGAAAAGTATCATGTATCCACATGGGAAACCGAATATATCGTAGGTGATCCAGACGACTATGAAGATGGCTATAGTTGGCGGTTAATGCTGCAATTTAAAGATGGAACTGTGAAAACATATAAAGGGAACGAAGAAGACGAAAAGCCAGATAACTTTGATGAATTTTCTAGAGATTTACATGGGTTTTCTGAGAGGGAATTAGAAAGATAACCGTCCTTCTCGTGTGAAAATCACCCATAAAGTGACACAATCCGAAAACACGTGATAAAAATTAAACGCATTTGTGATTTGCGTTTAAAAATTCCGCTCCATGGCAGGGAAATTAAATGCATTTGTGTTTTGCGTTTAAAAATTCCGCTTCATGACATAAAAATTAAACGCATTTGTGTTTTGCGTTTAAAAATTCGGCTCCATGGCATAAAAACTAAACGTATTTGTGATTTGCGTTTAAAAATTCCGCTTCATGACATAAAAATTAGACGCATTTGTGTTT
>JAPFDS010000074.1 GCA_026168805.1 Caryophanales bacterium | reverse complement strand
TTTATGTTATCCTTTAATTGGGTCATGTGAATTCACTCCTATATCGATTGGTGGTACTTTCAATATAGCAGAATTCACATGGCCTTTTTACTATTTCATAAAATAATCAGTGAGTGGCTAACTTGATTATATAATCTTCCTCTTTATATCTTATACTAAAACGAAATATTATCCTTAGTTTAAAAAGTGATAAAGTAGTACAGACATCGACTTTTGAAAGCCCAGGCATAGGTGCGTTGGGACTGTTATTTATAGGTGGGTCTATTATCGGATTGTATTATTCGTACGCAAAAGTAGACGGCGCCTATCTATTTCTTTGGGTAGCTGCTACGTTTTTTGGCCTATATCTTTGCATAAGTCAATTTACACCTTTTTTATAAAACTATCCAAAAGGAATAAGTCCTATTATTATAGGAGACTACTGTTTCTAAGTAATTTAAATTATAAACTTAGACAATTGACATCTGTATTCATGCTTGTAACCGTGATGGTAATGATTAGTATTTTATTTAGTACGATTGTATGGATGATTTTTCAGTATAATGAAAAAGAGACAATACACGATAATGTTTATGATATAGCAATCATGCAAGCGGGAAAGGAAGGAAATATCAGTAGTTTAGATTTGAGTTCAACTATCGAGCAAACAAATAATCCGATCCAAAAGCATCTATCTGTCTCGGTTTATTTTTATTATCCTGAAGAAACGGATTCTGGATTTTCAGATGTTATTTCCTTTATGTCTTTGAGTGACTATAATAAATTACAGACGAGTAGTAAGCAATTGAACGAAAATGAATTCATTCATCTTATAAATAACGATTTAGAAGATATGAATGATGAAAACATTCAAAGTATGGACTTCCCAATTCAACATTTAAAAGGAAATTATTCATATAAGGAAACGGTAGTAGAGAGAAAAGTAAATTATCTATATAACTTTCACGAAATATTTATTATAGATGACTCCCGATTGGACGAATTAAAAAACAATTCATCTGGTTTAGAAGCGAGCATTGACCTTTTTAATGTTGATGACTGGAAAAATACCGCAAATACAGTCGAAGCATTAAAACAAGAGTTAATCGTACACTTACCTAATCATCTAAATACAGAGGAACCATTCGTCGACTTTCCATTTGACATTGTTTCTAAAATAGAAGGATTTGAAATGAATAAAAGTTCTAACGGCATATTGCTTTTTATAACGACTATTTTAGGTGTACTATTTTTCTTTGGTTCGTTTATTTTATTATATGCTAATCTGGTGTCAGAGATTGATAGGGAACAAGAAAAGTTTAAGAAACTTCATAAAATAGGCATGACATCTAGGGAAGTAAAGAAAGCTATCTCGAAAGATATTGCAACACTATTCTTTCTCCCAACAATTGTCGGTACTATTTTATCCTTCTTGTATATGATTGCTATGGTACAGGATATGGGAGGCATCATTCATAATCCTGAAGTTTTTCTTTACTTCTTAAGTTTTGCAGGAGGATATCATTTTATACAAATAGGTTTTTATTTATATGCGAGGAGGAAGATTCCCGAGTTAATACTAAGGTGATTTTAAATTGCATTTTTAAAACTTTTTTATATTTAAATTTTCTTTAAATATTTTTAAAGCATATCCCTAATACGACAAATTACAAACAAGAAATAGCAAATGGAAAAAGCAAGAGTATTTTCTATGGCGATAATAAGACCGCACAAGAATTGCTTGATAAGTTTGCAGGGAAAGGAACCACTGTTACCAAAAGTAAGGAGAGAGTGGATTTTGGTAAGCTCATAGGTAAATACTATGACATTGTGAATGGGCAATATATAGACTAATAGAGGAATGATCCGCTATAGAAAAGATGGTGCCCATATAATACCAGCAAAACCATCAGAATAAAATAAGAAAGAGGATATCTATGGAAGCAGATTCTGGAATGTCAACACTAAACTGTACAATGTATTTAAGGATATAAACGTTTTATAATATTGATTGAAATGCTCCTTCATGTAAATAGATCACACATCTTTTCACTTGACTTTGAGCCTCTGCGGGCGTGAATTATTTGCCAGGATGCCAGCTAATTTAAAAACCACGCTGGCATGTGCGTGAGAGGGTATCACGCCCGCCACTCCAAGTAAAGTGGGCGTATTTAATTTAGATAGCGGTTTGCTCTACCTGATGGTGGAGCTTGTACTCTCTTGGCGTTAAATAGTCTAGCGATTCATGAATACGAATATTATTAAACCAATTGACGTAGTCAAACAACTCCAGATCCAACTCTGCCTGACTAGAGAAGACTGTTCCATTGACGAACTCTGTTTTAATCGTTTTAAAGGTTGCTTCAGCGACTGCGTTATCGTACGGGGTTCCTTTATCACTTAGTGATCTGTCGATACCAAATGTAGCTAGTGCTTCATCAATTAATTGGTTTTTAAACTCACTCCCACGGTCTGTGTGAAATAATTCAAGATTATTTAAATTGTATGGTACTGTCGCAAAAGCCTGTTGAACCAACTTTGCATCTTTATGCTGACCAGCACTATGGCCAATAATTTCGCGGTTATATAAATCTACCAACACACAAATGTAATGCCATTTTTGGTGTACTCGAACGTTGTCAAATCACTCACAACTACTTTTAGTTCTTGACTTTGTTCAAATTCACGGTTTAATGTGTTGCCAATTTTCGATTCATTTACTGCAAATTTTTCAGGCTTAAATTGGGCAACTGTGTATTTAGAGACCAGTCCTTGTTCTTTCATAATTCTACCAATACGGCGACGAGAAACTTGCCAGCCTTTCTTTTGAAGCTCTTTTTTAATTTTTCTCTGACCATAGACCCGTCTGTTATCATTGAATATTTTTACAATTAATTTTGTTAGTTCATCATCTGCCTTTGTATCACGTTCTTTTGCTTCATAATAGTACGTACTTCTAGGAATCTGTAGGACGTCGCACATTGCTGATACCGAGTATTTGTGAGCGTTATTTCGAATCACATCTACTTTCGTCCCATAATCAGCGCGGCTTGCTTTAAAATATCATTTTCCATCGCAAGTTTTTGATTTTCTTTTCGTAATTTGATTAATTCTTCTTGATCTGGCGTTCGA
>JAPFDS010000005.1 GCA_026168805.1 Caryophanales bacterium | reverse complement strand
TTGTTGGTTGAATTTTGGCCTGTGTATAAAAATTCCACACAGGCCAACACCTAAAAGCATTGATAAGACTGACTTTTATAATGAACCGTATATCTACAGGATTTTATAAAATAATTATGCATTTGACTTTACAATTGAGGTATTTATTTGGTTTATTGTTTCCTTAAAAATAACACACTTTTAATGAAATATATTCTACTCTCTGCTATTGTTTATAACAGACAAATTTTTATGAGGTGAGATTATGATTGTTACAATTACTGGAAATGTGACGTATCCAATTACATTAGATCCGACGGTTTGGATTTTTGATGATCGAAAAGTATTATTTAATACCTTATTCACTGAACCTGATCCTACATACGAATCAGAAGAACAAGAGATTGAAGAGAACTTGACAGAGGATGAGCGTAAATCGCAAAGAGTGAAGCCACCTGTTAATAGAAGTATCAATCGATTTGAACGTGAACAAATTTTAAAAAATTCTTACGCTATGTCTTTATCTCATTTCATTGCCCATGCAGAGGTAAAGAAAGATGCTACTCATGCTTTATTAGAGACGGATGACGGACAAGTAGAAGTTTCATTAGACAACCTAGAAACGAGTTATTTACTTTTCTCTATAGAAGGAAAACCTCTTAAAGAAAACGGACCTGTTCATGTATATTTTGCAGACGGTTCTAATAAAGACTCTCCTATAACCGGTGTCAAAAAAATAGTTGTTCAATAAATTTCCGTTAACATTAACGTTTTCAGCTATACCTTTACATTTTAAAATATATTAACAAACGAAGTATATGAAAGAATATGCGAAGAGTTGTTGTTTCTATGATAAAAAAACAACTCTTTGCATATTTTTTTGTTTAACAAGCAATCTATATATAAAACAGTTTGCATGAGGAGGTATATGTATGAAAAAGATTGTTGTATTGTTAACGGTTATATTTATTTCTCTGACTGCTTGTATGAATACAGACAGCGAGCAAAACGAAGAGAGCGATGAGCAATTTAAACAAGTAAAAGACTCTCATCCAGTTCCAAAGAAGGACATTAGCAATCAGGAAATAGCTGAACATCTTGCTCAATTAGCGAATCGAGTGTCTGATGTCGATGAAGCAACTGCAATTATAGCAGGTCCTTACGCAATTGTTGCAATCGACGTGGATAAAACACTGGAGAGAGATCGAGTAGGTACGGTGAAATACTCTGTTTCAGAAGCATTATATAAAGATCCTTATGGAAAAACGGCAGTTGTGATTGCAGATGCAGATTTAATTGAACGTTTTAAGCAAATGGGAAATAAAATACAAGAAGGACTTCCATTAGAAGGTGTTATTGAAGAATTAGCCGCAATTGTAGGCAGATACATGCCCGTCATGCCTACTAGAGATCAATCGCATACAGATGAGAACGAGGAAGAAATACGAAATGATAAGGATTCAGAGCTTGATGATATACAAGAAGACCAATCCAATAGCGATAAATACGAATAAATTGTTTAATGATAAAAAGAGGCTGGAACAAAAGATTTAAAGTTAACTCATATACGAACATTCTAATTTAACAAGTGGAATTACTCGCTTCGGAAATATACTCCGCTTTCCTGCGGGCGGCTGGCAAGCCTCCTTAAGCTAAGGAAGGTCGACTAAACCCGGCCTTTGCGGCCAACGTCGACATACCCCTTGCCGGGGCACGGGGTCTTGCCTATGCCTCTGCTCCCGAGGGGAAGAAGAATTGCAGTTCATTCTTCACTTGTCTCCGTATATTTCCTACGCTATATTTGAGTGTTATTCGTATTTTTGGAGATACAACTTTGATTTGTCTCAGCCTCTTTTTATATCATTTATGAACTCACTTCATCTGTGGCTTCGTCTTTGACTTCATTATAATATTGTACTCCATATACCGAACCTTCAGAAACCATGTCAGCTTTACTTAATTGTGCAGGGTCTTGATGATCCAATTGATCTGGAATTCCTGCGTCTTCAATTAATGTATGACCCTTTCCCGAATTGCGTTGGAACATTTTTGTAACTACAAAACCAATGACAGCACTTAAACCAATTGCCGATAAAATGTATCTGTTTCTCATTGAATCATCCTTTCGTAAATATGCTCATATGTCTTTCTTAGCATTTGTCGATTGCTTGTTACTATGCATTATTTCATATAGTAGATGGTGCATGCAATTACAAACCGATTAAAAAAAGGTTACAAAAAGCCGTGTTGAATTCTTCCTTCTATAGCTCCAGTATGATATAGTAAACTTCATAGGTCATTAACTGAGGTGGTTTATGTGAAAGTTCAATGCGTGCTATGTGATGAATTCCACACACTTAATCCTCATTCATTGCAAGCAAAGCGTTTACGTAATCGTTGGATTCAAATGTTCCTTTGTAAAACGTGTGATGAACGTATTCGAAGAAACACAAACGCACGTCATGCAACAGGGAAATTTCATTTATATAATGAAGATGTACAAAAAGATGAATTAATATAACAAAAAAACTTCGGGCTATTAAACCGAAGTTTTTTTGTTAGTTACTTTTACGTTCTCTATACATTCTAAACCGATAAATTCCTAACACAAGAGAAATAATAATTAAGCTTTCAATAATTGGCATTTGAAGAATAGCAAATGTTGTCGTTATATATGTACCAATAAATAAAAGAATGTATACGATAATTGATTTAAGTAAAGGTAGTTTTCGTGCAAATCCTAATTCATATGCTAATACAGAAAGCAAAAAGATCACTATGAAAAACACAATAAATGTGTAATCAATATTAAAGTTATTTACATAGAAATCATATGCGAAACTTTTTGTCATAAATATCCCCCATCATTCAAATACGACTATACCTTATATCATACTAAATCTTTAAGTGTGAAGCTAGTAATAATAGCTTTTAAGATGATCAAATTTAAGTTATACTATAGTTGATTGAGGTGATGGTAATGAAATCAATTGATTTTCCAATGTTGCTACTTGCGATCATTGTTGTTCTCATGTTTGCTGGGATTGGCATAGCAATTGCTTATGAAAGTATACTATTTATCATTTTATGTGCAGTGCTAGGTTTTGCCTTCATGGGGTACGGGATTAGCATAAAAGTAAAACGACGAAACATCCACTGACACACATAAAAAATAAAACTCTTTTTTATAAAAAGAGTTTTATTTTTTATGTTTTGTATAAGCAACAATTTCCCCATGAACCCCTGCATTACTCGTTAATATTGGCCCATTATCTAACAAATTTATTTTCTCTCCATAAACGGTCGTAGTAACTCCACCTACTTCACGTACAAGAATCATACCTGCTGCAATATCCCAAGGAGCTAAACGCATAGACATATAAGCATCTAATGTTCCATCAGCTACAAAAGCAAATTCTAAAGCAGCGGAACCGTACGTACGAACACCCCTCACTGATCGTACTAATTTTTCCATAGATGCATAGGATACTAGTTTATTCGTGCATAACCAGAAGTGATTGCAGGCGAGCATGGTACCTTCCAGTGTCAGACGCTCATTTAATCGTGGCAAGCGCACACCATTCTTATATGCTCCTTCCCCATGAATCGCATGGTAAAAGTCATCTGCCATTACATCATATATGCAACCTATTAACCCAATACCTTCTTCATAAACGGCTAAAGATATAGCAAAGTTCTTTTGTTGGTGGACAAAATTCATTGTTCCATCAATAGGATCGATAATCCAAACCGTACCTTGTAAATCTGTAACGTGATCACCAAATCCTTCTTCACCTAACATCCGATGGTTTGGATATGTTTGCTCGATTCGCGCTGCAAAGAATTGTTCTATATTTTTATCCATTTCTGTAACCAAATCATTGCGACCTGATTTTGTTTCTATAAAAAGAGGTTGATCCATCCGCTCCCGAATAATTTTGCCTGCTTCGATCATCCATTGTTTCGCTTGTATATAGTATTGTTCTTTAATAGTTTTCATATGCTCCTCCATTACAGCAATTATTTCTGTTATTGATTCCTGTTTTACGTGACTGGAGTAACGATTCCATGTTCAATGTGTACTAATTGTATACGAAGTTTTTCGAGTTTTTCTTTGGTACGAATAATCTTTATACGGTCATCAGCTTGTAAAGCGTCGTGTAGTGTAACTAATTCGTAGTCAATTTCTAGTCGAATAGCAGGTAGTTGCTTTTTAGCTTCTTCACGCCAAATAGCTTCCATCACGTATTTCATTCATCGACACTCCTTCTATTCATTTGAGCTGTGCTTTTAGTCTAATGAACATAACGTATATAATTATTTATATGTAACTGTACTAACTTCGTGCTCTGTTTATACGTTCGTAAAAGATTTAATTTCCCCATTTCCTCCGAATATGTTGTGCTTCATCAATGATTTTTTTTACACAATCCTCAACACTTAATACTTCTTCGATTCTTGCGACACCTTGACCAGCCCAGCCAAAACCATCATCCTTTTTCCCTGCATGGATATATCGCTTATTCGCTTCTCCGCTAATTAAATGTTCAAGGGAATCATATCCTTCATTCTCTTCTTCTACTTCCAGGATATGATTTGTCCATTCGTTCTTTAGTGCTCGAGCAGGAGCACCAATAGATCGTTTAATGACTACTGTTGAGTCATCTTTTGCATCTATTATTGCTTGTTTATAAGACTCATGAGCATGTATACATTCTTTCGTCGCTATAAAACGAGTCCCCATTTCAATGCCTTCTGCGCCATAAGCTAAGCTAGCCATCAATCCTCTTCCATCAACAATTCCACCTGATGATAAAACTGGTATGGATACACGATCAACAACATATGGGGTGAGCACAGAAGTTCCTAGATCACTTCTCCCAATATGCCCTCCACCTTCCTGACCAACAACCATTACAGCATCAGCGCCGAGCTCTTCTGCTTTTTCAGCTTGTCGAACCGCAGCGACAAGAACGAGTGTTTGAATGTCAGTATTTCTCACCATTTCAAGCACTCTTGTTGGGTTCCCTCCTGTTACAGATATGGCAGGCACCTTTTCCTCTATAGCTACTTGGACCATTTCTTCATAAGGTCTCCGTTGTTGTCCGATGGCAAAGTTCACACCGAAAGGCTTATTTGTAAGTGATTTTACTTTCTTAATTTCATTTCGTAACACTTCTGGAGAAGACAAACTCATCGCTGTAATTTGACCTAAACAACCTGCATTCGATACAGCCGCAGCTAAATCTGCATATGCTAAATGCGCAAGGCCTCCTTGCACAATCGGATATTTAATTCCAAATAATTGCGTAACACGTGTATCAAAGTTCATCGTACATCCCCTTCCTTTATCTACAACGATAGCATGTTTTGAGGATAAGTGACAAAAAAAGAGACGGGACAAAAGAATTAAAGTTATCCCAAATACGAACACTCTAATTTAAAGAGTAGAATCACCCACTTCGGAAATATACTTCGCTTTCACGCCTCCGGGTACAATAGCAACATCTTCTTAAGCTTCCCTTCGGTCGCTTTCGAAGTGTTTTCTTAGCCTGCGGGCGGCTGGCAAGCCTCCTCGTGTTAAGGAAGGTCGACTAAATTCGGCCTTTGCGAGCCAACTCACGACTCCCCTTGCCGGGGCAGTGTCTTGCCTAGGCCTCTGCTCCGACGCATAGGACGTGCTAGTGTCGGCGGCATCACAGGACGTGATGTACTAAGCCGACCCGCGGGGAAGAAGAATTGCAGTTCATTCTTCACTTGTCTACGTATATTTCCTACGCTAAATTAGAGTGTTATTCGTATTTTTGTAGATACAACTTTGATTTGTCCCAGTCTCTTTACATTTATTCAATCGTTTCAATCGTTTTCGGGTCTACAAGTTCGTATCCCTGGTCCCGTAAACCAGTGACGATATCTTCTAGAGCTGCATTTGTCCATTCCCGATCATGCATCAATAAGTTTGCTCCATCATTTAATTCAGGAGCATTGAGCATAATATCCGTAATAGATTCTTGCGTCTGGTATTCCGCATTCCAATCATAGCCATAGGTCCAGTTCATTAAGACCATACCCTCTTCCTGAGCTAAAGATTTACTATAATCTGTATTCTGTCCGAACGGTGCACGGAAAAATGTAGGACGCTCGCCAATAACTTCCTCGACCATGTCATTCACTTGAACGATTTCTTCGTATTGTTCATCTTCACTGATCGATTGTAAGTCAGCGTGGCTATATGTATGGTTACCGATCATAAAACCTAAATCATGAATTTCTTTAAGCGTTTCTTTTTCTTCTTCTGTTTCAAGAAAATGGCCATTTACAAAGAAAATAGCTGGTGCATCAAGATCCTTTAGCGTATGAGCCATTTCTAATGCATGTTTATCAGGTGCATCATCAATGGTAATAAGTGCCACTTCAGCATTCGCGTCATCAATAGGGACTATTTGCCAAATGTCGTTTATTGTATATAGTGGCTCTGCTACCTCTTCTTCATCAACTACTTCATCTTTTTCTTCATCATCTTCTTCGTTTTCATCTTCTGCGCTTTCTTCATTTTCCACTTCATTTTCTACTTCATCAGATTCTTTATGATTTTCTGCATCCTCTTCATTTGATCCACATGCTGTAATTATACTAAGGACAAATAAAAGAATTAAACTAAAATAGAGTGTTTTTCGCATCGAATCTTCCCCCTATGCAATTCCTGTTGATCTATTATGTATACAAGCTTATGTTAGTGTACCGCGGATTAAAATAGTCGTCAATTAAAAAAAGAGCTGTTCATATTAAAATGAACAGCTCTTTTATTTTCAGGATTACATTGTATGGATTGGCGTTCCTAAGGCTACATCTGCAGCTTCCATTGTAATTTCAGCTAACGTTGGATGCGCGTGAACTGTAAGAGAAATATCTTCAGCCGTCATGCCTGCTTCGATAGCTAAACCAATTTCTGCAATCATATCACTTGCACTTGGTCCGACAATTTGGGCACCAATGACAAGTCCATCTTCTTTACGTGTAACAAGTTTTAAGAAACCATCACTATCATTGAGTGATAATGCTCTACCATTTGCTGCGAATGGAAATTTAGATACTTTTGCTTCGTATCCTGCTTCTTCAGCTTCTTTATCTGTATATCCAACGGTTGCAATTTCTGGATCACTGAATACAACTGCTGGCATTGCTAAGTAATCAATTTGTGATTTCTCGCCACTGATCGCTTCAGCTGCTACCTTACCTTCATAAGATGCTTTGTGAGCAAGTGGTTGACCTTTAACAATATCACCTATTGCGTAGATGTTTTCTACAGATGTTCGGCATTGATTATCGATTTTCACAAGTCCTTTATCGTCTAGTTCGATACCTGCTTGTTCTAAACCAATTTCAGCAGTGTTTGGACGACGACCAACTGTGACAAGTGCATAGTCTGCCTCGACAACTTCTTCTTTCCCTTTTGCTTCATACGTTACTTTGACTCCATTTTCATCTTCTTCGACACCTTTAGCCATTGCGTCTGTAATGATTTTAACACCTTTGTTTTTCAGGCGACGCTTAACAACTTGTGTCATTTGGCGTTCGAACATGCCGTTAAATAAATCTTTCCCGCCTTCAACAATCGTTACTTCAGAACCAAAGTTTGCATATGCGGAGCCTAGCTCAACACCGATATATCCTCCACCGATGACAACTAATTTTTCAGGGATTTCTTTCAGGTCAAGTGCGCCTGAAGAATCAAGTACTCGATCTGAAAATTTAAATGAAGGAATCTCAATAGGTGTTGATCCTGTAGCAATGATACAGTTTTTAAACGTATACGTTTGTGAATTTTTCTCGTCCATAATACGAACGTTATGATCGTCTACAAAGTACACTTCACCTTTAACGATATCCACTTTGTTTCCTTTTAAGAGTGATTCTACGCCTCCAGTAAGTCGATTCACAACTTTACCTTTCCACTCTTGTACTTTTGAGAAGTCAACAGAAGCATTTTCTGTTGTAATTCCCATTTCTTCATGCCCTTGAGCATCTTGAGCTTTATTACCAGCTTCAATAAGTGCTTTGGAAGGAATACATCCTACGTTTAAGCACACTCCACCAAGGTTTCCTTTATCAACAATTGTTACCTTTTGACCAAGTTGTGCAGCTCGAATAGCTGCAACATATCCACCTGGTCCTGCCCCAACGACTAACGTATCTACTTCAATTGGAAAATCTCCTACTACCATATTATTACGCCTCCATCATAATTAATTGCGGGTCATTTAACAAACGCTTCATTTGATTTAATGCTAATTGAGCAGTTGCGCCATCTACAATTCGATGGTCAAAGCTAAGTGATAATGCTAACACAGGTGCAACAACTACCTCACCATCACGTGCTACAGGTTTCTCAGCAATACGACCAATACCTAAAATAGCCGCTTCAGGGTAATTAAGGACTGGAGTGAACCATTGTCCTCCTGCCGAACCAATGTTTGTGATTGTGGATGAAGCTCCACTCATTTCTTCTGATGTTAGTTTACCTGTTCTAGCTTTATTTGCAAGTTCGCCTACTTCTTCTGATATATCAAAAATAGATTTACGATCAGCATCTTTTACGACTGGAACGAGTAACCCTTTGTCTGTATCTGCTGCAATTCCAATATTGTAGTAGTGTTTATGAACGATTTCATCCGTTTCGTCATCTACAGCTGCATTTAGAATTGGGTATTTCTTCAGTGCTGATACAAGAGCTTTCACTACGTATGGTAAGTACGTTAGTTTGATGTCTTGCTCTTCAGCAACTGCCTTAAACTTTTTACGATGTGCAACAAGTTCCGTAACATCAACCTCATCTAGTAACGTAACATGTGGTGCTTTCGTTTTCGATTGAACCATTGCATTTGCAATTGCCTTACGAATTCCTGTGATTTTTTCTCTTGTTTCAGGATACTCACCTTTTGCTGCAACCATTTGTTCTGGTGCTTTCTCTTCAGTTTCATCAGTAGCTGACTCAGCAACTTCTTCTTGATCACCTTGTAAGAATTGATCAATATCTTCTTTTAAAATACGACCGTTTTTACCGGAACCTTGTACGTCGCTTATTGTAACATCTTGTTCACGAGCATATTTACGTACGGAAGGCATTGCAATGACACGAGCACCTGTATCTGTTGAAGATGTTTGCTCTTCTTTTGGTGCCTGTTTTTCTTCTTTCTCAGCTGATTCACTTTTAGGTTCTTCCTTTTCAGCTGGCTTCTCTTCCTCTTCTTCTTCCTCTGAAGGTTCAGATTCATAGCCTTCTGCATCAATTGTTACAAGGGTATCACCTACAACTGCAACTGTACCTTCGTCGACGTGGATCTTTTGAACTGTACCTTCAACTGGAGATGGTATTTCAACGACTGCTTTGTCATTTTGCACTTCACAAAGTGTATCGTCTTCTTGAATTTCTGCTCCTTCTTTAATAAACCATTTTACTATTTCACCTTCATGAATGCCTTCACCAATATCTGGTAATTTAAATTCAAACGCCATATTATCTACCTCCTTACATCATTAGTTTAAAAGTTCATAATTTCATTTACTTTTTCTTTTACATCTTTATGATCTGGTAACCAGATTCCTTCATCTGCAGCAAACGGATATACTGTATCAGGTGCCGTTACTCTCATGACAGGTGCTTCAAGATGTAAAATAGCACGTTCTTGAATTTCTGCAACGACATTAGCAGCTACACCTGCTTGACGTTGTGCTTCTTGTACAACAATTGCACGATTCGTTTTTTGAACGGATTCAACAATTGTTTCAATATCAATTGGTGAGACTGTACGTAAGTCAATCACTTCTACATCAACATCTTCTTCTGCAAGCTCTTCAGCTGCTTTTAAGCTCGTGTGAACCATTGCACCATATGTGATGATTGTTACATCGCTTCCTTCTCGTTTTACATCTGCTTTCCCAAGGTCAATCGTATATTCTTCTTCTGGTACTTCTTCACGGAAAGAACGATACAGTTTCATATGCTCTAAAAATACAACCGGATCATTATCACGAATTGAAGCAATTAATAATCCTTTTGCGTCATATGGCGTTGATGGAATAACTACTTTAAGTCCTGGTGTTTGTGCCATTAAACCTTCCAGTGAATCTGCGTGCATTTCTGGTGTTGCTACTCCCCCACCAAACGGTGAACGAATCGTAACAGGTGCTGTCTCTGTTCCCCCAGAACGATAACGCATTCTCGATAGTTGTCCAGCAACACTGTCCATTACTTCGAATACGAATCCAAAGAATTGGATTTCAGGCACTGGGCGGTATCCTTCGATAGATAATCCAATCGCAAGTCCACCAATTGCAGATTCAGCTAAAGGAGTGTCAAATACACGATCTTCTCCAAATTCTTTTTGCAGCCCATCAGTCACACGGAACACACCACCGTTATGACCAACGTCTTCCCCAAAAACGAGGACATTTTCATCATTTTTTAATTCTGTATGCAATGCATCAGTAATTGCTTGAACCATTGTCATTTGTGCCATGAGTTATTTCGACTCCTTTGCTTTATATTCGTCATACTGTTCTTGTAACTGAACAGGGAGCTCTTCGAACATATGAGAAATAAAATCAGTCACTTTTTGTTTCGGGTATCCATCTGCTTTTTTAATTGCTTCACGAATATCTTCTTTTGCTTTTTCAATGACTTCATTCTCTTCTTCCTCTGTCCATAAACCTTTACCTTCTAAGAACGTACGGAAGCGAACAATTGGGTCTTTCTTTTCCCACTCCGTATCTAGGTCCTCTGTACGGTAACGTGTAGGATCGTCCCCTGCCATTGTGTGTGGCCCGTATCTATATGTTAATGCTTCAATTAATGTAGGTCCTTCACCGCGGATTGCCTTATCTCTTGCATGTTTTGTAACTGCGTACATAGCAAGTACGTCCATGCCATCAACCACATATCCTTCAATTCCAGCTGCAACTGCTTTTTGAGCTAAAGTTTTCGCTGCTGTTTGTTGTTCAACAGGTACTGAAATCGCAAAGTAGTTATTTTGAATAATGAAAATCGCTGGCGCTTGAAATGCTCCGGCAACGTTAATACCTTCATAGAAATCTCCTTGAGATGTTCCACCGTCACCCGTATACGTAATTGCAACATTGTCTTTCTTACTGCGCTTCATGCCTAATGCAACTCCGGCAGCTTGAACGTACTGAGCACCAATAATAATTTGTGGACTTAATGCACGGACTCCTTCTGGCATTTCATTTCCGTGGAAATGGCCACGTGAGAATAGAAATGCTTGATATAGTGGTAAACCATGCCAAATCAATTGAGGAACATCTCTATAACCAGGTAAAATATAATCTCCTTTTTCAAGTGCAAATTGGCTACCTAATTGAGATGCCTCCTGTCCTGCAGTAGGTGCATAGAACCCTAAACGCCCCTGTCTATTCAGTGCAATCGAACGTTGGTCTAACACACGAGTAAATACCATTCTGCGCATAAGTTCTTTTAATTCCTCATCTGATAAATCAGGCATCGCTTCTTTATTAACGATTTCTCCCTTTTCATTGAGAATTTGAAATGTCTCAAACTGACTCTCAATATTGTCTAATACTTGCTTCATTAATGGTCACCTCTTCCTTTCTATATACATCATTATTATTATCTTTTCTATTGCTTGTTGCCTTTACAAAACTTTCGAATACCATTATTTTACATCTTTTTATGTTTTTAATCAAACTGTTACATTGTGTTTGTAAAAACAACTAGTACAAAATCGATTCTTATATGAGTCTACCGTATAAAGACTCATTTGGTCAATTACTTTGTTTATATAATTTTGTTTCTTTTATCGGAACTGTTTCAACTGTTATACAGTCTGTATCCGATTTCACCTAAACTGTTATAGTGGTTTCTTCAATCTGTACTACTAATCGTGATTACTGCTTAAAAAAACTAAATTACAGTTGTAATTTAGTTTTCTTCAAATGTGATATTTAATTCAGTTGCTTTATAAAATGTTTCTTTTTGTTCATTGTACTGACTCGTCGTTTCATTGAATAGTTCATTCGCTTCCATCACTTGTTCATATTTTTCATTTAACTCTATTAGTTGGTCTGTTACATCAGACATTTCTGAGTCTTCACTTTCGAGTAATGTATACAACTCTTTTTCAAGTTCTAACGTTTCTTTATATGTAGTATGTAACATTTCAAATTTTTCATAACGATTATTCATCGCTTCGACTACGTTTTCAGCTTCTTCTTTCACTTTTTCATCTTCTACATCTTCGACTAACGTAGGTACTTTGTCAAATTCTTCTTTCGATGCATCCATACTCTCTTTTTCAGTTTTAATATAGTCTTCTCTCTTTTCAATTCCTTCTATTGCTTCCTGAGCTAAGGCTTGGATTTCATCCATTTCATCTGATGGTAGTGATGTAATCTCATCAAATATTTCTTTTTCTCTCTTTTCTAAGGATGTAATATCTTCTTGCTGTTCAACGAATGGCTCCTCTAGTGTTACCGTTTCCTCTAACACATCAAATATTTTTTCTTCCGTTGAAGTTTTACCAAAGCATCCTGATACAGCAAGGAGTATCCCAAATCCAATCATTAAAAACACTATTTTACGCATGCATTCGTTCCTCCCACTTCAAATTTCACCTTTTATGTATGATATACTTAAATCAGATTGAGGCATAAAAACAATCTTTAAAATTATATCATAAAAATCCATTTGGTGAAATGAAAAAAATTCATCGAAAATCTGATTTTAATTTGAAGAGATTATGTTATCATTGTATTCTACTTATCGAACGTTCAACAATTAAAGAAATTAGGAAGTGATAAAATGCTACAGATGAAAGATATTGTACGGGAAGGACATCCTGCTTTACGCACAGTTGCTGAAGAAGTTTCAGTACCTCCTTCTAAAGAAGATCAAAAAATTGCTCAAGATATGATGGATTATTTAAAAAACAGTCAAGATGAAGAGATTGCAGCTAAGTATGACTTACGTTCTGGAGTAGGTCTTGCAGCCCCTCAAATTGGAATTACTAAACAAATCTTCGTCGTCCACTTTCGGGATAAAAAGGACCGTTTATATAACTATCAACTATTTAATCCTAAAGTTATTAGCCATTCCGTTGAACAAGCATATTTAGCAAATGGTGAAGGTTGTTTATCTGTTGATCGAGATGTTGAAGGATATGTTGTGCGCAATGCACGAATAACTGTTCGAGCGTACGATCAAAATGGTGATTTGCAAAAAATCCGTTTAAGAGGGTACCCTGCAATTGTTTTCCAACATGAAATAGATCATTTACAAGGAATTATGTTCTATGATCATATTTCTGAACAGAACCCTTATGAAGTACCGGACAACGCTAAAGAAATTGAATAAAAAAATTCCATATAATAAAACGGGAAGCAGCCAAATGCCTCCCGTTTTATTATTTCTTATATTAACTTTAATTCTTTTAAGGCGTTCCATATGCCATCGTCATCTACATCATTAGTAGTAAGCTTGGCAATATCTTTAAGTGGTTGTACGGCATTCCCCATAGCTATACCTGTACCAATGTGCTCAATCATTTCCAAATCATTCATACCGTCCCCAAAGGCATATGCGTTTTCATTCGAAATCGATGCTGCCTCGAGAACTTTATTCACACCTACAATTTTAGAGCCACCACCAGGTATGACATCACACGCATATTTATGCCAACGGATAAATGTACACGAATCATAAGGTCGTAAGAAAGATTCGTCATGCTTTTCATCTAAGAAAAGAAGCACTTGATAAACGGTTTCATATTCATGAAATGAATGGTGAATGGGTGGATAGTCGTACTTTAATGATCGTAATCCCTCAATCATATGCGGGTGGTCTTCAATGGTAGAAACCATTTCAGTGTCACTCATCAACATCATTGGAAACTCATGTTTCATTGCGTCTTTATATAGACCTCTGACAGCAATCGTATCCAAAGGTTGCGTATAAATCACTTCCCCTTCATACACTACATGTTGACCCGTAAAGCTTATGTATGTGTTAATACCTAACTCCTCCCGAATATGCTCATATAAAAACGGCGGTCTTCCTGTTGATAATGCAACAATAATTCCACTTTCTTGTAACAACTGAACGGCCTTTTTAGTTGATGATGGTATGTTTTTATGTTTATCCACAAGTGTTCCATCAATATCAAAAAATACAATTTTCTTCCCCATCTTAATACATCTCCTCCTCAAATTGTGAAATTTGCACATGTATGAGAATCCATTGTTCGATAATAATAAAGGGTAATAGTTGACTGTATCCATCCTCACCACAAGAAATTTAAAATAATAAGTAAATATAGGGTATTTTTATTTCTTTATTTATCGAATCATATTATACTATACACTAAGAGGATTGGATCGGTAGAATGTTTTATGCAAATTTTAGTCAACTTTAAAGGAGTTCGATATAAAATGTTGAAACGCCTGAGAGAAAAGTTGAAAAAAAGAGTAAAGGAATTCTTACGAAAAAAAGAGGTTCCTTCGGCAATTAAAAATGACTACGATAAATAATTATCAACCAATCATGCATAAAGTGTGGTACGATATATTTACAAAGAAATCGACGGAATCTTTTAATATGGAAAAATTACGGACGGAATTGAACAGTTATCAAGCACACAACCATATCAATCGTTTTTTTGTGTCTACACACAAAGTCTTTTTATTATGGAATTGAATCAGTTCATTTTACAAAGACAGATATACAAATAAGATAATACATTTTAAAAATAGGAGAGATAGTTATGATTTTCAAAGTATTGTATCAGGAATCCCCTGAAGAATACCCTGTACGAGAACGTACAAAAAGTCTATTCGTTGAAGCCGAATCACAACGAGAAGTCAGAAAAAAAATAGTAGACTACACAATCAATGTCGAATTTATCCAGCCCCTCCATGAAGAGCATTTGAAGTATGAACAACAATCAGACGAATTTAAAGTGGAGGAAGTGTAAGCAGATGAAATTTGTAAAAAATGACCAAACAGCAGTTTTTGCTCTTGGTGGTCTAGATGAAATTGGTAAAAACACATATGGAATTCAATTCCAAGATGAAATAATTCTTGTTGATGCTGGAATAAAATTCCCGGAAGAAGAATTATTAGGAATTGATTATGTAATTCCAGATTATTCATATTTAATACAGAACAAAGAAAAGATTAAAGGGCTCTTCATAACTCATGGACATGAAGACCATATTGGTGGGATACCATATTTACTCAGGGAAGTAAATGTACCAATTTATGCTGGAAAATTGGCAATCGGTTTAATCCGTAATAAATTAGAAGAACATGGTTTGCTACGAAATGCAACATTAATTACGATTCAAGAAGAAGATATCATTAAATTCCGTAAAACGTCTGTTAGTTTTTTCCGTGTAACACATAGTATTCCCGATGCTTATGGAGTTGTAGTAAAAACTCCTCCTGGAAATATCGTACACACTGGAGACTTTAAGTTTGATTTCACTCCTGTAGGAGAAGAAGCTAACTTAGCTAAGATGGCTGAAATAGGTGAAGAAGGAGTTCTTTGCTTATTATCAGACAGTACAAATAGTGAAGTGCCTGGCTTTACAATGTCAGAGAGAGTTATCGGTGGAAATATCGACAATTTATTCCACCGTGTAGATGGAAGAATTATTTTTGCGACGTTTGCTTCAAACATTTACCGATTGCAACAAGTTGTAGATGCAGCTGTCAAGAACAATCGAAAGATCGCTGTGTTTGGAAGAAGTATGGAGTCCGCGATAACAATTGGACAAGAGCTAGGATATGTTCAAGCACCAAAAGATACTTTTGTTGAACATAATCAAATTAACCGACTACCTGCAAATGAAATTGTCATTTTATGTACAGGCTCTCAAGGTGAACCAATGGCAGCTTTATCTCGAATAGCTAATGGGACACACCGACAGATTCAAATTATTCCAGATGATACGGTTGTATTTTCATCAACCCCTATTCCTGGAAATAACGTTAGTGTCAGCAGAACAATAAACAAATTAACTCGTGCTGGTGCTGAAGTTGTTCATGGAAAAGCGAGCCAAATCCATACGTCAGGTCATGGTAGTCAAGAAGAACAGAAATTAATGCTTAGCTTAATTCAACCTAAGTTCTTTATGCCCATTCATGGAGAATATTCCATGATGAAGCAACACACTCTTCTCGCTGAAGGTTGTGGAGTAGACACGGACCATTCATTCATTATGGATAATGGTGATGTACTCGCTCTAAGCAGTGACGAAGCATCTGTCGTTGGAAAGATCCCTGCAGGCTCTGTTTATGTAGATGGTAGCGGAATTGGTGACATTGGTAACATCGTACTACGTGACCGCCGTATTCTATCAGAAGAAGGACTTGTCATCGTTGTAGTAAGTATTAATATGAAAGAATTTAAAGTTGTTTCCGGACCTGACATTATTTCACGCGGCTTTGTGTACATGCGTGAATCAGGCGATTTAATTAATGAAGCACAAAAACTCGTTGCAACACATTTAGAAAAAGTCATGCAACGTAGAACAACGCAATGGTCTGAAATTAAGAATGAAATTACGGATACAATTGCACCGTTCTTATTTGAAAAAACAAGACGTAGACCGATGGTGCTTCCAATTATTATGGAAACATGAATAAAAAAAGAGATCTTTTCGAATAAACCGAAAAGATCTCTTTTTTAATCAATAACTAATTGTTTTTCAAACCGTGATATGTCATTGTTCGATCCAATGACAATTAATATATCTTCTGCCTGTAATTGATAGTGAGCACTTGGGGAGACGTTTATCTTGCTTTCTTGTTTAATCGCTACTACGTTGCATCCATAATGTTGACGGATATTTAATTCGAGAAGTGACTTTCCAATCATTTTCTTCCCTGCTTTTACTTCGACAATGCTGTGCTCATCCGATAGATCCAAATAATCCAATATATTGTTCGAGATAATACTATGCGCAATTCTTCTTCCCATATCACGTTCAGGATGAATCACTTGATGTGCACCTAACTTCTCTAAAATTCGTTCATGGTAATCATTTTGTGCTTTAACGGTTATTTTTTTAATACCTAAATCTGTTAAAATAACAGTTGTTAATATACTCGCTTGAATATTATCTCCAATCGCAATGATTACGTGGTCTATACTATCAATCCCTAATTCTTTCAGCGCAATTTCATCTGTTGCATCAGCAATGACGGCATAAGAAGCGATGTCACGATATTTATTTATACGCTCTTCGCTAATATCAATTGCTAATACTTGCATCCCTTCTTCACTTAGTTCTCTACATATACTTCCACCAAAACGACCGAGCCCAATCACTGCATAGTCACGTATCATACTAAATATCCTCCATCAATAGCTTTACTTTATAGGTATCATACCATATTTTAATGTTTACATGGAGTCAAGCATTCTAAATTGAGATTGAATGAGTGAGAAATATTCTCCTCGTTCTTCCATTAACATGTCATGGCTTCCGTGTTCGAGAATACGACCTTGTTCAAGTACGTATATCGTGTCAGCATCCCGAATCGTTGAAAGTCGATGTGCGATAATGATTGCTGTACGATCTTTTAATAAAATATTTAAAGCTTCTTGAATTTTAACTTCTGTTTCAGTATCAATACTTGCTGTTGCTTCATCTAATATAAGAATACTTGGGTCTGCTAGTAATGCTCGAGCAAATGATAACAGCTGACGCTCTCCTGCAGATAAAATACTACCTCTTTCTTCCACTTCTGTTTGGTATCCTTCAGGTAGCTTTTGAATAAAGTCATCTGCGCCTACTGCTTGAGCCGCTTCAATTACTTCTGCATCTGTCGCTACTGGATTTCCGAAACGAATATTTTCAAGGATGGATCCAGAGAATATAAATGTATCTTGAAGTACAACACTAATTCGTTCTCTTAACTCAGCTAGAGATACGTCACGTAAATCATGTCCATCAATCTTGACTGCACCTGATACAGGATCATAGAAACGACTGACTAAGTTTGCAATGGTAGATTTACCACTTCCAGTATGACCTACAAGCGCAATCGTTTCTCCGGCATCTACATGAAGTGAAATGTCATGCAATGCTATTCTTCCTTCTTCATAAGCAAATTTAACATGATCAAATTCAATTTCTCCTTGCATGGCATGAAATTCATGTGCATGTTCTATTTCATCTACATTTGGTTTTTCATCTAAAAATTCGTAAATTCTTTCTGAGGCAGCCATTGCAACAAGTAATTGATTATACATTTGTCCTAATCGGGATATTGGATCCCAAAACATCCCAAGGAAAAAAGCAAAGGTGACGAATGTTCCTACTTCTATTCCACCATTCTCTACCCCTTGTAAAATTAAGAAAGAACCATATGCAATCAATATAATCGTACCAATGGCATTACTCATCTCAACAAGTGGTCTAAAAAAAGCACTCTTCTTAGTAGCTACACGCCAGCTATTAAATGTTGCATGGTTAATACCATCAAAGTATTCTTCATTTTGTTTTTCCTGTGTAAATGATTGCGTAATGCGAACCCCTTGAATGCTCTCATTTAAATGCGAGTTCAACCGTGACTGCTGTATTCGAACTTGCTGCCAAGTTCTACGGATGGTACGTCTTAAGGCAGTTGAAATATAAAACATAATTGGCAATATGACCATGATTGCTAAGGCAAGTTTTGGACTTAGTACAAATAGAATCACAACGATTCCAAATAACGTTACAACGTCCATTAATAAGTTAATAATCCCGTTTGTAAACAATTCTTGTAAAGAGTTGATATCGTTTAAAATGCGCACGAGAATGGAACCCGCAGAGCGTTCATCGAAAAATCGATGAGATAACCTTTGGACGTGAGAAAACAACTGCTGTCTCATATCAAATATTGCATTTTGTCCGAGCACGTTCACCCATTTTATTTGAAAAATATTAGCAATGTAACTAAGGACATATAAAATTCCTACAATAACTACTAACCACATAAGCATGGTCATATCTTTATTTGCAATGGCTACGTCTATCGCCACTTTTCCGATGAGAATCGGAACAATCAGACGAATGGCTGTAGAAATAAGCATGGCAAGTATGGCGCCTGGTAAATAGGTTTTAGAATATGGTTTCAAATATGTAAGTAAACGCCATATTTGTTGCCAATTAAAGGGCTTCTCCACAGCTTGATCCATGGTATAGTGAAAACGACTGAGGTGTCTTTCTTCAAGAAATTGTGCTTCCTGTTTATGTTTCATAAGCCCCCTCCTTTCTTTCTGTCTGACCCATAACTACATCACGATCTTGATATTGTATTTGATAAATTCTTTCGTATGTTCCTTTATTTTCTAATAATTCATCATGTGTACCGCGCTCAACAACACTCCCATTATCTAAGACTAAGATTTCATCTGCATGTTTTAAAGAAGATATACGATGTGCAATGATAAAGGAAGTTCGCCCAGCCATTTCTTCTTTCAAAGCTTGTTGAATGGCATGTTCCGTTTCCATATCTACAGCTGAGGTGGCATCGTCAAAAATAAGAATTTGTGGCTGAATACATAAAGCTCGAGCAATAGCTATCCGTTGTTTTTGACCACCTGATAATCCCATTCCACGCTCCCCAAGCAATGTGTCATATCCTTCAGGCATTTCCATAATAAAATCATGTGCTTGGGCACTTTTTGCAGCCGCAACAATATCTTCTTCACTTGCTTCAGGAACACCATATGCGATGTTATCTCGAATCGTCATAGAAAATAAAAATGGTTCTTGTAAAACAAAACCGACAACTTTTCGTAACGAATGTAATGAATAATCTGTTACAGGACGCCCATCAATATAAATATTTCCTTTTGAAGGTTCATAAAATCGTGGTATTAACTGCGTAATAGTTGTTTTTCCAGATCCTGTCGCCCCGATTAGTCCAATGACTTTTCCTTTAGGAGCTTCAAATGAAATATTTTTCAGAGCTTGTTCATCTGTATTTGCATAAGAAAGAGTGACATCATCAAAAACGACATTCCCTTCAATGGAATCTTTACGGGCATTGGGTATTTCATTGATTTGGTTATCCATATCCAAAATTTGAATGATTCGCTCTCCAGAGGCTTTTGACTGGGAAAATGAGTTTACGACGAAGCCCAGATTCATAAGCGGACCTAAGATATACCAAACTAAACTAAAGAAAGCGACTAATTCCCCTAATGCAAGGGACCCGTTAATGACTAAATATCCACCAAAGGCAAGTAATGCTGTTGCACAGATATTTCCGATAATTTCCATTAGTGGGAAATATTTTGACATAATAGATGCTGATTCTAAATAACGCTGTCGATAATCATCATTACTTTTTGTAAAGCGCTCGATTTCATAATCTTCACGTGATAAAGATTTTACCGTATGCATTCCACTAATATTTTCTTGCACACGGGTATTTAACCGTCCAAATGATTTCCGTATTTGACGAAACACTGGGTGCACTTTTCGATCAAATCGTAAAACAACTACGATTAAAAAAGGCATAGCTGCCATAGTAACTAGCGCTAATGGAATCGAATAATAAAACATAACCGCTAAACTAAATCCAATTAACAAAGTAATTCGTACGATTTCAGCGAATCCTACTGATAAAAACATGCGAAATCGTTCTACATCTTCGGTTAACCGGGACATAATATCTCCTGTTTTAGAGTTATCATAATATGTAAATGAAAGCGTTTGTAATTTTTCGTATAATGATTCACGGATTTTATAAACAGTTGTTACACCAAAAAGATCTCCTAAATATTGGTGAACAAATGTTGCTACCCCTTTGACAACCATTAATCCAAAAAATATAAGTGCAACATATGGAACTAAATCAAACCGATCTTTTAATACAATATCATCAATTGTGACTTGTAGCACAATTGGGTATACAACAGTTATGCCTGTTACAAATAACAAGCTAATAAGCGAGTTAATAAAATATTTTTTATAAGGCCAATAAAACTGTTGTAAGCGCTTGAATATATGCAAATTCATTCCTCCTTCTAAAAAATGTTCTCTCTAACTATAACGGGAATCGAAATGTTTTTCCACTATTCAAACTCATTTTTATGAATTTCTAAAAAAAGACCATTACATGTTACATGTATGTAATGGTCTTTTTATCTGCTACATTATTGTTGTGGAGCGTAATTCTTCGATGGTTGAAGCGCCCGCTAATTTCATGGATGTTGTAAATTCCTCCATTAAATGATTTACATAGGAATGTACCCCACGTTCTCCATCAACTGCAAGTGCATATATGTATGGTCTACCAATGGATACTGCAGTAGCCCCTAAGCATAAAGCTTTAATAATATCTGTTCCTCGGCGAATGCCACTATCAAATAAAACCGGAATTCTTCCGTTTATTTCTTGTACGATGTGAGGTAGCGCCTCAATACTAGAGATTACTCCATCCAGTTGCCTTCCACCATGATTGGAGACAATGATCCCATCTATTCCAAGTTCAAGTGCCAATTTTGCATCTTCTGAATGTAGAATTCCTTTTAATAAAATGGGAAGAGATGTTCTTTCTTTTAGTTTTTTCAAATGCTCCCAATGTAAATGTGGATGGTAAATATTTTTTATAATATGATCTACAATCGTTTGTTGATCCCTTTTTGGTAAGGATGCCATAAACACTGGATCTTGTTCATAATTTGCTTTTCCGATTCCTAGCTTTAATGGGGAGAACTGGTTTCGTAAATCTACTTCTCTCCAACCCATTTGCACAGTATCTACGGTAACAACGATTGCTTCATATCCAGCTTTTTCTGCCCTTTCTACCATACTATAAGACACGTCTTCATTATTTGACCAATATAATTGAAACCACTTTGGGCTTTGTTTTGTAGCTGTAGATATATCTTCAATCGAATAACTTGATACAGTACTTTGTATAAAGGGTATATTCAATTGCGCTGCTGCTTTACTTGAAGCAATTTCTCCATCGTTGTGAGCTAATTTCTGCATCCCTATTGGTGCACAAACTACCGGAAAAGGGATCCTTCGATTCAACAACTGGATGGATGTATCTACATGTGACACGTCCGTTAAAAATCTTGGCACAATGGAGCGTTTTTCAAATGCTTGCTCATTTTTACGTAATGTTTCTTCGTGACCTGCACCTGACTGAATATATCCAAAACTATGTGGATCTAAAATCGATTCTGCTTGTTTTTCCAACTGTTCAAAACCAATTGGAAGTTCTTTTTCACGTGCGACTGTTTTAAAAAATGAATCTTGCTCATTATGATTACTCATGTATTTGCCACCTTTATGCGTTTAGATGATACATCTTATGAATCTCTTTTTAATCTTGCTGCAAAGAAGTTACCAATCATTTGAATCCCTTGAACGAGTACAATTAATATGATGACAGTTGCATACATAACATCTACTTCATATTGGATGTGTCCATAGCGATAAGCGAGGTCCCCTAGTCCACCAGCACCTACAAGGCCAGCCATAGCTGTAGCACCAATCAAACTTACGGTTGCAATGGTCAAACCAAGAATGATGGATGGACGTGCTTCTCTTAAAAGAACATTCCATATAATCGATCTACGCTTAATGCCCATAGCTGTATAAGCTTCCACAACTCCTTGGTCGACTTCTAATAAAGCCGTTTCGATTAACCGAGCTATATATGGTGATGTATATACAACGAGTGGAACAATAACCCCTTTCACACCGATAACCGTTCCAGCAATCGATTTTGTAAAAGGTAAAATAAAAAACAATAAAATGATAAATGGAATCGAACGAACAATATTTACAAATATATTTAATATAAAATATACAATTTTATTTGAAAACAAGAAATTAGGCCGCGTCAGTACGAGCAATACCCCTAATGAAACTCCAATAATAATAGAGAAAAACAATGAGATAAATGTCATTTGAAATGTTTCTATGATTGCTTCACCTATCACTGGTGCCCACTTTGAATTAAACTCACTTAAAAATTCCTTCATTGTATATGACTCAACTCCTCAACTAAGACGCCTTCTTGTTGCAAATATTGAAGCACATCTGTATTTTTTGATCGATTGCCATCTAAATGGACGACAATATTACCAACGATACCATTTTTTAATTCGATGATATTCGCAGATAATATATTTGGTCGGGCAGAGAATTTCTCTGTAATAGATGCTAACAAAGGTTCTCCTGTAGCACTTCCAACAAATGTAAGTCGGATAACAGTGCCGGCATCTGTCAATTCTGCGAGTAACTCATCAGAAATCTTTCTTTGGGAAATTGTATTTAAAAACATTTGCGTTGTAGGGTTCTCTGGTTTGGTGAACAAATCAATGGTCGGACCTTGTTCGATGATTTCTCCGTCCTCCATGACATATACGTGATCACAGATTTTTTGCACAACATTCATTTCATGCGTAATGAGTAAAATTGTAATCCCTAGTTCTTCATTAATTTTTAATAATAAGTCCAAAATAGAATCGGTTGTTTCTGGATCTAAAGCACTCGTCGCTTCATCACTTAATAGTACAGATGGTTCCTGGGACAGCGCTCGAGCAATAGCAACTCTTTGTTTTTGTCCACCAGATAGTTGGCTCGGGTATGAATCCTCTCTGCCTGCCAATCCTACGATTTCAATGTACTTTCTCACTCTTTTTTCTGCTTCAGATTTGCGAAGGCCTGAAAGTCGCAGTGGGATCATAATATTGTCGTAAACCGTAGCTGTTTTCAATAAATTAAACCCTTGGAAAATCATCCCAATATTCTGTCTTGTATGACGTAAATCTTTAAGAGGGAGATGCGTCGTTTCCTCACCGTCAATATAAACATTCCCCTCTGATGGGTTTTCAAGTAAGTTCACACATCGTATTAACGTACTTTTCCCTGCGCCACTATACCCGATAACCCCATGAATTTCCCCTGCTTTCACGTGGATGTTTACATTTTTCACAGCTTCCACGACACCATTCTTTGTCTGGAATGACTTTGATACATTTGTTAATTTAATCATTTTGTTCTCCCTCTCTAAAGTACTACCCTGTAATTCAAATTACTTACCCTTACCAGCTCGGTAAATAAGCTCCTTCAAACTCTTCCATAATAAAGTCTTTTACTTCATCTGAAAAATAAGCATCTTTTACAACTTCAATGGCTGGGTCATCTTCATTTTCTGCGCGTGAAACTAAATAGTTCACATATGGAGAGTCTGTATCTTCTGTAAATAAGGAATCTGTTGTCGGATCAAGACCATTAGCTGTGGCAAAGTTTCCGTTAATAACTGCTAGATCTACTTCATCTAACATGAGTGGGAGTTGAGCTGCATCAAGTTCAACAAATTCAATATTTAAATCATTTGTTACAACGTCAACTGGTGTAGCTGTATCTCGATTATCATCATCTAACTCAATCAATCCTGCTTCTTCGAATAAAATGAGTGCTCTTGCGCCATTTGTTGGGTCATTAGGAATCCCTACTTTTGCGTCTTCTGGAGTATCTTGAATATCAGTTAAGTCATTTGAATATACACCAATCGCACTTAAGACTGTTGGAAAGACTGCAGATAAATCTGTTTCATGGTCTTCATTATACTTATCCATAAATGGTTTATGCTGATAACTATTTAAATCAATTTCACCTTCAGCAAGTGCTGTATTTGGCATTACATAATCAGAAAATACTTTAAGTTCAATTTCGAGTCCTTCTTCAGCAGCAAGATCTTTAACAATCTCAAATATTTGCTCATGAGGGCCTCCCGTAACACCTACAACTAACTTTTCTTCACTTAATTCATTACTCTCTTCATCTGAACCACATGCCGTTAATGCTCCAAAAATAAATAATGATGTTACAATGACGAATAAAAATCTTCTCATCGACTTCTCCCACTCTCTCTAATTTTTTAAAAAATTTATGTTGAATACGATTTGTGTAAAACATATATGTAGATCGGTGTCATCACTCCTTGATGATTTTTCAACACACGTAAAAAGCACCTCTTTCATATACTGAAAGAGGTGCTGAATATAACAGGATTCAGATTATCTTTCAGAATATGAACTATTCTGTAGGATTTGGCACCTTCCTAACACCATGTTAGGGGTTGCTGGACGTCATCGGGCCTATCCCTCGGTCACTCTTGATAAATTCCATATTATTTAATTTGTGTGTGTTACTGTAGTTGACAGTATAGGATGATTCCATCACATTGTCAACTAGTTTTTAACATTACACTTTTTTGAACGTTACTCATCTTTCTTTTGTTCGTTAATTACACGATCAACACGCTTCGTGAGCATTTTCATCCCACCATCACCTGCTTGAAAATGACGTAACTTACCGTCACGATCAAAAACATAGTAAGCAGGTACATGTTCGTTTGTGAAAGCGTCTGTTAATGTATGTTTATTATCAACAAAAATTGGCTGAGTAATATCGTGCTCTTTCGCTACTTCTTGAACTTGTTCTAAGTCAAGATCTTTTTCTGATCGAGGCATATGAACAGCAATAACGTTCAAATCATCTTTATAATCATCTCTAAATTGATTAATATTTGGCATCGCTCGCTTACATAGCTCACAACTCACGGACCAAAAGTGAAATAAAGTTGGTTTGTTACCAATTAAATCACCTTTCTTAATCGGCTCGCTATTATACCAAGCTGTTGCTCCGTCTAATTCTGGCATTTCTTCTCTTAAACGCATGTGATCTTGCCTCCTTTTAAACATCGAAATTTAAATGAAGTACATCATTTTATCTATTACTTATAGTGTTTCTTGACCTGGTTTCCAGTTCGCAGGGCATAGTCCACCAGTTTGTAACGCCTGAAGTACACGTAATGTTTCATCTACATCTCGTCCAATGTTATTATGAAACACTGTTTGATATTGTAATTCACCTTCAGGATTAATAATGAATAATCCTCTTAGTGCAATACCTTCTTCAGCAATGAAGACACCGTAGTCTTTTGAAACTTCATGATTTGTATCTGCAGCTAGTGGATATTCTAATTTTCCTAAACCATTATCATCACGGTCTGTGTTAATCCAAGCTTTGTGCGTGTGAATTGTATCTGTTGATACACCAATTACTTCCGCATCTAAATCTTCAAATTCGTCATAACGATCAGACATCGCTGTAATTTCAGTTGGACAAACGAACGTAAAGTCCATTGGGTAAAAGAACAATACTGTCCACTTATCTGCCTTCATATTTTCCTCTAAGCTTACTTTTCCAAATTCTTTATTTGGTAGAACAGCCTCCATTTCAAATGCTGGTGCTTGTCTACCTACCATTCTTTCTTTTGTCATAATATGTAGTCCCTCCAATAGTATTATTGTTAGTATCTTTATTATTATGCATGAGAAAAATTATAAAAGTCATTTTCCCTCTGCTATTATTAATATACCATTTTTTTGACGTTAAATACAACCATAACATCTTTAGAATTATTTTAGATAGGCTGAATCGCTTGGTGTGAAAGGCCAAACAAGCCTTTTTCTACTCATTGATACAATCAATTATATTAGAAAACCCTTGTTCAAATAAAATACAAGGGTTCTCACGTATGAATCCTAATGCTGTCCTCTTGTATAAATATCTCGTTTTAGTTCTTTTAAAATAGCTCTGCGTGTTAAAATCCCATCAAAGTAACCTTCCTCATCTTCTACACAAATAAACGGAGAATTAATGACCGCTTTCAAACCATCTGTAAAAGAGTTACTTTCTTTAAGCCTAGTAATATCTGTTTTCATCACTTCTTCTACCCGCATATCTGACAACTTCTCTACTTCAAAACGTTCCAATCCTAAGATCTCATTTAAAATGACAGTTTTTCCAACAGTTCCTACCAATTTATATGATGAATCTAGAACAGGTACTGCTGAGTAACCTGATTTAACTAATACAAGTAATGCATGTTCAAGAGGATTATTAATTTGCACGTGTGCAACTTTTTCTGAGGAAATCATTAAGTCTGCAACAGAAATATCCGTTAATTTCTTACCTTCTTGCATAATACTCAATAAAAACACTCCTTTTCACATACAATCTTTTTTAAGTAAAAGGCTTCCTTTCAAAAGGAGGATACTTTTATATCTCATGTATAGTTTATCATAGTTCGAACGTAAGAACATGATTTTATATTTCAATGAGGTGCTTTCGTTAAATTTGTTCATTTGTGAAATGTTTGTATATACTTAATATGGTCGACGTTATTTGGAGAGGAATGAATACTTTGAACAGACGCTCTTTAGTAAGAAAAGTTCCTAAATGGTTCCTTCTTGGTGTTTTGGCACCTGCAAGTATATATTATTACGCGCGTAAAATTGAACCATTTTTATTAAAGATCAATAGATACACGATTCCAACTGTTAAAATGGATGATCCATGTAATCAATTTAAAATCATACACTTCACAGATACGCATATTGGATATAACTATTCACTGGAACAATTGAAAAAGCTTGTAACTACAATTAATGCAGAACACCCTGATATCATATGCTTTACTGGAGACTTAATTGATAATCCGCAAATGTTTACGAACTTTAATGAGGTAGCTGACATTCTTAATTCGCTACATGCTCCTTACGGAAAGTATTGGGTGTATGGGAATCATGATCATGGTGGATACGGAACAGATGTCATTAAACAAACGATGGATTCTGCTCGCTTTACACTTCTTCGTAACCAATCCAACACCATTATTAAAAACAATTCAAAAATACAGCTTGCAGGGTTGGATGATGCTATTCTCGGAAAACCTTCCATTAAAGAAGCTCTAGCAAATACGAATTCGAATATTTTCACTTGTTTATTGGTGCATGAACCAGATGTAGCAGATATTGTAAAAACGCATCCAGTAGATATACAACTATCTGGCCATAGTCATGGTGGCCAAATACGCCTTCCATTCATAGGATCAATCATTACACCTGTACTTGCCCGCAAATATGTGGATGGTCTTTACAAACTTAATCGCAATAAAATGCATCTATTCGTTAGTCGTGGAATCGGAACGACAAGGCTCCCCTTTCGGTTTCTCTGTAAACCAGAGGTAAACGTATATACAATCCAACAAGAATAAAAATGTTCTTTTTCGTTCATAGTTGATTGTATGTTCGCCCCTAGTCTTATGGTAGGATATAGAAAAAGAAGGAATGGAGGATAATATATGTTACATATACGAAAGAAAATGATGTTCTTGATTACAATAGCAGCTATATTGACGATCGTTAGTGCATGTTCTGAAAAGACATATGAAGTTGACGACCCAATGCTAGCCGATTTAGAAATAGAAGACTTTTCATTTACGGACCAAGATGGGAATACGGTTGAAAAATCAGATTTGGATGGAAAGTTTTGGGTAGCAGACTTTATTTTTACGAACTGTACATCTGTCTGTCCGCCAATGACATCAAACAAAGCTAAGTTACAAGAGCTTTTACAAGAAGAAGGACTAGAAGATGATGTCACATTAATTTCCTTTAGTGTAGATCCTGATAGAGATACACCAGATGTTCTTAAAGAATACGGTGAAACAAGAGGAATTGAATTTTCAAATGCGCACTTTTTAACCGGATACGAATACGATGATATCGTTGAGTTTTCTCTAGATTCATTTAAATCCGGCCTTCAAGAAGAAGAAGGTACAGATCAGATCAACCACACAGTTAGCTTTTTCATCATTGCTCCTGATGGACAAGTGATCAACCGCTTTGATGGGACACAATACGAAAACATGGAAGCAATTGTAGATTATATTAACGATAAAAAGTAAAAGAAATGTAGTGATATAGGTATTGTTTCTATAGACGTAAAAAGCCAGCCTCCTCTCAATAAGAGAAAGGCTGGCTTTTTACGTGTATCAAGTGATATCATTTAAACTTCTTTTCTAACGTATTCCCCTTTATATAAAGGTTCGCTTTAAAGTTATTCATTTGCATGTAGACAACCTATGCGGTAAACTAGCAATATATAAATTTCATGCCAAAGGAGGATATGTAATTGAGCAATGTAGCCTCAACACAAGAACTTGCTGAAGCTATTTATACTGTTAATAGACATGCAAAAACAGCTCCAGAGCCACAACATCTCTATCATTTAAAGAAGGAAGCCATTCGCTTAATGCTAGAGGCAAAAAGAGCCAAAAAAATCGGTATGCACTTTTCCGATCATCCAAAATTAAGTAACCAACACTCTACATTACTTATCCAAGTGGCTAATTATTACTTCCATATTTTGCCATCGAAAGAAGACTTTGAACACTATGAACATCTAGGTTCCCTAGATCACACATATAGAAATCCACGTTCTAAAATGCCCTTGGGAAAAGCAAAGCGGATGTTATATGCTTATATAGGATGGGAACCAAAAAAGAAACGCACCCAGCATGAACACACTCGTTCATCTTATTACACCCCTTCATCTCTTGGTAAAATGGAGTGGCCACCAACGAAACCACATCGACATTTTTAAGCAAAGATGAGTCATTTATGTACTTCATAACATCTATCGCCAAGCCACTACAATCGTATTGTAGTGGTGGACGTGATTACATAAAAATGAACACTTGTGCGTATCTATGTTTTATTCTTATTGATAATCGTTCGAAAAGCCATGTAGAGGAATAACAGACCACCAAAAATAGTTATACTCTCAAATACGAGCTTCAACATCTGCTTAATGTGTATGTCACCTACAACATTCGAGTACACATATACACCAATGACAAGTAATAATATCGTAAATATATATGTGAGCGTTTGTATAAGTTCCAAAGATATGGCTAACCGAATAATATAAAATGTCATTACATACAAAACTATGATACTAAAGATTAAAAGACCGTACGTCATCAGATTACTTTTCCAGTTAAAAAACAACATGTCCACCTCAAAAAAATATAAAAACTTCAAATCTATCATATCTCTCATCCTTTTTGAGTCCTTCTCATATAGGATAGACATGTATTTCTAGTTCTATACGGTTGAATGACTTTCAAAAACGTACTTTATACGAAGTCAATTTGGTTGAAAACAATTTAGTAAGGAGACTATTCATGAGGAGACCAATTTTTCTAATTGCTTTAGGGGCTGCATTGTGGGGAACAATCGGCTGGTATGTAAAACATTTATATGCTTTTGGATTTACTCCAATGGAGGTAGTTACACTTCGTGTTTGGTCTACTGCTATATTATTATCTATTTATTTCATATGCACATCCCCCAAAACATTTCGTTTAGCATCATTGAAAGATATTTTGTATTTTTTGGGTACTGGAATATGCAGCATTTTATTTTTTAATTACAGTTTATTTTCTGCTATTGAAATTTCAACACTACCTATTGCAACAACGCTTTTATATACTGCACCAGCTTTTGTAACGATATTGTCTTTCTTTTTATTTAAAGAACCGATTACTAAATTTGTGATCGGGGCTCTAATCACTACATTTATTGGTGTATGCCTCGTCGCTGGATTACTCCCATTCGCTCCAGAGCAATGGAATATAAAAGCTATTCTTTTTGGACTCAGTGCAGGCTTTGGTTTTTCACTTTATAGTATATTTGGAAAGTTTGCTCTCAGGAAATATACAAGTATGACGGTAACTTTATATACCTTTATTGTTGCTGCAGTTGCAATGGTACCCTTTTTCCCTTACCAAGAAAAAGTAGCGTATTTAACGAACCCAAAGGTTTTATTCCTTGCAATTGGCCTTGGTTTATTGCCTACAGCCGTAGCCTTTTTATTATATACATACGGCTTACAGCTAATAGAAGCTTCTAAAGCGGCTATTGTAAGTACCATTGAACCTATTGTAGCAACTCTGATTGGTATTTTTATTTTTAAAGAAATTTTCACGTTCTATCAATTTCTCGGAATGCTCTTTATTTTAGCTGCTGTTGTATATACGCAGTGGCAACAATCAAAGGATGCAATACATGCCAATACGTCGAATTAAAGTTCTCTTCTATCATCAAACTAAATGAACATCTCGTTCATAATGGATACGTTTATTTTAGGAGCGCTTCAAACGATTATATTTATTTAAGAGCTTGTCTAATTCTTGACTTAAACCAATGACTTCTTTATCCTGGAATCCTTTTTGAAGCGCTAATTGCATCATTTCATTTCTTATTCTCTCGATTTTCTCTAATAATTGATTAGCATCTTCCATGATATTCTTAATAGTTCCTCCTTTGTTTATGTGCATGACTTTAATATTTATAGTGCTCCTACTTTCCTAATAAACCTTGGATGAATGCACAAATATCTAATCAGTTCTAATCTGTAGGCAGCAATAAAGTACTGTGTATTTGTAGCTGATATTGTAAATAGTAACATGAGTTGTTATGTATGAGTATAAAAATGTATGTACTTTCTATTACCTGTGGTGTAAACTCGAATCAACAAATGTACTATGGTATTATGAATATAACTGTTGTGTAAAGGAGGCGGCATTCATGTCTCGAAAGCGTACAAAGAGTAAATTAGAGTGGATAGAACTGCTGAAGGTGATTGTAGTAGCGGTTGTACTTGCTTTAATTGTTAAATCTTTTGTTTTATCAACTTCTATCGTCGAAGGTGAAAGTATGGAACCGACATTAGTAGACGGCGAGCGTATCGTCTATAATAAATTTGTTTACCTCATCGGTAGTCCAGACCGCGGAGATGTTGTCATTATAAAAAGACCTTTTAAAAATTATGTAAAACGAATTGTCGCTCTACCAGGTGAGAAAATCGAAATGAAAAATCATATCCTTTATATAGATGATCAACCTTCTGAACAGAGTTATCTAAATGAAGATTCTAATGAACATACGGGTAATTTCGGTCCATATTTTATTCCTAATGAACATTATTTTGTATTGGGTGATAATCGTGCAGTAAGTAAAGATAGTAGGAATGGTTTAGGTTTAATTGAGGAGGATGAAATCATCGGTCGCTCAGAGTTTATTTATTTTCCTGTTGGTGAGTGGTCTCGAACGAAGTAGACGGGATCCTTTGCAGAGTGTATCTAGCAGAGTAGATGAAAGATATCTACTCTGACAGGATGCACTTTCAGATTTCAAAACCTTGATAATTATTCGTTGTCAAATAAGCAATATCCGATGTTTAATGCTAAAACAGCGAAGCAAATGACACCTAAAATAGTTCCGAATTCTAACATCGTATACTCCCCCATTTCTATATGAGAATAAAATATGTAATTCGTGCGATACGTATCCTAAAATCATTATAGCAAGAAAACGATATAAAATAAAGAATGTATAGCTATTCTTCTCAAGTCATTGTAAAATATACTATACGAAAAGTACATACAATTGAAATCCAAACAAATTTCATTCTTGTGAAAATCATCTATATCCATACGTATTATTAAAACATTCAACGAGAATAACAAAGGCGGTGGGTACATATGTTTCATTGTCCACATTGCGGGGCAGCTATTCATGAAAATGAACATTTCTGCGTTACGTGCGGTAAAAAACTTCCAATTGACCTAGATGAACGTTTAAAAGAAACGAAACAATTTAATAAGTGGTGGTTCATGCCAATTGGAATTGCAGCACTGACTCTTTTCATTTCTTTGTTTTATTTTCTAATTTTACAAACGAAGTATGAGCAAGCAAAACATCATTATACGCTTGGTGCTGATTATATTGAAGAGAAAAAATATGAAGATGCTCTCAATGAATTCGAAGTCTCACTTTCCTATCACACATCTTTTAAACAAGCACGTATCGCTCATGACTTTTTAGAAATCGCTGAAGAAATTGAGCGCGGATTAGAAGATATTCCTGCTTTGATAAAAGATAAACAATACAAAGAAGCTCTTGAAAAAATAGATACATTTGAAAATGAATTCGATCATTTACAAGGACAAGCTGTAAATGATTATTTGAATAAATTAGCTACTGAAAGAGACAAGATAGAACTTGCAGAAATTGAAGAAAAGCTTGCTAATAGCCCATCTGTAGACAAATTAAAAATACTATTATGGGATGCTGAATCCATTAGTAATGATGATGGCATTCGAATTGCTGAAGAAATCCGAGAAGAAATTGTTGATTATACATTTGCAAAAGCAAGTGATCATTTAAATAACAATCAATTTAATGACGCATTATTAATTGTAGATGATGGATTAAAATACGCTTCTGATTCCACAAAGTTACAAGGTTTAAAAACAACGATAGCGAAAGAGAAATCTGCTTTTGAAACAGCTCAACAAGAGCGCATTGAACAAGCCGTAACCATTGCCGAGGAAGAAGATCAACATAATCGCAACGACGCAATAAAGTTAGACCATGTTGAAGTAGATTATAATGAGCAAGGGAATATAATTGTCAATGGAAAAGTTAAAAGTGCTGCAACTGTTCCAATCACTTCCGTGTTTGTAGAATACGAATTGTATACAAAAGGCAACGAACCTTTTGAGACAAATCGAGTGTTCGTGTTCCCGGAAATTCTATATCCAGATGAAGATGGTAATTTTGAGTTTACGCACTATGACCTTGATATAGAGGATACAGATATTTTAGTCAACGTAAATAAAATTACATGGTATGTAGACTAAACATCGGAACACCATTTTACAGATCGGAGTAGATAACATGAAAAGAAAATGGAAACTACCTGCACTTTGTTCAGTAGGAATTATCTTGCTCGGTATTTTAGGACTGTTCTTTGTTTCAAACTACTGGAACACAAAAGAAACAGTTGTTTCAGACCCAATTTTAAGCGAAGTTAGTAATAATAATGATGAACTCGATTTAAAAACAATTATTCATGAAACTGAAAAAAATGTAGTATCCATAGAAGTGGAAACCAACCAAAGTTCTAGATCAGGATCGGGATTTATATATAATGAGAAAGGAGACATTGTCACAAATGCTCACGTCGTAAAAGATGCTGAAGTGATTTATGTTCGAACCGCTAATGCTCATATATATCCTGCAGCTGTTATTGGTATTGGAGAAGATACAGACGTAGCTGTCCTAAGAGTCCCACAGTTAGCTAGTAATTCTCATTTACAAATAAATGAAGAAGGGACTATGGAGATTGGTGATGATATTATTGCCTTAGGAAGCCCACATGGGTTTCAAAACACGGTAACCGTTGGGATTATTTCTGGTCTTGATCGTAATTTAGAAGTAGACGGATATACGTATGCAAATGCCTATCAAATATCGGCTCAAATTACACAAGGGAATAGTGGTGGCCCATTAATACACAAGGATACCGGCGAAGTGGTTGGCATTAATGCTGTTGGTACGGATGATGGGATCATAGGGTTTAGTATCCCTATTTCTCAGGTCATTGACACATTATATCAATGGTCTGACGAAGCGGTTAATGATGATTTAGAAATTCCTGAAGTTGATGATCGACTTGAGAATTTTGATGAGGAAAACCTAAAAGAGGATGCTATGTATATCATGGATTACTTTTTTGAAGGTATCAAAATGAGAGATTATATTAGCGCGTATACATTGTTTGGAAGTGATGTTCAAGCGCAACTGTCATATGTAGATTTTCGTGATTCATATATTCATCATACAACACTATCTTATGATGACCCTGTTGAAACAAACACGGACGATCATCAAGTTGAAATTACCGTAGATGTGACCATTACCACTAAAGAAGTTGATGATGATGAAAAAAGTGAACAACACCATTCATACACGTTCATCATTGGATTAGAAAATGACCAAGTAAAAATACTTTCGTATGAAATCGATGAATAAAATATAAATTTCCATGCGTTCTACTCTACGCATGGAAATTTTTTATCCAATAATAATTCGTTCTTTAGGAAGTCTGTAAGCTTCGGGTTTTGGATTTCGAGTGAACATAAATAAGAATGTAATCACTCCTACACGGCCAATAAACATTAAAAGCATTAGAATACATTTACTAACAATCGTTAATTCTTCTGTAATTCCAAGAGATAAACCGACTGTTCCAAATGCAGATGTAACTTCAAATAATATTTGAGTGATGCTAAAGGATGGTTCAATAAGAGATATGATAAATAAAGAACTCGTGATCAATCCAATAGCCATCAATAATACTGTAACTGCTTTTTGTAAATCCTGGTCATATATTTCTCTTCTAAATAAACGTATTCCCTTTCCTCCACGTGCATATGTAATAACAAATATAACAACTAATGCAAACGTTGTTGTTCGAATACCCCCACCTGCACTACTTGGAGATGCACCAATGAACATTAAAATCGACATAAAATGATGATTTTGCTCTCTTAATTCCTCTACAGGGATTGTAGACAGGCCCCCACTTCTTGTTGTAACAGATTGAAATAAAGACTGGAAAAAGGTTTGATCAGCAGCGACCCCTTTAAAGAAATAATTCATATCTATTAAGTAAATAACAATGGTTCCCACAACAATCAATAAAGCAAATGTTGTAGTAGTTACTTTTGTAAATAAACTGAATCGGTAAAATCGACGATTCTTTTTAGGCGTCATAATAAATTCTTTCACTTCTACAAGCACTGGAAATCCTATAGCTCCAATAATAATCAATATCATTGTCATGATTTGAATAAAATAGTCATTTTGATAAGATATGAGCGAGCTTCCAGTAATATCGAATCCGCCATTTGAGATTGCACTAACAGTACTGAAAAGACCATTTATAAATGCTTCACCTAATGTTGGAAAATACTTTAAATAATATAAGGTAAAGATAATTGTACTGACAACTTCTATAATAAAAAGGACAAGTATAATTTGCTGAATAAGCTTTACGACACCACCAAATGTCGTCTGATTTTGATCGGTCATGATGAGTCTGCGCTCTCTAACACTCACTTTTTTCCCCAGTAACATCCAAACAAATGTGCCGATTGCCATTACACCTACAGCACCCAATTGAAGAATAAGGACTAAAAATACAATCCCTGTCGTGCTATATGTATCAACAATTGTAATCGTACTTAAACCCGTTACACTTAAAGCACTCACTGCAGTAAAAAGAACATCAATAAATTGTACTGATACTCCTGGCAAATAAGCAACTGGTAATAATAATAAAATCGTTGAACCGATTACTGCTAAAAAGTAAAAAGAAAGCAGTAATTGTACCGCTGATAAATTTCTAAACTTATGCTTATGGTGGTGATTTAGATGCATGGGGTGTCTCCTCTTCTTCCAATAGCTAAACCTATCGTGTTTTCTGAATAGAATTGTTTCTATTCTATCTTATTTTCATCAACAAATAAATTATTTTGCTATCGTTTTCTTGAAGAAAAAGTCGCACCATTTTATCGGTACGACTTTAGTCTTTAATCTTCATTTTACGTTGGAAAAGTTCAATTAGTTTTTCCCCCTCGTATCCATCATGGACGAGTTGTTCTAATATATGTTGAGCTTCTCCACGCTTCAAATCGATCATTTGGCCAAGAAACAAAACGTTCATATTACTTCCAATACTATTTACACCCGTTATAGAAGTAATAAAGGTTGCTGGCTCATTCGTTTCTTTCGTAATTTTAACTTCAATCATGATGTCTTCTTTATCTTGTAATTTTCTAAAATAATCTTCAAATGTTTTATCAACATATGCTTCAACAAGCCATTGATCCTTTCCATCTTCCCGGTTAATAATTAATCCATCAATTAAAGGTATTACTTTTTTTTCAACCTGTTTATCTACATGGTTTAAAATGATCAAAGACTTTAGTTTAAACGTTTTCATCGTCTTCTCCCCTTCACCAACGTTGGATTAACCACCAATATAGGACATTTCAATTTTTTCTCGATTAGGATTCCCATGTTTTCCACGTTCTTCAGAATAACGATCAGTTCGTTGTCCCCAAAGAGATGTTAATTCTTCTGTCAACTCATCACTTGTCAGTCCGTCACGTAGTTTTTTGCGAATATCAAATCCTTTTGAGGCAAATAAACAAGTGTATAACTTTCCATCTGCAGACAATCGCATACGTGTACATGTACCACAAAATGAATCTGTCACTGACGATATAACACCAATTTCGCCAATCCCATCTTTATACTGGAATCGATTCGCTACTTCCCCATAATAATTCGGTTCCGCTTCTTCGAGTGGCATCTCTGCATGAATCGTATCAATGATTTCTTGTTTAGACACAACATTATCAAAATCCCAGCCATTATGGTTCCCAACATCCATAAATTCGATGTAACGTAAAATAACGTCTTTATCTTTAAAATACTGTGCCATTGGTAAAATCTGACTTTCATTCATACCTTTTTTAACAACCATATTTACTTTTACTTGTAGACCTGCATCTAAAGCTGCGTCAATTCCTTTTAAAACCGGTAGTGTCACAACACCTCTACCGTTAATTTCTTTAAATACTTCATCTTCGATTGCATCTAAACTAATATTTACCCGTTCTAATCCTGCATCTTTTAAATTTTGGGCATCACGTGGTAAAAAGAAAGCATTTGTCGTTAATGCAATGTCATCAATACCATCTATTTTCGTTAATTCTTGAATAAGTTCATGTAAATTTTTACGCATCAATGGTTCTCCACCCGTTAAGCGAATCTTATTCACACCTAACGATGCAAATGTCTGTGCCAGTCGAGTTATTTCTTCAAAACTAAGCAATTCAGATTCTGGTAAAAATGCATAATCATCCCCAAAAATCTCTTTAGGCATACAATATGTGCAACGTAAATTACATTGGTCGATAACAGAAATTCGCAAATCTTTTAATGCTCTTCCAAAATGATCGGTAATTGGAGTAATTTCTCCCATATGCACATGCTCCTCTCTTATCTAAAAGTGTTTTGTCGCTCGTTTACATGAAGTAAGAGTACTTCTACTTCATCGCCTTGCTTCACTCCGGTTTCACTTGCAGGTAACTCCATTAAAGAAGTCGTACGAGCTAGCGAAGATACTACGTTCGATTTATCCATACCAGCCAAATGTACATGTAATTGTCCATTTTCTAATGTCACATATGATCTGACAAATCGAGAAAACGGATTCGTTTTTGGAAAGTCTTCAGCTAATAGCGCTTTTGCCCGAACCGCAAAAATGTTTGGATTCATTAATGCATGTTGGAGGATTGGACGCGTATACAATTCAAATCCTACAAAGCAAGCAGATGGATTTCCTGATAATCCAAATAATAGCTTACCTTTTGCGTGCGCTACCGTCGTCACACTACCTGGTCTTTGAGCAACTTTATTAAATAAGACTTCTGCTTCAAGTTTTTCATATATTTCTGGAATTAAATCAAAATCCCCAACGGAGACTCCTCCAGTCGTTATTAATACATCCACTTCTTCTAATGTACTTTTCATTTTATCATAACTTGAATCAAGTTCATCAGGTAATGCACCATAATATTGATAATCGCCACCCGCTCGTTCAATTTGTGAACAAATCATATACGCATTTGAGTTGCGTATTTTTCCTGGTTCTAACGGTTCATCGATATCAAGTAACTCTGTCCCTGTTGCTAGCACCCCTACTACAGGTTTTTTGGCTACCTTTACTTCTGCATATCCAAATGTTGCTAATAGCGCTTTTACACCTGGATCTATGAATGTCCCTTTTTCAATTAACACAGAACCTTCTTTTACTTCTGAACCAGTAGCAATAATATTTTGTCCGGACTTCATTTGGTGTTCAACCGTTATAAATGAACGTCCATCATTCGTGAATTCCTCACATTTTTCAAACATTTCTACACAATCTGCACCTTCAGGGATCTGAGCACCTGTCATAATCCGTGTAGCTTGAAACGGTTGTATGTGCTTTTCTGGCACAGTCCCTGCACCTATATGTTCAACAACTTCAAATGTGATTGCTTTTCCTTCTTTAGCCGCAGCTGTATCTTCTGACCGGAAAGCAAAACCGTCATAAGGTGATTTATCAAATGAGGGTACATGGCTTGTCGCGACAATTGGTTCGGCTAAACGCCTACCATCGCACACATGAAATGATACCGTCTCACTTGTACCTTCAAATTTATATTTCATTAAGCGATTAATCGCTTCATCAACTGAAATTGGGGTACGAATTTCTACCATCATATACATCTCCTTTAATCCTTTGTATTCTAGTCTATCAAACATAGGCATGAAAGAACATGTATTGTTGTTAATTTACCATAATCTTGCGTTAAAATATATATTCATTTAAATTAAATTATGAATTTCACTCTGTTAGGAAAATAATGACATACATAGTTTTACTGTCCTTATAAATACTACATATACGGAAATAAACAGAGAGGTAGGCGAAAGGTATGCGTTATATCGTTGGAAGCATTATTACCTTATTTTTATTCACTGGTTGTGCAAAATCAACAGACCACTTAGAACAACAAAAACATCAAACAAAAGAACAAATGAATTTTTCAACTGTTACAAATGAAACAAACATCGACCAAACACCTGCTAACGAAGCGAAAGAAATTGCAGACTTATTTGATGAAACCACTGACATTTTCGCTGTGAATTCAAACGATACGTTAATGATCGCGTTTGATGTTCAACACATGTATCGCTTTCAATTAGAATCCATTAAAAAAGATATCAAAAAACAACTCAATAAAAAATTACCTCAAGTTGAAATTGAAGTTTCTACAGATGCAAAAATTAGACTTGAACTTGAAAAGCTTGAACAAGATTTACACAACGAAAACATATCCAATCAAACAGTAGAAAAACGAATAAAAAAGATTGTATCACTCTCAAAAGAACAAACATAAAAAGGAGATATCCTCATGAAGAAAAATAAACCGCCATTTCCGCCTACAAGCACAGCCTATAAACAAACAGAACAAGCACATGCAAATCCTCGTCCGATTGCCTTAAATTGTGTAAAGGCTTTTTTTATTGGAGGGGCAATTTGTGTCATCGGGCAACTAATTACGACATTTTATATTACGTTCTTTGATTTCACCGAACAAACTGCTGGAAATCCCACAGTTGCAACACTTATTTTTATAACGATGATTTTAACTGGTTTTGGTATGTATGACAGACTCGGACAGTTTGCCGGGGCTGGCACAGCTGTGCCAGTTACCGGATTTGGCAATGCCATGATATCGTCTGCAATTGAACACCGAACAGAAGGATTTATTCTCGGAGTAGGAGCTAATATGTTTAAATTAGCAGGTCCTGTGATCGTTTTTGGAGTGTTTGCAGCGTTTGTCATTGCACTTATTAAAACACTATTTATGATGTGGGGGGTTATATAATGTTCACAGGTTCACAGTCTTGGGCATATTCAACATCACCCAAATTATTATCAGGAAGTGCTGTCGGTGGTCCAAAAGAAGCAAAAGGACCTTTAGCTCCCTCTTTCGATCTTTTGTTTGATGACTTGTGGATGGAAGAAAAATCATATGAAGATGCTCAACAACGATTAATGGAAGAAGCAAGTACTTTAGCTATTCAAAAAGCAAATATCTTTGATGAACAAGTCGATTTCTTCATTGGTGGAGATTTAATCAATCAAATTACCCCAACAAATTTTGCAGCAAGTACATTGCAAATTCCTTTTTTAGGGACGTTTAATGCGTGTGCAACTTCCATGGAAAGCGTTGCTCTAGCTGCAGCAATCATTGAAGCTAAAGGTGCGAATTATATTTTAACTGGAACTTCGAGTCATTATTCTTCAACGGAAAGACAATATCGATTTCCTACCGAATACGGAAGTCAAACTCCTGATACTGCTCAAACAACAGTTACAGGAGCAGGTTGTGCAATTATTAGTAAAGATGGAGAAGGTCCAATTATTAAACGCGCTACGATTGGAAAAGTGCATGACTTAAATATAACCGATCCGTTTAATATGGGGGCGGCAATGGCTCCTGCTGCTGCAGATACTATTATTACTCATTTACATGATTTTCAATTACCAATCTCACATTATGATGCAATTGTCACAGGTGACCTCGGCTCCATTGGAAGGGAAATTTGCATTCAATTACTACGAGATGTCAAAGTGTCTGTCACAAATGAACAATTTATTGATTCGGGAATATTGGTTTACGGAGGCGACCCAGCATCATTTGCTGGTGGAAGTGGAGCCGCTTGTTCGTCGGTTGTTGCGTTTGGCCACATATATGAACAGCTCTTAACTAAAAAATTAAATCGTGTTCTATTTGTCGCAACTGGTGCGCTTCATTCTCCATTATCGATTCAACAACAAAAATCAATGCCTGCAATTGCACACGCAGTGGCAATAGAAAATGGAAGTGATGAATAATGATCTTTTTATGGGCATTTATTGTCGGAGGAATTATTTGTGTCATTGGACAGCTCATGTTTGACGTTGCAAAATTAACTCCGGCTCACACATTAACAACCTTAGTCGTCATTGGTGCAATTTTAGATGGGATCGGACTTTATGAACCACTGATTGATTTCGCTGGAGCTGGTGCAACTGTACCCATTACTAGCTTCGGGAATTCATTAGTACATGGTGCTATGGCCGAAGCAGAAGAACATGGGTTAATCGGTGTTGTGACAGGAATTTTCGAAGTTACAAGTGCAGGGATTTCTGCAGCTATTATTTTTGGCGTCATTGGAGCAATTATTTTTAAGCCAAAAGGTTCTTAATCACATGACTATGAGGAGGGGACTTTATGTATCCGGTAATTGCAATTATTGGACGAGTAGTTTTATTACTTTTGTTACTTTATTTGATGATTCGTTGGCTCGGAAAAAAGCATTTAACACAAATGACAATTTTTGAATATATTTCTGGGATTGTACTGGGTGGTGCTGTAGCCATTCACATCAGTTCAAATACGTATCCCCTTCTGCATGGTGTCATAGCTATTCTCTCATGGACCTTCTTAATAGTATGCATCGACGCAATTGCTCTGAAATCTGAACGTTTTAATGATTTTATTCATGGTAAAGGTAAAACCTTAATCCATGACGGAGCATTTATTTATGAACATTTAAAAGACGAACGAATGACAAAAGATGAACTACTCGAATCTTTGCGAACGCGTAATATTGACCAGCTAACAGATGTAGAGTTCGCTCGTTTGGAACCCTCAGGTAAACTAAACGTCCGTACATATTCTGAGGAAGAACGTTCATACTACATAAACGGAGACCTTAAAATGATTCAAAATGATCTTAATGATCTTATCAATGGAATCAAGACTGCTTCATTTTCAAATAGTGATCAACAAGAAATGTGGCTCAAACAACTGGAATCCATTCATGAATCAGTCGTTAAAATTGTTGATCATGAATGAGATGTTGACCGAATAGGTCTCAAGCGAACTGTCTACCATGAACGAACATGGCAAATATTGAGGGGAAGATGTATGTTTAAATCCTTTTTAGAAAAGCTGTTAACGACAAATAAAACTTCCATTGAAGAACAATCAACTGAAGAAGATATCGTCTCAATAAAGGAACATCCGGTTGGTACGGATATACAAAAAATAATACAGACATTAGAAAAGGTATATAACGTTGATCAAAATACGGATGTAGTTGTTCGCCATTTCAATATAGGCGGTTTACAAAAAAAAGCAGCTTTATTTTTTATTTCGTCAACTACTGATGAAAAGGTTATTGAAGAACACCTGTTGAGGCCCATGATGCAAAATACAATACGTGATGCTAAAGTGGCAAATCTATTAACTGCTAGAGAAGTTACTCCGTATAAAATAACTGGAGATGTAATAAGAGAAATTAACAATGGAAACACATTATTATTTATAGAGGGGTATACGGAGGCCTACTCCATTGAAACAATCAAATTTCAAGGTAGGTCTGTTGAAAAGCCCACGAATGAAGTAATCCTAAAAGGTCCTAACGAGTCATTTGTTGAAGATATAGAGATAAATTTTTCATTAGTGCGTAAAAGGATTAAAGATGAAAATATGATATTTGAATCTATTCCTATCTCAGAGAGAATTCACAATAATGCTTATCTTACATACATTAAAGATCTAACAAATGATGATCTAGTTACAAAAATCAGAAAAAAACTTAAAGAGTTGGATTCTGGTTCAATAAGCAATCTCGCTATACTCGAACAATACATTGATTCAAAGCCTATGGCACTTTTTCCAACTATTTTATACACGGAACGACCAGACCGGGCAACAACCTTTTTAGAAAAAGGTCATGTCATCTTACTCATGGAAAACTCACCAGCTGCCCTTATTCTACCAGTAACATTTTGGACGCTGTATCATTCAGAAGAAGATAATTACAACAGATTTTTACACACCAACTTTACTCGAATATTACGTTTACTAGCTCTTTTTATTACAATGGCAATTTCTGCATATTATGTTGCTGTGACACACTTTCATGCACAAATGATTCCGTATGAATTATTGTTAGCAATTGTCCAAACCCGTGAAAAAGTCCCCTTTTCACCTGTTATTGAAGTATTTATTATGCAAATAGCTTTTGAATTAATTCGAGAAGCCGGATTACGAGTTCCTTCACCAATCGGATCTACCATAGGAATTGTAGGAGCACTTATTTTGGGACAAGCTGCCGTAGAAGCCAATATCGTAAGTCCGATTGTCGTTATCATCGTTGCTCTTGACGGATTAAGTTCATTTGCGGTAGGTGACTTGAGTTTAAACTTCGCGATTCGCATGTACCGTTTTGCTGCACTCATTGCCGCAGCAACATTTGGGATTTTAGGCATTGTTGGGCTATATGTAGTTACTTTGTTTTATTTAGTATCGTTCACATCATTTGGTGTACCTTACTTTTCTCCTAAAACTCCGTATTATGAATCACCACAAGACACATTTATTAAGGGGTTGCTGAAAAATGAAGTATTTAGACCTGCATATTTAAAGCCAAAAGATATGTCAAAGAAGTAGAGGGATTTTAATGGACAATATGCATTCTCAAATTGGTATTCGTGAATATATTGCTATAGCTTTAGCACTTTCAGTAACAAAAGTTACAGATGATATACCTTCCCTTTTGTTTCAACGTGCAGAAAATAGCGCTTGGATGATTCCACTTTTGTCTGGAATCATTATGATTATTCCTATCTACCTACTCATTAAAATGGTTATGGATAACGAAAAGCATTGCTTTTTTGAAGTCATTCAGGATGCTTGTGGAAAAGTAGTCGGAAAAGGGTTGCTATTCTTTTTATGGATTCTTCTGACGATTATTATTATCATTATATCCGCGACTTATGTAGATATTATCACTTCTATGTACTTTTTTAAGACGCCACATATTGTTATTTATGCTGCATTTTTGTTTATTTGTGGATATGGTGCTATGAAAGGAATTCAAAGTATTGGTTCAGTCATTTGGCTTGGAATATTCCCAATTGCTTTTGCATGGTTGTTAACAATTATCCTTTCTTTTTCAAATGGAAGTATTGATTTTTTATTTCCTATTCTTGGGCCCGGTATTCAAGAAATTATGAATCAAAGTACGATGAAAGTCGCTATTTATATTGACTTTTTATTTCTAGCTTTCTTAGCAACATATGTCAATAAAGCAAAACATTTCAAAAAAGGAACATGGACTGCGTTTATTATAGTGATTCTTCAATTAACGATTGCAATCACCTCGTATATCGTTCTCTTTGATTATAAACCAGTCCAGTTATTGAATTATCCATATCATGAAGCAATTCGATTTGCCCATATAGGTTTTTTACAAAACTTAGAGCTGTTTTTTTCCCTTTTTGGGCAGTAAGTGCTTTTGTTCGTTTGGCAATTTATTTGTATATCCATTCACTCATCTTTGGTCGTCTTTTTCGAATTAAACAGTTTAATTATATTATACCAGCGTTTATCTTAATTATTATATGTATTGGTCTAATCCGATTGAGTCAAGTATTTGTGGGTGCTAATTATATAACCCTGAAACTACTTTTGTATTTAATTGAAAGTCACATGTTTAGGACGCTTTTTATAGAATACATCTTTTAAATAAAGATAGTAAATAAAAATCCGAATATTTTT
>JAPFDS010000052.1 GCA_026168805.1 Caryophanales bacterium | reverse complement strand
TTTTAACCACTGTTGCGACTGCCATTAGTTATAGTTGAAAAAATGGATTTTTACTACCGTTAGTTTGGTGTTTTAGCTTTTTTTATTTTATACCTAAGCATATAGACAGAATATTGGAACTATATTTATGCAACGCTAGTGGGACTTAATAACTAATTAAAGTGTATGATTTGTTGTAATGGCATATTTTGTCGTGTATAATACAAGGGAATAGTTCATTGTGACTATCTTTTAGTAAGTGAGAGGCAAATTGTTATGAAAGTATAGGGTGAAAAGCCTAGATATTGCTATTTGGAAGTACATGTGTTTTCATCTAATGATCGCCTAGTTGCCGAAACTTTAATGTTCACATATTAAAAGTTGTTGGCTACCCGTGCGTCGTACGGTAGCCAGTTTTTATATGACAAGACACCAGGAGAGGAAGATATACAGTGGAAAGAGTTATTAAACAAAGAAATGTAATAGTGAAGGACTTATTAAATGGTACCCACGAATCGATTTCTCATGTGATACCTTTAGAAATGAAGAAGAGTAGCCCAGAAAGAATTGATTCGTTTATTTCTATTTCTTATGGTGTACTCATTGGTCTAACTGGTGATATTTCAGGCAAGCTAGTTCTTTCCGGCGATCGGCTTATGTTTGCTTCCATTGGACAAAGCATGTTTCAAATGGAAGTTGCAGGAGAAATGTTGACATCATTTAGTGGTGAATTAGGCAATATGATTGCTGGAAACTTATCAACGAACATTGTAGGAAAAGGGTATGAAATAGATATAACATATCCCTCCATATTAGAAGGAAACAGTCGTATTACTGGGTTCAAACAAGCGATAAAACTACCATTTAATATTACAAGTGCAGGAGCATTATATGCTTATGTATTACTCGATTGAAAGAGTCACCTCTAGGGAGAGAAAAACAGATGAATGTTATTATTGTTAATGAAGAAAGTAATTATATAGACGAACATGTAAAGAACCGTCTCTCAAATAAAGACTATGAAGTCATTTATAGAAATCGAGAAGAATTGGTAAAAGATGAACAAATAAATGCAGTTCTTCTGATCATCGATATTGATACAGTTACGTTAGCTGAACTTTATGCATATGTACGATATGCAAAGAAACAAAGGATAGCGACAGTTGTATGTACAGAAAACCCTAACCATATTGAAATCCCTTTATTATTTAGACATGAACTAAAAGGATATTTTTTCAAAGAAGTAGATAAAGATGTATTCATTCAAAAGTTCAAAGGGCTAACATGTGAGAGTAGTTATATTGATGAAAAAATTGTGCCAGCGTTATTCCGTGACTATATACGAATTACCCAACATTCTTTTGAACGTCCGGATGAGCTTCTGACGGACCGTGAATGGGAGATATTAGAATTGATTGTTCAAGGAAAAACGACTGCACACATGAGCATCGAATTATCCATTTCAACAAAGACTGTTACAAATCATGTCGCTTCTATATTGCAGAAATTACAAGTAGATGACCGAATCAATGCAGCTTTGATGGCCGTGAAAAATAAATGGATAATTTTATAGAAAAATAAGCATATATCTATTTCGGATAGATATATGCTTATTTTAGTTTGCGTGCCTTTACAAATGTGATGTTTTTTAGAAAAAAAGCTCAATATGTTTTATACTTGAGTACAGATGATTTTAGAGGAGGACGGGCAATTGAAGGCCATTTTTTATACGCATGAGAAATGCACTTTATGCAAAGATGCTGAAGCATTATTACATACTTTACAATCGATCTATCCATTCACGATCGAGGAACGAGATATTTATACAAAAGATGAGTGGATTGAGAAATACTCTTTAGCTGTTCCAGTCATCGAAATTGCTGATGAACAATTTATGTATCCCGAACTCACCTTTGAAAACCTATCGTCACACATCGAGAAGTACATAGATTCCTAAAAAACAAGAACTTAAATAAAGAGTAATAGATGCTGACGCTGCATATACTATCGAATCAGTGTAAATTAAACAATCCTATTATAAATGGAGGAATAATGAATGACATTAAAAGTAGGCATTAATGGGTTCGGTAGAATAGGTCGAAATATATTACGGTTATCTTTATGTGACGAAGATCTTGAAGTAGTAGCCATCAATGATCTCACAGATGTTCATATGTTAGCCCACTTGTTTACGTATGATTCGGTTCATGGGAAAAATCCTTTTCACGTGCAAGTGGAAGATGACCATCTCGTAGTAGACGGGAAAACGATCGTGGTATCTTCTGAAAAAGATCCACATGCTATTCCGTGGGGGCGTCATGAGGTAGATATTGTCATTGAAGCTACGGGACGTTTTAATACACAAGTGGATGCCGAGAAACATCTTCAAGCTGGAGCGAAAAAGGTTCTCCTTACTGCGCCAGGAAAAGGTGTTGAAGCGACTATTGTTATGGGGGTCAATGAAGACGTGTATGATCCACATCTTCATTCGGTTGTATCAAATGCTTCTTGTACGACGAATTGTATCGCTCCAATAGCTCAAGTGATTGATGAAGCTTATGGCATTAAGCGGGGATTAATGACAACCATTCATTCGTATACAAATGATCAAAACGTTTTAGATCAGCCACACAAAGATTACCGAAGAGCGCGAGCAGCGGCGGAGAATATTATCCCTACGACAACAGGAGCAGCTCAAGTCGTTGGGAAAATTATCCCCTCTCTTCAAGGGAAATTAAATGGAATGGCTGTACGTGTCCCTACACCTGACGGATCGCTTGTTGATATAGTATTGGAACTAGAGACAGGTGTGACGGCTGAAGAAATCAATACAGTCTTCCAAAAACAAGCGGAGAGTTCTCTTCGTTCTATTATTGAATACACCGAAGAACCAATTGTTTCACGAGATATTGTCGGGAATACCCATTCAACCATTATTGATGGATTGTCAACTCTCGTCATCGATGAAACAATGGTAAAAATAGTTGCTTGGTATGATAACGAAACAGGATATTCAGCTCGTTGTCTTGACGTAGCACGATACATGAAAAAAATGGGCATATAGGCTATTATAGAGAAGGGGGGAATTCCACCCCTTTCTTTTTCATGCAATATACATAGTAAAACGTACAAACAAGAAGTATAAAGAAGGCTATTTATAGGAGGGAATATATATGAATAAAAAAACACTTCGTGATTTAGATGTGAAAGGAAAAAAAGTGTTTTGTCGAGTCGATTTTAACGTTCCAATGAATGAAGGTACGATTACAGATGACACTCGTATTAAAGCTGCTTTACCAACGATTGGATACTTAATTGGACAAGGTGCACGCGTTATTTTAGCAAGTCATCTAGGCAGGCCTAAAGGAGAAGTGGTTGAGGAGTTGCGCTTAGATGCTGTAGCGAAGCAACTCAGTAACATTCTTGAGAAAGAAGTATTAAAAACTGATGCCGTCTATGGAAAAGAAGTCGATGAAGCTATTGGTCAACTAGAAGATGGCGATGTTTTATTAATTGAAAACGTTCGGTTTGAAGCAGGTGAAGAAGAAAACGATGAGACCCTTGCCCAAGCATTTGCATCGATGGCTGATGTGTATGTGAATGATGCATTCGGAACGGCACATCGAGCACATGCATCAACAGCAGGAGTCGCTCAATTACTGCCTGCAGCAGCAGGATATTTGATGGAGAAGGAAATCAACGTATTAGGAAAAGCACTTGAAAACCCTGAACGTCCATTTACGGCAATCATCGGAGGAGCAAAAGTAAAAGACAAAATTAATGTCATTGACCATTTGCTAGATAAAGTTGATAATTTACTCATCGGTGGTGGTCTCGCATTTACTTTTGTCAAAGCTTTAGGCCATGATATCGGAAATTCTTTACTAGAAGAAGATAAAATTGAGTTAGCAAAAGAATTTATTGCGAAAGCAAAAGAAAAAGGGGTTCAGTTTTTAATCCCAGAAGATGCGATTGTTGCAGACAGTTTTTCGGAAACGGCAGATAGCAAAATTGTCTCTGTAGAAGAGATACCGTCCGATTGGATGGCGCTTGATATTGGACCGAAAACACGGCAAACGTATGAAGAAGTCATTGCACAATCACAGTTGATTGTATGGAATGGTCCAATGGGCGTGTTCGAAATGGCTCCATTTGCTGGAGGAACAAAAGAAGTCGCCCGTGCACTTGCGGAAACAGAAGGGTATACTGTCATAGGTGGCGGTGATTCAGCAGCTGCCGTAGAATTATATGATTTTGCTGAAGCGATGGATCATATGTCAACAGGTGGAGGAGCTTCCCTTGAATTTATGGAAGGAAAAGTACTCCCAGGAATTGATGCGTTAGATGACATTCATTCAGATGATAAATAATAGATAGGGTGAGGAATATGAGAAAGCACGTCATTGCAGGAAATTGGAAAATGCATAAGACAGAAGAAGAGATTAAACAATTTATGGACAATTTACAGCTGACACATGATCAAGAGAAAACAGAAGCGGTTATTTGTGCGCCAGCTTTATATGTAAAAGATATGGCAGAACGCGCGAAAGGTAGCTCTCTTCATATTGGTGCACAAACGATGCATTTTGAAGAAAGTGGTGCATTCACAGGAGAAGTCAGTGCTCCGATGTTAACCGATATTGGTGCTAGTCATGTGATCATCGGACATTCCGAACGAAGAATGTATTTCGGTGAAACAGATGAATCTGTTCAACAGAAAACAGCACAAGCGTTAGCACACAACCTTACACCAATTGTTTGTGTAGGAGAGTCCCTTGAACAGCGTGAAACTGGAGAAACAAATGCGTTTGTAGGCTCCCAAGTGACAAGAGCATTAGAAGGACTTACCCACGAACAAATCGCACAAGTCATCATCGCATATGAACCTATTTGGGCGATTGGAACAGGTAAAACAGCCTCAAGTGCAGATGCCAATGAAGTATGTACACACATTCGCACAGTTGTATCCGAGCTTTCTGATGAAGAAACGGCGAACCAAGTGATCATCCAGTATGGTGGGAGTGTAAAACCTGATAATATTAAAGAACTCTTAGAGCAATCTGATATTGATGGGGCACTTGTAGGAGGAGCTAGTTTAGAAGCGGACTCTTTCCAAGCTCTTGTTGAGGCGAGTAACGCATGACTGTGAAACAAACGAAGGCACTAATTATTTTAGATGGACTTGGTATGCGTGACGAAACTTTTGGAAACGCCGTAAAACAAGCGCACACGCCTAATTTGGATGCGTACTGGAATACATATCCCCACGCGCTTATGCGCGCAAGTGGAGAAGCGGTTGGTCTGCCAGAAGGTCAAATGGGGAACTCAGAAGTTGGTCATTTAAATATTGGCGCAGGCCGTATTGTTTACCAGAGCTTAACACGTATCCAAAAAGCAATTGATGAAGGGACATTTTTTCAAGATAATGCATTTACGCGGACGATGAAGAAAGCACAGAAAAATGATAAAGCTGTTCATTTAATGGGGTTATTATCGGATGGTGGTGTTCACAGTCATATCAATCATCTCATCGCTTTGCTCGAGTTAGCGAAACAACTCAAACTGACAAAAGTTTATGTCCATGCATTTTTAGATGGACGAGATGTTGGACCTAAAACTGCCCGGACGTATCTGGAACAACTAGAAGCAGAAATCGAGCGCATTGGTGTTGGTGAAATAGCGACCATTTCTGGACGTTATTATGCGATGGATCGTGATGAACGATGGGAACGTGTAAAACAAGCCTATGACGCCATTATGCAAGGAGTTGGACCCGTTTTCCATTCACCATTTGAAGTCATTGAAAAAGCTTATGATGCCCACATTTATGATGAATTTGTTGTACCATCTGTTATACTCGGAGAAGATGATAAGCCCATTGCTCCGGTAGCAGACGGGGATTCGATTATTTTTTATAATTTTAGGCCAGATCGAGCGCGCCAGCTATCTGAAGCGATCACGAATCCGAACTTCGAAGGATTTGATCGAGAAGCAACTGGCGATCATATCTATCCATTTGTGATGATGATGCATTATAGTAACCAAGTGCTTGGAGAAGTGGCATTTTCACCTCTTGAACTGGAGCAAACCATTGGGGAAGTGTTGGCAACAGAAAATCGTACACAGTTACGGATCGCAGAAACAGAAAAATATCCCCATGTTACGTATTTCATGAATGGTGGAAGAGAAGAACCTTTTCCAGGTGAAAAAAGATTGTTAATCAATTCACCAAAAGTCGCTACATATGATCTTCAACCAGAAATGAGTGCATATGAGCTAACCGATCGATTAATTGACCAATTAGATGAAAACATTCATGATGCGTTTATTTTAAATTTTGCCAATCCAGATATGGTTGGGCATTCAGGAATGCTAGAGCCAACCATTCAAGCAGTAGAAGCGGTTGATGCATGTTTAGGGAAAATCATTGATAAACTGATATCCATCGGTGGTGAGGCCATCATTACTGCGGATCATGGGAATGCTGACGAAGTACGTACGTTAGAGGATCAACCAATGACAGCACATACGACAAATAAAGTGCCAGTCATCGTCGTAACGGAAAAAGATATTCGTTTACGAGAAGATGGAATACTAGCAGATTTAGCGCCTACACTATTAGAGTTATTAGAAATCAATCAACCAACAGAGATGACAGGAAAGTCACTTGTTATAAAATAAGGAGAGATGGATATGCCATTTATTACAGACATTTACGCACGAGAAGTATTAGATTCTAGAGGGAACCCAACGGTAGAAGTAGAAGTGTCTACAGAATCAGGTGCATTTGGAGCAGCACTTGTTCCAAGTGGAGCATCCACAGGAGAACATGAAGCAGTTGAATTACGTGATGGAGACATGGACCGTTATTTAGGAAAAGGTGTTTTAAAAGCCGTTCAAAATGTGAACGAAGTGATTGCTCAAGAAATTGTTGGCTTTGATGTTACAAGACAAAATGTAATTGATTCGATCATGATTGAACTCGACGGCACAGATAACAAAGCAAACTTAGGAGCAAATGCAATTTTAGGCGTTTCTTTAGCAGTTGCTCATGCAGCGTCAGCATACTTGGATATTCCACTTTACAATTATTTAGGTGGATTTAATGCGAAAACATTACCAACACCAATGATGAACATTTTAAACGGTGGGGACCATGCGGACAATAACGTAGACATTCAAGAGTTTATGATTATTCCAGTCGCAGCTCCAACGTTCCGCGAAGCTGTACGCGTCGGAACCGAAGTCTTTCATTCATTGAGTAAAGTACTCCAAGAAAAAGGTTTAAACACAGCTGTTGGCGATGAAGGTGGATTTGCACCTAACTTATCATCAAACGAAGAAGCCCTGCAAACGATTATCGAAGCGATTGAAAAAGCAGGCTATAAACCTGGAGCAGAAGTGCAGCTGGCAATGGATGTTGCATCATCTGAGTTTTACGAAGATGGGAAATATAATTTAGCTGGTGAAGGAATTGTTCGCACGTCTGCAGAGATGGTTGATTGGTATGAAGAAATGGTAGAAAAATATCCGATTGTTTCCATTGAAGACGGACTGGACCAAAACGATTGGGAAGGTCACAAAGTATTAACAGAGCGCTTAGGTAAAAAAGTGCAACTAGTAGGTGACGATTTATTCGTAACGAACACTGAAAAGTTAGCCCGTGGAATTGAGGAAGGTATTAGTAACTCAATTTTAATTAAAGTGAACCAAATCGGTACGCTAACAGAAACATTTGACGCGATTGAAATGGCAAAACGCGCAGGCTTTACGTCTGTTATTTCACACCGTTCTGGGGAAACAGAAGATGCGACGATTGCTGATATTGCAGTAGCAACGAATGCTGGACAAATTAAAACTGGAGCGCCATCACGTTCCGATCGTGTTGCTAAATACAATCAGTTATTACGCATTGAAGATGAACTAGCAGGTATGGGTGAGTATGCAGGATTGGATGCATTTTACCATTTAGATTAATCAAAGACTCCCTAACAAAGAATGATTTCTTGTTAGGGAGTTTTGATTATAGGGGATGATGTTTTGTCAATACTACAGACATTGAAAGACCGAAGATCCATCCATACGTTTACACGTAAGGAGGTTGCACCTGAGATACTCGAGCAAATTTTTACGTATGCATCGTACGCACCAACACATTATTTAACAGAAAGTTGGAAAGTCGATGTATTTCAACGAGAGGGAAAAACGAGATTTATTGATGCAATTATGGATAGTTATGCCCGGATTGGATTTCTTCCGAATACACATGAAGCAAAAACGATTCAAATGATCGCATCAATGAAACAGTTTTTGCACGAGATCCCGCATCATATTGTGATTCATTTTGAACCACCTACAGATAAGGTTCGATACGAAGAAGAGTTTGCTTCGGTGAGTGCTTTTATTCAAAATGCTCAGTTGGCAGGTTGGGAGTTGGGAGTGGGTATGTTGTGGACAATCACTCCTTACATGCATGACCCCTATTTTCTAGAGGAGATAGGGCTCTCCAAAACAACGAAAATCGTTGGTGTGATGCAAGTAGGGTATCCTGAAAAAGTACCACCATTCCGAGAGCGAACGCCTATTCAGGAGAAAATGCAGTTTATCAATGAATGAGATTAGATGAAAAAATCCCTCACAGGTTAAAAATGTGAGGGATTATATATAAGGTATTTGGATTAACCTGAGAAAAGGGATAGAAAACGTATCCTTCAACTTTTAATTAGGATAGCATTTAAAGAATCTATAACAAGTGCTATCGAATTTGTTAAACAAGATTTAATTCTCTTTTTTTAATAAAATAATTTTGTATACTCTGTCTGTGTATCAGCAATATGATAAATATAAATCGCATCCTCGATTTTACGATAAATGGCTACATGTTTTTTTGAAATCACCATACGATAACCTTGTTCATTCAACCATGTATCTGGTGTCATTGAACCCGAATCCGGAAAATCCTCCAGTCGTTCAATCGTATTCAATATATAGTTACTGACCTTCATTGCCGTTTGCAAATCAAACTGTATTAAATAATAATCCTGAATCTTTTTTAAGTCTTCCCAAGCGGAAGGCAGAATTTCAATTTTATACTTCATCTGCTCGCTCGCTTAGTTTTTTTCTTGTCTCGGAAATACTGAAGGTTTCTGCTCCACCGATTCTTTCCTGTTCTGCCTGTAATACTTTTGAACGAAGCTGTAAAATTTGTTCTCTTTTTTCAAAGGCATCAATACTCATGAGAACCATATCCCCCTCGCCATTCTTTGTTATATATATAGGTTCTTTGGTTTCTTTTGCAAGATTTGAAATTGCAGAGTAATCATTTCTTAATGCTGCCGATGGTTTTATTATCATTATAATTACACACTCCTTATATCAGTTAGTTGATATAATTATATCAATATTTACATATAAAACATAGGGGGTAAAATACCTACACACGATTAATAATATAGTATTACCAATGTTTTATATTAAACACGGTGAAAATCCATGAGTAAGTATCCTGTTTAATAATCTGCGCCCGATTGAAGAGGACCTTTAATAAGCCTCTTTACCCCTTTTAATTCCACCAATAACTAACATAACTGCCCCTACAAAATTAATAATTAAACCTACGATAATAAAAGGTATATTTTTTACATTCATCGCAATTAAAAATAAACTTAGACTTATTATAAATAGACTTAAACCAGCATTAATATATAACAACTTAACCTCTCCTTTTCAAACTCATAAAGCCAAAATTTATTTTTAAGAAAATGGCCCGATTCTTGAATTACCTTATTCGCTTACGTTTAGAACGGGATGGTAGTATGTTAATAACGACAATTGTTTCTTCGTCTTCAAAAACCATATAGAAAATTAGATAATTTAACATTCGATGTTGGCTTTTTCCTACATATGGAAAAGAAGATAACAGATGATCAATTTCGTTAATCATGTTATCTTCTTTGGTAACCCACCATTCAAGCACATCTACTCCTTGATCAGCAAAGAACGATTGAATTTGATCTAAGCACTTGTTAAACTCCTCCGTAAAATAAACCGAAAAATTCCGGTTACTTTCTTTGTCCATACCTTAACTCCTTTAGTTCTTTTGCTGTATAGCGTTCCATGTCTGGATTATCAAGAAAACGTTGAAGCGATTCTTTTAATTCCGGGTATGCTTCAATTTCCTCTGCCAAATTATCAAATTCTTCTATCACAGAAGCTGTATCGTGAACTTCCAAGGAGATTAATTTCCCATCAACGACAAATATCGTTTCATTCTCATCACCTAATGCATTTGCAAGTTCTTTTTTCACATGATGATTCAATGAACCCATTATACCTCACCTCAATTGAATTACCTTTATTATATCACAGTTGTTTCACTTTTTTAGACCTAAGAAAACTCTGAATCACTTCAAGTGGAGCACTATTATCATCCATATGTCGCTGTGACGCAATTGATGTGGGTGAATCGTTTTTTGACTCCCTATTGGAAATACGTTTTATAACATATCTTAGAGAGTCCACAATCCACGTTTTTTGGGAGTACGTTCTGTCTTTAAACCTATTTTACATAATGATATTGTTTACGTAATCAAGTACCTCATCAGCAGTCGCTAATTGTAAAATTTGGTCCATGTGTTCTGCTAGATCTTGTTGAGATAGAGTCGCTACTTGAGCGCGTGTTTGTAAGATGGAAGAAGCGCTCATGCTGAATTCATCAAGCCCTAATCCGAGGAGAAGCGGAATTTCTCGCTCGTCACTAGCCATCTCCCCACACATGCCGACCCATTTGCCTTCCGCGTGAGCGGCATCAATGACATTTTTAATGAGCTGTAAAATGGCTGGATGGTGTGGTTGATATAAATACGACACTTGTTCGTTCATCCGATCAGCGGCCATTGTGTACTGAATTAAATCATTCGTTCCAATACTGAAGAAATCAACTTCTTTAGCGAATTGCTTTGCTAAGAGGGCTGTGGACGGAATCTCCACCATGATTCCTAATTCAATGGATTGGGAAACTTGCATCCCTTGCTTTAGTAAAGCAGCTTTTTCTTCTTCAAAAATGGATTTTGCTTTCCGAAATTCTTCCAATGTTGCAACCATTGGAAACATGATTTTTAAATTCCCATAATTACTCGCTCGTAGGAGTGCACGTAATTGCGGTCTGAATACATCTTCATTGGCTAAACAATACCGAATCGCCCGGTGGCCTAAAAATGGATTCATCTCCTCAGGAAGTTCTAAGTAGGGTATGTTTTTGTCACCACCAATGTCCAACGTACGAACGACGACTGGCTGATTGTTCATTTTTTCTAATACATATTTAAACGCTTCAAATTGTTCATCTTCTGAAGGTAGTTTATTTGTATCCATATATAAAAATTCCGTACGATAAAGGCCAATGCCTTCCCCGCCGTTAGCAATAACACTTTCCACGTCCTCAGGAGTACCAATGTTTGCTGCAATGTCGATCCGGTGCCCGTCCTTAGAAATCGAAGGACGATCGATGAGCGTCTCCCATGATTTCTTCTCAGCCTCAAATGCTTGTTGCTTTGTAATGGCTGCAGCGACTTGCTCATCTGACGGTTGAACAATCACGCGTCCATCGATTCCGTCGACAATAATGACATCCCCGTGGGTAACGGCATCTGTTAAGCCTTCGATTCCAACAACAGCCGGAATTTCCAGAGAACGGGCCATGATTGCCGAATGGGACGTGCGCCCCCCTTTGTCTGTCGCAAAGGCTTGAATAAATGTTCGATTGAGTTGGGCCGTATCTGAGGGTGTGAGATCTTCGGCAATTAAAATGACTTCCTCATCAATGAGTGCAGGATTTGGCAATGAAACGCCCAATAAATGCGCTAATACTCTCTCTCGTACATCTGTAATGTCAGCTGCTCGTTCGCGCATGTGCGGATTGTCCATCTGTTCGAACGATTGTATAGAGGATGTAGCTGTTTCGAAAAATGCTGCTTCAGCATTGATACGTTTCTTTGTAATCGTTTCTTTCACTGAACCGATAAATTCCGGGTCTTTTAACATTAATATGTGTGCAGCAAATATTTCTGCATGTTCTTCATCAATTGTTTTTTTCGTATGACTTTGAATGCCCTCTAATTCCTTAATCGAGCTGGTGAGCGCAATGTCTAATCGAGAAATTTCAGTTGCAGGAAGTTCGATTGTTTCTTTTTCAAACGAAAGATCTGGTGTATCTAACATATAAGCTTTTGCAATTGCGATTCCAGTGGATGCGGCAATGCCTTTCATCTTCTTCATTGTTGACTCATCCTTTCTGCCAATGATTCGCTAGAGGAATCAAAGTCTACAAACTGTGTTACTATATAGTATACGATGCCTGTCTCTACTTTCAAACAAATATGAGGCTTTCAGACGAAATTATGACATTCATCTGCTTGCTTAATGATTCTATTATGTGCTAATATACAAGTAGTTATTTGTCGTCGCAGGAGGTGGCCACTGAGTATGGTTGGGATAGTAAATGTATTACTCGTTATTGATATTATCGTCCTTATTATATTTGTATTATTGCAATCTGGATCAAGTGCTGGACTATCAGGCGCAATTTCAGGTGGTGCGGAACAATTATTTGGGAAAAAGAAAGCACGTGGTATGGATTTAGTACTCCACCGAGGAACAATCGTTACCGGAGCTTTATTCTTCCTACTAGCATTTATGAGCGCATACGTTCTTTAATACACGCAACCCTTATTACAAAACGCTGTAATAAGGGTTTCTTTTTTTCTTTGGATTGTAGTATGTTACTATGAATAGATAACAGAATCGTTGAACAAGGAGTTGCACGAGAAGTGAATATTAAGTTGCCAGAGCCATTTACATTTAAAGCAGGAAAACGTGCTGTATTATTATTACATGGATTTACCGGTCATTCAGCAGACGTACGTATGTTAGGCCGTTTTTTAGAGAAACATAATTATACAACCCATGCACCTATTTATCGGGGCCACGGAAAGCCACCTGAAGAGTTATTAAAAACTACACCTTCTGATTGGTGGGAAGATGTTGTTGCTGCATATGACTACTTAAAAGATGAAGGATATGAAGAAATTGCCGTCGCAGGCCTTTCGATGGGCGGAGTCCTTGGATTGAAGTTATCTTACATGACAAAAGTACAAGGAGTCATTCCGATGTGCACCCCAATGTTTTTCGACAATGAAGAACAATTAACAGGCGGGTTTAAGCAGTTTGCGAGACAATATAAACAGTTAGAACGAAAAGATGAAGATACCATCGAAGCGGAAATGAAAGCACTTTTTGAACAAAAATCAAATACATTTGAAGAAATTGGGCAATTTATTAGTGAGGTAAGCACGCAAATTGACACCATTTATACCCCGACATTTGTTGTCCAAGCTTCAAAGGACCAAATGATTAATCCAAAAAGTGCCACGTACATTTATGAACATGTAGAAGCTACACAAAAAGATATTAAATGGTATGAAAACTCCGGTCATGTGATTACTTTGGATAAAGAGAGAGAGCAATTACATGAAGACGTATTAGCATTTCTAGAAACACTTGATTGGAGTGAAGATGCATAAATAAATATGAAAGAGGTGGATCGAATTGACGAAAAATATTAAAGAAGAAGTATACACATATTTTAAAGAAAGTGGCACAAGACCTTTACGAGTTGATGAAATTGAACAAGCTCTTTCGTATGACCATTCGGAAGACTTTAAACAACTCGTGATTGCCCTAAATGAACTAGAAGATGAAGGTGCTCTCGTTCGTACACGAAAAAACAGATTTGGTTTGCCGCACAAAATGAATTTAATCCGCGGTAAAATTCAAATGCATAAAAAGGGGTTTGCCTTTCTCATCCCAGACGATGAAGATCAAACAGATATTTATATTCATTATTCGGATCTGAATACAGCGATGAATAATGATATTGTACTCGTTCGATTGGAAAAGAAGGGCGATGACGCTCATCGACCAGAAGGGACGGTTGTTCGGATTATAGAACGAACGATCACCCAAGTAGTAGGAACGTTTGAATCCAATCGTGCATTTGGGTTTGTCATCGCTGATGATAAGCGGATTCCACACGATATTTTTATTCCTAAAGAAAATACCAATGGAGCCATTTCAGGGCATAAAGTAATTGTCGAAATTACAAAATATCCTGAAGGTGGTAAAAGTGCAGAAGGTATTGTCGTCAATATTTTAGGGCATAAAAATGATCCAGGGATTGATATTATTTCAATCATTTACAAAAATGGCATTCCTATCGACTTCCCAGAAGAAGTTATCGAACAAGCTGCCAAGATCGGGGAAGAAGTATCGCCAGCAGAAATTTCCGAGCGAAAAGATTGTCGAGATGAAGTCGTTGTAACGATTGACGGAGCAGATGCAAAAGACTTAGATGACGCAATCGGGGTGAAAAAAGCGGCGAATGGAAATACTATTCTAACCGTGCATATTTCCGATGTGAGTTACTATATCCCATCGAATTCTCCAATGGATAAAGAAGCCTATGAACGAGGGACAAGTGTTTATTTAGTCGACCGGGTCATTCCAATGATTCCCCACCGACTATCCAATGGTATTTGTTCACTGAATCCAGGAGTTGACCGACTGACGTTAGCGTGTGAAATGGAAATAGACTCCCACGGAAAAGTCGTTGAACACGAAATCTTTGAAGCAGTGATTCGCTCCAATGAACGAATGACGTATAAGTCTGTCAATAAAATTTTAGAAGAACGAGATATAGACGAACGTGATAAATATAAAGAACTTGTACCGATGTTTGAGCAAATGCAACAACTCGCTGAAATATTGCGTGCCAACCGTATGGACCGGGGAGCCATTGATTTCGACTTTAAAGAAGCCAAAATTGAAGTGGATGACGAAGGACACGTCGAGGATATCGCTATTCGTGAACGTTCGATTGGAGAAAAACTCATTGAAGAGTTTATGCTCATCACCAATGAAACCATTGCTGAGCATTTTCACTGGATCGATGTACCATTTATTCACCGCATTCACGAAGATCCGGAAGAAGGAAAACTCCAGCACTTCTTTGAATTTCTAGCTGGTCTTGGACATTCAGTTAAAGGAACGGCCAATGAGATTCATCCACAAGAACTGCAAAAAATATTGGAAAAAGTGGCTGGAGAACGAGAAGAAATGATTATTTCAAAATTAATGCTTCGTTCATTAAAGCAAGCGAAATACGATCCGCAAAATGTGGGACACTTTGGTTTAGCCACTGAATTTTATACGCATTTTACAGCGCCGATACGTCGATATCCAGACTTAACCGTTCATCGCCTCATTCGTACGTATTTAATAGAAGGAAAAATGGATCAAAAGACGCTGGATCAATGGAAAGGAATTTTACCTGACCTTGCACAGCATACATCTGAACGTGAGCGAACAGCAGTGGATGCTGAACGTGAAGTAAATGATTTAAAGAAAGCGGAATATATGCAAGATAAGATCGGCGAAGAATATGATGGTGTCATCAGTTCAGTTACAAACTTTGGTTTATTCGTCGAGCTCGAAAATACAGTCGAAGGACTCATTCACGTGAGTTACATGACAGACGACTACTATCACTTTGACGAACGTAGTTACGCACTCATTGGAGAGCGAACAGCGAACGTATACCGAATTGGGGAAGAAGTACGGATCAAAGTGATTGGCGTCAATATCGAAGAAAGAGCTGTTGATTTCGAATTAGTCGAAGTCTTGAAGTAAGGTGTAGAAAGGTTGATCGTTTATGCAAGAAGTGAACTTATCGATGCAACCGTGTATGATGTTCCAAGGAAACGCTGCAAAAGCAATCGACCTTTATAGAAAATCATTTACACAGTTCGAAGTGACACATATAACAAAAAATAAAGATGGTACGATTATGTACTCCCAATGTTTTTTAAATGAGCAACCGATGATTTGCATGGATTACACGGTTGCTCGCGAACAAACAAATCCATCTGCCATATCCATATTTGTGCAATGTATCGATGAACTTGAGTTCATGCATGCATTCTCGACATTAGCGAAAGAAGGAGTTGTTCGGATGGATCTAGGACCAACTCCGACAAGCACTTTATTTGGTTTAGTAGAAGACAAGTTCGGCATATTATGGAGCCTTCACTTGCCGTTGCATCCAAAGAAATAGAGAACGATTGGCGGTCTTGCCTAGAATTTGATACGATAAACAATGGCAGAATAGCTAGGGGGAAGAGTTATGGCTAAAAAGCATGCACGACCACTTGCACAAAATAGACGTGCGTCACATGATTATTTTATTGAAGATACGTATGAAGCGGGACTCGTTTTAAAAGGAACAGAAATAAAATCCCTTCGAGCAGGAAGAGTGAGCATACAAGACGCCCACGCTCGCATCATCAATGGTGAAATATTTGTAATTAATATGCATATCGCACCTTATGAACAAGGGAACCGATTTAACCATGATCCAACACGGACGCGAAAATTATTATTACACCGCAATCAAATTGATTCCTTAATCGGTGAAACACAACGAAAAGGATATACACTCGTTCCACTCAGAATATATATTAAACGAGGACATGCAAAGTTATTAATTGGTCTTGGAAAAGGTAAAAAACAATTTGATAAGCGTGAAACGTTAAAACGTCAACAAATGAAACGCGATGTTGATCGTGCCCTCCGAGATGCGGAAAGACAGTAGCCACGTGCAATAGGGACTTGTAAAAGTTCAAATTTGTGGTATACTATATTATGTACTTGGATAGATTGTATAAAGCTTATCTTCTCATTAATCATCTCCAAGCGTTCTATTTTTTAAGAAGGGGACGTTTCTGGATTCGACAGGGATAGGTTGAGCTTAAGTTGCGCGTCGAGGTTACGTCTCGTAAAACGTTACACGCCTATAATTGGCAAAGAAGATAATTACGCTTTAGCAGCTGCATAAGCTAGCTAAAGGACTCTTTACTTTATCGCCCGTGTAAAGATAAAGAGTCTCACTAATAGCGGGATTGACGAAACTCTCACCGTCTGAGGGAGTCTCGTTGAAAATAACCAGACTAGCATCTCGGACGCCTGTTGATGGGCAGAAGAGATTGCGAAATAAGAATATATCAACTACACGCGTAGATGCTTAAGTGGCGATATCTTTGGACGCGGGTTCGATTCCCGCCGTCTCCATACACACGTAACAACAAGCTCTTGGGTAAAAGCCCAAGGGCTATTTTTATGTTTTTTTCAGAAAGGAAAAAATGTATGGAAAGCTCAAGTTTTGTAATTTTCATCGATGTAAGATTAGGAAGAATAATGTATGAATATTAATTTACATGTGCATTATGGAGCAATAAGAAAACGAATCCTATTTAAGAGTCTGCTTAGTTTCGTATAAGCATTTTAATGATGCTAATTAAGGTTAATCATCGCAACTACTGAGAAAAATAAAAACAATTCTACCAACAGTAAGATTACGAAAAATTTTATTGACTGGAATTTAATCTGTAAGTAGTAGATTACTGCCCATATAGTAATAACTGCCAAAGGTAAAACGATGATTAGCATATTTCCCTCTGGACCGAATCCTAAAACTCCCCAAGTAAAGAATAAACTGAACCCTATGCTTAAAACACCTATTAGAACATTTATGATGTGAATTAATTTCTTGTTCATTGTGCATCCCCTTCCAAATAAATAACGAACATATAGTGATAAAAGTTTCACCATTTACAAAATTAAGTTTTGAATTTTTGAAATAGTTATTCTTATATATTATACCAAAGGTACTTATTTATAACAAAAATACCTAATAACAAACTTTACGAAAACAGCCATTTAAAAAGAGGCAAACAAGAACCCTGAAAGAACAGCGAATTATTATTAATATTTTAGAAGTGCTGAGACATGATCAAGTAGTACAGGCAAATGAGGGGATTGTAATGTTTGTTATAAACAAGTCCGAAGAGTTATTGGATATCTGAGATGCTTTACAAACGGGAGAAGCTCATTTAATGGACTTTTGTAATTGCTTTCACAGTAAGAAGGTGTTTGTGTTACAATAAAGTAAAGAATAAGTATTCGACAATCGGGCCATTTTGAAGAACAAAAAAGGGTGAATAAATTGTCCACTTTTAATGTGATTGGTTTTGTAATTTTCATAGTAGCTATTATTTTGGTGTTGTTTATAATGCGTAAATTTGTGCAATTTCTTAGAAAGTGAATAGAGAATAATTATCAAAGAATCGGGCACTATTGTTGAACAATCAACGTACAAACAGGAAATTCACAATAACTATCCTCTTTAAATTTAATTTCGTTGCTTGAAGTATATTGAAAGCTGCGATATGATGTACTGTGTGTGTAGTGAAAGTTTGGAGTGGTTTTTAATGTGTTTATGTAAGAAGATACCAATTACGCTTTCACAACTAAATCATCATATCAACTAGCCTTGCTATTCGATTTATAAAAAATCGCAAATAGGAAGGCTATTTATCATTAAACCGCATTTGATTAAGTGTAACACTTATATCAAGTGCGGTTTTTTTATTTTTATAAAAATTGGAGGAATTAACATGAGAAAAATGGATTATCAAAATGTAAAGGGTACGACGGATTATTTACCTGATGCCGAGAAAATTAGAAGGGATATCAAAAGAACTTTAGAAAATGTATTTATACAATATGGCTGCAAACCATTAGAAACACCAATTTTGAATTATACAAAGCTTCTTGCTTCAAAATATGGTGGAGGCGCAGAAATATTAGAAGAAATGTACACATTATCGGATCGTGGGGAAAGGGACCTAGCTTTGCGATACGACTTAACAATCCCTTTTGCAAAAGTGGTTGCGATGAATCCCACGCTTAAAATGCCTTTTAAGAGGTACGAAATTGGCAAAGTGTTCAGGGATGGACCAATTAAAACAGGAAGGCTACGAGAGTTTACACAGTGTGATGTTGATATTGTTGGAGTAGATTCTCAAATGGCGGAAGCTGAGTTAATGGTAATGGGATTAGACGCATTTGATAAGCTAGGTATAAAAGTAATCATTCAATACAACAACCGGAAGTTACTAACTGGAATGCTTGAAATCTTTGGAACAGAGGCTGAAAAAATCAATAAGGTTGTTTTAATTCTGGATAAGCTTGAAAAAATAGGATTAGAAGCTGTGCTTTCTGAACTGAATGAACAAGAGCTAGCAACGTCAACGGTCGCATCCATTAGGGATTTTTTAACGGATCAAGGGAATTCAAATTTCAAATATTATGAGTCGTTCGCTGAACAAAATGAAGAGGTAAAGCAAGGGCTAAAGGAATTAAAAGAGCTTGAGTCATATCTTGACTATATGGGTGTTTATGAACAATGTGTATTTAATCCGTTTTTAGCAAGAGGTCTAGATATATATACAGGTACTGTTTATGAAGTATTCTTAGCTGACAAATCGATTACATCAAGTATCGGAAGTGGAGGAAGGTATGACAATGCGATTGGTGGATTGATAGGTACAAATAAAAACATTTCCACCGTCGGAATATCCTTTGGTTTAGATGTAGTTTATACAGCTATGAGTACTACTAGCCAGGAATTAAAAGAAAATCGTGATATAGATTATTATATCATTCCACTTAATACTCAAAAGGAAGCGTTATTCGTAGCAAGTTCCTACCGGAAAAAAGGATATAAAGTCGAATGTGAGATGAGTACTAAAAAATTAGGAAAAGCACTAGAGAAAGCTAACAAAGAGAAAATTCGTAACGTAATTATTATTGGAGGCAATGAAGTCGAAAGTAATCAGCTAACCATTAGAGATATGTTTTCAGGTGAGGAACAAGTTGAGTCATTTCAGTTTAAATAACTGTTCACTCAATCAAATGCTTTTGCAAGATGAATATTTATTGGATTTGGTTTATGATGAAGATAATAAATATTAGGAGATAGTTGAATGAGTGCAAAAGATGAAGTTATAAAAATGATTGAAGAGCTACCTAATAATGTGACATTGGAAGATATCATCAAGGAACTTTCTGTTAAAGCGAAGATCGAAAAGGGATTGGATCAATTAAATAATGGAAAATATTATTCTCATGAAGAAGTAAAAGAGAAGTTTTCTGAATGGCCGAGTTTATATATGTGAACGTTCATACTTCATCAATCAGAACATAGTAAATACGTATATAGGGGGTGCAAATAATGAAACGAATTCTACTTTTCGCTATTACATTTCTGATAAGTATAATTTTATTAGCTGGATGTGGTGACGATACCAATCGGGATAATTTAGAAACACAAGAAGGAACTATTGTAGAAATAAAGGAAAATGAAGATAGCTGGGATCAAATATTAATTGTACCAAATGCTACTGATGAAGATATTTCTGATAAAGAAGACGACGAGTTGAGAGAACTCGCTCAAGAAAATGATGGAGCTTATTATGGATTAGAGCCAGGTAAATATGAAGAGTTAGAAGTAGGAACTCACGTAACGGCTTATTGGAACGGCGATCAGACAGATTCCGATCCGCCTCAACGTGAGGCCAAAGATATGGACATTTCATCAAAGTAAATCTTTACTGTGACTTATACACTAGAAACAATCAAAAAGCGCCAAAACATTTGTTGTAGAAATGTTTTGGCGCTTAAAGTCGTATGTGAAACACTTTACAATTTAAACTGATTGACTAATCCATGTAATTCTTCTGCTAATGTAGCAAGGTCATTCGAACTTGCATTTACTTCTTCCATAGCACTACTTGATTGTTGAGAGGAGGCTGCAGTTTGTTCAACACCTGCAGATGTTTCTTCTGCAACGGCTGCAATTTCTTGTATGGAACTATTCATCTCTTGGCTTTCTCTCGAAATTTCCGCTAAATGATTTGTCACATTTTGAATGTTATGGACCATTTCTTCTACGGCGTTAGAAATTCCATTAAATCTTTCGCCTGTTTCTACGATTTGACTTGTTCCGCTTTCCACTTCGTTATATCCACTCTGTAGTGAATCTGTCACATTGACCGTTTCTCGTTGGATATCCGTCACAATTCCTGTGATGTCTGAAACAGATGCAGATACTCCTTCAGCAAGCTTTCGAACTTCTTCAGCTACAACGGAAAACCCTTGTCCATGTTCGCCAGCTCTTGCTGCTTCAATGGCTGCATTTAATGCTAAGAGGTTTGTTTGTTCGGCGATATCTTCAATCACATGTACTAATTCAGAAATCCTTTGTGATTGATGATCTAAACTTTGAACTTTATCAACAGCGTCTCTCACAATTGCATAAATGGTATTCATTTGGTCGGTTGATTTTTCCATTAACTGATATCCATCACTTGTCATTACTAACACTTCATTAGAAGATTGTTGAATGTTTATACCAGTTTCATTCGCTTCTTCAACTTTGGTCGAGAAGCTTCCTATGGCGTCTGATAATTCACTTGTATGATTCGCTCCTGTTTCTGATCCTGAAGCGAGCTCCTGCATAGTAGAAGCAATTTGTTCAGAGCCTGTCATTACCTCGTCTGCTGCTTGAGTTAACTCTTCGCTTCTACTTGTCATTGTTTCTGATGCTTGAAAAACGTTTTGAATAATCTTTCTTACATTTGCTTGCATCCTATTTAATGCTTCAGCTAATTGCCCTGTTTCATCTGTAGACTTTATTTGAACATCACCTTGTGTGAGGTCTCCATTTGCAAGAAGAACCATTCGGTCTGTCACCATTTTAATTGGATGAGCAATACTATTGGTAAAGAACCATAAAATGATAAATCCTATCAGAAGTGCAATTCCAGTAACGATTAAAATCACAATGAAAATGTCATGTGCCGGCTCGTTAAAATCCATCATGTACGTACTTGCATTGATCGTCCATCCCCAATATGGATCATTGTTTGCATAGGTGATTTTTGGTTCTTCTTGTTCTTCATTTGGTAGGGGCCAATCATAATACGTAAAACCGCCGCCATTACTACCTGCATGAATCATGTCTTGAATAAATGTAACACCGTTTGAATCTTCTTGTTCCCACATATTTCGGTCTTCTAAATTAGGGTGTCCCATCATATATCCATCTTCATCTACAATAAATATGTAGCCATTTTCTCCAACATCAATATTTGGATTTACTGGACGAAGGCCTTCGAAGTCTTTTACTCCTAATATCGCAACTTTCACATATTCTTGTGCTTCCTTTAATGATAAGTTACCCTTTTCTACTTCATTATTTAATATTTCGATCATTTCAATTGTCATTTCTACACTATTTTGTAAATTTGTAGCTCCAAGTTCATCCAGACTATTTTCACTCTTTTTATAGCTAAATACTCCTAAAACGATTAACGGAACAGTTATCAGTAAAACTCCGAAAATCAGTAACTTACTTTTAATCGAATGCAATGTAAATTTTTTCACGAAAACAACCCCCAACAGTATGATGCATATTTTGTTTAGGCTACTGAAGAAATGATAAAGAGGTACTAAGAGCCTAGTTCTAAAGTAGTCATTTATGCTTAGTAGTAAACCACTTAATTGATTATATGTCAATAAAAGTCTATTAACTAAATAGTGAGACTTTTAACCTGAGTGTTTATCATATTTTAACAGCCGACTGATTAAAAAAACTGTATGACTCACCCATAAATTGATGCCATTCACCAAGCGTATAACTCCTTTTACCTTGATATTACTGCATTTTTCCGCTTTTGCTCTTACACTTGAATCAAGAAGTCAGAAATGGAAAAAGGGGCAAAAAAACGAGAAAAGGAGAAATGAAATTATGAAACTACTTAAAAATATATTAATGATTATCGGGGGACTTTTGATTGGTGTTGCTTTTGTTATGCTTTTCAAATAATAAATGATATATAAACTTTAAAGCTCCACATGGTTAAAAAAAGGACTGTAGCTATTTGCTACAGTCCTGATTCCATTTACTTTTGATTGTTATCTGCATAACAAGCCATTGCATCACGCATGAATGCAGCTAAACCTTCACCGAATGTATCGATGTTATTCGTGAAGCGCTCGTCATCAACATACATTTGGCCTAATCCTTTGAATGCGTCAAGGGAGTAGGTGCCTATTGTATTTAAGAGTTGATACCATGCATGGATTTCTTTTTGAGCTTCTTTTGAATCCGGCGCAAGATTGCGAAGAGCGGCAAGCCTACGGTATATTTCGTTGAATTTTTCCTGATCATGGCTAGTCATGTGTTTCGTTTGTTCATTTGCTTCATCTACTGCCGTGTCACCCCATTTTTTTCTTGCTTCTTGTTCATATGGGTTATGGCTAAAGTCAAAGCCTTCAAATTTTTCTTGGTTAGACATTTGTATTTCTCCTTTCGAATGTTGAATCGTTTTTTCAATAGTCTTGATCATCGTATCAAGCTGATTCCTTTTTTTTAGAAGCATGTTATGTTGGATTTCAAGTGCTTCCTGTTGATCAAAGGATGGACTATGAATGATTTCTTTGATTTTCTTTAAAGGGAAGCCGAGTTCTCTAAAAAATAAGATTTGCTGTAGGGTCTCGAGATCCTTATTAGAATATATACGGTAGCCAGCCTGAGTCGTTTTTTCTGGAGTTAATAATCCAATAGCATCATAATGGTGTAGTGTGCGCACACTAATTCCTACTAAATCAGCAATTTCCTTCACTTTCATGTTGTTTCGCTCCCTTCACTAATTACTATAGAGTATCCCGTAACGTAAGGGTCAATAACCTTTTATATTATTTAAGAGAATGAATTTTATTAAAGTGACTTCATCATTGGAATAAACAAAATAAAATGCAGAATCAGTATTGGCTAATTCCTTTTCTAATTATTTGATGGTAAATGCTCTATTTACATAGATCTTCATATTTTCAGGTGAATTCTGTTCTTTAAATGTATCGTTGAATGTTTCTCTACTAATTTCTTGAAGTATTCGTAAATCTTCATGGATACACTTTTTCACACGGATAGTCATGGTAGATCTGTCGCACTTTTTATGTATTTTGAGATGAGTCAATTACTACCAAAACTATTAAAATGACAGTCTTCCTTTTTGTGAGCTTATGAATATTTTTAATGCAAATACTTGACCAACTCAAAAGTAGACTATAAAATATATCTTTATATACAGAATTGTATAGAAGATTGCGGTAAATTACGCACCGTTAATTCGCAATTGTTTGAAAAATCATACATCTAAGTATGAAACATCATGAGAAGGGGACAGTCATAATGAATAATAGAATTACATTATCGTCACAGTTCGCAATTGGCTTTATGCTATTTGCGTTATTTTTTGGAGCTGGTAACTTAATTTTTCCAGCTGAATTAGGTCAATATGCTGGGGAAAATCTTTGGCAAGGTATTGTTGGATTTTTAATTACAGGGGTTGGGTTACCACTACTTGGGGTTATAGCGATTGCTTATTCAGGAAGTAAAAATTTACAAGATTTAGCCAGTAGGGTTAGTCCTGCTTATGGTGTATTTTTTACGGCACTTTTATATTTAACGATCGGACCATTCTTTGCAGCGCCTAGAACTGCAACGGTTGCTTATGAAGTGGGGATTATGTCGTATATTCCTGAGAGTTCTCAGCAGCTAGGATTATTTATTTTTTCAGTGGTCTTTTTCGCCATCGCACTTATATTTTCTCTTTACCCAGCAAAGATCGTAGCGAACGTTGGAAAAATATTAGCACCTTCATTAGTCGTTTTACTAGGCGTGCTCCTAGTGACGGCATTTGCAAATCCAATGGGGACCATTGGACAAGCAGAAGATGGCTATGTTGACGGGCCGTTTGTGACAGGATTTTTAGAAGGATATAATACAATGGATGCTCTTGCTTCACTTGTATTTGCGATAATTGTGATCAATGCGATTCGGTCGTTTGGTGTTTCAGGTAAGGGAAAAATCTTATCGATAACAATAAAAACAGGTCTTATCGCCGCTGCTCTTTTAGCCTTTATTTATGTAGGTATTTCCTATTTAGGCGGTATTAGTGTCAATCAATTAGGGTTATTTGAAACAGGTGGGCCTGTATTAAGTGGTGCGGCTACCCATTACTTCGGAACGATTGGTTCTGTGTTACTGGCTGTGATGATTATTCTAGCATGTTTAACAACAGCAATCGGACTTATTACAGCGAATGCGGAATATTTCAATACACTATTTCCGAAAATTAGCTACAAGGTATTAGTCGTGTTTTTCTCAATCATTACATTTATTGTTGCAAACTTTGGACTAGCGAATATTATTGCCTTTTCAATCCCGGTATTGATGTTTTTATATCCTTTAGCGATTGTTTTAATGCTACTTACGTTTTTATCACCGTTATTTAACCATGCACGGATCGTCTATGTGGCAACGATTGCTGTTACATTTTTAATTGCTATTGTTGACGGGATTACAGAGCTATCAGGTACATTAGAAGTCGATTTCAATTTTATCAATCCAGTTGTAGGTTTCTATGATAAAATTTTACCGTTCTATGGTGAAGGGTTAGGTTGGCTAGTACCAGCAATCATTGTTATTGTAATTACAGGTATATTTGCGAAAGTATTGAATCTATCAACACCTGTTGAGGAAAGATAATATAGATTCGCTGAATAATAGCATATGATTCAAACAAGCCTATCTAATCACATAGATAGGCTTGTTTGTCTATGAAAATAGTTAAGAAAATCGGTGTAATTTCTAATGAAGGGATTGGTGCAGGAGTGTTCTATAAAAGGAAGCCGAATAAAATTTAATGGATCTGAGTAGGCTGATTGTCAATGATGATTGTGTGAAGAGGTTCATAGATATGTTATGATTTTCAATATTATTCGGCTCGGTTCAAAGACAAAGCTCGTACTGAATGTAAGATATTGCTTTGAATAGGTATTAAACAGCTCTTGTTCGAATTAAATGTAGTATTGAGAAGAATACCGCCGTTAATAACATGCCTAGAGCTATGACAATGATGCCCATACCAGCAAAACCGCCTACAATGAATGAAGCAATCACTGCTAACCCAGTTGATGCAAAAAGAACTACACTCGCTGTTTGAGGGTTTTTTAGTACTTTTAGTCCAATAATGTAGACGAGTATATTAATGATTACTCCTACTATAATTGGAATGAATACATCCATAGGAACTACCTCCTTTTATCAAGATAATTTTAGCGTATCATACGTAATTCAAAGGGGCAAAGTGAAAAAGCATTTATGTGTGTACAAATGATTATTCCTGCTACGCATACCACGTTGAAATGCTTGCGTGTTTTCAAAAGCACTTCACATTTGCCAAACCCTTCAACAAACGACTAAACTATATACAATACATAATCACTAGGGAGGCAATGCAATGACAACATATCCAAATACAGAAGAAACACTTGATCTCATTGAAAAGCTTGTTCAAATACCAAGTCCATCCGGATTTACGGATGATGTGATTACGTTTGTAGAAAATCATTTGAAAGACCTCGACGTTCCAACGAATCGTAATCGTAAAGGTGGATTGATTGCCACGTTAGAAGGAGAAGATTCTTCCCAGCACCGGATGTTGACAGCGCACGTAGATACACTTGGAGCGATGGTTAAAGAAGTAAAAGGCAATGGACGACTGAAGCTGGATCTCATTGGAGGATTTCAATTTAATTCCATTGAAGGAGAATATTGTACAATCCACACGACTGATGGCACATTTACTGGGACGATTTTAATGCGTCAAACGTCTGTTCATGTGTATAAAGATGCAGGAACAGCAGAGCGAAATCAAAATAATATGGAAGTTCGGATTGACGCGAAAGTAGAAAATGCGGAAGAAGTTCGCGCTTTAGGAATTGAAGTAGGAGATTTTGTTTCCTTTGCCCCACGGGTAGAACGGACGGAAAATGGATTTATTAAATCACGTCATTTAGATGACAAAGCAAGTGTTGCGATCGTAATGCAACTTATTAAACGTCTGCAAGAAACAGGGGATAAACTCCCATATACGACACATTTCTTAATTTCCAATAATGAAGAAATTGGCTATGGTGGAAACTCAAACATCCCAGCGGAAACAGTGGAATATTTGGCTGTAGATATGGGAGCAATGGGGGACGGACAGTCAACAGATGAATATACGGTTTCCATTTGTGTGAAAGATGCGAGTGGACCATACCATCTAGGATTACGGAACAATCTCGTCCAACTCGCAAAAGAAAATGATATTGGATACAAGTTAGATATTTATCCATATTACGGATCAGATGCTTCGGCTGCTATTCGAGCAGGTCATGATATTGTCCATGGACTTGTTGGTCCAGGCATTGACTCGTCCCATGCGTTTGAAAGAACCCATGAATCCTCATTAAAGTGCACAGAGGAACTATTGTATGCATACGTGCGTTCTGAACTAGTGAAATATTAAACCCATACGAACAACAGGTTACGTATATGAAACGTGACCTGTTGTTTTGTTGTTTTTTTAAACAAAATAGTAAACTAGTAAAACATATATTGAAATCGCTATCAATTATACGAGTTTTGAGTATAATTATATAAAAGTAAACGGTTACAGGTAGAAGTGTAATAGAGAAATGTTACAAAGGTAAAATTGAAGTAAACCTGAGGTAATGTAAGTAAGGGGGACCTTTAGAGAGTATGTGTGAATATATTTTATCGGAAAGCGAGTGGGAATCTATTAAAATGAAATACAATTGTAATATAACTATTACACGCATGTTACTTTCACGTGTTATAGTGTGAATTGTGGTTGAGAAAGATGCACTACTAATTACTCACAAAAATCAACTAACAATCGGAAAATACATACTTAAGACATACATAGAGACAACACAGAAACAATATGATGGAAGCGGGGAGACAGTATTGAAAAAATCTTTACTTACTTTAACTACAGTTGCTGTAGTAGGCTTATCGAGTGCAGTTTTTGGAGATGTAGCTCATGCAGAAAATGTTACAGATTTAGAAGAGAAACAAACAGACATCGAACAAAAACGGGAGGATATTAAAAAGGACCTATCAAAGGCCGATGCGGAAATTGCTGACATCCTCATAGATCTCGAAGAATTGAAATCAGAGATTAAAGAACTTGAAGAAGCTCAAGAGAAAAACAACCTCGTTTTAGATGAAACTGAAGATACGATCAAAGAACATGAAGATGAAATCACAGAACTTGAAGAAGAAATTGATGAATTAGAAGCAAGTATCGAGAAACGTGATAACATCTTAAAAGACAGAATTTCTTCCTATCAACAAAATGGTGGAAATATTAGTTTTATCGATGTTCTTTTTGGATCAGATGACTTCGGAGATTTCATCAGTAGAATTTCAGCTGTGACAAAAATAACAACTTCGGATCAACAATTAATGGAGGATCTAGAAGAAGATAAAGATAAAGTAATCGTTGTGCAAGATGAAGTAGAAGAAAAACTTAGTGAACAAGAAGAATTAAAAGAAGACCTCCAAGAAATGGTAGCAGTTATTGAAGGTCAAAAAGAAACAAAAGAAGAAAATGAAAAATCTTTAAAGAAACAAGAGAAGAAGCTGACGAAAACAGTAGCTAAATTAGAGACGGAAGATAGCGATCTATCTTCACTCGAAGCACAAGTTTCTCGTGAATTAAGTGAAGCACGTAATCCAGTAGTAGCTTCAAGTAACAATGAAGGTTCTTCAAATAACGAAGGCTCTTCAAACAACGGTGGAGACACATCTACCTTAAGTGAAGAACAACCAAAAAATGTACCAGCTGCAAGTGGCGGATCAAGTAATGCAATTGATGCTGCTCATAGCCAATTAGGAATTCAAAATACGTATGTATGGGGTGGAAAGAGCCCTTCAACTGGATTTGACTGTTCAGGATTTGTATCTTGGGCATACGGTGAATCAGGTCAAAGTATTCCATCAACAACTTCAGATCTTAGTGGAGTTGGAACTAAAATTCCACTTTCTGAAGCACAACCTGGTGATTTAGTGTTCTTCGATACGTATAAGGCAGACGGACACGTTGCAATATACTTAGGAAATGGGAACTTCATTGGATCACAAAGTTCTACTGGAGTTGGAATTTCAAACCTACAAACAAACAGCTATTGGAGTGGCGCATTTAAAGGACACGTTCGTCGTGTAAACTAAACCATTCAAACCGTATCTATTGAATTAGATACGGTTTTTTGCTGTCTATTTTCATGCTATTATTTGAATGTATACTATAAAACTCCTATGATATGCATGTACAATGAATTCATATTAAGGAGGACGAACGAATGTCGAAAGAGTTTACTGAACGAAAAGCAGATTATCCAATAGATGATATATATATTAATCGTTGGTCTCCTCGTGCTTTTTCAGATAAAAAGGTAGAAAAAGAGACGTTATTTAGTGTGTTTGAAGCTGCAAGATGGGCTCCATCCGCAGCGAATAAGCAACCATGGCGTTTTGTCTATGCGATGAATGAAGAAGACCGTGACACATTTTTAACATTTATCAATGATGGAAATACGTCTTGGTGTAAAAAAGCGCCGGTCCTTATTGCAATTGTTGCGAATAAGCGCTGGAGTGAAGATAGTAATGATATTAATCCAACACACGCATTTGATACAGGAGCAGCTTGGGGATTTTTAGCGTTAGAAGCTAACCGAAAAGGTCTTGTGACACATGCAATGGGTGGCTTCAACCGAGAAAAAGCAAAAGAAGTGTTGCAAATACCAGATGGACATGAAGTATTTGCCATGGTAGCTCTTGGGTACCATGGGGATACAGAATCATTGCCAGAGAGTTTACAACAACGAGAAAAGAAATCAGGCAGACATACAATAGATACCTTTATTCATGAAGGATTGTATTCGTAAAGAGTTACGTATAATGTACATGAGAAGATGCACAAAAGCGTGCATCTTCTTATTTGTATGTTATGAAAGTTTCTTCTTTTTCTCTCATATGCTATTATAGTAATATTCTTACAAATTAAAGCATTTCATAATACGTAAAATGAAAGCGTTATCTTAATGATTAAAGGAGAGTTGTGGAATATGGAATCTTTACAAAAAGCGAAACAAGCAATGGAAGAAGTTATTTTAGGAAATGAAGAAGTCATTGATCTGATGTGGGTGGCACTATTAGCTGAAGGTCACGTGTTGTTTGAAAGTGTCCCAGGAACGGGTAAAACAAAACTAGCAAAAAGTTTTGCGAAAGTGATTGAGGGAGACTTTAAACGGATTCAGTGTACACCGGATGTGCTACCAAGTGATGTCACCGGCATTCGATTTTTTAACCCAAAGACAGAGGATTTTGAGCTTCGTGTGGGACCGGTTGTTACGAATGTATTGTTAGCGGATGAAATTAACCGTGCTACACCTAAAACACAATCAAGTTTACTCGAAGTGATGGAAGAGAGACAAACGACGATTGACAGTGAAACGATTGAGGTCGAGCGACCGTTTATCGTCATTGCAACTCAAAACCCGGTTGAAAGTAGTTATGGAACATTTCCTCTACCAGAAGCTCAATTAGATCGATTTTTATTTAAAGTGTCGATTGATTATCCAACAATAGAAGAGGATATGCATATTTTAACGACGTATCGTGAAGAAGATCCATATGACGCACTCACTGCACAAGTGTCTTCAGAAGAGATTGTTCAATTACAAAAAGAAGTGAAACATATTGAAATTACCAAGCCTGTATATACATATATTGTAGAACTGATTCATGCAAGTAGGGAACATCAAGATGTTGCAATCGGAATTAGCCCTCGCGGAATGCTCGCATGTATGCGTGCTGCACAAGCTCGGGCGCTCATCCATGAACGTACATATGTAACTCCTGAAGACGTGAAACAACTGATTCCATATGTGTTTGCACATCGTCTCATTTTAACAATGGAAGGAGAAATGAGAAAAACAGTCGAACAAGTGGTAGAGGAAATTGAAAATAGTGTATCCGTTCCGGTGGAGTTTGAGGCGGCTAAACGATGAATTGGAAAAAACATTTTCAAGTAGACATGCAAAAAAACTTGGATTATTTTATGATCGGAATTATTGTTATATCTTTGATCAGTCTTATTATGAAGAAACCATTGTTATTCGTCATTGTTGGAATTTTTGTCGTGTACTTATTGTTGACAGAGCTGTACCAACGAGCGGTCGGTAAAAAGCTAGACGTTAAAAATGATCGCACGATTGTCCGATCGTTCCCGAACGAAGAAGTTACATTAGAATTGCTCATTTCGAACCACTCGATTTTACCATATATTAATGGCTTTATTGAGTTATCGATCAATGATGTCGTATCTACGAATATGCATGAACATGTAAAGGTTGGCGAGCGCACGAGTATTAAAATACCTGCATCTTTTATGGGAAAAAAGAAAACGCGGGTTCAGATTGAAATGGACACTGAACGACGCGGAGTCGCTCGAATCTATCAATTAAAGTACCGCTTTCCACACTTAATTAATTTTGATTCTGTGGAATTAACGTATGTACCTTTTTTACATCAAGAAATTGTTGTCTTTCCTGAGATGAAGGAAGTGAAAGGGATAGAACAGTTGAGACATGATTTGCCTGGAGAACAGCGGGTTCGTTTTTCGCCTTATGAAGATATTCAAAGCATCATAGGGACAAGGGATTATGTTCCATCTGACCCTTTTCACCGGATTAATTGGAATGCTTCGGCCAAAACTGGTGAATTGCAAACAAATGAATACGAGCGAGTCATTGATCGTTCTTTTTTCATTCTTGTAAACATTCAAGTGAGAGATCTTCGCATAGATATTATGGAAGACTTGCTTTCGTATGCAGCATTTTTAACGAACGATATTCACAAGCAAGGACTACCATATGAAATGGTCGTGAATGCGAGAAGGTTAGGGAAAACACCATTTATTTATCAAAAGCAAGGCGAAGGAAACACCCATTTTATTCAGACATTGGATATTTTGGCACGTATTGATCGCCATGGGATTACATCGAGAATGACGCAAGTGATGTTATCTGTCCGGGAGCAATTAGCAAGAGCGCATACGATCGTTTACATTGGGGAGATGTCCGCTGAAGAATACGCGGTCATTCAAAATATTGTCGGGACACATAAGCCGGTGTTACACATCGATGAAGATGGCGACTTACAAAAAATGACGAAGGAAGTGATTACTCATGCAACGTAATTATATGACGATTACCTATGCATATCACTTCATCGCAGAAGCTGTTATCATTTTGTTTTTATCTGTTCCAATTTTTCACTTTTACTATGATGCTGTTCCGTACGTGACGTATAGTGTAGTTGCGATTGTAGCTGCATGTATCTACGTAGCGTTGTTGCATCGTGTAACAAGTTACATACCGTATGTACTAGTGGCTCCCATACTTGCTGGATCATTTTATGTACTAGCTATTCCGTTGTGGATCAGTATTGTATTTGCCGTATTGCTCACGTACAGTGCCATTCGATTACGGAATGAACATAAGTTAGAAAATGAAGGTACGTATTTACGAGTAATTTTAGCGGCATCGATTCTTATACCGATTTTTATTCATGATGTATCTTTTATTATATTTGTAGTAAGTACTCTTCTGTTATTAATTATTGGAAATACGATCCGGAACATGACAGTTCTGCCGAAAGAAGATAAACGAGGTAAAAGTACGTGGTTTTTAACGAGTATGGTAGGGTTGATTGTTGTAGCGATTACAGCCATGTATTTTTCGTTTAATGGTGTGAGAGCAGTCATTGGTTTTGTTTGGGGAATAATTACAACAGCTCTCGCTCAAGTAGGAAGTTTTTTCGTGTATTTAATGAGTCTCATACCAATTCCAGAAGGGGATGCAGATGAGGAAAGTACGGAGATGGTGGCTGGGGAAGAGCCACCACCTGAGCATTATGATGATTCCCATACGCTCATGGATGATCTATTAACGTGGGCGCTGATCATCATTTGTATCATTGCTGCTTTTTTCATTATCCGCTTTATTATTCGTTTAATGAAAAAGAGCTTCAAACAAAAAACATTTGATGAAGAACACGTGACCTATGAAGACATCGGTCGGGTTGCTAAAAAGAAAGGATCTTGGAAAGAGCGTTTTCGTAGTTGGATCCCTACTCCAAAAGATCATGTTCGAAAGAGAGTATATCAATTTGAGAAGAAAATGAGTGCAACCGAACACGCGCGAAAGCAAGATGAGACGATTGAGGAGTGGGTGAAACGAGCAGGTTGGGATATTGATTTTGAGCTGTACCAACGGGTGCGTTATGGAACGCACGTTGGGACAAGAGAAGAGGCAGAACAATTGAAGCAAAAGCTCCATCACATTCAAAAAGCAGCAGAAGACCGAGCGAAGGAATGACCATATGTTATTCCTTCGTTTTTTAATATTGCAAGATAAAGGAAACGATTACCAAAGAAGTGATGATCATCGTGCTTACATAGACGATGGCAAGGGCATATCTTTTTTCAATTAAAAAATGGGTTGTTTCATACCCAAATGTAGAAAAGGTTGTGAAAGCTCCACAAAATCCAACCCCAAGAAATGAAAAAAACTGGCTAGATAGTAGACCATGTATATACATATTTGTAATAATTCCGAGTAAAATAGAGCCAATGATATTAACCATCCACGTATGTAATCCAGGCTTTTTGAACATAAGGGAGCAGTAATAACGGGTGATGCTTCCCAAAAACCCTCCAGCCGCTGTTAGTAGGATATGCATATTACGCTCGCTCCTTCACCAAAAAGTAGCCAATCAAACAAGCACCGACACTTGTAAGTATATTTCCAAGAACATACACCAGTGCATGAACAGGATTCGCCATCCACAAATCAACTGTCTCTACTGTCACTGTGGAGAAAGTAGTAAAGGACCCAATGGCTCCGACGGTTAATGCTGTATAAATCATTGGGCTTATTTGATACCGAAACGTTGGATGGAAAAGTAGCAAGCTTAATAAAAATGAACCAAGGGTGTTGATCATCCATGTACCAAAAGGAAATAAGCTAACCATCGAAAACCATTCTGTGACTCCAGCTCTGAGTGCGGCACCAATGGCTCCGAAGCTTCCAATTAGTATCGCTACACGCACTGGGAGGTTTATGCGCTTTGGCATAACGGGCAAACTCCATATACTTCTAATTTATGACCTTCGATGTCGTAGTCTGTTAACATTTCTTCAATTTCACCCATCGGACAAATAGGGATCTTCTTTGTATTTCCACAGTCTTTACATATAAAATGGTGATGGTGATCGGTCATACAATTCATGCGAAAGTGTTTTTCTCCGTCTAAGTCAGTCGATTCTAGAATACCTAATGAATGGTATAAATGTAAGTTTCGATAGACTGTATCAAAACTCATGCTTTCATAATTTTCTTCTGTAAATAGCATAAAGTCTTTTGCTGTACGATACCCATCTTCCTCTTCAAAATAATAAAGCATGTTTTCACGTGGCTTCGTTACTTTATATCCTTCATTTTGGAGTAACTGAATAGCTTGTTTAACATCCATTACTTTTGCTCCTTTCGCTGTCTATTGGAGATGAATTTTTGAATGACAATGGAACCTATCAGTAATACAATAGCAATCATTACAATCGTACCGCCTGGAGGTATACTCATATAATAGCCTGAAATTAATCCAGCCACAACTGCGAATTCTCCAAAAATGATGGAGTAGACTATGAGTTGTTTAAAGCTTTTTGCAAAGCGTAAAGCAGATGCTACCGGTAGGGTCATTAATGCAGATACTAGTAGTACACCTACAATTCGAATCGAAGCAGCAATGACAAAGGCGATTAAAACGATAAACAAGAAATGAATTCGTTTTGAATGCAGTCCGGAAACGGTTGCGTATTCTTCATCAAATGAAAGGGTTAATAACTCTTTATAAAAGAAGAAGAGGATCACGACAACCCCAATGGCAATAAACAAAATCGTTAAAAAGTCTACCCGGCTCACTGCCGAAACAGAACCAAATAAATAGTTAAATAAATCTGTATTAAATCCGTTCGCTAGTGCAATGAAGATCACACTAAGTCCCACTCCACCAGATAAAATAATCGGAATACCAATTTCTTGATAGGCTTTATAGATGGTCCGTAATCGTTCAATAAATAAAGAGCCGATGACAGAAAAAACCATTCCGCTCTGAATGGGAGTAATCCACGAACTTGTAAAGCGCTTTTCCATAAATAGACCAAATGCAATACCCGCTAAAGTCACGTGGGACAAAGCATCTGCCAATAAGGAGAGGCGACGAACGACTAAAAATGTTCCAAGTAATGGTGCAATGAGTCCGATGAGAAGACTTGTATAAAATGTATGTCGTAAAAAATCAAATTGTAAAAAGTGTTCAATCATAGTTTTCTCTCCCTTTAATGATCATGTACGATCACATTGACAGGGTGACCATATATTTCAGAAAGTTCTTTATCCGTAAGTGACGTATATTCCTCGGAGTTTCCGTGGAAATGTAATGTTTGATTTAAACAGGCGACGTTTGTAGCGTATTTCGTCATGACACCTGTATCGTGTGTAACGAGCAATAAGCTAATGCCTTCCTTTTTATTTAATTCGTGTAATAAATCATAAAAACGATCAACGTTTTTATAATCGACTCCAACAGTAGGTTCGTCTAGGATGATAAGCTCAGGATCTCCCACAAGTGCTCGTGCAATAAAGACACGTTGTTGCTGCCCACCAGATAGATTCCCGATATTTTGATAGGCGTACTGTTCCATATCTACTTGTTGTAATGCTTGGATCACTTTTTCTTTATGTTTTTTGTTGAAAAAACGGAAGTAGCCAATCTTTGTCGTAAGTCCCATAGAAACGACTTCAAATACAGTCGCAGGAAATCCTTTATTAAAGCTATTTGCTTTTTGCGAGACAAACCCAATACGGTTCCAATGTTTAAATGTTGAAATCGGTTGCCCTAAAATCGAAATATCACCTTGATCGGGTGTGAGTAACCCTAAGATCAGTTGAATTAACGTTGTTTTACCTCCACCGTTCGGACCGACTAATCCAAGAAAGGACCCTTTAGGAATATCTAAATTAATATTGTTTAAAATGCGTTTGTTTTCATAGGAAAAATAAACATCCTTTAAGGAAACAACTGGTTCTGTCATGTATATGCACCTCTAGTTTTACTGTAATCCTTCATCTAACGCTTCTATATTGTTTTTCATAAGAGACATGTAATCTTCATGATTCTGTATATCTTCATCTGTTAACACTTCTAAGTTATGAATATATAGTGGTGTTGCATGAATATGTTCTTGAATGATGGTTGCTATTTTATTCGACGTGTTCTGTTCGAAAAATATATAGTTCATCTGTTCTTCATTTGCGCGCTTAATTAAATGGGCTAGTTCTTTTTGCGAAGGTTCTTGCGTTGCTGATATTCCACTAATTGGAATTTGCTCAATACCATAGCGTTCTTCCCAATATCCATAGGCGGCATGGGAAACAATCATTTTTTTATTCGTTTTTCCTGCAAGCGTATCGATAAAAAGCGTGTCTAGTTCTTCCATCTCTTCAACAAAGAGCGTATACTGCGCCTCAATGGAATTTTTTTCTTGTGGGAACAGTTCAATCATTTCATCCTTGATCATGTCGCCCATTTGAATCATTCGCAAAGGGTCAAACCAAATGTGTGGATCAAAATCACCGTGATCGTGCCCATGGTCATGGTGGTCATCATGATCATCTATATGGTTAAATAGAGATTCATCTTCACCAAGCTCGATAAAATGCACATCGCTTGATTCCAGTGCAGTTGCTGTTGTTTCCGCAAAGCTTTCCATTCCAGCCCCTAAATAGATAAATGCATCACTACTGGATATGTCAATCATATCTTTTGTGCTCGGCTCGTAAGTATGAGCGTCAACACCCGGGGGGTAAACGGTCTCTACATGAGCAAACTGACTCGTGAGCTGTTCGATAATATATTGAATGGGATAAATGGACGTATATATGTGGACATCATTTGTTTGGTTAGCTTCCTCTGTCTGTGATTGACAGGAGGTGCCTATGAGAACAAAGATGACGATACTTACAAATACTCGCATAGTTTTTTTCAAGCATGTAGCCCCTTTCCAACGTGCTAGTTGCATTATATCGTAATGATTCCGATTTGTAAATAGGAATCATTACGATTAAGTGGAAAGTAAAGGGTGAAAATAAAATAGCGCTTACATTTATTTGATAAAATGAACGGTATCCTTTATAGTAGTAATTAACAAACCCTTTTAACTATGCATTATTTTTTTTAGCATAAAAATGAATGACGATTCATTCAAATGATGTGAGGAGGAAAAAAATGAAGTATCAAATGAAAAAAGTAGCAGTGATTGGATCTGGTGTAATGGGTTCAGGAATTGCAGCCCATTTAGCAAATACAGGTATACCAACACTCATGCTAGATGTGGTACCAAATAAGTTAACAGAAAAGGAAAAAGCGAAAGGCTTACAATTAACCGACCGGGCTGTGCGTAATAAACTGGCCCAGGGAGGGAAAGCGGCCCTTACAAAACAAAATCCTTCACCGATTACTTCAAAAGATAGTTTATCGCTCATTGAAGTTGGAAATTTAGAAGATGATGCGGATCAGTTAGGAGAAGTTGATTGGATTATTGAAGTTGTTGTAGAAAGATTAGATGTTAAAAAACAGGTGCTTGCTACCATTGACGAACATCGACGAGAAGGTTCGATTGTCAGTTCAAACACATCTGGAATATCTGTGAACGATATGATTGAAGATTGTTCAGATGATTTAAAAGCACACTTTTTAGGGACACACTTCTTTAATCCACCAAGATATTTACATTTATTAGAGGTGATTCCAACGTCGCACACGTCAGATGATGTGGTCTCGTTTATGGAAACATTTGCAAGTGACGTTCTTGGGAAGGGTGTTGTTGTGGCGAAAGATACGCCAAACTTCATCGCGAATCGAATTGGAACGTATGGGCTTTTAATTTCAGTTAGAGAAATGCTGAAACACGGTCATACGATTGGTGAGATTGACTCTATTACCGGAACGATGATTGGTCGTCCGAAGAGTGCAACATTCCGAACGTTAGATGTTGTTGGGTTAGATACATTTATTGATGTAGCAAATAATGTGTATAGCCAGGTGGAAGGTGCAGAGAAAGAGGCCTTTGAAGTTCCAGACTTTATGAAGAAAATGGCAGAAAACAACATGTTTGGAGCGAAAACGGGTAAAGGGTTTTATAAAAAGGTAAAAGGTAAAGAAGGAAGTATTATTTATCAACTAAATCCTGAAACATTAGCATATGATGAAAAACAAAATAAACTTAAAACAGAAGCTACAGAAATGGTCGCTCAAGTAAAAGGTTCTGCGAATAAAATGAAAACGCTTTACTATACAGAAGATGACCCAGCAGGTGTATTTATTCACAATATGCTTTCAGATGTACTTCTGTACACAGCTGACATTGCGTATGATATTGCCGATGATATTGTCTCCATTGACGATGCAATGCGTTGGGGATTCGGTTGGAAACAAGGTCCATTTGAAGTATGGGATACCCTTGGCGTCCAAAAGTCTGTAAAAGTCATGGAAAAAGCTGGTCGAGAGGTTCCGGCGTGGATAAAGGAAATGATTGATCAAGGCTTTGAAACATTTTATCAAGATGTGGACGGCGTACCTTCCTATTACCATGATGGTGCATATGTACCAGTAACGCTCGATGAGAAAGATATAGATGTCGACCGTCTCAAGCAAGCAAGCAAACCACTCAAAGCAAACAATAGTTCCACATTAATCGATATGGGTGACGGAGTAGCGCTGCTTGACTTCCACGGAGCAAACAATGTCATTGGTCTTGATTTTATGCAAATGGTCGATGACGCCATTGAGAAAGTAAATAACTCAGACTTTGTCGGTTTAATTATCGGAAGTCAGGGAAGAAACTTCTGTATTGGTGCGAACTTAGGACTCATGTTAATGGAAGCGCAAGACGATAATTTCTTTGAACTCGAAATGGTCGTTCGTAAATTCCAACAAACAACATTAAATATTAAATATAGTGAAAAGCCTGTAGTGGTTGCGCCATACCAAATGACATTAGGTGGCGGTGCTGAAATTGCACTTCCTGCAGCTTCTATTCAAGCATCAAGTGAAACCTATATGGGACTTGTTGAGTTTGGTGTAGGTCTCATTCCAGGTGGAGGCGGAACGAAGGAATTGTATCAAAAACAGTTACGAAATATTCCTACAGATGTTCCAGTCAACTTAATGGATGTGGCAAACGATGTGTTTGAAAAAGTTGCTATGGCAAAAGTGTCAACATCAGCCGCTGAAGCAAAAGAAAATGGATTTTTAGATCGGGGTGATCATGTGTCTGTCCATCCTGAACATCAGTTATATGATGCGAAACAACGGGTGTTAGGACTGCATATTGCAGGGTATCAAGCACCTGCTAAAGAGAAGATTAAAGTCGTTGGAAATGCAGGATACGCAGCCATGAAACTCGGCGCTAAAAGTCTATCATATGGTGGTTACGCATCCGATCATGACTTGAAAATTGCTGAAAAACTAGCATATGTGTTATCTGGAGGTCGTGTACAAGAAGGAACACTTATAGATGAGCAGGCGATGCTCGACATAGAGCGAGAGGCATTTTTAAGCTTAATAGGTGAACCACTTACACAAGCAAGAATGCAGCACATGTTAGTGAAAGGGAAACCTTTACGTAACTAAATGGAATAGCTTCGTACATGATTTACGAGACTCATTATATAGTTGAGAAGGAGGAATGTTTCGAATGAAAGAAGCAGTAATTGTTGCAGGGACACGTACACCTGTTACACGAGCACATAGGGGGTCTTTTGCACAAACAAGACCGGATGATTTAGCAGCTCATACGATTAAAGAAACATTGCGTCGCGCAAATAATTATGAAGGACAAATAGATGATGTGATTATTGGATGTGCGATGCCTGAAGCGGAACAAGGGATGAATATGGCCCGTAATATCGCTGGTTTGGCCGGCTTAGGCGAGGAAGTGCCTGGAATTACGGTGAACCGCTTCTGTGCATCAGGCTTGCAAAGTATTGCTTATGCAGCCGAACAAATTATGCTCGGACATAGCAAAGCAGTCATAGCTGGTGGAGCTGAGTCGATGAGTTTGATTCCAATGGGAGGGCATGTACTTAAGCCAAACCCAACATTGGTCGATGAAGCACCAGAATATTATATGACGATGGGGCATACAGCTGAAGAAGTGGCTAATCAGTTTTCCATCAGTAGAGAAGATCAAGATGCATTTGCTGTCGAGAGTCATGCACGTGCAGCTAAGGCAATAGAAGAAGGTAAATTTGACGAAGAAATTGTTCCAGTAGAAGTGACGAGACGAACGATTGGAAAAGATAACAAGCCAGTCGAAGAAAAGACAACAGTCAAACGAGATGAAGGGGTCAGGCCAGGTACAAGTGAGGAAGTCCTTTCAACGCTACGACCTGCTTTTGCCATGAACGGTTCTGTTACAGCTGGAAATGCATCCCAAATGAGTGATGGTGCAGCAAGTGTCCTCGTAATGGAGCATGAAGAAGCGAAAAAGCAAGGTCTCACACCACTCGTACGTTTTAAATCATTTGCGGTTGCGGGAGTTGCCCCTGAAATCATGGGTGTTGGACCTATTGAAGCAATTCCTAAAGCACTTGATTTAGCAGGGATTACAAAAGAAGATGTAGGGCTTTTTGAGTTAAATGAAGCATTTGCTTCTCAATCACTCCAAGTGATTCGCAAACTCGACCTTGATCCAGAAAAAGTAAACGTCAACGGTGGGGCAATTGCTCTCGGTCACCCACTCGGTTGTACAGGAACAAAATTAACGGTGAGTATTATGCACGAAATGAAACGAAGAAACGTGAAATATGGAGTCGTTACGATGTGTATTGGTGGAGGTATGGGTGCAGCAGGCGTGTTTGAATTAATTGACTAACGAAAAACGAAGGGGGAAACAATCATGAGTAAAACAGAAAACAAGGAAATTTTAGGTGGCGGTTTTTTAACAGAGGATCTCAAGCCAGAAGATGTCATTACACCAGAAGATTTTACGGAAGAGCATCATATGATCGCTCGCACAACATCTGAATTTGTCGAGCGAGAGGTCCTGCAACATATTGACAAACTAGAAAACCATGAATTTGAGCATTCCGTAGATTTATTGAAAAAAGCGGGAGAAGTAGGGTTGTTAAGCGCGGATATTCCAGAAGCTTATGGTGGATTGGGCCTTGATACGATTAGTTCATCGCTCATTACGGAAAAAATGTCACGTGCGGGTGGTTTCTCTGTTACACACGGAGCACATGTTGGGATTGGATCACTTCCAATTGTCTTTTTCGGAACGGATGAGCAGAAGAAGCAATATTTACCATCCTTAGCAACCGCAGAGAAAATTGCTGCATATGCATTAACAGAGCCTTCATCTGGTTCAGATGCAATGAGTGCGAAAACGACAGCGGTTTTAAATGAAGCAGGTACACATTACGTGCTCAATGGGGAGAAGCAGTGGATTACAAACTCTGCATTCGCTGACGTATTTATTGTGTATGCAAAAATTGATGGAGAAGACTTTTCCGCATTTATTGTTGAACGAGACTACCCAGGTGTTTCAGTAGGGGCAGAAGAAAAGAAAATGGGGATTAAGAGTTCATCAACCCGTACACTTATTTTAGAAGATGCAGAAGTACCTGTAGAAAACTTACTCGGCGAGCAAGGGCGCGGACATATTATCGCCTTTAACATTTTAAACGTTGGAAGATATAAATTGGCTATTGGAGGCGTAGGTGGATCAAAACGTTCGTTACATTTAGCAACAACATACGCCAATGAAAGAGAACAATTCTCAACACCTATTTCACAATTTTCATTAACAAAAGAAAAACTAGGAACCATGGCGTCTGATATTTATGCCAATGAAAGCTCGGTATATCGTACGGTCGGGCTGTTTGAACAACGCTTAAGCGCACTGACAGAAGAACAAATGCAAGACGGTCAAGAATATGCAAAAGCAATTGCAGAGTATCAAATTGAGTGTTCGATGAATAAGTATATGGCAACAGAATTACTCGACAGAGCCACAGATGAAGCGGTACAAATTCATGGTGGGTACGGATTTATGGAAGAATATGAAGTCGAACGAAACTATCGCGATTCACGTATTAACCGAATTTTTGAAGGGACGAATGAGATTAACCGCTTGCTTGTACCTGGTACATTGCTCAAAAAAGCAATCAAAGGTGAACTACCATTATTTGATGCCGCAACAAAGCTGCAAGAAGAAATTATGACCATGATGCCTGAAGAAATAAGTCCAAAAGGATTAAACGAAGAGTATCACTTGCTGAAAAATGCTAAGAAAATTGTTTTACTTGGCGCAGGTTTAGCAGCACAAAAGTTTGGCACAAAAATTGAAGAAGAACAAGAAATATTATCCAACTTAGCCGACATGGTTGGGGAAGTATACAACATGGAATCAGCTATTTTGCGAACAGATAAAGCCATTCAGAAGTCTGACGAAGAAAAAGAGTCCTTGAAGAAATTATATACAGAAGTATATGTTCAAGAAGCGTTCATTCGCATTGAATCAAAGGCAAAAAAAATTCTTGTTACTATTGAAGAAGGGGACGAACTACGAATGATGTTGTCATCCTTAAGAAGACTTTGCCGATACAATCCAAAAAATGTCGTTGCCATGAAACGAACGATTGCCGATCGTATTATTAAAGAAGAAAAGTATGTAGTGTAAATTTTATTCTATTAATCATAATTGCTGATTCGAGTAATAAATCCGAACGTTTTTAAATAAGATACAAATGTATATTTAGATAAATCCGCAAAATTACGCTGGCTGAAACGGCAGGCGGACGACTCCTGCGGGAGCAAAGGCATAGGCAAGACCCCGTGCCCCGGCAAGGGGTATGTCGACGTTGGCCGCAAAGGCCGGGTTTAGTCGACCTTCCTTATCTTAAGGAGGCTTGCCAGCCGCCGGGCGGCTTAGTAAACACTATGAAAGCGACCGAAGGGAAGCTTGAATAGATGTTGCCCTTGTACCTTGAGGTGAAAGCGTCCGCCTAGAGTGGAAGCCAATTCTATCTATCATTAACGTTCGGATTTATTTATTCACCTAATTAGAAGAGGGGAGAGCTCTCTTCTTTTTATGTATCATTCGTTTATTTTGTAATTATTTGGTATACTAGAGGCAACCTTAGTTGAAGGAGGTACTTCTATGGCAGTAACATTCTATTCTTATCCGAATTGTGGAACATGTAAAAAGGCTAAAAAGTGGTTTGAGGACCATGATTTACAGGTTACAACTGTACATATTGTAGAAAACCCACCCCGTAAGGAAACGATCTTAGAGTTGATGGAGAAAAGCGAACTAGAACCTAAGAAGTTTTTCAATACGAGCGGACGCGTGTATCGCGAATTAAATATGAAAGATAAAATAAAAGATTTGACTGTCGATGAAATGGCAAGTTACCTTGCTTCAGATGGTATGTTGATTAAACGTCCAATTGTAACGGATGGAAAACAAGTAACAGTAGGTTTTAAAGAGGATCTATTTGCTAAAACTTGGCTATCAACGTAATATAATAGTAGAAACAACACATGTTAATAGGTGTACATTGGTTTCATATTCTAAGAGGACAACCATTTGACTTTACCAATTTCTTATGATGAAATGGTTGTGTATTTTGGAAATGAAATTAATAATTATATTTCATATGAAAATTATAATGGAGGGGTCTTATGAGTTTACCAAAAGATTTACTTTATTCAGAAGAACACGAGTGGGTTAAAAAAGAAGGCGACAACGTTCGCATCGGAATTACAGACTTCGCACAGTCTGAACTTGGCGATATCGTATTTGTTGAGTTACCAGAAGTTGGCGACGAAGTTGAAGCAGATGAATCCTTTGGAAGTGTAGAATCAGTAAAAACAGTTTCTGAATTATACGCTCCTGTAAGTGGAAAAGTAGTTGAAGTGAACGAAGAGCTAGAAGATAGCCCTGAGTTTGTGAATGAGTCTCCATATGAAAAAGCATGGATGATTGTTGTTGAGCCTTCAGACAAATCAGAATTTGACGATTTGCTCTCAGATGAAGGATATAATGAGTTCATTAATGATTAATAGGTGAACATACAAGCTGATTTCCTTAAAACTAAGGAAGTCAGCTTTCTGTTTTTAGTAGTAAAAAAAACGAATGTTGTCTACACTTATGATATGTAGAGGTTGAGACAAAAGATTTAAAGCTAATTCATATACGAACATTCTAATTTTAAAAGTGGAATTACCCGCTTCGGAAATATACTTCGCTTTCCTGCGGGCGGCTGGCAAGCCTACGCAGGCTATCGCCTTGCGGGGTCTTGCCTATGCCTTTGCTCCCGCGGGAGTCTACGTATATTTCCTACGCTGCATTAGAGTGTTATTCGTATGTTGGGAGATACAACTTTGATTTGTTCCACCCTCAATTTGTATACTATGGAATAAGTTGGTGATTATAATTGCATAATGGAAAAATCATTATTGTTGAAGGCAAGTCAGACAAACAACACATTAAAAAAGTAATTGTAGAACCGGTAGAGGTCATTTGTACGTTCGGTACGTTTAGTATTTCTTATTTTGACGAGATATTAGAAGCGTATGATTTGGACCATAGAGATGTGTACATATTTGTAGATGAAGATGAGTCGGGATTAGAATTGAGGAAAGAATTGACGCGTGAATTGCCTCACGCTCATCATGTTCGAGTGAATAGTGAGTATAGAGAAGTAGAAACAACTCCACTCAATGAGATTGCTCATGCATTACTGAGCCAAAATATTGAAGTTGATCCTCGCTTTTTGTAGTATGAAGAACGAATATGATAAAAAGGTGATTTGTGTTGCAACCATTTACGACAGATATACAAGATACAGGATCTTACTTACTCTATATATACTCGCCATTTTGTGGTACATGCCATATTGCTAGGTCCATGTTAGAAAAAATTGAAGAGATTCATGGAAGTACTTTATTTGCAGAAATGAATGCTTCCTATGAAGAAGCATTTATGCGAGCACAGGAAATCGAAAGTGTGCCATGCTTACTGATTGTTGATGAACATGAAGTAAAAGAAAAAATATACACCTTTCATTCTGTTGCGCACATGTACACGTATGTTCACAAATACTTTCCGCAATATTTTCAGTAAGAAATCTATTTGATAATCAAATCTAGAGAAAATCAGTGTAAGAAGTGCACATTGGGCGATATACAGAGAGAGAAAGAAGGTTTGTAGGGTATTCGCTTACAAACGTAACCAAGACATTTCTAAAGCTATTTGCCCTAATGTATCAATATGTTATGATAATTATGTATGGGCATTCAATTCATAAATCACTTTCCAAGAACATCAGAACTTCTAAGAATATAAACATGTTTTCGGTATTATGAGAACGCGTGTTACATAACAACCGAAAGAGTTGATAATTAATTGGAAATGATTTAAGATTAGAATGAGAATAGATTGAGAATAGTTCAAGTGTATGACACATTTGATTATTTTAAATCACTATAAAATAGTATCTGGAGGTATCGATATGTCAGAAACAACATTAGAAATTAAAGATCTTCATGTTGAGATTGAAGATAATGAAATATTAAAAGGTGTAAACCTTACAATAAAGAGTGGGGAATTCCATGCAGTTATGGGTCCTAACGGAACAGGGAAGTCAACACTTGCTTCAGCAGTCATGGGACACCCATCATTTGAGATTACACAAGGAAGCATCACACTGAACGGTGAAGATGTTTTAGAAATGGAAGTAGATGAGCGTGCACGTGCTGGTCTTTTCTTAGCAATGCAATACCCGAGTGAAATTAGTGGTGTAACAACATCTGATTTCTTACGTTCTTCTATTAACGCTCGTCGCGAAGAAGAAGACGGAATTCCTTTAATGCAATTCATTAAAACAATGGACGGTGCATTAGATGAACTCGAAATTGATCAAAACATGGCACAACGTTACTTAAATGAAGGTTTCTCAGGTGGAGAGAAAAAGAGAAACGAAATTTTACAATTGAAAATGCTCCAACCAGAAATTGCTATTCTAGATGAAATTGACTCTGGTTTAGATATAGACGCACTTCGAGTTGTTTCAGATAGCATTAACGGTGTACGTGAAGAAACTGGACTAGGGTGCTTAATTATTACACACTACCAACGCTTACTAAACTACATTACACCAGACTTTGTTCACGTAATGATGCAAGGGCGTATTGTTAAATCTGGCGGTCCAGAATTAGCAAAACAACTGGAAGCAGAAGGATATGAGTGGATTAAAGAAGAATTAGGAATTGAAGATGAAACGGTAGGTCAAAAAGCGTAATTAGGTAGGAGGGGTAGTTAAATGACTGTTAAAACACAGTTTCCATATGACAAAGAATATGTAACAACATTTTCAGAAAAGAATAATGAACCATCATGGATGAAGTCATTACGCCTTCGAGCTTTTGATCTTGCCCATGATCTCAATATGCCAGAGCCAGATAAAACGAATATTAGACGATGGAATTTTACGAACTTTGAGCTTGGAGCTGAAGGAAGTACAATTTCATCTTTACAAGAGTTACCTGAACAACTAACTGATTTTGTTGATCAGGAAAATGTACCAGCTAATATTCAGATTCAACAAAATGGCACGATTTCATTTTCTGCACTAAGTGAAGATTTAAAAGAAAAAGGTGTTATTTTCACGGATATTTTCACAGCAATGCAAGAACATAGTGATATCGTAGAAAAATACTTCATGACAGACGGTGTATCGATTGATGAGCATCGTTTAACGGCATTACATGCTGCATACTTAAATGGTGGAGTATTTGTCTATGTACCAAAAGGTGTCAAAGTGGAAGAACCTATTCAAGCAATCTTTTGGCAAGAAGACAATACTTCAGCACTGTTTAACCATGTATTGATCGTTGCTGAGAAAGACAGTGAGCTTACGTTTGTAGAAAACTATGTTTCACACAATACAGAAGAAGAAACGGTTTCGAACGTTGTTGCAGAAGTATTTGCCCATGATGATGCGAAAGTATCTTATGGTTCAGTCGATAACTTCGCTGCAGGAACAACATCCTATATTAATCGTCGAGGAGTTGCAGATGAACGAGCAACGATTGACTGGGCGTTAGGACAAATGAATGACGGAAACACTGTCTCAGAAAACGTCACACATTTAGTCGGACAATTTTCTGTTACGAATGCTCGTTCAGTTACAGCTGGACGTGGTAAGCAATCACAAAACTTTACATCCGTTACACACCACCACGGAAAAGATTCGGATGGTCAGATTTTACAACGTGGTGTTTTAAGAGATAAAACTACATCCATCTTTAATGCAATTGGTAAAATTGAACATGGAGCTACACGTGCAAATGCTGAACAAGAATCACGTGTACTTATGTTAAGTGGGGACGCTCGTGGAGATGCAAACCCAATTTTATTAATCGATGAAGATGATGTTACTGCAGGACACGCAGCGTCTGTAGGACGTGTAGATGAATTCCAAATGTACTACTTGCAAAGTCGTGGAATTACAAAAGATGAGGCAGAGCGTCTCATTATACTTGGATTCCTCGAGCCGGTAGTCAATGAATTACCAATCGCTTCTATTCAAAAACAATTACGTACGTTAATTGAAAGGAAAATTTACTAATGGATATCGCTTCCATTCGTGAAGAGTTTCCAGTATTGGATCAAAAAGTAAACGGGCATCCGCTCGTTTACTTAGATTCAACAGCGACGGCGCAAAAGCCAAGATCAGTCATTGAAGCGGTTGATCATTACTATCGACATGATAATGCAAACGTTCATCGCGGTGTTCATACACTTGGAACACGTGCAACGGATTTATATGAAGGTGCACGGGACAAGGTACGCAGATTCATCCATGCGAACAGTACTGCAGAGATTATTTTCACTAGAGGAACGACGACTTCGCTCAACATTGTCGCACAAAGTTATGGTCTTGCGAATGTTCGCGAAGGAGATGAGATTGTTATATCGCCAATGGAGCATCATAGTAATATTATCCCTTGGCAACAAGTAGCAAAAGCAACAGGAGCAACATTAACATACTTGCCCCTTCAAGAGGATGGTACTATTTCCCTTGAGGATGTACGTGAAACGGTGACAAGCAACACAAAAATTGTTGCAATTGCACACGTTTCAAACGTTTTAGGCACTGTGAACCCCGTCAAAGAAATTGCAAACATTGCTCATGAAAATGGGGCAGTTATTGTAGTCGATGGCGCTCAAGGTGTTCCGCATATGGAAGTGAATGTACAAGACCTTGATTGTGATTTTTATGCATTTTCAGGTCATAAAATGTGTGCACCGACAGGAATTGGTGTGCTATACGGCAAAAAAGAATTACTAGAAGCAATGGAACCCGTTGAATTTGGTGGAGAAATGATCGATTTCGTTCATCTTTATGAGTCAACATGGAAAGAACTACCATGGAAGTTTGAAGGTGGAACGCCTATCATTGCAGGTGCCATTGGACTAGGTGCAGCCATTGATTTTTTAAATGAAATTGGAATGGATCACATATCTGCACATGAACAAAAAATTACTTCTTATGCAATGGAGAGACTATCATCCATAGAGGGAATTGACATATATGGTCCAAAAGAGCGTGCTGCACTCGTCACATTTAATTTAAATGAAGTGCATTCACACGATACTGCAACGATTCTTGATTCATTTGGTATTGCAGTTCGAGCTGGACACCATTGCGCGCAACCATTAATGAAATGGCTTGACGTTACTGCAACAGCCCGAGCAAGTTTCTATCTATACAATACTGAAGAAGAAATCGATCGACTCGTAGAAGGACTCACTAAAGCGAAGGAGTATTTCGGAGATGTCTTTTAATAATTTAGATACACTATATAGACAAGTCATTATGGACCATTATAAAAGCCCTCGTAACAAAGGAACCCTTGATGGATCAGTGCTCATAGCAGAAATGAATAACCCATCTTGTGGTGACCGAATCGAGGTATATGTTCATATAAATGATGATGAAGTAATAGAAGATATTAAATTTGATGGTGAAGGCTGTTCGATTAGTATGGCATCTGCATCCATGATGACACAGGCGATTAAGGGTCAAAAGGTAGAGGATGCACTTAAAATGTCAGAACTTTTTTCACAAATGATGATGGGTGAAGATATCGATCCTGGCTCACTAGAATTAGGAGATATTGAAGCACTTCAAGGTGTTTCACAGTTTCCAGCCCGGATAAACTGTGCTACACTAGGGTGGAAGACGATGGAAAGAACAGTCCATGAGAACAATTAGCCAGTCGCTTGAAAATATCTCAAGGAGGTTTTAAACATGGCGAAAGAAATGCCAGAAATTGATTCGTATAAATATGGTTTCCAAGATAAAGATATTTCAGTATTCCGTACGGAGCGTGGGTTAACAAAAGAAGTTGTTGAAGAAATCTCGCGCATGAAAGAAGAGCCAAAGTGGATGTTAGAAGAACGTTTGAAAGCATTAGACATCTTCTATAGCAAGCCAATGCCACAATGGGGTGGAGATCTTTCAGAGCTAGACTTTGATGAGATCATTTACTACGTTAAACCTTCAGAAGCTCAAAGTACGTCATGGGATGAAGTACCTGAAGAGATTAAACAAACGTTTGATCGTTTAGGAATTCCAGAAGCTGAACAAAAATATTTAGCAGGGGTTTCTGCTCAGTATGAATCTGAAGTTGTATACCAAAGTTTAGAAGAAGACCTAGAAAAATTAGGTATTATCTTTAAAGATACAGATTCTGCATTGCAAGAACATGAAGAAATGTTTAAGGAATACTTTGGTAAAGTGATTCCAGCTGCAGACAACAAATTCTCAGCATTGAACACAGCTGTTTGGTCTGGTGGATCGTTCATTTATGTTCCTAAAGGAGTAAAAGCAACAGCTCCACTTCAAGCATATTTCCGTATAAACTCGGAAAACATGGGACAGTTTGAGCGTACACTAATCATCGTAGACGAAGGTGCATCTGTACACTACGTAGAAGGTTGTACAGCGCCAATTTACACAACAAACTCACTCCACAGTGCAGTTGTTGAGATTTTCGTGAAGAAGGACGCATATTGCCGTTACACAACAATTCAAAACTGGGCAAACAACGTATACAACTTAGTCACGAAGAGAGCAACCGTTGATGATAATGGTACAATGGAATGGATTGACGGAAACATGGGATCGAAACTAACGATGAAGTATCCTTCTGTATTACTTAGAGGAGAAGGTTCACGTGGTGTAACGATTTCCATTGCATTCGCAGGAAAAGGTCAACACCAAGATGCTGGGGCTAAAATGCACCACATTGGTAAGAACACTTCCTCATCCATTGTTTCTAAGTCACTTTCAAAAGATGGTGGAAAAGTATCGTATCGTGGAATCGTGAACTTCGGACGTAAAGCAGACGGAGCACGCGCAAACATTGAGTGTGATACACTGATTCTCGATAACAAATCTACATCAGATACGATTCCGTATAACGAAATTTTAAATGATAACGTGTCACTTGAGCACGAAGCTAAAGTTTCAAAAGTATCTGAAGAGCAGTTGTTCTACCTCATGAGTAGAGGACTTGAAGAACAAGAAGCAACAGATATGATTGTAATGGGCTTCATTGAGCCATTCACACGTGAACTTCCAATGGAGTATGCTGTTGAAATGAATAGACTTATGAAATATGAAATGGAAGGTTCGATCGGTTAAACGACGAAACAAAATATATTCCCTTGCAGCCATTTATGGTTGCAAGGGATTTTTGTATTTGCTTTACATAAAAATTCCATTTCCTGGTCCAAGTGGGATTTTAAATACAAACCAAACGGTAAATAAGATGATCCACATGATAGCGAATCCAATGGTGTACGGTAATAGAGAAGACATAAATGTTCCAATACCAATTTTTTTATCATACTTTTTCGCAAATGTGAGTGCAATTGCAAAATATGCGAGCATTGGAGTGATTGGGTTTGTAATCGAGTCTGCAATTCGATAAGCTGCCTGTGTAACCGCAGGACTATATCCTAGTAACATAAACATTGGAACGAATACTGGAGCTAATATCGCCCATTTCGCTGAAGCGCTTGCGACCATCAAGTTGACGAGCGCTGCGATTATAATAAATCCGATAAACATTGGTAAACCAGTAAAACCAATCGTTTGCAGCAAGTTTGCCCCTTTAATTGCGACAATGGGCCCTAAGTTACTCCAAGAGAAGAAGGCAATCATTTGTGCAGCAACAAATGCAATCACGATGTAGACACCCATACTAGACATAGACTTTGTCAGATGGTCTGCAATGTCTTTTGTATTTTTAATAGAACCTGTTATTTTACCATAAATTAATGCAGGAACTAAAAATAAAATCATCATAATTGGTACGATACTATCCATAAAAGGCGAATCTGTAATGGAACCTGTCTCGGGATCACGTAACATACCGTTTTCTGGAAGGATAGTGATTAATAAAATAACTAGTAGGACACCAATGGAAGCAACAGCCCACCAAAATCCACGCTTTTCAAGAGGGGTAATTGATTCTTGTTTCTCTCGTTTTCCAGTATATTTCCCCAATCGAGGTTCAACAATCTTCGTTGTGATTAAGACAGCTACTGGAATGAGAACAAGTGCAGAAACAGCTAAAAAGTAGTAGTTCATCGCTGGGTTTGCTACATAATTGGGGTCAATGATATCTGCACCCGTTTGGGTGAATCCTGCTACTAAAGGGTCTAACACAGAAATTAATAAATTCGCACTGAATCCACCGGCAACAGACGCATAAGCAGCAGCCAATCCAGCAATGGGATGTCTGCCAAGTGCAATAAAAATCATTGCTACAATTGGCGGAAGGACAACCATTGCAGCATCAGCAGCGGCATTTCCAAGAATTGCAACAAGAACAATTGTTGGTAAAATTATCTTCTTAGGAGCACTTAAAATGGTTGTTTTCATGACCGTAGATATAAATCCAGTTGATTCAGCAACCCCAACACCAAGCATAACAACAAGTACAAGACCTAACGGAGGAAAACTTGTAAAGTTATCCACTAATCCCGTTAAAATTTGGATAATCCCATCCGCAGACAATAAATTAACGACTTTTATTGTTTCATCTGTCACAGGATGAATTGCTGATGTTCCAAGAAAAGAAAAAAGTGCTGAGCTGAGTAAAACAATGACTGCGATGATGACGAATAACATGACAGGATCTGGTAATTTGTTTCCGTATTTTTCAATAATATCTAAAAAGCGGTTAAAAATCCCTCTTTTATGAACATTTTGATTCGATGATTCTTGACTCATTTTTATCCCCCTATGTGAAAGTGACGTAATGATGTATACTCTGCAAAACTTTAGAATATACATTAAATTTAGGAGGACTTTAAAAATATCTGATAAAAAACCGTAGCATTGAACCTTTAATAAGGTCAATGCTACGGTTTTTTATGCATGTATACTGGTTTGTTTAATCGTCAATTCTTGTAATGTTTTTTCATCTACATCGATTCCTAATCCTGGAGAATCATGTAATCGAATAAAGGGTATATCAAATGTTAAGTTACCAATATCTGTGCAAAATTTTAGCGGACCAGTGAGTTCTACACTTGTAATGGACTTCTTAGAGAAGGCAACATGATATCCAGCTGCAGATCCAACAGATGACTCCACCATAGAGCCAACTTGGCATTCGATATTTGCCATTTCCGCCATCGTAGCGATTTTCGTAGCTGGATAAATTCCGCCACATTTCATTAATTTAATATTTACTTTATGAGCCGCTTCTTCTTGAATAATAGTACGCATTTCGTGGATTCCGCGCAGGCCTTCATCAATCATTACTGGGATCGTTGATTTTTGTTTAATTTCTACCATTCCTCGAATATCGTCTGCCGCAATAGGCTGTTCAATCCAGTCGAGTCGAGCATCTTCTAGTAAATGCAATGCTTGGAGGGTCGTAGCACTATTTTTCCATCCTTGATTCACATCTACACGAATGGATGGATCAGCTCCAATCGCTGTCCGTACCGCTTGGATTCTTCTCACGTCTTCTAACATATCAGACGAGCCAACTTTCATTTTAAAAGACTCATAACCTTCGTTCATTTTTACGACAGCTTCTGACGCCATTGCTTCAGGGGATTGAATACTTAACACATGTGTAATTGGGAATTCATTATGATACCGCCCACCAATCAAGTTGTATATAGGAACACCTAAAGATTTAGCAGCTGCATCATAGCAAGCTATATCTAACGCCGCTTTAGCAGTTGGTGCAGCATATATTTCTTGATTCATCACTTCATGGATGTGCTCCATATGTAAAGGATTCATTCCAATAAGACGCGGTGCTAAGATCTTCTCAATCATTTCAAATGCGCTATGAACACTTTCACCAGTTACATGTTCATCCGGAAGTCCTTCGCCATATCCAACTGTTCCGTTATCAAGCGTCATTTTAACAATGAGTGAAGGCAACGTGTTATAAGAAGAATAGCTAATAATAAATGGTTCCTTTAGAGGAAGCTCGATCGCATATAATTCAATTTTTTGTATTTTCATACATCCAACCCTTTCTATTAAAATATTTAAAAAGTAACTTTTGCACTAGAAAAAAATCAAACATGTGTTATAATTGTTTTTGTCTTATTTATAATTATACACATTTACTCATAATGATGCATGTATATGTATTTGGTTATAATCATTAAATATTATCGTACGTATCATTTGTGTGTACGTCAAGAAACGAATAAATAGAGAGGAAAAAACATATGGCACAAACGGTGAAAAAGAAAAGAAAATTTGGCATCCCGCATACCTATGCAATTATATTTTTAATTATTATAGTAGCTACTATTGCTACATACTTTATACCAGCAGGTGAGTTTGATCGAATCGAAGTTGATAATAGAGAGGTCGTTGTCGAAGGTAGTTACTCGCATGTCGAGCAACAACCGGTAACTTTTTTTGAAATGTTTACGTCCGTTCCTTTTGGCATGCAAGAGGGTGCACGGATTATATTTTATATATTTATCGTTGGGGGAGCCTTTGGAATTATTCGCGCAACAGGAGCGATTGAATCAGGTGTTAATGCTCTTGTACAAAAGATGCAAGATAAAGGGATATTATTGATTCCTTTATCCATGATTATTTTTTCTGTTTTAGGATTTACAACAGGAATGAGTGAAGAGACGATTATTTTTGTCCCGATTGGAATCGCCATTGCTCGTGCCCTTGGATATGATACGCTTGTTGGAACAGCAATGGTTTCAACTGGAGCAGCGAGCGGATTTATCGGCGGAATGATGAATCCATTTACAGTAGGAATTGCTCAAGAAATTGCTGAATTGAAATTGTTCTCAGGATTTGGTTTTCGTACCGTTGTTTACATAGCGGTTTTAATCACAGCAATTATCTACGTGATGCGTTATGCAGTGAAGGTCAAGAAAGATCCAACAAAGAGTATTATGTACGGAGTCGAACAAAAGTTAGATAAAATGGACCATAAAGCAATGGACGCATTTGATACGTTTAATACTCGTCATGCCCTTGTTTTACTTGCTTTATTAACAGGTATTGTCATTAATATGTATGGAGTTTTCCAATTGGATTGGTTCTTGGACGAGCTTGCAGCGAACTTTTTAATTGTTGGTTTGTTAAGTGGTCTTATTGGAGGACTCGGAATTAATAAAACGTTTGATGCATTGGTTGATGGCATGAAGCTTGTCGCGTTCGGAGCACTTATTGTAGGATTCGCACGTGCAATTTTAGTTGTGATGGAATCAGGGGTTATTATTGATACAGTCATTCAAAGTCTCGTGCAAATCATTTCTCATTTACCACAGACGTTAAATGCGATTGGAATGTTTGTCGTCCAAGTGATCGTAAACTTCTTTATACCTTCAGGTAGTGGGCAAGCAGCAACAACAATGCCAATTATGGTACCCATTGCAGATTTACTCGGGTTAGAAAGACAAGTTGCTGTACTTGCGTATCAATATGGAGATGCCATCACAAACTCTATTATTCCAACTTCCGCAGCATTAATGGGATATTTAGCAGTAGCAGGTATTCCTTATGAAAAATGGGTTAAATTTATCTGGAAATTAATCGGTATATGGATTATCATTGCAGGTATAGCGCTTACAGTAGCGGTTATTTTGGGGGTATCTTAGATGACATTTGAGGTAGAACAATTATTTTCATATTTACACAAACATGCAGAGGTAAGTTGGGAAGAGGTTGAAACAACAAATTTTCTTGTAGAACTGTTTGAACAAGCAGGCTTTTCTCCAAAACGATTTACACAAATACCTGGTTTTTCTGTAGAGATTGGAGAAGGTTCGCCAAAGATCGGGCTTCGAGCAGATATGGATGCACTTCTCCAAGAAGTTGATGGTGAGTTGCGTGCGAACCATTCTTGTGGACATGATGCACATATGACAATCGTAACAGGGGTTATGCATCGATTAAAAGAAGTTCAACAGCTTGGAGGAACCGTACGAGCTATCTTTCAACCGGCAGAAGAATTGGGAAATGGCTCTCTCAGTGTTGTTAAAGAAGGCGTTGTAGATGATTTAGATTATTTGTATGGTGTCCATGTAAGACCTCATGATGAAATATCCTTTCCAAGTTGTGCGCCAAGTGTATCACATGGAGCATGTTTATTCGGAAGAGGAAAAATTAAAGGACTTGACCATCATGGTGCACGACCACATCAAGGTGTGAATGCAATTGAGGTAGCATCGTTAATGAACCATCATTTCGGATTGATGCATACAAACCCACACATTGCTGCAACTGTAAAAATGACATATATGCAGGCAGGCACTGAAAATTTTAATATTATTCCTGGAAGTGCCACCTTCGGATTAGATGTACGTGCCGAAGCAAACGATGTGATGGATGAACTACAAGCAAACATAGAAAAAACGTGTGAACATCTATCGGAGCATTTTAATGTACCTATTGAAATCGAGTGGTTTGATTATGCGCCAGCTGCAAAAATAGATACAGATGCTGAAAACCTTCTTGCTGCGTCGATCGAAACTGTATTAGGGGAACCAGCCAAGCCACGCATTATTACACCTGGAGCGGACGACTTTCATTTTTATACGATTGAAAGACCACATTTAAAGGCGACGATGCTTGGTTTAGGGGCGGATGTCACACCAGGATTACATGATCCATATATGACGTTTAACCAAGAATCTATGAACCATGCGATTGATATTTTGACAGATGTTTGCCTGCGTACAATCAACCAAAGAAAGTAAATAATATACCTATAGCATGGATCAAATGAATGCTATAGGTATATTTTTATAAACATGAACCATCCGAACATAAGAGATTTCATAAGTACTTTAATGAATTTCATAATACGTATTGATATAGCTAATTTTGGTAATTATGAAATTCATCCACTTATGTTACAATGAATGTTCACTCTTTTGACGACAGGAGATATATATGCGAGAAAATATCCACTTATACTATACAAATGATTTACATAGTGACTTTACCTATTGGCCTAAAGTAGCGTCTTTTTTTAAAAACGGTAGAGAAAGTTGTAAAAATAAAGGTGTTTCATCTTTTTTATTTGATATTGGTGACCATTTGGATCGAGTAGATCCGATTGCAGAAGCATTTAAAGGAAAAGCGAATGTGGAGTTATTAAATGCGCTTTCATATGATTGTGTAACGATTGGAAACAATGAAGGAATTACGTTAGCTGAAGAAGAGTTAGACGCATTGTATGACGATGCAACATTTGATGTCGTGGTATCCAATATGCGAAAAGTAAAGGAGAACTCCCCTCGTTGGTTAAAGCATGTATCTACCTACGAAACAAAACAACAAACGAAGATCGGGGTCGTTGGTCTCACAGCGCCGTTTAATCCCTTTTATAATTTACTACATTATCATATTGATGAACCAGCTGAAACACTTGCGTGGGAATTAAAAGAATTACGTGAGGACGTTGATGTTATTGTTTTATTATCACATCTAGGGTTAAACGAGGATCGACGTTTAGCTCAATTGTTTCCAGAACTTGATGTCATTATTGGTGGGCATACGCATCATCTTCTTCAACAAGGAGAAGTTGTTCACGAATCCATACTAACAGCCGCGGGAAAACATTGTAGCCATGTGGGCGAAGTTTTATTAACGTTCGACCATCAAGAGAAAAGAATTGTCACTAAGCAGGCGGCTACCATAAACATCACGCATCTGCCAGATGATGAAGAAACAGTAAAGGTATTGAAAGACTTAAAAAAACGCGCAAATGACATGTTACAAAAACCTGTAGTTACGATTGCGGAAGAAATTCCAGCAGATCCATTTGAACAGAGCCGCTTCCTTGACCACTTTACACATGTATTGCAAACGTGGACGAAAAGTGATTGCGCCCTACTAAATGCAGGCATCCTAGTCAAACCATTTTCAGCCGGAACGATTACGTATAAAGACATTCATCAAGCATGTCCCCACCCAATTAATCCATGTGTTGTTGAGATTACGGGAACAGAATTGCTTGAAATTGTTCGAGCGACCTTTTCCACATCATTAACGACGAAAGAATTAAAAGGATTCGGTTTCAGAGGTGACGTAATCGGAATGTTTTCTTACGCAGGGATTGAAGTGTTACAAAGAGAGGATTCCAACGAAAGCTATATATATTCATTACTTATTCAAGGAGAACCATTAGATAAAAATAAAGTATACAAGCTAGGTACAGTTGATATGTTTACATTTGGTCGATTATTACCGGAAGTTGCTCGTTCCTCCTATAAAAAGTATTTTTTACCGGAGATGATACGCGATGTACTAACAGAAGCTTTACGAACATTTGTCTAGCCGAATGAATTTCATAATTACCAAAACTACATGGTGTACTGGTGGAGCATAAAATACGTATTATGAAATTCATTAAGCCGATAATAAATTCCTACTATGTAGCGTTTTCGTTTTCGTTGCATACATATATAAGGGAATCATCAAAGGAGGACAAATGCATGGTACATGTGGAAGAACTTGAAATTGGTGGTCAGCCATTTACAGCAACAAGTGTAGCGTTGCCAAAAACGAATTTACTCATTGTTTCGAATGAAATCGGGTATATTATGTGTGCTGCGTTAGATGTTGAGATATTTAATGAGTTATTAGCAGATCGAAAGGTTATTGCCGCTCGAGCAAAAGGTGTCCGGTCCATTCAGGACTTGTTAGATGCGCCTCTTGAGAAGGTAACGAATGCTTCTAAAGAGGCTTACGGATGGACAGAAGGCATGAGTGGAAGAGAGGCACTTCTTCAACTTGCAGAAAAAAAGACTTCATGATTGAAGTCTTTTTTTCTGCATGAAATGATTGACAAAAATGAATAATAGTAAAATGAACATGATAGCGTTTATGGGCAGAATTTGGTAGTATATGTCATAGGCTTTGTCAAAATAAACGTAAGGAGACGGTGCCATGAGACTGCGCAATACAAAGTCATTGAAAGCCGGTGACAGGCTTGCAAAAACTATATACAATGAAAATGGGGTAGCTTTAGTCCAACATGACATGCAGTTAACTGATAAAATGATTGAGCGCCTTATTCGACAAAATATTAGTTATGTATATCTTGCCGACGAACGAACGGATGATATTATGATTGATCAAGTGATTACGGATGACCTTCGGATCGAAGCGATTGAGACGATAAAAGAAACATTTTCACAATTTGATGAGAAAAAGACATTTGAACATGCATTTATTCATGATGATCAAACAAATGATTTAAAATCGATTGTCGATCAGCTACTTTCACAAATGTCCGTCCAACAAGAAGAAGCTATTTCTTTACTAGCCGACTTATTTATTGCCGATGATTATACGTTTCAGCATTCTTTAAATGTGACAATTTACTCTTTGGCGATCGGTATGAAGTTAAATTACACCCAAAAAGAGTTAAGTGAGCTTGGACTTGGAGCACTATTACACGATATTGGAAAAGTATTTATTGATAAGTCGATTCTTTTGAAACCAGGACCACTTACGAATGAAGAATTTGAAACGATGAAAAAACATACGGAGTTAGGATTTACATTTATTCGTGAGAATACATCTTTCTCATCTGTAATTGCGCATTGTGCCTATCAACACCATGAACGATTGGATGGCTCAGGGTATCCACGACAACTGAAAGGTGATGAAATTCACCCATATGCAAAGGTCATAGCCGTTGCAGATGTTTTTGATGCTACGACAAGTGACCGAATTTATCGAGAAGGAATGCTTCCGCATGAAGGATTAGAAATATTATATGCCGAGGCATCCACTAAATTTAATTTAGAAGTGGTAGATGCATTCAAAAAAAGCGTCGCTATTTATCCAACTGGATTAACTGTCACCCTAAGTGATAACCGAACAGGTGTCGTCAAGGAACAAAACACCTATTATAATGACCGGCCAATCGTTCGAATTTTACAGCATAATGACCATTTAGTGGAAGAACCCTATGAAGTAGATTTGTCTAAAGTATTAGATATTCTTATTACTTCTTGTCATTTATGAAACGAAGTTATATACATTACAATACATATAATGAGATTCAGTGAACTCATTATTCTATCCTCCCATACACAAGCATATGTTGTATAGGGGGGATTTTTTATGATTAAAAAACCTAAAAAAGGCCGTAGACAATTTGCACCACCACAAGTAAGAAATGTCTTTATTGCAACGTGTATCTTGTTTTTTTTACTTGTTTTTTTTACGATTTGGATTATTGATAAAGGTATTCGTCCACCCCTTATGCAAATAGCTGAACAAAAAACGATTGAGTTTGCAACAAGAACAATAAATACTGCGGTAAAATCTACAGAAGATATGCAGTTCGATAACCTCGTTGAAACGAATTATGATAATAATGGGAATGTAGCGGTGTTGGGTTGGAACTCATCAAATATTAATGAAGCTCTACGCATCGCAACTGAACGAGCAGAATACTTTTTATACGGAATGAATAAAGGTCAAACATTGGATGTAGATGATCCTGATTTAAATCCTGTTGACTTTGGAGATTCCGTCGGAGATTTAGCAGATAAAGATCCAACAGTAGTAGAAATACCTATCGGGCAAGCAACGGGAAATACAATCTTGGCGAACTTAGGACCAAAAATTCCCGTCCACTTTGAAATCGTAGGAAGTTTAGAATCAGATATTGATCATGAATTAAAAGAATTTGGTGTGAACGCTGCTCTGTTTGAAATTTATATTCCTGTTGAAGTCAATGTACAAATTGTGATTCCTTTTTCTACGACGGTTTCTGAAGTGAGTACACGCGTATTTGTTGATTCACGTGTCATTATGGGAGAAGTTCCTGAATTTTTTAGTGGAAGTGGAGAGGGTCCATCTATTTCAATTCCAAAATATCGACAATCAGAGAGTGGTAATTAAATATTATGTATTTTAATGAATTTCATAATACGTATTTTACGCTATTTCACTTCAACATGTAGTTTCGTTAAGTCTTTCGAAACTACATGCTATATTTATATAGCTGATTTTGGTAATTATGAAATTCATTCATTTAACAAAGTGTTCTGGCATATCTATACTACAGAATAACTACTGTCTGAAAATGGGAACTAATCAAAATTAACTAATAATGAAAGGGTGATGAAAAGGTATGAACACTCGAGCACAATGGGGAACAAGAGCTGGGTTTATCATGGCGGCTGTAGGGTCTGCGTTAGGGTTAGGAAATATTTGGCGATTTCCTGCAGTAGCCTATGAAAATGGAGGAGGAGCATTTTTAATTCCTTATCTGTTTGCGTTATTAACAGCAGGGATTCCAATTTTAATCATGGAATTCACGATGGGGCACAAATATCGTGGTTCTTCTCCACTCACATTTAGGCGGATGAATAAAGGAGCAGAATTCGTAGGTTGGTGGGGTGTCCTCGTAGCATTTGTTATTTCTACCTACTATTCAGTGATTATCGCTTGGGCGATGTCTTACATGATATTTTCTGTCAATCTCAGCTGGGGTTCTGATACGGAAGGATTCTTTAATTCTTTTTTACAAGTAGAAGAAGTAACAGCAGGGATGTCCGGAAGCATCGTTTTAGGAGTGTTAGTCCCTCTAGCGATCGTATGGTTCATTATCCTTGGAGTGTTATATAAAGGCGTACGACGAGGGATTGAGATTGCGAACCGAATTATGATTCCAACGTTATTAGTTGTCTTTCTCTTGATTGTTATTCGTGCAATTACATTACCAGGTGCACTGGATGGACTAGATGCATTATTTAAACCTGATTTTAGTAAGATTTTTTCACCGGATGTATGGGTTGCTGCATATGGTCAAATATTTTTTAGCTTATCCATCGCATTTGCAATTATGATTACGTATTCAAGTTATTTACCGAGAAAATCGGATATTACGAACAATGCGTTTATTACCGGACTTGGAAACTCAGCGTTTGAATTGTTAGCTGGTATTGGAGTTTTCTCAGTACTTGGGTTTTTAGCACTTGAATCAGGTGTGAATATTGCTGAAGTTGTTGCCGGTGGTCCAGGATTAGCATTTGCAGTATTTCCAGAAATTATTAATCAATTCCCAGCCTTTAATGCAACCTTTGGGTTTTTATTCTTTATATCATTAATACTGGCCGGGCTAACTTCGCTCATGTCCATAACGGAAACGTATGTAGCGGCATTAGTTGATAAATTCAATATTACGAGAGGAAAAGCAGTTATTTTTGGAGGAGGACTTGCAGCCGTCGCTTCCATTTTGTTTGCTACACAAGGAGGACTGAACTATCTTGATATGGTTGATTACTTTATTAACCAGATCGGTGTGGCAATGCTTGGTTTTGTTGAAGTTGTTCTCGTTATTTGGATTTTACGAAAAGGAAAAGAATTGCGTACGCATGCAGACCGTGTATCAGACATAAAACTTGGATCATGGTGGACGATTAGTTTGACAATCATCACTCCACTCATGTTGGGGTATATGTTATTTCAACTATTTAAACAAAATATCCTTCAGGAATTTAGTAGTGAAACTGGAAACTATAGTGGATATTCAGATGCATTTATTTTATACGGAGGATGGTTTGTTGCAGCCGGAGCGCTCATTCTTGGAATTATTTTGGCTGTATTAAAATGGAAGCAACCTAAAGACACGAGTGAAAGGGGTCATGAAGAATGAGTATGAGTGCTATTATTGTAATGGTTACAGGAATTGTGATTCTTTGGGGAGGCCTTGGAGCAAGTATTATGTTTGCAGTAAAAAAGAACAAAGAAGCGAATAAATAAAACAATGGATGAGGTTGGGACAAAAGATTTAAAGTTAACCCACATACGAACATTCTAATTTTAAGTGTGGAATTACTCGCTTCGGAAATATACTTCGCTTTCCTGCGGGCAGCTGATGAGCCTCCTTAAGTTAAGGAAGGTCGACTAAACCCGGCCTTTGCGGCCAACGTCGACATACCCCTTTCCGGGGCAGGGTCTTGCCGGGGCAGGGTCTTGCCTAGGCCTCTGCTCCCGCGGGGAAGAAGAATTGCAGTTCATTCTTCACTTGTCTACGTATATTTCCTACGCTAAATTAGTGTGTTGTTCGTACTTTTGGAGATACAACTTTGATCTGTCCCAAACTCTTCTTTATTGTTGTGTACGTGTCATTTGTTCCCATCTGCGTAAGTATGGATAGGGATCAAATGACCACTCATTTTTTCCATTGTCTTTGTACATGCCATAATGTAAGTGTGGGGGAAACTTCCCAGACGTTCCAGGAGGTCCGTATCCGCTTGATCCGACAGTTCCAATGGAATCCCCTGGTTGCACAATGGAGCCAAGTTCAATGCCTTCTTCATATCCTTGCAAATGAGCGAAATAATGGTAAATATTGTGGATGTCACGAATGCCGATTCTCCATCCGCCAAATCGATTCCAGCCGATTTGGTCAACAACACCATACGTAGTCGAATAGATAGGTGTTCCATAATGAGCAAATATATCCGTTCCTTCATGGATTCGTAGTCCGCCAAAGCCCCGTCTGTCTCCCCATGTGTTCTGATAACTGTACGTATGTTGAATAGAAACTGGAAACATTCGCTCCGTTAACTCAATCGATTGAAACTCTTTAAATACGCGGGCGGTTTGAAGGATGGACTGTACCGTTAAATCCCGCTCATAATAATCCCACAGGGCCATTTTTATATCTGCTTCGCTTAATCCATAAGATGCGAGATGCATTCCCATTGTATACAGAATATCTTCTGGTTCATTTATATCTGCCTGGTGATTTCCATTTCCATCTTGACCAATTCCATTAAATAAAGCAATATGAGAAGAGGAAGTGTCTTGATTTACGTTTCCTGCACCAAACCATACCATTGGATCAAATGTAATGGAAATAAGTTGGTCTGACGGAACGGGAGTCTGTATATTTCGTTCGTACTGATCAATTGCAGCGATATAGTACCAGGGCACTTGTGTAATAGCTTCTGTTTTTTGATAAAGCGCGAGTCGGTCATCATAAATAGATTCATCCTCAGCATGTACGCCTGAGGGAAAATGGATTATACTACATATACTAATGATGAAGAGCATGATAAACTTAAAATACCGCATATACACACCTCAATATTTATATTCGTTTATAGTGTGTCCGCAAATAAATAATTTATTTTACATGAATGAATTTCATAATTATTAAAATAGCGTAAAATACGTATTATGAAATTCATTAACATAGGAAAAGGAATAGTTTTTTAAAGGAGGCTGAGAAGGATGATTGAATTACTTGGTGTACATTATGAACTCATTACGAATTATAAAGATGCATTCGAACAAGAGGCTGTTGCCGATCGTTATTCGGATATATTAAAAAAATATGATTTTGTAGTTGGTGACTGGGGGTATGATCAACTCAGATTAAAAGGATTTTATCATGATCACCACGGAAAATCGACATTTGATACGAAAATAAGTACACTTGAAGATTACTTATATGAGTATTGCAACTTTGGTTGTGCCTACTTTGTATTGCAAAAGGTACAGAAATAATGAAAGAGTAGTTCGTGGGTGAACTACTCTTTCTTTGTATCATTTTTTGGGGGACGCATCATTTGTCGGTCACTTTCTAGAGGTGGTGCCCCTAACGGACCTTCCGGAAATTCCTGAGCAAACTCTTCAGCTCCCCTTCGTTTGATTTGTGCTTCATGTTTTGTTGCTCTTCTAAATATTTTTTTCCTTTCCACATCAGACACATCCTTTGTTTGAAGTACCCATAGGATGCGACGCTTTTAGGAATTTTATACACGGGTGCTAGGAGAACTCCTGACATATCCTTGAAATTGTTTTTCAATGTGTTTGCCGATAGAAAAAAGCAAATCTTCATTTCCTACACGACTTACGAGTTGGATGGCCATGGGCATTTGATTGTCGTCCATTGTGATTGGTATTGTAAGAGAGGGCAGTCCCCATACATTTGCATAGGCAACATAAGGCATGAACTTTTTATATGTTTTCTTGATGGAAAAGATCTCCTTATATACTTCACCATGTGGGAGAGCACCACTATGATAGACAGGCAAAACTGATATCCGGTTTTCATAAAATGTATATAGATCTTCATCCCCTTGCGAGAAAAGGGATGTTAATTCACCGATTCGTTGTTGGCTCGGTTTAAACATAGATGCGCCAATGAAAGCCCATGATAAATATGCATGAATCGTACTCGTGCCGAAGAGTTTTTCTTTAATGTAGGATTGAATATAGGGCGTTTTATGTTCGGGAAAAGCAGCTTCTTTCATCATTTTCGCTCCATCGATTGACATAATTTCTTGCCAAATTGTCGCAGAATCTTTAAAGAAAGGCGGATATGATTGATCGACCTCTCCAATCGTTTTCATAAAGGACTCCACTTTGTCCATCATTGCAACAGAGGCATCATTCAAAGGATAAGGTTGTCGTTGTGGTAAAAAGTTGAATGTAATGGGATGTGAGAGATCATTTGTTTGAGTATAAGATGACATGAGTTCATACATAAGCTCCATATCGCGGACAGACTTTCCCATGGGTCCAGAGCCGGCCATTCTTTTTTGCAGTGGAATGGTTTCTTCCGGAAAATGACCCACGGAAGAAACTTGGTGTCTACCTGGTTTAAACCCAATAATTCCGTTAAAATGACTCGGGAAACGAATCGATCCTCCAATATCAGAACCAATCCCAACAGCAGCACCACCAACACTTAACAAAGCAGCTTCTCCACCACTAGAACCTCCAGCCGTGTGTGAATGTTCCCAAGCGTTATTGGTTCTTCCGTATAATTTGTTATCTGTTTCCTGGCAAAAGCAGAGGGCAGGAGTGTTCGTTTTACATACAATAATCGCACCTGCCTCTTTTAAAGATTGAATAACCGGAGCGTCTTGATCTGCGATGTTGTTTTTTAAATGCATAAGTCCTCCAGTAGTTTTCATTCCCTGGACGTTAAACGATTCTTTTACGCTCATAGGTACACCAAAAAGAGGGCCCACTTGAGTGGTTGTTTCTAGAAGGCGATCTTTATCTTTTGCTTCCATTAAAGCATCTTCAAAACGATCTTCGACAATCGCATGAATGTATACGTTTTCTTTTTTAGCATGGGAGATAAACGTTGAAACAACGTCATATATAGAAACGCGTTTTTCTAAAATAGCACGCGCAAGTGCAGTGGCGTCCATATCAAGCAACTGATCGATAGAAAAAGTAGGCATATACATATTCCTTTCAATGATTTTTTGTCCTTTTGATTCTTTCCGTAGTATATCATGAAAGTAGTGCTCATCGTTTAATGATATGGTATAATAAAGATATTGATGGATGGAGGAATTGCCATGTATTTTGTAGACAGAAGTAAAATAAAAGAAATTTTAATGTATATTGATTATTTATTTGAACTCACGCACGAACAGACATTTGAATCAAAGATGGAAAAATTGGGTTTAGAACGTATTTCTCATGTACTTATTGAATCTATGCTTGATGTAGGCAATATGATGATTGATGGGTTTATTATGCGCGATCCAGGAAGTTATGAAGATATAATTGACATTTTAGTTGATGAACGGGTCATTCCTGCCGAAGATAGTGATACGTATAAAGAGTTTATTCGTCTCCGTCAGATGATTGTCCAAGAATATACACAAATAGATCACGAAAAGATAGAAAAAATACTCACAGAAGATCGAAAGCAACTATCACAGTTTAGTACGCACATTACAACTTATTTGGACAATGAACTCGGAGTAGCACATGCATTTTCAAATGAGTAGAGGTGGTCGATGATGAAAGAACATACTTCAACAAAATTAAAGCTCCTTCAAGTGTTGAAGAAAGAACATACGAGTACAATGAGAGAAATAATGCGCCATTTTTCAATTTCTGAAATTGCTGTTCGTAAACATATGAATGTTTTATTACGTGAAGGGTTTATTGATGAAGAAGCTGTGAAACAAGATATTGGCAGACCATATTACGTATATACATTAACGAAAAAAGGGCATCAAACCTTTCCAAATCATTTTGAACAGCTCCCAGTAGAGTTATTACAAGATTTAGAAGAGGTTCAAGGGAAAGAAGCGGTAACACGCGTATTAGAAAGAAGAATGCATCGGGAAATCAATGCATTTAAAGAAGCGCTACGCTCAGAAGACTTTGACGGAAAAATGGAAGAAATAGCACGTATGCAAGATGAAAACGGCTATATGGTTGAATTCCTGAAACAAGAAGACGGTAGCTATGAAATGCGTAATTATCATTGTCCAATCATTAATATATCATCTAAATATAATGAAATTTGCGCAAATGAAAAACAAACATTTTCTGAAGTTTTCCCCAATAGTAAAGTGTTAGCACATACATGTATAACAGAAGGAGACCATGTTTGTACATGGACTATTTCAAATCCTAAAGATTCTAAATAAAAATAAAGGTGTTCACTCTAGAAATAGAGTGAACACCTTTATTTGATTGGTTTTCTTTAAAACTCCTCGTCAACAGATGCATGTGCTAAGCGGCTAGAAGCAGCTGCAGCAATGGCTCCGACAATATCATCTAAAAAGGTATGCACTTCTCCAGTTGACTGATCATTTAGTCGTTTGAGAACCCCAGGTTTTTGTTTATCAATAAACCCATAATTCGTAAATCCAATGGAACCGTATACGTTCACAATTGAGAAAGCAACAATTTCATCCACACCATATAAACTCTCATCTGTTTCAATAATGGTTTGAAGCGGTTCTGATAGTTTTTTCTCCTCAGCAAGTGCATCGAGTTCAATACCTGTTAAAAGCGCATGTTGGACCTCGCGTTTAGCTAATACACGATCTACATTGTACTTACACTCTTCTAATGTCAAATCTTTATGGTAGCTAGACTGTAAGTAGTAGACAAGGTCCGCAATTTCATCAATCGTAACTCCTCGTTGTTTTAATAATTCTCTTGCTTTTTGCTCTAATTCATCACGTTGAAAATGAATATCCATACGTATCACCTTTTCTTTCATATTTTAATAAGTTCCATTCATATCAAAAATAAAAAAAGTGTATATATAAGGTATGACAAGAATGACAAAAAAGGGGGCGTTCGTGTGATTGATTTTTTGCGCACATATTATGGTATCCAAGGACAAGAAAGTTTTCCCATCAGAAGGTATTCGAGTTATGTTGAAAATAATATACACTACCTTGTGATTCCCATACGCAACAGAGATGAATTTAATCTCGAACAGGCGGTATTGTCGTATTATTTAAAAGAACATCATCAACCAAATATTGGGTTTCCACTACAAAATATTGATGAACAATTTATAACAGTGATGGACGATCAAACTTATGTTGTTGTACAGATTGATGACTTACAAGATCCATCTCAAACAAGCAATGGTTCGATTCTCGCCGAATTTCATCAACGACATCAAGCATATCCGTATGAACCACGTTCGATATCTAGTTATGGTACGTGGAAGCAACTATGGATTGATAAGCTTACCGTATATGAACAAAATTTACAAGCATCATTGAGTGAACGTAGATCCTATTTTGAAAGAGCTTGGTTAGATGTATTTCCCTATGTGATTGGAATGACAGAGAATGCGATTCAATATATAGGTACTATAGAAAAAGAAGCCGTAGCTGATTCGAGTGATCGACCAACCATTACATTTGAAAGGTATAGGAATCAACTAAAGGAGCATTGTTTCTTTCATCATGAACTTCATTTCGATCATCCGATGCGTGATGTGGCAGAATTTATTCGGTTCAAGCTCTTACAAGACCATGTTGATGTTGACGATATAAGTCGGTTTTTAAAAGAGTATAATGACGTTCAATTCATCTCGGAGTTTAGTTGGAAATTATTATATGCAAGACTGCTTTATCCTGCTCATTTTTTTGATTATATAGATAGACACCGACTCAAAAAAGATGAAACGAAAATGAAACAAGAGATGTTGCATCTATGTAAAGCTCAAGAAAATTATGAGGTTCGATTAAATACGCTTTTCCAGCACATCAAGCAGAATCATCAAAAAATTCACATTCCTATGCTACAATGGTTGTAAAAGAGAAAAATGGGGAGGAATATGCGTGACGAAACCTCTTGTATATATTACAAGAACGATATCAAGCGAATTACTGAGACAGTATGAAGAGAACTTTCGAGTGAAAATGTGGGAAAGTGAGGATACACCAGTACCTAGAGATGTGTTATTAAAAGAAGTGGCAGAAGCGGATGGCTTGTTTTGTATGTTATCTGACACCATCGATGCCGAAGTAATGGAACAGGGTAAAAATTTAAAAGTGATTGCCAATTTGGCCGTTGGATATAATAATATTGATCTTCTAACAGCACAAGAACAAAATATTGTTGTGACAAACACACCTGACGTCCTAACAGAGACAACAGCAGATCTTACATTTGCATTACTGATGGCGACAGCTAGAAGAATTGTTGAAGCAAGTGATTATGTACGAGAGGATCAGTGGGAAGATTGGTCACCATTTTTATTAGCAGGTGCTGATATTCATCATCAAACCATTGGGATTGTTGGAATGGGACGCATTGGTGAAGCGGTAGCAAGACGAGCAAGAGGATTTGGAATGAACGTGCTTTATCACAATCGATCAAGAAAAGAAGTTGCAGAAAATGAGTTACAAGCGGAATATGTTTCGTTCGATGAATTGCTCAAACGTTCAGATTTTATCGTTCCATTAGCTCCGTTAACCGATGAGACAGAAGAGATGTTTGACGCAAAAGCTTTTGATAAAATGAAAGAGTCAGCTATATTTATTAATGCGTCTCGTGGTCAAGTTGTCAATGAAGATGCACTCCATGAAGCTTTATCGACGAAAAAAATTGCCGCAGCAGGTCTTGATGTATTTACAGTGGAACCTATTCGTTCAGACAATCGATTTGTAACATTGGATAATACAGTATGCTTACCACATATTGGTTCTTCAAGTGTGAAAACGAGAACAGAAATGGTTCATTTATGCTGTGAAAATATAGTAGCTGTCTTTCAAGGAGAAACTCCGAAAACACCAGTAACATAAAAAAGCAGACATTGTATGTATTACAATTGTCTGCTTAAGTGATCTATTTAAAATACTTGTTCTATTTCTGTGACTCCAGGTACTTCTGTAACGAGTGCACGCTCAATACCAGCTTTTAATGTAATCGCTGAACTTGGGCAGTTACCGCAAGCACCCATCAGACGAAGGAGTACGATGCCGTCATCATCTACATCAACGAGTTCAACGTCACCACCATCGCGGAGTAGGAAAGGGCGTAATTTATTTAAAACTTCTTGGACTTGTTCTTGCATAATCGATCTTCTCCTTTCAGATTACGAAGTGATTAATTTCCTTATTATGAATATATGATAGATTACTTATATACATCTATTTTAACGCTGAAAAGCTTTTTTGTAAAATATATGCTCTTAAAATACATGTAATGTGTGAAAAAATAAAGAATCCATTGGAAGGGTATGAAAGTTACCGATAAAAATGTTATAATCATAAATAGGAATAAACAAGCTATGTTGGTGTATAAAGATGAAGATACTCTAGAGTAGCAACAAGTCACACGCATGAAAAATGATCAAATATCATACACGTTTTATTTAATAGAAGGAGAGGGATAAGATGATTATTGAAATTACGGATGATGCCCGTCGCCAAATAAAAGAAATGTTGCAACAAGAGGATGAAGGCGCCTTACTACGATTTGGGATTAAAGGTGGCGGATGTAGTGGACTATCTTATTCACTAGGCTTCGAATATGAAGCGAATGAAGAACTTGATGTTGTTGAGGAAATTAATGACATCCCAGTGGTTATGAGTAAGCAAGATGTTCCGATCATCGAAAAAACAAAAATTGATTTTAAAGAAAATATGATGGGCGGCGGATTTAGCATTAATAATCCAAACGCAATCGTTTCTTGTGGATGTGGATCTTCATTCCGAGCAAAAGACAATGAAGGAGTACCCGATAAATGCTAATAAAAAGCGGTGCGAGAGTATAACTCTTGCACCGCTTTTTATATCGGCTAGCTTCAGCAATCAGCGTCTAGCAAATTTCAATTTGTATGCCACTAATCAATCGCTTCCACTTTTATGTTTAAAACATATTCGTTGAGTGTTGTGGTTGGATGCGGGCTTTTGGATCTAAATATTGCATGGCGTTGTTAATGGCGGTTGGTCCGTCGCCAAATCCAGTTGCAATCAGTTTAACTTTTCCTGGATAGGTATTAATATCTCCCGCCGCATAAACTCCAGGAATGTTTGTTTCCATTTTTGAATTCACGACAATGCTATTCCGTTCGATATCCAGTCCCCAGTTTGCAATTGGACCGAGTTTAGAAATGAATCCATAGTTGCAAATGACAGAATCCACATCGATATCAATCGTTTGCTCGCCCCTAGCTTCACGTAATGTAATACTTTCTATTTTTTCATCGCCTTGAATATCTGTTGCTACGTAAGGTGTAAGAATATCAACAGACGACTCTTTTAATTGTTGGACACTATGCTCATGGGCACGAAATGTGTCTCGACGATGTACAAGTGTTACTTTCTTAGCAATAGGTTCAAGCATGAGAGCCCAATCTACGGCAGAATCTCCACCACCTAGAAGTAGTACGTGCTCATCTTTAAAAATACTCATATCTTGTACATAGTAATGCAAATTAACTCCTTCAAAAGATTCGGAGTCACCAATATTTAATCGGCGCGGTGCAAATGCACCATTTCCTGCCGTAATAATAACTGACTTTGTTAAATGAGTTTCTCCTTCATGTGAAGTGAGTTGGAACGTTTCATCATCTATTTTTTCAAGATTTTCAATGGACTGGCCTAACACAATGGTTGGATCAAAGAGCTGCAATTGCTCTCCTAAATTATCAACAAGATCTTGTGCTTTAATTTTTGGGAATCCGGCTACGTCATAAATATCCTTTTCAGGATACAGAGCTGACAATTGTCCGCCAATATGAGGTAAACTTTCAATGAGTTTAACACTAGCTTGGCGCATCCCTCCATAAAAGGCAGTGAAAAGACCGGTTGGTCCTGCACCTAAGATTGTAATATCATATATTTTTTCATTCATTATATACCCTCCAATACAGTGTAGCAGTGCCTACCTCATCTATAGTAACACAGTTCTATTATACATGTGTACTAATCAATACCGCGAAGAGTAGGATGGAATGCAAAAGAAATAATGATTAGGGTTGAAATATACAGGTAAAAAGTCTAATATGAACATGAGATACATATGGGGTAGTGGCTATTACACATGTTGTAGTTTAATAGAGTGATGGATAAATACGTGAATATATTCACAAAAGTTAGACGTGTCGTAAGGCCATATCAATATAAAAATGGAAGTGATTGATTATGAATAAGCCAAATATTGTCATTCTAGGTGCTGGATATGGTGGAATGATGACAACTGTAAATTTACAAAAGAAATTAGGGGCGAATCAAGCGAATATCACGCTCGTAAACGAAAATAATTATCATTACATATCTACATCTTTACATGAAACTGCAGCAGGGACATTACATCACGACCGTACACGTGTAACAATCAAGGATGTTATTAAATCAAATGTTAATTTTATTGAGGATACAGTTGTATCCATTCATCCGGACAAGAAAACCGTAACATTAAAAAATCAAGAACTCACATACGATGTTTTAGTCGTTGCCTTAGGTTTTGAAATGGCGACCTTTGGAATTCCAGGGCTGGAAGAAAATGCATTTGCGATTACAGACACAGATAGTTCACGACTCATTCGAGAGCAGATTGAATATAATTTTGCGATGTATCATAACGAGAAGGAAAAGACAGAAGGACGCTTAAACTTCATCGTCGGTGGTGCGGGCTTTACAGGAATCGAGTTTGTAGGAGAACTTGCAAACCGTATCCCTGAATTGTGTAAAGAATATGATGTTAGTCCATCTGAAGTGCGTATTGTGAGTGTAGAAGGTGCACCAACAGTCATGCCTGGTTTTGATGAAGCACTCATTGAATATGCAACAAACTCCTTAGAGGCTCGCGGAGTAGAAATTATTACGGGAGCAATGCTTAAGGAAGTGAAACCAGATGGAATTGTGTTCGAAAGAGATGGTGAACTAGAAGAAATTAAATCATTAACAACCGTATGGGCAGCAGGTGTTAAAGCAAACTCAATTGTAGAGCAATCAGGATTTGAAACGAACCGTGGGAAAGTTCAAGTTCGTGAAGACATGCGCGCACCGGATTATGATGACGTTTTTGTTGTTGGTGACTGTGCACTGATCATGAACAATGAAACAGAACGTCCATATCCACCAACTGCGCAAATTGCTGTACAAGCTGCTGAAGTAGTAGCAGCAAACGTTAAAGCTCATATTGAAAACAATGCCATGCACGGATTTGAACCCAATTTAATGGGTACCGTTGCTTCTTTAGGACATAATGATGCTATTGGTTCCATTTTGAATGACCGAAAAATATTTGGATGGAAAGCTACAGTTATGAAAAAAGTAATTGATAATCGTTACTATTTCAAACTAGGTGGTATTCCATTACTTCTTAAAAAAGGTAAATTTAATATCTTTTATTAAAATGCAATCGTCTATCTATTCATGAAACTTCAGAGAAAAAGCAAAGGAAAATCAGTTGCCTTTGCTTTTTCTTGTTTTTAATATAAAATGAAGTTTGTGTAGAAAGGAGAGAGTAGATTGATACAACTTGTGCTATCAGTTATTTTATATTTTGTTATCTTTTTTGGAATTTCATTTATTTTAAATATGTTGCTGAGAAGAACATGGTTAATGTCTGTTGTATATCCAATTATTATTGTGATTGTCATTAATGATATTAAAATTTTTGAGTACATAAAACATCCGCTCAATAGTTTTGGTGAAGCCTTTAGAGTACTATTTAGTTCGGGGTATCAAGATATTATTATTTTATCGGCAGGATTTGTTGGAACGATTGTATCAGGGATTGTCATTCGAATATTACGAAGAAGCGGTTATCAAATGTTTTAATAGAGTGTAGTGCATGAATGCCGTCATACATATGGATAGAGCTTTCAGTAGTTATAAAATACATTTGCATAGAAACAAATGTTTTGGGGAACCTTCTTATATGAGGTGATGTGCTTTGCACATACTAAATAGGAGAAGGTTTTTTGTCATCCTTAGTTGGATGCTGTTTCAAGTGAGCATCATAGAGTCCGCGAGTACGCATGCACAAGCATTTTTAACAGATAGGGATGCATGGGTGATGATGCAACCTCCGGAGTTGGTGGACGATCATACGGATGTTAACGAAGAAGACGAACTTGTAGAGGCTATGAAACAAGAGGGATTTGCTGTAGATACTGTCATAGCGACAGGGTATACTGCTGGAGTAGAATCTACAGGAAAAGATCCTAGTCATGCGGCGTATGGAATCACATATGCAGGTGTTCCTGCGCGTCGAGACACGTATTCAACAATAGCTGCTGATATTTCGGTTTATCCTTTAGGTACAATTTTATATATTCCTGGATATGGATATGGAGTGGTGACAGATATCGGAAGTGCCATCAAAGGGAATAAAATAGATCTGTACTACGAAACAGTAGAAGATGTTTATAATGAGTGGGGAAAACAAACAGTCGACGTATATGTTATCCAAAAAGGAAATGGGTCAATATCTGAACAAGAGTTGAATCAATTAAATAATATAGAATACGAAAAAGTATTTAAGCAACACATACAAAAGACGGATCTTCTAAGGGAATAGATCCGTCTTTACATAGATAGAGATGAATCATTATTTGGATGTAATTTCTGCTTTTGGTAAGAGATTAGGAATTCTTTTAGCGACAGCAACCATGAAAAATGCTGCGACGAAAGATAACCCTAAATCTTTGATCAAAAATGGAATCATACCAATCCATGCAGTTGCATATCCAATGGGTAACTCCAACCATACATTTGAAGCAATGTACATATATGTAACTCCAATCATATAGTTGAAAAATAATCCAACTAACGCTGCAATCGAATAAGAGACAGCAGATGGACGTTTAAACTGTTCCGCAATAAGCCCAGTAAAGAAAGCAACGAAAATGAACGATATAATAAAGCCGCCTGTTGGGGATACAAGTGAAGTAGGTCCTGCAGAAAAATTAGCAAAGACTGGAACACCTGCATATCCAATTAATGCATATGTAATCATTGAGAAACTGCCTAACCGCTTTCCAAGGATTAAACCAGCTAAAACAGCTACAAACGTTTGTAAAGATACTGGAACTGTCACACCTCCAATTGGGATGGCGAGCATAGGAAACCAAGCGGTCACATTCGCACCGATAGCCATTAAACATACAAAAACAGCTCCAAATGTAATTTCAACTGTACGTAAACGCATGAATATTCCTCCTTTCGTCTTGCTATATCATAAAGTGGAAAAGGTTATATGTCAACCATTATATTTTAGGGGTGACGAAGAGGGAAATAAGAGGTTGGGACAAGTCAAAGTTGTATCTCCAAAAATACGAATAACACTCTAATTTAGCGTAGGAAATATACGTAGACTCCGCGGGAGTAGAGGCATAGGCAAGACCCCGCAAGGCGATAGCCTGCGGAGGCTTGCCAGCCGCCCGCAGGAAAGCGAAGTATATTTCCGAAGCGGGTAATTTCACTTGTTAAATTAGAATGTTCGCATATGAGTTAACTTTAAAACTGTTGCCCCAACCTCTTATAATACTTATTTTGTTACATGATGAGCTGTTTCTAAAGCTACTTCCATCATTTCGTTGAATGTTGTTTGTCTTTCTTCAGAAGTTGTTTCTTCACCTGTTAGCACGTGATCAGAAACGGTTAAAATAGACATGGCTTTTCGTTTAAATTTCGCAGCAATGGTATAAAGCGCAGTCGTTTCCATTTCAACCCCTAATACACCGTATTTTTCAAGTAAAGGGAGAAGTTCTTCTGCGTTGTCTCGATAAAAAGCATCACTTGTAAATATATTACCGACGTGAACAGGTAATTCCCTTTCCTGGCATAATTCAAATGCATCTTTTAGCATCCCGAAATCAGCTAGCGGTGCATAATCAATTCCGCCAAAAATATTTCTATTCACTTGGGAATCTGTTGTAGAACCTTGTGCTAAAATGATATCTCTCACCTGGATATCTTTTTGATATGCTCCGCAAGTGCCAACGCGAATTAAATTTTGAACGTCGTAACTTTCCATAAGTTCATGGATATAAATACTAATAGACGGGATTCCCATGCCTGTACCTTGTACTGAAATTCGTTTTCCTTTATATGTTCCGGTAAACCCTAGCATGCCTCGGACCTCGTTATACTGAATCACATCTTCTAAATATGTGTCGGCAATATACTTTGCTCGAAGTGGATCTCCTGGAAGTAGAATGGTTTCTGCGATATCACCTTTTTTAGCGCCAATATGAATACTCATGTATTTCCTCCTTCATTTAATATATACAATTGGACATGTATGACAGTATTCTAACAAACGAATGAATCTATATGATACCATTGGTAAGACTATTAAATAAGATGAAATAAACCTTATTGCTTCAATCTTACATAATATCGTATATAATATAGGTTAGCATATAATGGTTTCTATGTCTTAGTTGACAGGAAAAAGTTTATTTACGTTAGAAAGGAAGTTTAAAATGGAAGAAAGAAATTTTTTAATTACTGCTGATACAGGGGTTCATGCCCGTCCTGCGACACTATTGGTAAACAAAGCAAGCCAATTCTCGTCTGAGGTTGATTTACATTATAAGGAAAAATCGGTAAATTTAAAGTCGATTATGGGTGTTATGTCTCTAGGAATTCCTCAAGGTGCAGAAATCAGAGTTTCTACAGATGGAAATGATGAAGAAGAAGCGATTAAAGGAATTATTGAGATTATTGAAGAACATCTAGGAGAAATAAAAGAATAGTGGATGATTCCACTATTCTTTTATTTTGTCCAAATAGAATTATAAAAATGTTCTTGTAAGTGTTCGAGTTTCTGGAGAGCTCGTTCACTATAATGCGTATTTTCTTTTTCTAATGTCTTTTTTAAAGTGCTATACGCATCTTTTAACGACTCCGCATAATCAGGTACTTCATTTGTGAAGGTTGTTAACTTTCGTTTCCGAACATTTGCTTTTTCTTTAAAACTAAGAGCTTTACGTTCGTGAAAAGCAACTCCATCTGCCTGTCCAGGATTGTGTAAATCCCCTTGATTGGGATGGGTTACTACAGCTAGCACTTCAATGAGCATTAAATTGCCGCGGTCTTCAATTGCTTTTCCAATATATTCTCCAGAATTATATTCTGCTAAAACTATTTCACCTACATGTATTTGACTCATTCTCTTCACCTCTTATACTATTGTGCCAAATGTTTTACAGTTTTGCGAACAAAAGTTGTTTTTTAACTATCACGTACTATTTTTTGTTATACTAAAATGCAAAGGAAGTGATGAACTATGATGGAGTTTTTATATTTTCCAGAAGATCCATCTGATTATATTCCAGCATTGATTACACTCGTTGTTTTCATAATAGGTGCAGTTGCGGCTCTCTATTTATTTATGAAAAAGGCTAAGAAAGAAGAAAAAGAAGCACAAGAAAGATATGCAGATATGTACCATGCAGCTGAAAAAATGAGCAAGCAATCTAAAGAAAAAGATGACCAATCAATCTGATAAGTAAAGGTCTTCCCCCTAATGAGGAGAAGACCTTTTATTATGCCTTGTTTTGAGCAGCCGTAACTATTCGGTTTATTCCTTCGATTAATGTTTCATTCGGACAAGCGATGTTTATACGAACGTAAGAGGAGCCTTCTTCACCGTATGAATGCCCTGCATTTAATCCTACACGTGCTTTCTGAATCATAAATTCATGCAATTCTTCTGATTGCAGACCTAGGCTACTACAGTTTACCCATAATAAATAGGTGCCTTCCATTTTAGTAACCGTTAAATCTGTTTCCTTCTCTAGTCGATTGACGACATAGTTTTTATGATCCTCTAATACATGTACAAGTTCATCTAGCCACTCGCCGCCATCGGTATATGCTTTTTCAAGAGCAATATTACCAATCGTGTTTAGTTGTGTTAATCCTTGTTTATCAAAATGTTCTATTAAAGTATTTCGCTTGTTAGAATCCTCCACTACTAGGTAGGAAGCTTGTAAACCAGCGATGTTAAACGTTTTCGACGGGGACATACATGTAATGGTTTGTTCAGAGATTTCTTTTGATAAAGATGCAATCGGAATATGTGTATAATCTGAAAAAACAAGATCACAATGGATTTCATCGGATATGATGAGCACATCATATTTCACACATAAGTCAGCCATTTTTTGCAGTTCGTCTTTTGTCCACACACGTCCAACAGGGTTGTGCGGAGAACAAAGAACAAAAGCTTTCACGCCATCTTTTAACTTTTGTTCAAAATCGTCAAAGTCAATGGTATAATAATCATCTTTTTCCACTAAAGAATTTGTTACAATGTTTCGTTCATGGGCGGTAATTGAATTTGAAAATGGAGGATATACAGGTGTTTGGATTAAAATAGAGTCGCCTCGCTCGGTAAATGCTTGAATAGCAATTAATAAACTCGTCACAACTCCAGGACTATATGTAATCCAAGACCGATCAATCGGCCATGCGTGTCGTTCTTCTAACCAGTTCATAATCGCATCTTCAATATCCTCATCAATCGTTGTATATCCATAAATTCCGTGTTTTGCACGTTCGATAATTGCATTGTTGATCGCCTGCGGAGCTTGAAAGTCCATATCAGCCACCCACATAGGTAAAATATCATCCGTGTTAAACACGCTTTCTAAAGCATCCCATTTGACTGAACGTGTATTGTTTCGGTCGTATACTTGGTTAAAATTTGTCATAAAATACCTCCTATCATCCGCATTATACCTGAAAATAATGAAAATAGAAAAAACATTACACACAAAAAAAGCAAAGTGACAGTCACTTTGCTTTTAGGGGGGAATACGAGAAAGTCTTACACTCTTCAGTATGCCCCATATAATTGTATTTATTCACAATTACTTAGTCGATTCTTTTTTCCAAGCTTCAAGCTGTTCTTTCATTGTATTAAAGCCAGCAGTATCTTGTGCTTGAGACGTAGCTTGTGGCTTTCTTTTAGCAGGACGAGCCTGTTCTTTCTTTGGTGCTTCTTCTGTAGCACGAATAGATAAAGAAATTTTATTTTTATCTTCATCCACCTGAATAACTTTTACATTAACCGTGTCACCTACAGATAGGTATTCGTTAATGTCTTTCACAAATCCATGTGTAACTTCAGAAATGTGGACGAGACCTTGTGTTTCGTCATCAAGTGCAACAAATGCACCGTAAGATTGAATTCCTGTTACTTTACCTTCTACTGTTTGACCAGCTTCATATTGTACTGCCATGCTGAACAACTCCTATACAAATTTCGATTATTTCACACAATAAAACATTATAACACGGATATCGTTTTTGAGCAAAATGAAAAAACAGTGCCCATATGTTTAACGAAAGGGCACTGTTTTATGGAACCGTTTTTATGTTAATGCTTTTTTTATATCGTTATATACGGCATCCCATGTTGATTCTTCTTGGAATTTTATCGACAAAGCTTTATACATTTCCTGTTGTTTATCTTTAAATGAAGGATCATCTTTTTCAGGTAGGTCCTTACTAAGGTCTTGGACAAATGCTTTGACTTCCGGAGCGATTGGGCCCCATTTAGCTACTTGATTCCCATCTTCGTCAATGAAAAGCATGATAGGAATGGTTCTGGATTTACCATTTGTTAAATGTTGATCCATTAATTCTAAATTATCATCACGTAGTAAGAAACGAACAGGCATACTGGTCGCTTCCGCAAGATGGAGCAGAATAGGAATATCAAACATACAATGTCCACACCACACCTCTGCTAATACGATCACGCGTAACTTCCGTTCTTTTAATGAAGAAATAAATGCTTCGTCATTTGGTAATTTAAAGTTGTTATACACTTCCATAAAGCCATCTCTCAAGTCATCGAGTAGATCCATGTATTCTTTTTTTGTTAATCCTTTATCATACCAAGTATTTAGATTCATATGGCTTTCCTCCCTTTGCGTAATTTGTTTGTTAGTATGTAGTTTACAGAATCTCGTAGTAGAGGTAAAGGAGAATGATGGATATAATTGCCACCAGATGATGAATGAGAGTAATCAAACTTGCTATAATTGTATAAAGTCTGTACACTCAAGGTAACTACATAAAAGTTCGTCCGGGTGCCTGAGGTAATCAGGCTGAGATAGCAGATGTATCCGCTGCTGACCGTTAATCTGATCTGGATAATGCCAGCGTAGAGAGTGTACTTAATATTGTCTTTTCTCAATCCGTCTGTGCATTCAGGCGGCTTTTTGTGTGGTTAAAAAACAAAAAGGGGAGAATAGATTTGAAAGGGTTACGTTTCACAGATTTACTCATTACGATTATGGTCGGGATTGTGTTTGGGGTTATTATGAAGTTTTGGGATGATTTATATTCCGTGATCAAACCAATCATGCCTGTTGCGAGACAATTATTGTATGGAATGTGGTTTATGGTAGGACCTTTTGCCATGTTACTCATTCGTAAACCTGGAGTAGCGATCATTGCAAGTTTAGCAGGAGCGAGTTTATCTGCTTTTATTGGGCATGGATTCGAAGTGCTTTTATATGGTCTCGTTCAAGGACTTGGGGCGGAGCTGATCTTTGCGAGCTTTAGATATAAGCGTTTTGGAATCTTTGTCGCAGGTTTTGCCGGGGTGGCATCTTGCTTTGCAGGATTTTTCTTAGATTTATTTTATGGATATGCGGCTTTAGAAGCATGGGCCCTATTTGTTAAATATGGTTTACGTGTCATTAGTTCGTTTATTTTTACAGGAATATTCGCTTACTATATTGTACGTGCGTTAGAAGCTACGGGAGTAACGAACTCCATCCGTCCAGTATCTAAGGAAGACTATGAATCTCTTAACTGAGTGGACGTCATTTGTAAAAGGTGGTTTGCAGGATGGAAACGGTAAATGATCAACAAGAACAACATTCAAACACGATAGGAGTTACGAATTTGCGTCTTAAGTTTCCAGGTGAGAGGTCCTTATTATTTAAGGATCTCTCCTTTGAAGCGAAAGACAGCGAAAAGGTATTGTTCCTCGGGCCAAGTGGCTGCGGGAAATCAACACTTTTGCAAGTGTTGAGTGGACTTATTCCAAACTCTATCGAAGTGCCAACGAGACAGGATACTATTCAATTACCAAAATCTTATGGATTTGTGTTTCAAGATCCTGACACACAGTTTTGTATGCCATATGTAGATGAAGAGTTAGCCTTTGTGTTAGAGAATTTGCAAGTTCCGAGAGAGCAGATGGATGAACGGATGGATGATGTGCTCAAGCGTGTTGGGCTAGATGTCCCCCCACATAGCCGCATCGATGACTTGTCACAAGGGATGAAGCAACGACTTGCTCTTGCATCTGTTTTATTGCTCGATCCAGATGTGATCTTTCTAGATGAACCTTCAGCATTGTTAGATCCAGAAGGCACCGATCAAATTTGGGATTCCGTAAAGGAAGTGTCAGAAGATAAAACAGTCATTATTGTCGAGCATAAAATTGACCATATAGCTGATTGGGTGGATCGTGTAATCTTATTTGATGACTCTGGTCACATTATTGCCGACGAAACACCAGAGGTTATATTTGAACAATACCAGAGTGAAATTACGGAATATGGTATTTGGCACCCGAATGTTTGGGAACATTATACAGCTTCTGAATCATTTAAAGCGATGATGAAAAACCGCCAATCATCAACTGTTGATTTAGTAAAAGATACGGACCGGATTGTTCATTTGCAACAGTTTAAAGGATTTTACGGCAAGAAAGAAAAAATACACGTGGAAGAAGCGTCTATTTATCCTAATAGCTGGCTAACGATTATAGGGGATAATGGAGCAGGAAAGAGTACGCTACTCCTTGCGCTTATGCGACTGATTCAAGCGAGTGGCAACTATACCATTCATGGAAAGGCGGTTTCTTTAGATAAAAAAGATAAGACTCCGCCAAAGGAATTATCTTTCGTCTTTCAAAATCCAGAACTGCAATTTATTGAAAATACGGTTAAGGATGAAGTGGCATTTTCCTTACAAATTCAGGGATTATCTACTAAAAAAGTCGAGGAAGAAGCGGAGCATTTATTGAATGCTTTTCGTTTATATGTTGATCACGAGCATCATCCGTATCAACTATCCATTGGACAAAAAAGACGCTTGAGTGTTGCGACAGCTTTTGCTCATCATTCCGACATTCTACTATTGGATGAACCTACATTTGGCCAAGATGCCAAAAGCACATACGAAATGCTAGAACAATTAGAGGAACTCAGACAACAAGGAACAACAATTGTGATGGTCACTCATGATATGAATATTGTGGAACATTTTGCGACAGATGTGTGGACTGTACAGCAAGGGAAGTTATTGAACGGAAAAGACACTCCTGATGAGAAATGTGAAACTAAGGTGGGGACACACCATGAATCTATTTGATTTATTTACTCCTCATAAAAAGACATGGTTGTACAAGGTGAATCCAGCGGTAAAGTTTGTGTTGTTTTTCGCATTATTTATGATCGTCTTCTTTAATCAACATTACCAATTTACTATGAATATCATGATTATGTCAGCTTTGCTTTTATTTCTCTTTAGCGGATACCGTTTGAAACGCCTGCTTTTATTTAGTATTCCAATCGTTATATCTATTTTTTCTACAGCGGTCACTATGATTTTATTTGGAAAAGGGGAGACCATTTGGTGGCAATGGGGGATTATTAAAATATCCGAAGAAAGTTTTTATAAAGGTTTGTTGCTAGGATTCAAATCGGCATCTTTCGGATTTTTAGGCCTTGTATTTTTATTAACATCAAGACCGGTTATGTTATTTTATGCGCTGATGCAACAGTTAAAATTGCCAGCTAAATTCGCCTACAGCTTCATGGCTGCACTGCGCCTTGTACCTATTATCATTGATGAACTACAAGCCCGTTCCAATGCATTTAAAGTTCGTGGGGTTACTTTTTCTAAAGGTATAAAGGGTATATTTGAGCGCTTGCGCTTATATATGCTGCCTATTTTTGCTCAAAGTATTAGACGTGCACAACGATTGGCAATTGCTATGGAAGCGAAACGATTTCAAATCGGTGCAGACCGAACCTATTATTATCCAACAACATACCAGCCGATTGATGGTGTATTTGCTTTACTACTTATCTCATTATCTCTTGGTGCGTACTTTCTTTCTTAAAAGTTATGCACAAACAATATACTTGCACAAAATAAAATATCGATTCTATTTCGGGGCAGGGTGTAAGTATACCTTTGGCCCCGATTTTTCTTTTCTTTGAGACTGTTGTCATATCAATGGATTGAGAGGTTACTCCTTTTCCTCAACATCTATAAAAATCGTACTTGTTGACCGATTGTTGACCAAATCGTTAGGATTGAACTTTTCGAAGTGTTTTGCAGTAAGTTTTCCTCCTGCATGGTTCACTTGTCCGTAAATTTCAGTTGTAACTTTTGTATTGGAGTGACCAGCACGTTTTGATACATTAAATACATTTGCTCCGTCGTTAAGCAAGTACGTAATCATGGTATGGCGTAAATCATGCAGACGGATGTCACCCAAGTTATGTCGCTGCCTTATCTCTCGTCATGTTTTAGTCGCAGAGTTAGGCGTGTATGGTAAACCGAACCACCATGAAATACATAATCGTCATCTCCGCCAAGCCACTTATCACCAACGGCATATCGTTCATCATCCCAAAAGTTCTTAAATGCTTTCATTTCATCCATATACCATTCCGACATGTGTAAAACACGTCCATCTTCATCAGTTTTAGTGTTTTTAACGTATGGCTGACGATCTACCATAAGAGGTATGCTCCTAGTGAGATAAATGTAATCATCTTCAAAGTTGAAATCAGACCATTTCAACGCAATCACTTCCGCTCTACGCATCCCTGAAAAAGCCGAAGTTAAGAAAAACCTCCTCCATACTATATGCTCTTGAAATATTGCTTCGATAAAATCTCCAATTTCATCTTCATCAAAGACATTCTTTTTTGCCTAGGTCTGTCGAGATGTAGGCTAGGACTTTCTTTTATAATTCCCCATTTAACTGACCTATCTAAATTAACTCAGAATGTTTTATCAACTTCATAAATTGTCGATTCGGATAAAGGTTCATCTCTACCACGTATTTTTTCATAAAACTCGAGTATGAAAAGTTCTGTCCTGTTGATAAAAACACCTCTTAGGAACGTACATTCGTATAAAAGGTATAATTAAAGGTGTGCGATGTTCAGCACACCCCGTTTTATTTAATTTACAAAAGTAGTATTGCGAGCCTTCCAGTCTTCAAGTTTAATAAATACCCAAAATCCATAAATGCCTAATGTGATAATTGTAAAGAACCACCATTTTATCCAATGGCCAAACAAACCTACTGCCGATCCATTGAATTGCATTCGTTTACCCTCAATAACTGTATGGTTGATTTTCCAACCATAAACCATCGTAATTGCCCAAGGGAAGCAAATACCTAATGTAAATACCGTGACAAGGATTCCAAGGAAAATCCATCCGATGAACTGCAAAAGACCTCCATCAAAGTAAGAGGTCCTCCCCTTGTGTGTTTGAATTGTTTCTGCTTGCATAAAAGATTCCTCCCTATGTTTATATTTCTACTGGTAAGTGTAAGTTGTATCTAGATTCAAAATCATTTCGATCTAGATTTTCGTGTTTTTTGTGAATTAAATCTGTAACATCTTCCTCTTCACCGACTAGAGATTTATTAAGACATATGAGACATTCCTCTTTTGATAAATAATGAAATGGAATTGATGACCTTGTGCTTCTCCATGATATATTGTATAAATCTTGTAGCTCATCATTGCTTATTTCTGTTTCCTTTATTAAATCTCCTATAACCGAAATAATACCAGGAGCAATGAACACTAACTCAGGCTTATGTAAAGTCCGCCCGTTTCCAGTACCACTTAAATCCATGATGAACACTCTGATGTAATTCATTAAAGAATCTCGTGATTTTCCTTCTCTGTTTAGTTGTATGGCCATATTAAGGACGTTGTTCCTAGCCAAACCGAAATCGCCATTTTTCTGGTTGGATAGTAAATCCATTTGGAATAACTCCCAAGATATATCTCCATTGGGTAGATTGTAGTCCCCTGTAAACTCATTAACAAATTCTAAAGAAGTAGCAACGTTATAAACTCCATCTTTAGAATCGTTTTTATGGGCAGGAACAATATAATAATACTCTTCAAAAACTCGCTTTCCTCTATCGGTTATTATTAAACTTGGTTCTTTGATATATTCTATTATTGACTGCTCAGAGATGTTTTCTTTAATGCGATTAATTAATTCAGACTTTTTCCCTGAAACTTTTAAACTATTATTCTTAAGTATTATTTTAAGTTCATTTACCTTTAAAGAGTTTAATGACTCATATGGGGTAGAGTGCCTCAGGAAATTGTTTTTTAATAATTTTTCAATTGATAATTCAGTGTTAATGCCATATTTATAATGAAAATATTGAGGACTTTTTCTATTAATTGCTTTGTTTTCCACCCAGTCTAATAAAACAACTTCACCTGGCAATATCCCATTATCAAGCGGTTGTTCATAGATTGGATTGACTTCATTTTCATTGGTGTCTATTTTTATATTTACACCTAAATCAACCTCTTTACTTTCCTTTGTTTTTTTAAAAGCCTTCTTAAAAAAAGACATAATACCCACTTGTTACACCCCCTTCGACTCATGATTGAACAGTTGTTCTGGGTAAAAAATACTACTATATATTTATAAAAAAACACCACAAATAATCGTGATACTTACTCATGATGTTATATATCTTCTTTAAATGCTTCCCACATTTTACGAAGGCGCTGCAAGTCTTCCTCTGTTGATTTCGGCAACTCTTTGTACCAACGTTCTAGGGTTGGGTCGTTTTGAAATGCTTCAAAGTCTTCTTCTTCTTTTAAATGGGGTTGGTCAGATCGTCCTAAAAGGTAATCAGTAGTAACTTCAAACAAATTGGCTATTTTATCTATCATTTCTATATCAGGTTCTCTACTTCCAGATTCATACTTTGCGATAGTAGAGTACGATACACCTAGTTTGATAGAGAGCTCTTCCCTACTCAAACCCTTTTCTTTTCTTAGTGAAACTAACCTTTTATTCATCTTCATTATGATTTCCTCCGTTCCTTCATACTACCCAATTTGTCCAATAAATAATTAGATTTGGACAAATCGGGTAAAAAACTCTTTGTTTTAGACGAAGTGCCCAGTAATATATTAATTAATTGGACGGTAAGTACAGATAAGCCGCCGAAAGACTTTAGTTTAGGAATTACTTTGAACCAGTTGACTACTGGTGGGAACTTTGGCATGGCTGGTATTTTAACAACCTATGTTTTATCACGCACAGAAACACAATGATGGGGATTACAAACCTATATCTGTGGAAGAGGGTATGAAATCATGTAAGAATCAAGGACAACAGGTACTTATGAATGAAAGAAGGAGGCTGTCGACCTTATTTTTGAATCATTCAATTGTCGGTTATTGGTTATATAGTTGTTGACCAACTGTTGACCAAATTCATCATAAACTAATATAAAATAGCGTATGATAACGAATCGAAAAAAGTGAAAAGCTCTGAACTTGCCAATTTAACATAAATGAGGTATATTAAACATACAATATAAATATCGATTCCACTTCGGGGCAGGGTGTAATTCCCGACCGACGGTAACAAATGTATGTACATTTGAAGTCCGTGACCCACAATTATTTGTGGTGGATCTGGTGAAAGACCAGAACCGACAGTTAAAGTCTGGATGGGAGAAGAAATCGAACTGTTAACTAGAAAGGTGCATCTTACTGTACCTATCTTTAGTGTGAATATAACCCCTAAAGCCCCGTTAGGTTTGGCTTTAGGGTTTTTATGTTGCACGAAATAATAGTTGATCCTTCATCACGAGTTGTGAATCGATAAAAAAGATGAGGGGAGAGATTGTTCATGCAACAATCATCTAATTTATTGAAATTAATTATTTTATCATTACTAGGAGCTATTTCTTTTTTACTATTTTTCTTAAACTTTCCACTACCATTTATGCCACCATATTTAAAGGTGGACTTTGGTGAGATTCCTGCAATTATCGCCGGACTTATTTTCTCACCAATCGCAGGTGTTATTGTTATAGCGATTAAAAACGTTCTGTACTTTATTATTGGAAGCGGAGAGCCTGTAGGAGTAGCAGCAAACTTTTTAGCTGCAACATTGTTCGTCTTACCAATTTCCATTTTATACCACAGATATAAAACGGTAAAAAGTGTTATTTCGGGATTAGTCATTGGAACTATTATTATGGCGATTGCAATGAGTATCTTAAATTATCTCGTGATCCTCCCTGTGTATGCATGGTTTATGGGGATGGAAGAGATGAAGATAGAAAGTGTCAAACGCTTTGCAGTCATTTTCGGTGTCTTACCATTTAACGTCCTAAAAGGAATTATTGTAGGAATGTTATTCGTTCCACTTTATATGAAGATGAAAACGTGGATCGAACAAAAACGAGCAACGTTAGCATAGATCAAACCGGCATCCTTAGGCACAAGGAATGCCGGTTTTTTAATGGAAATATCTGTTTGAGATGCTGGGGCGTGCGCATAGTGCCTGGATTTAGTGGCATGCCCGCAATCGCGGCACTAAGAACGATGACAGAGCTTGGATTCCTGGCCTCGGCTGCAATCGCGGCACTAAGAACGATGATAGTGCTTGGATTCCTGGCCTCGGCTGTAATCGCGGCACTAAGATCGATGATAGAGCTTGGATTCCTGGCCTCGGCTGTAATTGCGGCACTAAGATCGATGATAGCCCCTGGATTCCTGATCGCGCCCGTAATCGAGGCACTAAGATTCCAGATAGTGCTTGGATTCAGCATCATGCCGGCCAACCGAGGGTTCATCATTTAGGCACGTTCGTACGACCTCGTAAAAATGTAAAATCTTGTTCCATGATTCCTTTTCGTGCAAATAGGAGCAGGGCGATTGCGACGATTCCTTCTGAAACAGGTAAGGCGAGCCAAATACCATTAATTCCAAATATAAAAGGCAATACGATGAGTGTGATAATGAGTAAAATAATCCCGCGGAATAATGTGATTCCAATAGACGGTTTGATTTGTCCAATGGATTGATAATAGGTCATGTAAATAAAGTTTAACCCCATAAATAAATACCCTAGGAAGAACAATTTTAACCCATCAGCTGCTAAGGTAGAAACTTCTGTCGACGTAATTCCGAATATAGATACTAAAAAGTCTGCCCCAAAATAACCAATGGTAATAAATAATATTCCAAGAAGGACTCCCATTCCTTCAGCAATTCGGATGGTCGTTTTAATCGCCTCAAACTTTTTAGCCCCATAATAATAACTGATCATTGGTTGAATGGTAGAGCCAATTCCAATAAATGCTAAAAACATAAATGCGTGTAAATAGTTAATGACGGAGAATGCGGCTAATCCGTTTGTACCAATGTGATAAGCCATAGCCACATTGTATCCAACGACGAAAATCCCCATGCCAGCTTCCGATAAGAAACTTGGAAACCCAATTGATCCGATGGAAAACAGGTCTCGTTTTTTCCAACTCATCTTTACAAGCTTCAGACCTGATCCCTTTTTCAAAAAGTGCAGCATATAAATAAGAATTCCTGCGAATGATGCGATAATGGTTGCTAATGCGGCTCCAGTCACTCCTAGTTCGAGGATGAAAACCATCCAATAATTTAGGATAATATTTACGATGGCCACTACAACAAGACCTAGTGTAGCCAGTTGTGGATCTCCATCATTTCGAATGAAAATACTTAAACAAACCTCAAAGGTGATGAAGAGCGAGAAGACTAACAATATTGTCATATAGTCAATCACATAAGGGAGTGTTTGATCGGTTGCACCAAATAATCGGGCAATAAACTCGATATTTACATAACTTACGAGACTGGCGATGATTGTAATCACCGTCACAAGAACGATCGAGGTAGAAAAAATTGTCTTGGCTTGAAGAGGTTCATTATTTCCCATAGCCATTGAGTAAAGCGCACCACCACCTGTACCAATAAGAAGAGCGATTGATATGATAATTGAAAATACAGGAACAGCTATATTCACTCCAGCCAGCGCAACTTCTCCGACACCATTTCCAACAAAAATGCCATCAATGACAATGTTTACGGACATGAGCATCATACCAAAAATAGTGGGTATGAAATATTGGAAAAAGCTTTTCGCCACAGATTGTGTTCCGAGTTTTTGAGTAACGATATTGCCCATGATCATTTCTCCTTCAGAAAATGTGTTTGAATCAGCAAAGTTTCAACATATTTTAACACAAAGAACCGTATATTGCTTTTAAAATAAAAAAGAGGATGAGGTTGGGACAAATCAAAGTTGTATCTTCAAAAATACGAATAACATTCTAATTTAGAGAAGTATATTTCCGAAGCGGATAATTCCACTTTTTTAAATTAGAATGTTCGTATTTGAGTTAACTTTAAACCTTTTGTCCCAACCTCATCCTGAAAAATGATTCAATTTTACTTTCGTTTCGGTACAACTCCAACCGTACAGCGTGAAAGGCAGATGAGGTCGTCATCTTCATCTGTAATGTGAATTTCCCAAACCATTGTTGTTCTTCCGATATGTGCAGGGGTTGCTGTAGCTGTGACGATTCCCTCGCGCTTACTTTTAATATGATTGGCGTTAATTTCAATCCCGAAAACATTCATTTTTTCAATATCGACATTCAGTAACCCACCGATACTAGCGGCTGTTTCTGCCAAAGCGACAGAAGCACCACCGTGCAAATAGCCAGCTGGTTGGTGTGTACGTTCATCAACTGGCATCGTGATAACGACATTATCTTTTTCCATTGTAATAATTTCCATGCCTAATGTTGTAATAAGTGTATTGTTAATATCCATTGTTTACCTCCAATTTAACTATAAAATGAGTAAATAAATAAAGATAAGCACAGCAGTAAACCGTAAATCGTATTTGTTTTACCGGTTAATATCATAGCAGGCATCATTTCGAGTGGTTTCGTTTTTCCTTTAAATCCTTTCACTACATCAAATGCTAATTTCGCACTGAACAATGTGATTAGCGAGACAGTCGGAAGCATGCCTAAAATGACAAATAGAATCGTAAATATATACCCGGCGCTGAACATCGTTGCTAAAAATCGAACAGCGTTTGTAGGCCCAAGTAAAATTGCAATCGTTTTTCGCCCGTTTATTTTGTCTCCTTCCAGGTCTCGAATGTTATTGGACAGCATAATTGCGCCGATAAAAATGGCCACGGGTATGGAGATCCAAAGGACGCGTGCCGTAACAGTTTCTGCCTGAATGAAGTAACTAATTCCAATGATGACTGTACCCATGAAAAAGCCAGCGAACAGTTCACCAAACGGTGTATAAGCGATTGGAATGGGTCCACCTGTGTATAAATAACCAAATAACATCGAGACAAGTCCAATAACTGCAATCCACCAGCTTGATTCCATACAAATATAAATACCTAATAAAGTAGCAATACCAAAAAAGATAAAGGCAAGACGTAAAACTGTTTTCGGAGCAATCCCATCTCGTACGATCGTTCCACCAATACCAACGGAATGTTCAGTATCAAGCCCACGTTTAAAATCGTAGTATTCATTAAACATATTCGTCGCTGCTTGAATCAGTATGGAAGCAATTAACATTGCTAAAAAAAGTGGAATATGTAAAAAGCCATCTATATAGGCGATGATCGTACCAATAAATACAGGGATAAATGAGGCTGTTAACGTATGTGGACGTAAAAGGCGCCACCATACTTGAAATCCATCACGCTCATCTAAAGCTTCTTTTATATTGTCGTGTTGCATGTTCTCTCCTCCTGAAGCAATACTAGCATATCGCTATAAGTTTAAAGAGAATCTCAATTCCTGTCAATAAGAGTGAATTTCAAACAATATTTGCGAGAAAGGTGTATACTAACAAAGGACATTCTTTTGTAAAATAAGTACTGAACTTCTATTAAAATACCCTTTTCTTGAGAAAGGTCTCAGAAAAGAATAAAATAGAAGAGACGTAGTCATTTAGTTTAGTGGAGGTTTATATTCATGATTGAAACAAAACAATATCATGTGGAAGAACTCATAGATCAAGCCATGGAGCAGGTGAATCGAACAAAACGTGTTCATCTAGTCAGTATAACTAAAAAAATAGATTCTATAAATATGCTACAGCTATTTTCAAATGCAAAACAAACGGGTAAGAATCGAACATACTGGTCAAGCACAGATGATGATTTTACGATTGTTGGAATTGGAAGTTCGTATGACATCCAAGCGCAAAATAATCATTATGCTGCCACTCAGCAAGAATGGTTGGCCTTATTACAACGTTCGTTTATTTATAATCCTTACGATATAGATGGTACCGGGGTAGTTGCTCTTGGAGGGATGACATTTGATCCTAAAAATCCACAAACAAAACTCTGGGAAAACTATGGTGTAAGTTTATTTCATGTGCCAACGTATGCTGTCGTTGAGGATAAAGGCTCCTTTTATATGACGGTTACACATGCCATTGACATGGGAGTAGATAAAGCTTCTGTTTTAGCATCCATTGATGGTGCTGAAGAGATGATTCAACACATGGCAGATGACGTAAATGATTGCAGTCAAGGGAACATTATTCATAAAGAAGAGATTGGTACAAAGAGATGGTTGCACAATGTTGAAAAAGCCGTTCAGTTTATCAAAGAAGGCCAAGCGAATAAAATTGTTCTTGCGCGCGAAATGAGAGTTCGATTAAACAAATCAGCTCATATAGGTAAAATGTTAGAAAAGCTACACGAACTTCAAACCAATTGTTTTATTTATGCGTTTGAACGTGGAGAAGACTGTTTTATTGGTGCGACGCCAGAAAGACTTGTACGTATCGAGGGAGAAAGTATGTTGTCAACTTGTCTTGCGGGAACAGCTCCTCGAGGAAAAACGGCTGAAGAAGACGAACAAATTGGTGCAGCTTTGTTACATGATGCAAAGAATTTAGAAGAGCATGGGTATGTTGTACAAATGATTACAGATGCTATCACACCTTATTGCACGGATATAGAAATAGCAGAACAACCAAGTCTTCGTCCTTTAAAAAATTTGCAACACTTATACACGCCAGTAACAGCAACAATAAAACCGGAATACCATATTTTTGATCTTGTTGAGAGTTTACACCCTACACCAGCGTTAGGAGGACTTCCAAACGATGTAGCCTTAGCATTTTTAAAAGAACATGAACAACTTGATCGCGGCTGGTACGGAGCTCCGATTGGATGGATGGATAGCAATCAACACGGAGAGTTTGCGGTAGGAATTAGGTCTGCCCTTGTACAAGATGATGAAATATCATTATTTGCGGGATGCGGAGTTATGAGAGATTCTGACCCTCAAGAAGAATATGAAGAGACGGGTATTAAGTTTCTACCGATTTTATCAGTGCTGGAGGACTAAAATGACACATATTGAATCATTGTCTAAGTATGTTACGCATTTTGTTGATGGGCTTGCGAGTAGTGGTTTAACGGATGTTGTGTTATCTCCAGGATCCCGATCAACTCCGCTCGCCTTAACGTTTTGTGAACATACAGACATTAAAGAATGGATGATTATTGATGAACGGTCGGCGGCATTTTTTGCTCTAGGTATAGCGAAAAAGACGAATCGCCCGGTGGCACTCGTCTGTACTTCAGGGACAGCTGCAGCAAATTATTATCCGGCGATTGTTGAAGCGCGCCTAAGTAGAGTACCTCTCGTCGTTTTAACGACGGATCGTCCGCATGAACTCAGAGACGTGGGAGCACCGCAAGCAATTGATCAAATGCATATGTTCAGAAATGAAGTAAAATGGTTTCAAGAAATGGCCTTACCAGAAGGGACACCTTCCATGTGTGCGTATGTGAGACAAAAAGCAATACGTTCAATCCATATTGCAGCAAGTGGCAATCCTGGACCTGTCCATTTGAATTTTCCATTTCGAGAGCCACTTGTACCAGATTTTACATTGGATGGGTTATGGACGGATGAGAAAATAGATTCCAATGTTCACATTCCTTTAGAAGGTGTAAAAACGCTACAACAGGAACAATTGCAACCATTACTACAGATGTTATCCAATCAAAAGCGTGGAGTGATTGTGTGTGGACCTCAAGTTGACCCAACGTTTGCGGCTGTTCTTGCTGAACTAGCATCTGTCTGGAATCTTCCCTTACTTGTTGATCCTTTATCACAAATGCGACAAGGAACCCACGAAAAGGATCCTATTATTGAAGGGTACGACGCAATTCTTCGTACGAAAAAGGCACGTGAAAGCTTAAAACCAGATTTTATCATTCGATTTGGTGCGATGCCAGTGTCTAAAGCTTATTTATTTTACGTGCAAGAACATGCAGATGTCCCGCAGTTTGTTGTGGAGAACAATGAGGGATACAGAGAACCATCCAATACTTTACCGCATTTTATTTATGCGGATCAAAAACAAGTAGCACAGCTATTAATAGATGCTGAAAATAAGCCAAAATCAGAAGCACAATGGTTACACAAGTGGAAAGAATTAAATGCTATTGCTCAAAAGCACGTACAGCTTCGTATTAAAGATGAGATTACTGAAGGCAGTGTTGTTCGGTATATTCATCAGTTCATTCCAAAAGAGACAACGTTTTTCATCGGAAACAGCATGGCCATTCGTGATGTAGATACGTTTTTTACTGTTTCGGATAAGGAACTTTCAATGCTTGCAAATCGTGGTGCTAACGGAATTGATGGGGTTATATCAAGTGCAATTGGTGCGGCAACAACAGGTACGCGTGTCACATTGTTAATCGGTGATTTATCCTTTTATCATGATATGAATGGACTGCTTGCCACACGTTTATATGCGCTTGATATTACGATCGTTTTGGTCAATAATAATGGTGGAGGAATATTTTCCTTTTTACCACAAGCCAATGACCCAAAACACTTTGAGGCACTATTTGGCACACCGTCACATCTTGATTTTAAATATGCAACAGAGATGTATCACGGAGTATATGAACGTCCGGAAACAAATGATTCCTTTGCGAAAGCACTGAAAGAAAGTTATCAAAGAAGTGGCTTAACGGTCATTGAAGCACGAACAGAACGAAGAGAAAATGCTAAATGGCATCGAAAAATTTGGGCACACATTGAAGAAGAAATGCTAGGAGTGTTGACGTAATTTATGTTTGTAGAAGTAGATGATGCGACATATCATGTGACCATTCAAGGAGAAGGACCTTCAGTTGTTTTATTACATGGATTTACAAGTACAGTACAGACATGGAATGCAGTATTAGAGGAATTAAAACAAGACTATACTGTAATTGCCATTGATTTACCAGGCCATGGGAAAACTGTGACCCCTGATCGTACCATGAACGAGTGTTGTACAGATATCGCATTTATATTACAATCGCTTCATTATACATGCGTACATATGATAGGATATTCCATGGGTGGACGAGTTGCTCTTTCATTTGCACATCGATTTCCAAATCTTGTTGCCTCCCTAACATTAGAGAGTGCATCCCCAGGATTACGTACAGAGAAAGAGCGCTTTGAACGAAAAAGCAAAGATGAAAAAATAGCACGTACTATTGAGGAAGAGGGAATATATTCTTTTGTTTCCTATTGGGAAAGCATTCCGTTGTTTTCCTCACAAAAATCATTGCCGCAAGAAAAACAAATTGCTATCCAGGCTGAACGATTGGCACAAAAAGAAACAGGCTTAGCAATGTCATTGCGGAAAATGGGAACTGGAAGTCAACCTTCTCTTTGGAACAAACTTCATACATTTGAAATGCCAACCTTATTACTTGTTGGCGAGTATGATGATAAGTTTGTCGAAATAAATACAGAAATGGCGCAAACGATTCCGAATGCTACCATTGTGTGTATAAAAGAATCAGGCCACACGGTACATGTTGAACAACCAGATATCTTTATTAAACATATCCAACAGTTTTTGCATAAGCAATGATAAAGAAGAAGCAATACACATTACTAGGAGGAATATTATGACTGTTACATGGGAAAAAGCTGGTACATATAAAGAAATTATTTACGAGAAATCCAATGGAATTGCAAAAGTGACCATGAATCGTCCGGAGAAACATAATGCCTTTACTCCGCTTACGGTAAATGAAATGATTGATGCATTTTCTGATGCACGCGATGATTCATCGATTGGTGTCATTATTTTAACAGGTGCTGGTGATCAAGCATTTTGTTCAGGGGGAGACCAAACCGTTCGAGGACATGGAGGATATGTGGGAGATGACCACGTTCCACGTTTAAACGTACTTGATTTACAACGTCTGATGCGCACGATTCCAAAACCAGTTATTGCAATGGTGGCAGGATATGCTATTGGTGGTGGACATGTACTCCACATCGTTTCTGACTTAACGATTGCTGCAGATAATGCTCGCTTTGGACAAACAGGTCCAAAAGTAGGTAGCTTTGATGCTGGATATGGTGCAGGCTTACTAGCTGAAATGGTTGGCCAAAAACGCGCACGCGAAATTTGGTATTTGTGCCGTCAATATGATGCTGAAGAAGCTTATGATATGGGGTTAGTGAATAAAGTTGTTCCACTGGATGAATTAGAAAAAGAAACTGTTCAATGGTGTAATGAAATTTTAGAAAAATCTCCTACAGCCATTCGGATGTTAAAAGCATCCTTTAATGCTGCGACAGATGGTTTAGCAGGATTGCAACAGTTTGCAGGCGATGCAACGTTAATGTATTACACGACAGATGAAGCAAAAGAAGGTCGCGATGCCTTCAAGGAAAAACGCAATCCAGATTTTGATCAATTTCCACGTTTTCCTTAAATCAAGATTCATTAATAGTATGCCGAAAAGATCTTTGCTCATCATTCTGCAAAGGTCTTTTCTGCTCTATTGATGGAAATAAACGATGCATAAGGAGGGATCATCGTGACTACAATGCCGCATTGGTTGACAAAACAAGCAGAATTATCACCACATGTAAAAGCCATTGAAACACCACAAGGAGAAGTGGAGACATTTCGTTCTTTACAGGAGAGAAGTGAAGCATTTGCACGGAAAATGGCACATCTAGGGATCAAAAAAGGCGATCATATTGGGGTGTTTGCGACAAATAGCACTTCAATGATTGTTTGTATTCATGCTCTTAGTTATTTAGGTGCTGTAGGAGTGTTTTTAAATATACGTCTAACAGCACATGAACTAATGTATCAGATAAAAGATGCAGATGTAACGTATGTACTTACGAATCAACAGGATGATGAGCGAGTAGAAGAGCTAGAAAAACATATACCTGTCTATGACTTTTCACATGTGAACAAGCAACCAACGAAACAAATAGATGTACAATCTGAAATACACTTAAACGATGTGTATACAATTATGTATACATCAGGGACGACAGGAGCCCCTAAAGGTGTCATGCATACGTATGGAAATCATTGGTGGAGCGCCGTTGGATCTGCTCTTAACTTAAAGCTTCATGAGAGTGATAAATGGGCAGCACCTTTACCGCTTTTTCATGTCGGGGGATTTTCTATTTGTATGCGTAGTGTTATTTATGGAATGCCCATCTATTTACTCGAAAAATTTTCAGTAGAAGAAATGCATGAAGCAATCCTGCATAAGCACGTTACGATTGCTTCTGTAGTAACAATCATGGCTGAAAAATTATTAAAAAAGCTAGGAGAAAATACATATCCTGAAACATTTAGATGTATGTTACTTGGAGGAGGAGCAGCACCAAAATCTTTGCTTGAACAGGGAAAGAAAAGACAAGTACCAATCGTACAAACATACGGACTAACAGAGACGAGCTCCCAATTCGCAACATTACAATCAAGTGATGCCATGCGTAAAATAGGTTCTTCTGGGAAGCCATTATTTCCTGGGCAATTAAAAATTATGACACCAGACAATCAAGGAATTGGTGAAATCATCGTCAAAGGACCCATGGTGACGAATGGATATTATCAAAAAGAAGCTATTAGTAAGCGCTCGATTCAAGAAGGATGGCTTTATACAGGTGATGTTGGGCGACTAGATGATGAAGGGTTCTTGTATGTGTATGAACGAAGAAGTGATCTCATTATTTCAGGTGGAGAAAATATTTATCCGTCTGAAATTGAAGAAACGATCAAAGAAGTTCCCGGAGTTGCAGAAGTAACAGTGGTAGGTGTAGAAGATAGTACCTGGGGATCAGTCCCTGTCGCTTGTGTTGTATCCAAGGATAAATATGTAACAGAAAAATATATTCTTGAAGCAATTGAACCATTTCTGGCATCTTATAAAGTGCCCAAACGCATATACTTTATTGCAGAAACACCTAGAAATGCGACAAATAAAATCATGCGTCATGTGCTACAAGAAGAAATTAAAAAAGGGCATATCACATAATGTTGAAGTGAAGTAGCATAACATATGCATGATGAAATTCATGAACATATTAAAAATAGAATACATAGCAAACATACCTATGAGCCACAATAAAAGTGAGGAGGTATAGCTATGGATAAAAAGCCGTATTATGTAAATGTTGGGTCAAGAGAGATTTCGGAACATCCATATGGCAACACCGCATCATTTGCCATTCGAGCCAATAAAGAAGAAATACGCTTATTGCGTGCCAAAATGGATGCCATGCAAGATGCAGATAACGTTTCTTTTTTTCGGGCCCATGTCCCATTCATTCCCTATCATAAAGACTCAGGAACTGCTACGTATGATACTGAAATGGGTGAAGCGTTTCAGATGATTCATGACTTAGGTGGGGAGGAAGCTAAAGCGGATTTAGCTAGTATGGGAATATTAAAAGACACGGAAATGCAGTCACATATCAATATTTCACAAGAGGATGACACCGATCAAAAATGATAGAGTGATATGGCTGTTTTGGCAATTATGAAATTCAACCATGTAAAAAGGAATAAGCATACCTTATTCCTTTTTACTTTCTATTCGAGGAAGAGAGTGAGAAGTTTTGTATACATTTTACGATTATTATCATAATGAAGTGCAACTATCCTTTTTGGATCATCCATTTTCAAAGCACCCAAAACACGTACTTATCATTTGTCTATTTGATGATGCATGGTTGTTAACCAAGCATAAAAATAGAGGGTTAGAGTTTCCTGGAGGTAATGTTGAGGATGGGGAAACAGCTGAGGAGGCAGCCTACCGAGAAGTTATGGAGGAAACTGGCGGTTTGGTTGAGCAACTTACATATGTAGGACAATATAAAGTTTCTGGTAAAAAACGAACCATTATTAAAAATGTGTATGTCGCTCGAATTGAAAAGTTGCTGGATCAAGATACATATTATGAAACGGATGGTCCTCAAATTATTCGACAGTTGCCTAAAAATCTTATGTCGAATAAACAATACAGTTTTATCATGAAAGATAACATTGTACCGAAGTGTCTCGTGCAAATTGAGAAAGAGGGTATAAGGTAAACGATCGAGCACCTAACGGCCTCGATCGTCTCATCGTTATTTTAAGATGTATGTTTCATCAACCATCCTTCAATTTTTTCGACAATTTTATACATAATTGCTGCTGCAATGGCAATGAGTAAAAGGCTCGACATCACAAGTGTAAAGTCAAATACTTGGAAACCATAAATGATTAAATACCCAAGTCCTTTTTTGGAAACAAGAAACTCTCCAACAATCACACCGACCCACGCAAGACCAACATTTACTTTTAATGTTGAGACCATCGTAGGTAATGTTGCTGGAAACACAGCCTCTTTAAACCGTTGCCACCTCGTTGCACCAAAGCTTATGAGTACTTTTTCATAATTTGGATCGACATCTTTAAACCCAGCATAGACGACGAGTGTAGTAATGATGATGGAAACAATTGCTCCCATCGAAACAATGGAAACCATGCCTGGTCCTAGAGCTACAATGATAATTGGACCAAGAGCTACTTTAGGCATCGCATTTAGTATGACGAGATAGGGGTCTGCGATTCGTGAAAAACGATCAGATGCCCATAGTAAAGAAGCTATACATATTCCGCCGATGGTTCCAATGAGAAAGCCAAGTATCGTCTCAAACATCGTAATTTGTACGTGTGAAATCATCGATCCATCCATAAATTTTGTTTGTAACAATGCGACTACTTTAGATGGGGAGCTAAAGAGAAGCGGATCAATGATATGCATGCGACTAGAAACTTCCCAAAGTACAAAAAAGCTTACAAATATAATCAATTGCCAAGAAAGCACAATTCTTTTTTCTTTTCGTTGAGCATTGATATATTGTTCATGAGGTGTATTCTTCATTTTTTTAGCCATGTTGATCACCCACAATTTTACTTGACGTAGGGATGATTGATTTTGTGTTTAGTTCATTCCACACTTTATCAAATATCCGCTGATATTTCGGATGTCTCCGAACATTAAAGGGGCGTTCATTCCTTAATTCCAAAGGTACATCGTACATTCTTTTAATGGAACCAGGATTCGTATCCATAATGATAATCCGATCACTCATGGAAATGGCCTCGCCAATATCGTGTGTGACAAGAACGGTAGTTTTTTTATATGTTGCAAGCAAATCAGCTACAGCATCTTCTAATGTTAATTTAGTTACATAATCAAGCGCTGAAAAAGGTTCATCTAATAAGAGGATTTCAGGATCGGTGATTAGTGTTCGAACGAGAGCAACGCGTTGTCTCATACCACCAGATAATGCGTCAGGGTAAGATGTAGATATTTTGTGTAATCCTACTTCTTCGAGCATTCTCTCGGCTTTTTCATTGGTAGAAGATTCCGTTGTTTTTTTAATTTTTGGTCCTAACAATACATTATCCATAATCGTTTTCCATGGAAATAAATAATCTTGTTGCAGCATATAGCCAATCGAGTCATCTAGCGTTGAAATTGGCTGATCATTTAAAGAAATTTTGCCTTCTGTCGGATGAATAATATTTGCGAGCAGGGAGAGGAGTGTAGATTTTCCACAACCACTTGGACCGAGAATGGAGACGAACTCGCCTTCCTCGACAGAAAAAGATACATCTTTCAGGGCTTGCGTCGCCTTGGACTTGGAAAAATAGTAATGTGTAACGTGATTAACTGATAAAAACGACAAGATTACTCACCTTCTTCCGATACAATTTCATCTGCAAACTCATTGTTTACAAGTTCTTCAAAAGGAATATCTTCCGGAAGTTCACCTGCTTCTTCCATAATGTCCTTTAGCCGGTCCCATCCATCTTCATTAAAAATTGGAGTGGGAGCGAACGAATGTTGTTCTTTGTATCGGTCAATTGATGCAGCTAACATATCGATCTCTGTATCTTCAAAGTATGGAGAGATAACTTGTGCAATTTCAGTAGAGTCAGCTTCTTCCACCCATTTTTGAGCTTTATAAATGGCACGTGTAAATTGTGTAATACGTTCTGGATGTTCATCTAAATAACTTTGTTGAGCCATATAAACAGTATAAGGAACTTCACCAGATTCTTCTCCAAATGAAGCAACGATATGACCAGTGCCTTCTTCTTCCAATGTACTCGCGGTTGGTTCAAATAATTGTACGAACTCATAATCGCCTGATAAAAATGCACCAGGAATATTCGCAAAGTCAATATTTTGAGACAAATCAAGATCCCCATGTGGGTCGATATCATGCTGTTTTAACACATATTCTCCAACCATTTGTGGCATCCCGCCTTCACGTTGGCCGAGAAAAGATTGGTCTAAGACATCGTCCCACTCAAACGAAGGATGTTCATCTTTAGCGACGAGAAACGTTCCATCTGTTTGTGTTAATTGCGCAAAGTTAATTGCATAGTCTTTGGGGTTTTGTGCGTACACGTAGATGGATGTTTCTGCACCGACTAATGCAATATCCGCATGGTCAGATAGTAAAGCTGTCATTGTTTTATCTCCACCCCACGTTGTTTGGAGTTCGACATCTAACCCTTCTTCCTCGAAAAAACCTTTCTCCAGAGCGACATATTGTGGAGTGTAAAAAACAGAACGAGTAACCTCAGCTAATTGGATGTTTGTATCCTCTTCTGTTGTATTACAACCAACAAATAATAAGAGAGGTATGACACAAATGACAAGCGCGAAAATGTATTTCTTCATATGGTTCACATATCTCCTTTCTTGCAACTACTCTTTAGTCACAGTAGCCTATGCGCTTGGTTGAATATATGTGCAAATAAAAGAAAGCAACAAAAAAACAGACCTTTCAAGAGTTGAAAGGTCTGTTTTTGCCTTGTGTATTTATGCTTTATATGTTGGTCCAGCTTGCTGAATTCCTTCGCTAGCATGAGTGAATTGTTTAAAATTCTCATGGAATGCAGTAGCTAACTTTTGAGCCTCAGCATCGTACGCTGTCTTATCTTCCCATGTATTTCTTGGAAGTAGGACTTCATCAGGAACTCCTGGCACGTGAGTTGGAACTTCTAGACCAAAAACACCGTCTTTTTCAGTTTCAACTGTGGTGAGTTCTCCTTGAAGTGCAGCCTGAATCATTGCACGTGTATATCCGAGTTTCATACGGCTACCTACACCATATGATCCTCCAGTCCAACCTGTATTTACTAAGAATACATTTGCGTTAAACTGGTCTATTTTCTCCCCAAGCATTTCTGCGTATGTAGATGGATCCAGTGGTAAAAATGGTGCTCCAAAACATGCAGAGAACGTTGGTTGAGGTTCTGTTACTCCACGCTCTGTTCCCGCAAGCTTACTCGTATATCCACTTAAGAAGTGGTACATGGCTTGTTCTTTTGATAATTTGCTGATGGGAGGTAATGTACCTGATGCATCAGCTGTTAAAAATATAATCGCATTTGGATGTCCAGCTACACTAGGTGTAACAATATTATCAATGTTTTCTAGAGGATATGCTGCACGCGTATTTTCAGTTAACGATACATCGTCATAATCTGGAATGCGTGTGTCGTTATTTAAAATCACATTTTCAAGAACGGCACCAAAACGAATGGCTTTGAAAATTTGTGGTTCATTTTCTTCCGTTAAGTTGATCGTCTTAGCATAACATCCACCTTCAATATTGAACACACCATTTGGACTCCAACCGTGTTCGTCATCACCAATCAGGCGACGATTAGGGTCGGCAGAAAGGGTAGTTTTTCCTGTGCCTGATAAACCGAAGAAAAGAGCAACATCTCCTTCTTCACCTACGTTTGCTGAACAGTGCATGGAAAGAACGTTTTGTTGTGGTAACAAATAGTTCATAATTGAAAAGACTGATTTCTTAATTTCACCTGCATATTCAGTTCCACCAATTAAGATCACACGTTCCTCAAGTGAAATAATTACGAAGACTTCTGAGTTCGTACCATCTACTTCAGGATCTGCTTTCAACGATGGTGCAGAAAGAATGGTGAAATCTGGTTCATGTGTTTCTAACTCTTCTTCTGTAGGACGAATGAGCATTTGGCGTGAAAACAAGTTGTGCCATGCAAATTCATTGATGACTTGGACAGGAAGACGATATTTTTCGTCTGCACCAGCATACCCATCAAACACGAACAATTCGTCTTTTTCTTTTAGGTGTGCTGTTACTTTATCGTACAAACGGTGAAATAACTCTTTTGAAATAGGTTGATTCACCTTTCCCCAATCTACTTTAGCGTCAGATATATCGTCACTAACGATAAAGCGATCTTGTGGGGATCGACCTGTATATTCACCTGTTTCAGAACGAACAGCTCCTGTAGATGTTAATGAACCTTCTTGTCTAGAATGGATTTTCTCTACAAGCTGAGCTACAGATAAATTGTGTCTAGCCTGTGGGTGCTTTAATAATTCATGTAAAGATGATGTCTGTTCCATGGGATACCTACCTTTATTCATTGTATTTGTATGGAAAATAAAATCTTTTCCTTTAGAAAACATTGTAATCAATAAGTTCGCTATTAGTATAACACATTTAAGTGAATAGTCCATACTAATTATGATCTCAAGTCTTTTTATTGAAAAAACTTCCCTTTCTACTATATACGGATTATGAACGGCATGCAACAGTTGACTTCATTTTAGAACTTCGATAATATATAACATAAGCAAATATACTTATAAAATAAAATTACATATACTCTTATTAGGAGTTGGTGGAGGGACAGTCCCTGTGAAGCCCGGCAACCATCACTATGTGAAAAGGTGCTAACCTGATGCAAGAAACATTTTCTTGAACAATAAGAGGAGTTGGTCGATTCCTTTCCTCATGTTTAGTGGAGAGGTTTTCTGTTTTTTACGGGTAAACGAATGAGTTATATGTAGATGGGCAGGGAGGAACTTGACAATGCAAGTCAACCGACGATTATTTACTTCAGAATCAGTAACAGAAGGACATCCTGATAAAATGTGCGATCAAATATCAGACGCTATATTAGATGCAATTCTATCAAAAGATCCACATGCGCGCGTCGCTTGTGAAACAACTGTCACAACTGGACTTGTTCTTGTGGCGGGAGAAATTACTACGGAAGCATACGTAGATATACCGATCATTGTGCGAGATACCATTAAAGAAATAGGTTATACACGTGCTAAATACGGGTTTGATGCTGACACATGTGCCGTATTAACAGCCATTGATGAACAATCACCTGACATTGCTGGTGGTGTGAGTGAAGCATTAGAAGCTCGAACGGGTGAAGGAATGGATGCATCTGCATCCATTGGAGCAGGGGACCAAGGGTTAATGTTTGGTTATGCGAGCGATGAGACAGAAGAGCTTATGCCTCTGCCAATCTCTCTAGCTCACCAGCTAGCCAAACAACTCACTACGATTCGTAAAGATGAAACGTTACCCTATTTACGACCAGATGGGAAAACTCAAGTAACGGTAGAGTATGATGAACATGACAAACCTGTTCGGATTGATACAGTTATTATTTCAACCCAACATCAAGAAGACGTAATGACGGAACAAATTAAAAAAGATTTAATTACACATGTTATTACACCTGTGATTCCAGCACATTTACTGGATGATCATACGAAATATTTTATTAACCCAACAGGTCGGTTTGTAATCGGAGGACCACAAGGAGACGTAGGCCTAACAGGTAGAAAAATTATTGTCGATACATACGGAGGATATGCCCGTCATGGTGGAGGAGCATTCAGCGGAAAAGATGCAACGAAAGTCGATCGCTCAGCTGCTTATGCGGCTCGTTACGTAGCGAAAAACATTGTCGCAGCGAAACTAGCACAAAAATGTGAAGTGCAAATTGCTTATGCAATTGGTGTTGCGGAACCTGTCTCTATTTCAATTGACACATTTGGAACGAATAAAATATCCGAAAACATTATTGAACAAGCTATTCATGATACATTCGATCTTCGCCCTGCCAGTATCATTGAAATGTTAGATTTACGTAAGCCTATCTATAAGCAAACTGCAGCATACGGTCATTTTGGCAGAGAAGATACAACCTTTACGTGGGAAAAGACGGATAAAGTAGAACAACTTAGCGCGTATTTAAAGTAAGTTATTTTAATAAAAACATACTACATCAAGGAGAATGCATATGACAACGATACCTAAAGAAAAATTTGTTTTGGAAATGGGTCCTTCAAATGAAGGAGTGGACAAGGTAGCATCTGGTAGTACAGTCGTATTTGAATCATTTGATTGCTTCAGCAACTCCATTCAGAGTGAAGAAGATACATTTAGTTCGATTGGTTGGGCCAATATTAACCCTGCTACTGGTCCGTTATATGTAGAAGGTGCAGAGGTAGGGGACACACTTAAAGTTGAAATTCTTGATTTAGAAATAGGAGATCAAGCAGCAATGACAACTATTCCAAATGCTGGAACATTCGCAAAAACAGTTGATCAAGAGAAAACAAAAATCATTCCTATTAAAGATGGAAGGGCTATTTTTAATGAACATTTATCCTTTCCAATTGATCCGATGGTAGGAGTTATAGGAACGGCGGCAGCTAATGAGGATATCCCTACTGGTACACCTGGAGATCATGGTGGGAATTTAGACTGTAAGCGTGTGGAAAAAGGGGCTACACTATATTTACCAGTCAATCAACCTGGAGCACTCCTTTCGATGGGAGATGCTCATTCGAATATGGGTGACGGTGAGTTGCTCATTTGCGGTGTGGAGATCCCGTCTGTAACAACTGTTCGTGTAACTGTAGTAAAAGGCCAAGAGTATCCTCTTCCTTGTATTGTGAATGAGGACCAATTTATGACTCTCGCTTCAGCTGAAACGTTAGATGATGCATCTGTGAAAGCAGCCGAGAACATGCAGTCGTTTCTCATTGAGCGATTACAGATGGATCCGATTGAAGCGGGGATGTTATTATCTGCAGTAGGCGATTTACGTGTATGTCAAATCGTGAATCCAATGAAAACAGCACGAGTAGAAATACCAAAATCTGTTGTAGATAAATATAATTATGCGTTTAAATAAAAAATACAGCGGTTGGATATATGTCCAATCGCTGTATTTTACTATAAATCTGTATGTTCTTTGTAATATTTACCTTTTTCAACATAAGATTGCCTAATGCGTTTCATTTCTTCGTAATCTTCTTCGGTTAAATCACGAACAACTCTTGCTGGGCGACCAAATGCGAGTGTGTTAGGAGGTATTTTTTTACCTGGTGTAACGAGGCTACCAGCACCTATATACGCATTTTCGCCGACTTCAGCACCATCTAAAACCATTGTTCCCATACCAACGAGCGCGTTTTTACGAATCGTTGCCCCGTGAATTGTTACTTGATGACCGATGGTAACGTCATCCTCGATATGAACAGGTAAATCTGGGCTTTGGTGAATCATTGATAAATCTTGAATGTTTACACGTTTGCCGATGCGAGTCGGTGCAACATCCCCTCGTACGACGGTTTGAAACCAAATGCTACAATCTTCCCCGATTGATACATCCCCAATGATTGTTGCATTTTTTGCTACATAAGTAGTTGGATGAATCTCAGGTGATTGATTTTTATATGAATGAATCATACGTATCCCCCTTAACAATAAATCATACACGTAACTATTTCTTTTGGACGGCTAAAATAAATGGTGGATTGTTTTTTTGATTAATGAATCCATATCGTAATACAGAGTAATTCTTTTGATCTAATTGCATAATATACCGAAGCAATTCTTGTTTCTCGTCTTTCCCACCTTCATGGCCATGATAAACGACAAGCACAACCATTCCTTTTGCCTTTAAAATAGGAAGTATTTTATCAATTGCTTCAATGGTTGACTCTGGTTGGGTAATGATCTTTTTATCACTTCTTGGTAAATAACCTAAATTAAAAATAGCTCCTCCAATCGTAGATTGTGAGGAAACATATTTGTACATATGTGCATGACTATCATGAACAAGCGTCATATTTGTTCGATGATGTTTTTTTAATAAATCTCCAGTTGCTTCGATCGCTTCCTTTTGAATGTCAAACCCTATGACTCGACCAGTATTTCCAACAAGATGGCTCAGAAATAGCGTATCATTTCCATTGCCACAAGTCGCATCGATCACAACTTCTCCTTCTGTAACAGATTCTTCTAATAAATGATGTGCGTATTGTATGATTCCCTTAATGAGCATCGTTTGTACTCCTTCTTTCATGTTCGTTAAATTTTAACCTTTGGTAATGATGAAATTCATTCTATTGTATCATGAGTTAAATAATGAAGAAAAGGGAAATGGTATATGAAGGGATCGAAGTTGGCTATAATTATAAATAGCAATGTTTCTTGACAATTTTTGTAACTTTCATTAAAATGCATGTATTAATAGATTAACGACGCTATAAAGGACTAGTATATGTAGACGGCGGTTAAGAGAGGCAATGTGTGGTGCAAATTGCTCCCTCGCTTACGTAGAACTCACCTTTTTTGTCGCAACGATGAAGACTTAGTAATGGTTGCCGGACTTCCACGTTAAGGATACAAGTGAACGTTTATTACACGTTAATTTGGGTGGCACCGCGGGAATGTAGCTTCTCGTCCCTATGCTGGGATGTGGAGGCTTTTTTTATTGTACATATATGAAGGAGGAAATAACAATGAGTTATGACCATCAGACGGTTGAACAGAAATGGCAATCCTATTGGAAAGACCATCATACGTTTAAAACAGATACATATTCTCCAAAAGAAAAAGTGTATGCACTAGACATGTTCCCATATCCATCTGGAACAGGATTACACGTAGGACATCCAGTCGGATATACGGCTACAGACATTTATTCTCGAATGAAACGCATGCAAGGGTATGAAGTGTTACATCCAATGGGGTGGGATGCATTTGGGTTACCAGCCGAACAATATGCACTGGACACAGGCAATAGTCCTGCAACATTTACACAACATAATATCTCAACTTTAAAGCGTCAATTGAAAAGTTTAGGCTTTTCATATGACTGGAATCGAGAAATTGATACGACAGATCCATCTTATTATAAATGGACACAATGGATTTTTACAAAGTTGTATGAAAAAGGTCTCGCATATATTGACGAGGTTCCAGTGAATTGGTGTCCTGCACTTGGGACCGTTTTGGCAAATGAAGAAGTGATTGACGGGAAAAGTGAACGGGGAGGACATCCGGTTGTTCGTAAGCCAATGAAACAGTGGATGCTTAAAATCACTGCATATGCGGACCGTTTACTAGATGATTTGGACAATCTGGATTGGCCAGAAAGTATCAAAGATATGCAACGCAATTGGATTGGTCGTTCGGAAGGGGCAAATGTCACTTTTGAGATAGAAGGACATGACAAAGAATTCACCGTGTTTACGACACGCCCTGACACATTATTTGGTGCAACCTATGCAGTGTTAGCTCCTGAACATTCATTTGTTCAAGACATTGCGACGGAAGAACAAAGAGAAGCGGTTGAAGCATATCAGGAAGAAGTCCTAACAAAGTCGGATTTAGAACGTACAGATTTAGCAAAAACAAAAACAGGTGTGTTTACGGGCGCATATGCAATCAACCCTGTAAACGAAGAAAAAATGCCTATTTGGGTGGCGGATTATGTTCTAATGTCTTACGGGACAGGAGCCATTATGGCAGTACCGGCGCATGATGAACGGGACTATGAATTTGCTAAAACATTTGAATTACCTATAAAAGCAGTCATTGAAGGCGGGAACATTGAAGAAGAGCCTTACATCGGGGATGGAGCACATATCAATTCTGACTTTTTGAATGGACTTTCAAATGAAGAAGCCATTTCAACAATGATTGATTGGTTAGAAGCCAATAACAAAGGTGAAAAGAAAATAAGTTATCGATTAAGAGATTGGTTATTTTCACGCCAGCGCTATTGGGGAGAACCCATTCCAATTATACATTGGGAAGATGGGACAATGTCGACTGTTCCGGAAGAAGAGTTGCCACTGATTTTACCTGAAATGACTGAAATAAAACCTTCAGGAACAGGTGAATCCCCGTTAGCTAATAGCGAATGGATTCATGTAACAGATCCTGAAACAGGGATGAAAGGGCGCAGGGAAACAAACACGATGCCACAATGGGCGGGAAGTAGTTGGTATTTCTTACGCTATATTGACCCACATAATGATGAAGCATTAGCAGATCCAAAAGCACTTGAAGAATGGCTTCCGGTAGATATATATGTAGGTGGAGCTGAGCATGCAGTCCTTCATTTGTTATACGCGCGCTTTTGGCACAAAGTGCTCTATGATATTGGAGTCGTACCAACGAGTGAACCATTTACGAAATTATTTAACCAAGGGATGATTTTGAAAAATAGTGAAAAAATGAGTAAGTCAAAAGGAAATGTTGTTGATCCCGATGACATTATAGAGTCACATGGTGCAGATACATTGCGTTTATACGAAATGTTTATGGGACCTTTAGATGCTGACGTTTCTTGGTCTACAACCGGATTGGATGGATCCCGTCGCTTTTTAGATCGTGTATGGAGATCGATTGTTGATGAAGAAGGTGGCGTTTCAAAGAAAGTAGTTGATCAAGAAGTTTCATCTTTAGATAAGGTGTATAATGAAACAATCAAGAAAGTAACAGAAGATTATAATGCGCTACATTTTAATACAGCTATTTCACAAATGATGGTATTCGTGAATGAAGTGTATAAAGTTGGAGAACTTCCTAAAGAGTACGCTGAAGGATTTATTAAAATTCTATCACCCATTGCACCTCATATGTGTGAGGAGTTATGGGAACTCCTTGGAAACGATTCTTCCTTAGCGTATGTGTCATGGCCAGCATATGATGAAGCAAAAATAGTAGATGAAGAAGTAGAGATTGTCCTTCAAGTGATGGGAAGAGTTCGTTCTAAAGTACATGTTCCCAAAGATATTTCTAAAGATGATTTAGAGAAAATAGCACTAGAAGATGAAACGATTCAATCTTGGATTGAAGGAAAAACGGTTCGGAAAGTAATTGTTGTTCCAGGTAAACTTGTAAATATCGTTGCAAACTAACATATTTAAAGGCAATCGCATGATGATGCGGTTGCCTTTAGTTTACTATGTCACATTCATTTCACTCTTGCCACGTAGTATCTAATAATTTCCATGATCGTTCTTCGTAAATCCACGTTGACTGAATCGTTCCTATTTCACTCGAGTCAATCATTGAAGAAACCTTTTGGGATGTGCTGATAATAGTTGGTGATTCCTCCGCGGAAGTAGATTCTATCAAATGAACGGGTTCAATCATCGCGTTTTGCTGTTGAGGTAATTGTCCTTCTTTGTCGTATATACCTACATCGATATAATCCGTTGCTTGATCCTTTACATCAATAACTTTAGGTTCATGATGAGGTTTTAAATGAATGTGAACGATGAAATTTTCTTGGAATGAACCATGAGCAAAAGAGTTTTCGGGAATCGGAATAGATGTAAAACGATTTCCATCAAACGTAAAGATGTTGTTCGTATACATTTGCTGACTACTGTTCAGACTATCCTTGTACAAAAGTTCAAATGTACCATTATTTGTTACATCAACGAATTGTATCGTAGGTTTAAAGCCTCCAGGTAATGTAATATCCCAACTTTCGTCATTTTGCGATTCAATTTTAATAACGACCAAAGGGAAGTATGTACTATGCGAAGCTAGTTTTTCACCTTGCAATACAATTGTTTCGTTTACCCCATCCCCAGTTACATCCATATGATACGTATCAATAACAATGGTGTTATCAGCTTTTGCATACATGGGAAATATTGCAGCTATTCCTATAAAAAAAGCTAAAAGTCGTACAAACATGATGACAACCTCCTTATATTAGATAAGATGCGTTAAATGGGTTGATTGTATTCAAAAATGTTGTAAAATAAATGAGTCGTATTTTAATACGTTATAATTCTACGTACTTCATTTGTTGATCGCTCTAAAGGAGTGCACATCTAGAGCCATTTACTTTAGAAAAGATTTATTTGATCGCGCTGAGTTACGTGTAGAGAGAGGATGGCATTTATGGAAGGGAAAGCAAAAGAAATTAGTCCAAAAGAAGTTGAGGAATATATAAATGAAAAAAAGCCATGCATTATCTTGGATGTTCGAGAAGATATAGAGGTATTACAGGGGATGATCGAACAAGCAAAACATATACCTCTCCAGTCGTTACCTTCATCTATGGATGAACTGGATCCATCAAAAGAGATTATTTGTATTTGTCGTTCAGGGCAACGAAGTAATTCGGCTGCACTCTATTTACAAGAACAAGGCTACACTTCATATAACATGGTTGGCGGAATGCTTGAGTGGGAAGGAGACATCTTTTTTAAATAAAAGGTGTTGGCATATAACGACATATATTATATATTAGTAATCCGCTCGAAAAAAGAGCGAAAGAATTTAAAGAAAATGAATATAGAAGTATGAGTAAAATGTTTGTGGGGGAACATACGAACTATTTATATAATTTAAATTATATAAATACAGGATTTGTATGAGATTATGTGGAAAACACATGAAAAAAGGCCCTTTCTTTTGTATAGTTAAAGTCACAACACAA
>JAPFDS010000067.1 GCA_026168805.1 Caryophanales bacterium | reverse complement strand
TTGTTGGTTGAATTTTGGCCTGTGTATAAAAATTCCACACAGGCCAACACCTAAAAGCATTGATAAGACTGACTTTTATAATGAACCGTATATCTACAGGATTTTATAAAATAATTATGCATTTGACTTTACAATTGAGGTGGTAAACCTACTTCTTCGCTATTCACCTGATACTCTTGAATTTTTTCATTCAAGTCATCTGTAAGGTGTAAAAATTTTGTCTTACCAGCTGGTTTTTTTGTTGCATCTTGTAAAATACCATCCAAATGCTCTAGTGGGTAGTCATAGTATTCTATCTTTGATTCATCGCTCTTAAATTGCGCAAGGTGTACATTGTCATCTTTCATAGAAATGATCGATTGCTGGGGAACAGTACTCAAACGCATAAGAAAATCATCCCGAGCTGGACTAGAAGTCTCAGGAAAACCAGTAACCAACTCTGGTTCAGGCTTAAATGCGTTTATAATAAATCTCCCGCCCAGAAAGAGCATAAGGCCAATAGAAATGATTATTAAAAGGAGATACAAGAATCTCATGTTTTTCAACGCAATCACCTCATTTGATTATCCATCCGTTCATTTTTATTAAAAATGCTTTCACATACGAGCATTTAAAGATACTATAAGTATATCATGAAGGAACGTTTTCAAGTCGATGAGGTGACTAAATGAAAAGAGTGTATTTAATCACGTCAGGAATAATGTTATGTATCTTCTTACTAGTAGGTTGTTCCGATGCATCCAATGCTTATGAAGCGGAAAACTTTGTACCTGTTCAAGAATATACGGGAGAAGGTTTTACGTTGCGCAATGCAAATGCAAAGACCGGAAAGATTGCGGAGGAAAACCGGGAAGAAACCGTCGCTGCAGTGGAGGAGTTTTTCCTAACCAACTATAAAACAGAAGTACATGTCCATAACATTGTGAGTGCTGTAGACGGCGTTTCCGTATTTGTTGAATCGGTGGGCGAGCCACATTTTTATACATTCGCAATAGTTCCAGTCGACATAAAGAATAAAGAAGTAAAAACAAATGAAGTATGGTCACAGGAAGGACAAGTAGAAAACGCTATACAAGGTGGGCTACATGCTATGGCTTTTGCAGATGAATTTGCTCACTTGGAGACAACATTAGAAAACATTGTTAAGGAGCTACCAGTGGTAGGCACACCTATAGAGGCTGTTGAAAAAGTGAAGGCTACGGGTTTTTCCACGACACACTATTTTATAAGTCCCAATGGAGATATATTTGATGACCTCTACGATTTGTACATGGAAAATCCAGAAATAACAAAGGATGATCTAACTGACTTCTTTGCTAACAATGATTTTAAACCTGAAGAAATGATCATAACGATTAACCTGCATATGGAAGAACACTCAGTGGATCCCAGTGAGGAAATTCTTGCAGACATCGTATCACAAATCGAGGAATTAGAAGGAGCCCCAAGAGGCGCATATTCAGTGTTACTACATGACAGCTTGATTGATAAACGTAGGGCGGACGGGATGAAAGAAAATACAATTAGACGAGCAGCTCCGGATAAGATTATTAAGGAGTAAAAATAAATGCTGGTACATTTCCACACTGCTCCTCATCACTGACTAGGTTATTTTTCATGTGCCAAAAATGACACATGTAAGTTATTATAATGAAACTAAGAAAAAAAACTTATACCAAAATAGGAGTGATGGCATGACGTATACAACAAAAGATTATAAAAACTATCTCGGAGAATTAAAGAAAATTAAAGAATTTGATTGGGTGAAAAATCATCTTCACTTAAACAAAATACCGAATTTCTGGACGATTCTAGAGTTTGGTGAAGAAAAGGAATATGGCAAACGATCAGCACATGAAATTAGAACATCACGAATGCTTAGGTGGCTTATTGATGCAAATGAAACTCATAACTTAGGGAATGTGTTTGCCCATAAGATTATGGATTACATTGGTATAGATTATCCCTATCATCCAGAAAAAAATAACATGATCAAAGCAACTGCAGAAGAGATGGATATTGATGTGTTCTATAAAGACTACTCTCAGCAAATGTGCCTAGCAATCGAATTAAAGCAGTATGCAAAAGAAGGAAAGTATGAAGACGATACAACTCAACTGGATAAATATCAAACATTGGTAACAGATTTAATAAAAGATGCGGATAATCCCATTCAACCATACTATATCTATTTAACACCGCAAAAAGATGACCCATCAAATAAAACTTGGCACTCGATGGGATATCAAGAGTTAATTAACATCATTGAAGATGTGCTAACTGAACATGTGGAAAGTTCTACATGTATCTACGCGGCTGATACGAAGAAAATCATCACTGATTTTAAATATGACTTACAAAGAAGTATGGATTACACAGCAATGAAAAACAATAAAATTAATACACTACTCACCGATGAAGAAAAGAAGCTAACAAGCATTTTAGCTGAAGAAATTGAACATGAGACGAACTCGAAGCATCTAAATCAATTAATAGAGCTTGGTCAAGGTGACGATATAGAACTAAAAGAATTAATTCTAATTACGAACAAGCATATCTATACACAAGATCATAGTCCAAACGACCGGATCCGATTACTCATTCGGAAAATATATAATTACCTATCAGCAGATAACCAGTTAGATACGTCTGATCTCATTAATTATAGTAAAAAAGATTCTACAACACCGATTAAACAGCAGTTAAAAGATCAGTACGGTTTAACTGTTAACAACATACAAATAACAGGTGGAAAAGGGCAAGGATTATACCTACTCGATGAAAATGAGGAGTTCCAGATATACTTGTCTGGAGAATCCAATGGAGATTTTCCAAATGATTATATCCATTTGCTCCCTATACAAAACAAAGACAGAAAACGCTTAGATGCCAAACATGTCCCAAATAGAAAGTTTAACTTAAACGATGACTTTATCAATGAAAATATAATTCATCATAGAAAAGAAGAGAAAACAATCACATTTGATCAACTCATGACCGAGCACGTCATGGTAGCTATCAAGGAATTGAATGATCAAGGCATAACATCATTGTAAAAGAAAAAAAGACGTGCTCTCTACTTAATCATAAAAAAGTAGAGGGCGCGTCTTTTTCTTAACTTGTTATAGAAATGATATCCAGTAATTGCAATCAAGTGTTATTTCTTCACTAAAATGAATTCAGCTCATTTTTTCCATATATTCCTTCCGAATTTGCGCTAACGATTTCCCGCTTTCTTTGTGGATAGACAGGGCATATGTTTGCACACTCGGCCAACCATAGACATCTCTTAACCAGCTTGCCAAGGAGAGTTCTTCTCCTTCCACTGAAACATTTCCATTTGCTAAAAGAGTACCTTCATCCGAACGATTTTTTGCAACAATAATATCGCCTGCTTTGACAACGCCCCATTCAAGCATTGTCTTAATGCGTGGAGGACTTTTTCGTGTAATTTTACTCTTTTTTGATGTTGTTTTTGATGAGTGGATCAGATCGACATAATAATCGTCGTAATTATCAAGTGGAAATAGTTTCTCTACGTTGATAATAAGCTCATCGTTTATTGTATAAGGAATGAGTTTAAAGCAACTCATATTCACTCCGTTATTGTTTAGCCAAGCAACAGCAGATAATGTCTGCTCATCAAAGTCAGATGCGACTAGAACTACCTTTTGCTTCTCGTTAAATTCATGTAGAGCATCATTGGTCTCTAAAAAATCAATTAACTTCCTAGTTCCAAGTTCAGTACTTGTTAAAGTATCAGCAGATTCATCTTTAAATTCATTAAAGTGCTTTTCAATGTAAGGCCCATAGACTTTATTGACTAGATCCTCAACATCCTCAATCGTTGCATAACTAGCTGCATACCGAATCGCTTGAAATTCAAACGCCTCTGCACGACTTTCAATATCTTTTATATCTCGTTTAATTTCAATTAACACGATGTCTCCATTGTTATCAATAGCCGTTAAATCACTCCGAGCTAAACTCGCATTCCTCACTTGCTTACCAACAATTAGCATCGACTCTTCTTCATCACAAATCATATCAATATTATTCCGTAACAACTCTTCCATGTCGTTCTCTGTCATGTTGAGTTCGGAAAAAGTGAGGGATTCAACTTTTGTCGCTGTGGTTTTGTTTATTTGGTACATGTATGGGCGCCTCCTATCATTGACCTAATTCTAATTTATATTGACTCTATTATAACCAAAAGAAGACAGTAAATGACAACTAAAGCAATTTCCACAATATTATAGTTGTCATATACAATCTGGTCATTGATAATAGATAGTAGAAAGAACTATAGAGTAATAGGCATTTGGTAGTAAATGTCTTTTAGTTATTTCTATAAAATGTGAATAAAGAATGTTCCAATGTAATACTTACATAATGAAATTAGAATTACCAAACTGTTAGGGGAGAATCAGAATGAAGAACTTTCAAGAAAAGGTTAGTTTTATCTGGTCGATTGCAGAATTGCTTAGAGGACCATACCGCCCAGAGGATTATGGGGACGTTATTTTACCTATGGCTGTATTAAGACGTTTTGATGCAGTATTGGCTGATACGAAAGAAGATGTACTACTCGAAAATAAAAAATATGCATCTTTACCAGAATCAACAAGAGACGAAATTTTAAACCGTGTTGCTAAACAAGGATTTAACAATACGAGTCAATTTGACTTTGTCAAATTGTTAAGTGATCCAGATAATATTGCCGATAATTTGCGTGATTACATAAACGGATTTTCTGCTGAGGCTAGAGAAATCTTAAGCCATTTTAACTTCGATAATGAAATCGATAAAATGGAAGAAAATAATGTGTTGTATCTAGTCGTTCGACGATTTGGAGAGATTGACCTTCATCCTGATGAAGTGTCGAACATTGAAATGGGGTACATATTCGAGGAACTCATTCGACGCTTTTCAGAACATGCTGAAGCAGGGGACCACTATACCCCTAGAGAAGTCATTAAACTTATGGTCCATCTGATGTTTTTAAATGATGATGAAATTTTACTGCCAAGTGTTACACGCACGCTTTACGACAGCTGTGCGGGAACAGGTGGAATGGGGACTGTTGCACAGGAATACATGCAAAGCTATAATCCTTCAGGTCATCTAGAGTTTTTTGCTCAAGAAATAAATGGTGAGTCCTATGCAATTTCAAAAGCAGACATGCTAATTAAAGGACAGAAAGCTCAAAACATTAAGCTTGGAAATACCCTTTCGAATGATCAGTTTAGCAGTGAGAAATTTGACTATATGATTACGAATCCTCCATATGGTGTGGAGTGGAAGCCGGCTAAAGATTCGGTTGAAAATGAGCACAAAGATTTAGGGTATAGCGGTCGCTTTGGAGCTGGACTCCCAAGAATTGGTGACGGACAGTTATTATTCTTACAAAATCTTGTCGCTAAAATGAAACCTGTTACAGAACAAAATCCAAACGGCTCTCGGATTGCCATTATTATGAATGGATCCCCACTCTTTACAGGAGATGCAGGCAGTGGAGAAAGTGAAATTCGTCGTTATTTATTTGAAAATGATTTAGTTGAGGGAATTGTCGCTCTTCCAGATCAACTCTTTTATAACACAGGTATCTCAACGTATATTTGGATTTTAACGAACAATAAACTGTCTTACCAAAAAGGAAAAGTACAGTTGGTGAACGCAGTTGATATGTATCAAAAAATGCGTAAGAGTTTAGGGAATAAACGAAATGAAATTTCAGAAGAACAAATCGATACAATTGTAGAGATGTATGGTCAGACAAATGAAAGCGAACACGTGAAAATTTTTAACAACGAAGATTTCGGTTATTACCGTGTGACTGTTGAAAGACCACTAAGACTCAATTTCCAAATAACGAAAGAACGTATTGCACGACTAGATGATCAACGAGCATTTATAAATTTAGCAACATCCCGGAAACGTGGGGACAATAAAGATGCTGATATTGCAGCGGGAAAGGCACAGCAAGAAACAATCAAAAGTGTTTTAACCAATATGCAAAGTGAGACAGTATATAAAAACCGCGAACAATTTATCAATATCATTAAAGATGCTTTTAAAGAAACAGAAATTACTTTAAGAGCACCTTTATTAAGAGCAATCTGGAATGCTCTCTCAGAACGCGATGAAACTGCTGATGTTTGTATGAAAAACAAGAAAGAAATTGAACCGGATTCAGAGTTAAGGGATACAGAGATTATTCCTTTATCAGATAATATTGAAGAGTACCTTGAGAGAGAAGTATTACCTCATGTTCCTGACGCATGGCTAGACGAAGATAAAACACGAATCGGTTATGAGATTCCGTTCACAAGGTATTTCTATCAATATACGAAACTACGACCATCGAGTGAAATTAAAGCAGATATTCAAGAATTAGAAGAAAGCATCTTAGAGAAGTTGAAGAAGGTGATGGAGTGATGGTCAAATTGAAATCTTATCCAAAATATAAAGATAGTGGTGTGGAGTGGATTGGGGATATACCAGAAGGTTGGGATGTTTTAAAGTTAAAATACTTCTTTGATATAGTATATCGATATCCAACTTATTATGGAATAACTTATGTGAATGAGGGGATAAGAGAAATTAGGGGAGAAATGTTAAAAGGAAATGGAAGTATAGATATAAAAAATGTGCCTTCTCGATTTATATCCGAAAAAACTTCAAATAAATTTCCTTTAACGAAGTTGAAAATTGGCGATATTGTAATGTCTGTAAGGGGAACGTTGGGGAAAATTGGATTAGTTAATTCTGAAATAGAAGGTAGTAATATAACAGCAAATTTATTAAGGTTATCTCCGGATATTAATAAGGTAGATTCAAACTATTTATCTTTAATAATGGAAAATCAAAAATTTATCGATGAACTTGATAATCAATCTGATAAAACTACTATAAAAACTATTACTGTACCTAGGTTATTAAATATATTTGGGCCGTTACCAACCATATCTGAACAAAGAATTCTTTCAAAATACACTTTAAATAAAAGAAGAGAAATTGACTCTCTCATCTCTGACAAAGAACGCTTAATCGAGCTCCTAGAAGAAAAGCGTCAGGCGGTGATTACTGAGACGGTGACAAAAGGACTTGATCCAGATGTGAAAATGAAAGACTCAGGAGTTGAGTGGATTGGTGAGATACCAGAGCATTGGGAGATGGCCAAATTAAAAAGATTTATTATTGTGATGAATGGTAAGGAAATTGAAGTAGAAAAAGAATTAACTGATTTAGATGCAGTAGATGTGTTTGGTTCAGGAGGAGTATTTAAAAAGACTGATAAACCAATTTTTAAAGGAGAGTCTGTTTTATTTGGACGAAAGGGAACAATAGGGAAGCCAATTTATGTTGATCAATCTTTCTGGACTGTGGACACAATGTATTATACAAAATTTCATGAGAAAGCTTTTCCTAAATGGTTCTACTACTTGTTCTATATTTTTCCATGGGCTGTTTACACAACTAATACTGCCTTACCTAGTCTAGTAGGAACCGATATTGAAAATGATTTATGTGCTATACCTAATTATGATGAACAACGTGAAATTGCTAGTTACCTAGACGAACAAACATCTCAACTTGATGATGTGATTCTAGGTATCAGAAAACAAATCTCCAAACTCAAGGAATACCGCGAATCCTTAATTTACGAAGCGGTCACAGGGAAGATTTATGTACGTGATTATGCAAGTGAGATGGAGGAAGTAAATTAGAAAGGAGGAGTTTTAATGGGAATTGATTATTCGGAAATGGGTTTAGAAGAGAACATCGAGACAAGTCTAATGAGTATTGGATACAAAGAACGTCGCTTGGAAGGACGAGCTCTGAAAGACTTTCAAAAACATGCGATTGATGTTGAAATGTTGTTTCAATTTCTTGAAGCTACACAACCGAAACAAGTAGAACGATTAAAGAAAGTTCATGGAGAGCGCTTCGAAAAGCGCTTGTTGAATAGATTAGACCAGGAACTTGCTCGTCGTGGGGTGATTGATTGTTTACGTCATGGCATCAAAGATCGGGGTGTGTCTCTACGCCTCGTTTATAACAAGCCACCTAGTACGTTAAACCAACTACTGATGCAAAACTATGAAAACAATATTTTTACAGCTAGTCGTCAAGTGTATTATAGCTCGAAAAATACGAATAGTTTAGACATGGTACTTTTCTTAAATGGTTTTCCACTCGTTGTTATGGAACTGAAGAATCCACTTACTGGACAAACGTTTGAGAACGCTAAGCGACAGTTTAAAGAAGACCGTGATCCGAATGAATTATTGTTTCAACCTAAGAAGCGTGTAATGGTTTATTTTGCAGTAGATACAGATGAAGTCTGGATGACGACGATGTTAAAAAGGGAGAGTACTTTCTTCTTGCCATTTAACTGTGGAAACCAAGGCGGGAAAGGCAATCCAATTATTTATGGTAATTACCGTTCTTCCTATCTTTGGAATGATGTGTTGCAAAAAGACAGTTTACTAGATTTATTATTCCGTTTTGTTTATATCGAACAAAAAGATGTCAGAGATAGTACAGGAGATATTATTGATCAAAAAGAAACCGTTATTTTTCCACGCTATCATCAATTAGATGTCGTTCGGAAAATAGAAGCAGATATTCAAAAAAATAAAATCGGTAAAAACTATCTTGTTCAACATTCCGCTGGTAGTGGAAAGACAAATAGTATTTCTTGGTTATCCCATCGCTTAGCGAAAGTGCATGATGAAAATAATGACCCAATTTTTGATAGCATTATTGTTATTACAGATCGGCGTGTACTTGATAAACAATTGCAAGATGCGATTTATCAGTTAGAACATGAAGCAGGTGTCGTTCAGAAGATTGATGAAGATTCAAGTCAACTTGCAGAAGCTATTCAAAATAAAACAAGAATTATCATTACCACTTTACAAAAGTTCCCTTTTATTATCGATAAAGTGAGTGAGTTTTCTCGCGGAAAATACGGAATTATCATTGACGAAGCTCATAGTTCTCAAGGTGGAAAAGCTTCTACAGCAATGACGAGTATTTTATCGGACAAGTCACTTGAAGATGCTTATGCAGCAGATAAGGTCATGGAAGAAGAGCTTGATAGCACGGAAGAAAAGATTGTAGAGGTTGTTGAGAAAAGCGGGAAGCAAGAAAATATCTCATTTTTTGCTTTTACAGCAACACCTAAGCCTAAAACAATCGAGAAGTTCGGAACATACAACCAAGAAACAGAAGTACCTGAACCGTTTCATATTTATTCCATGAAGCAAGCGATTGAAGAAGGATTTATTTTAGATGTGTTACAAAATTACGTTACTTATGAAACGTTTTATAAAGTGGAAAAAAGTATTAATGATGATCCAGAGGTTGCTAAACGTAAAGCAACACAAGAAATTGCACGCTTTGTGTCATTGCATCCCCATAATATTGCACAAAAGACCGCAATTATTGTGGAACATTATCGACGAGTTACCCAACATAAAATTGGTGGACGAGCAAAAGCAATGCTTGTAACACGCAGTAGATTGCACGCCGTTCGATATAAACATGCAATTGATGCATATATCAAAAAGAATAATTACACAGATATGAAGACGCTTGTTGCCTTTTCTGGCACGGTAGACGATGAAGGGATATCATATACTGAGGTAGAAATGAATGACTTCAGTGAAAATGAATTACCAGATAAGTTTTCAACGAATGAATATCAAGTATTAATTGTAGCGGAAAAGTACCAAACGGGTTTTGACGAACCACTCCTCCATACGATGTATGTTGATAAACCATTAAGTGGTATTAAAGCAGTTCAAACGTTGTCACGATTGAATCGTACATGTCGGGGGAAGGAAGACACATTTGTACTTGATTTTGTAAATGACCCAGACATTATTCAAGAGGCTTTTCAAGATTACTATGAAGTAACAGGATTAAGCGATGTAACAGACCCAAATATCCTTTATGACCTAGAGTATGAGCTTAATGCAGCACAAGTATATACAGCTGGTGAAGTAAATGCAGTTAGTGAACTGGAGTTTAACGGAAAGCTGAATGACAAACGAGCACAAGAAAGACTGAATCCGATACTTGACCAAGCATCTGACCGATTTGAAAAAGAATTGACGGAAGAAGAAAAGGATCAATTTAAAAGTTCAGCATCGAAATTTATCCGTACGTATTCTTTTGTACTACAAATTGGACCATTTACAGATATTGATTTGCATAAACTATACGTATATTTGAGTTACTTATTAAGAAAGTTACCGAAGAAGCCAAACGAACGTCTTTACTTAGCAGATGAAGTTGCTTTGGAATACTACCGCAATCAAAAAGTGTTTGAAGGACAAATTCAACTAGAAACACAAGGTCGAGTAGATATCGATCCACCTCAGCACGCAGGTGGTGCAGCTCCTGAAGAAGAAAAAGAAAGATTATCATCCATCATCGATCGAATGAACGAAAAATTTGGGACAGACTTTGACCCACAAGACAAACTTTCGCGAGATCAACTTGTAGAAGATATGGTACAAGATGAGGAACTGAAGGAGAGAGCCAAAAACAATTCTATAGATAACTTTACATTTAGCTTTGAAGACCGCTTTATGGATTTCTTGATCGATCGCATGACCGACAAGAACTTCTTCCAAAAAATGATGGAAAATGAAGAGCAACGTGTGTTCTTGATGAATGAGATGAAGGAAGAGGTTTATTATCGGTTGAGGGAGTAAGTTAAAAAAGGAGCTGATCCAATAGGTCGGGATATACCTCGAGAATCTATTGGGGCTCCTTTATATATGTAGTATTATAGTTTTAATTTTTCTCATGTCAATTATCTTAAGGGAGAATGCGTTTTCAAAGTTCCATACACATATAAGACTACTGAAAACAGTTCACAACTAAGATGCTTACATAACAGGATTTGATAAGAAGAGGTGAGCTCATTGTCTTTAACGTCTTTAATTAAAGGTACATCTGAACATGCAAAAGATTTACAACATATTTTAAGAGATATAATTCCTAGTAAAAATGAATTTCATACACTATCGAAGCATGATGCATTCTCCAGTACTTATACTACGCAGGTACCCTATGAACTGACAGATAGTTACTACTCTTCAGTTGTTGCTACGGCTTTTGATTATATGGCTCGTTTGATACTTGCTCAAGTAATATCAACAAAGGACGAAAGTGTTTGGATAGATGATGCCTCAAATAAAGGGTTATCAATCCTTTTAAATAGTGTATCAAAGAAGTTACAACGTAGTTTGACCAAGAAATACGAAGAAGGGCAGATGATCGCAAAAGAATTTGTCACTCTAAAGGGTAATTTATCAGATGAGCTTTTAAGACATAGTACATATCTAGCCAGGCTAGAACATGTTTTTCGGTCGGGCATTCCTCCTCAGAATATCGAAGAAAGTTTATTAAGCGAAGAAGTAGATGAGATAATCAAGGAACTTAGAATGATGTGTGATGTTTTTGAGAGGAAATTTATAACACCTGACGTGATAACAAATGAAAGTGATGTCGTATTTAATCCTCACTTTAGTAATGCATCTAGAGCATGTGGTGGTGCTGATGCGGATATATTCATTGATGGGACACTGTATGATTTTAAAACGACTAAAGCCACTGGTTATAAGTGGCAGGACATTGCACAAATTTTTGGTTATTATTTCTTAAATGAGATTGCTAAGAAAACAAATGACTCGAATGCTAGTCTCTTTAATAAAAAAATTGAACGTCTTGCATTTTATAAAGCGAGATACGGCGAGTTTGAAATTATTCATTTACATACGATGGATCAAGAGGATTTAAAGCAGACTAGGGATAAGATTGCATTGACTCTTCATGTGGATGTAACAAAACAATCCACAACAAGAACAGCAAAAAAGCGAACCATTACAAAAGAATTAACAAAGAAAAAAGACGTCAGCCAATTCGAAGCTACTTTACATCAGATGAAGGAAGAGCTTGATCAGTATTCTGAACATCACTTTAACCAACCTATCAAACATACCTGGGAGACTTTAAAAAGGAATAAAGCTATAGAAGATTTAAAATCAATGCCGATTGATACAATATCTACGTTAGAAAAACGGATGCCAATAAATGCTTTGATGGGTTATGGTCTGCGAACGATTTACGACGTACGTCATCATAATATGTATGATTTAATGGCTTTGAATGGCGTTGGAAGGATCAGTGCCGAGGCGATTGTTGAAGCAGTTGCTAAAATTAAGGCTTCTGTGTATGAACAAGCTGCTCCACGAATCAATCCTGATGAATTATCGAATAGTGACCTAGATTTTCTAGGGGCTATTTATACAAAATGGAAGCTCCTCCCTCTCGCAGAGACCTTAACGAAGGATATCAGCGAGTTTCATGATAATGTTCAACCAGCCATCGAAATGGCAAAAAAGCAAAGAAATTTTCTAGGGGCTCTCTTCCAGTCTAAAACTACGAAAGAAAATATTACAGCTGCATTTGAAGAACTGAACACCCCAGAGACTAGAGATACGTTCTATCATATAGAAGAACGATTTTCTAACATCCATCGTTTCACTGTAGATACAGAAGAATTAAAAGAGCATTTTGTAAAAGAGAATGCTTCTTATTATACAGAAATCGAAAAGGTAACAGATTTCAAACAGGCAGATATGTCAAAGGACTTGCCATCTGACATTGTCGAAGAGGTCAATAACTATGCGTTAGATGAAACCGGTTTGAAGCTAACCTTAAGAAATTATCAAACCTTTGGAGCGAAGTATGGGCTCCATTTTAAGCGAACATTACTAGGCGATGAAATGGGACTCGGAAAGACAATCCAAGCGTTAGCGATGATGAATCATCTCTTTCAAAACGAGCAAAAGTATTCCATCGTTGTTTGTCCGTTAAGTATATTAGCGAACTGGAAAAGGGAAGTGGAGCAACACTCAGATTTAAAAACTTTTGTGTTTCATGGGAGTGATCGAGATGCCGCACTTGAAAAATGGAAGGAACAAGCAGGTGTTTTGCTTACTACATATGAGCATACACTCCGTTTAAGTTTTGATGGGTTTCCACCATTAGATATTTTAGTCGTTGATGAAGCACATTTTGTAAAGAACCCAGAGGCAAAACGTTCACAAAGCATTTATGCATTAACTGAGATAGCAAATCACGTCTTATTCATGAGTGGAACACCAATCGAAAATAGACTAGAAGAAATGAAACAGTTAATCTCAGTGTTACAAAAAGATATTTCTGATCAGTTATCAGATGAGCTGCATTTATTGGAACCTACGCAATTTAAGCAAACAGTCGCTCCAGTGTATTTACGACGAAATCGAAAAGATGTACTCGCCGAGCTACCAGAATTAGAGGTTATCCCGCAATGGATGGACTTTGGTGAGGAAGAAAGAGTGTATTATAACGAAGCTACTCAAGCTGGACTCCTCATGACTATGCGACGTGCTGCATGGATGGGTGGTTCGCCTGGGAAATCTCCTAAGCTTGAGAAATTGCTAGATATATGTGAAGAAGCTAATGACAATGGACATAAAGTGCTTATTTTCTCCTTTTTCAGAGACGTCATTCGGACGGTACAAGAGCATTTAGGAGAAAGAACGTTTGAAGCTATTACAGGGGATGTTCCTAATACGAGAAGACAAGAAATTATTGATGAATTTACCGAAGCAAAACCAGGATCTGTTCTTGTGAGTCAAATAACAGCTGGTGGGGTAGGTTTGAACATTCAAGCCGCTAATATTGTCATTTTGTGTGAACCCCAGTGGAAACCTTCCACAGAAGAACAAGCGATCAGTCGTTCTTACCGAATGGGACAATCGAGAAATGTACTTGTCTATCGACTACTTACAGAGGATAGTATTGATGTAGCGATGTTAGAAGTACTAGGTGAAAAAGCAGATCTATTTGATTTATATGCGAGAGAATCTCAAGTTGCTTCATTAGCGTTACGTGAACAAGAGGAAGCAAGTGAAGAGAAATCTGTTCAAGCGAAGGTATTGAAGATGGAACAAGATCGATTGAAGCAGGAAGTCGGTTAATGAACGGAAATATGAAGATTAAAAAAGAAAGCAACTTGTACGTTACAAGTTGCTCTTCTTGGCTGTACACATACGCACATATTTACATGATATCTATCCCTAAATCATTTTCAATCACAGCTTCATACATAGCATTTGCTACAACTGCATCAAATAGTGCCATACCTGTTGATTTAAATATAATACTTTCCCCATCCTCATAATTCTTCTGCAGATTATTTTTGTTAATAGCTGAAGATAACGTTTCAACATTTTCTGAGCTGAACCAACCCTTTTCTAAAGGGCTAATTACATCGCCTGATTCTTTAATGGCATCTGTAGAATCAACATAAATCTTAGTCCCTACATCATATAAGGCTTCTGGAAACTCACGCATACTGGGTTGGTAAGAACCAATTCCGACAAATAATCTCCCCTTTAATAAGGCGCTGTCATTCGGGAGGACAGGTTCTTCAGATGTAGTTGCAGTGATGACGATTTGGGCATTTTTAATTGCTTCTTCAGCTGATGTAGTTGCATGTAATTTAATATCCTTACCAATTACTTCGCTTAATTCTTTTTTAAACGGGGGTATTTTCTCTTGGGTTCTATTATATATATAGATGTCTGTAATTTCTCTTTCTTCACAGGCAGCAATTGTTTGATGTAAGCCTTGTACTCCTGAACCTATAACAGCTATTGTTTGAGCATTCTGTTGAGCTAAATGCCTAACAGCAGAACCACCCACTGCTCCTGTCCGAGTTGCAGTTAAATAAGTACCATCTAACGTTGCTTTCATTTTTCCGGTTTCTCTACATTTTAAAACCATTAAAGCATGAATGGTCGGGTCATTATTTTGCTTGTTATTTGGAAAAACAGTTACTAATTTAGTAGCAATTATATCATTTACATAACAAGGCATCAGTATCAATGTATTATTATCTTGTTTCATTTGAGAGCGGGTTGGCATTTCAAATGTATCTGATTCATAAAGTTCGTAAGATAAATCAATTTGATCAATAATTTCTTTTACTGAGATGCATTCTTTCATCGTTCTTTCATTGATGTGAAGCATGAATTAACCTCCTTTTATAATGGAAAAAATATAGTTTTCTTTCATTGTGGTTTATATATAAGGCGCTTACATAACTGGGGAAGGTGAGTAGGTTAGTTATATTCCTAATCACTACCATATTAAACCATGTTAAAGATTAAGGATATAGTCACAGTGAACAATATTTTTTTATCATTGCAGTTATTTTTAAAGAACATGTTTTTAAAAAAACTGTTTATCAGACAATTCAGGCGATACCATTTGATTTCCTGCGTTATTACAGCCAAAAAAGGCATTAGGCAATTTGCCTAAAAACAATGAGGTAAAGCGCTATCACAATTGATATAATAGGTTTTGTAGAGTATCCTTAGTAATAGACTTACATTTCTTACACATGTAAATGAAAAATGGAGGAAAGATAAAAAATGAAAATTGTATTCTTAGAATCTCTAGGAATTAGTGAGGAAGAGTTTAATAGAATATCAAAACCTTTAACGGATAACGGCCATGAGTTAATTGTCTATGATGATGGGAAAACAGATGATGAGACGCTTAAAACGAGGATCAAAGATGCAGAGATTGCGGTGCTCGCGAATATGCCACTCAGTGGTGAAGTGATCGATGTTGCAGACAAATTGAAATATATTTCGGTAGCCTTCACTGGTTATGATCATATCGATATAGAAAAGTGTAAAGAGAAAGGAATTCAAGTCTCGAATGCTGGAGGTTATAGTACCAATTCTGTGGCTGAACTTACTTTTGGGCTAATCATTGCGCTGTTACGTAGTATTATACCTTTAGAAGATGCCATTAGAGAGGGCGGTACAAAGGATGGTTACAGACAGCTTGATTTGAAGGGTAAAACCTTAGGAGTCATAGGAACTGGAGAAATAGGTGGCGCAGTTGCTGAAATAGGTTTAGCTTTTGGCTGTCACGTCATTGCTTACAACAGAAGCGAAAAGCCAAAACTGATTGATAAAGGTGTAAAATATAAGTCGTTAGATGAGGTCTTACAGACGAGTGATATTGTCACCATTCATACGCCATTAACAGCTGAAACTAGAGGCTTAATTGATAAAGATAAGTTAGCATTGATGAAAGCTCGTTCATTCTTAATCAACACAGCAGTTGGACCGATTGTTGATAATGATGCCTTAGCAGAAGCATTGCACAATGGGACAATCGCTGGCGCTGGTTTAGATAGAGTGGACATGGAACCACCCGTTCCGGCCGACTACCCTCTCTTAGATGCTCCGAATACTGTTCTTGCTCCGCATGTCGGATTTGCAACAGATGAAGCGATGGTAAGAAGAGCCGAAATAACACTTAACAATATTGTTCAATGGGAAAAAGGCGAACAAGAAAATATAGTTCTTTAAAATAAATCAAAACAAACCTATCGTCACGGTAGGTTTGTTTTATTTTTTTACTTTTTTATTTTACTTCTGATTGGATAAGGTTAAAATAGAATGACATAAAATGAATTCGGCTTACTCATAATGATCGCGCAGACAGAAGGGGGTCAGTGAAATGGCTGTAAATAACTTAACAAGATTTCATAAGCGATTAATTGTGGCAATCACATTATCAGCGGCTTTCTTATCAGTACTTACACAATTTTTACTGATTACGGCGTTTCCAAAAATAATGGAGGAGTTTTCCATAAACTCAACACAGGTGCAGTGGTTAACGACAATTTATATGCTGACCATTGCGGTGTTGATCCCCATTACTGCGTTTTTTATTGATAGATTTAGAACGAGAACATTGCTGCTTACCGCAATGTCCTTATTTTTCATCGGTACATTGCTCGGCATGGTATCTCCGACGTTTTCCGTGTTACTCGTTGGACGGGTGTTTCAAGGAATGGGATCAGGGATTATGATTCCGCTTATGCAAACAATTTTATTTCTTGTTTATCCTAGAGAAAAGAGAGGGTTTGCGACGGGAATGGCTGGAATGGTCATCAACGTTGCGCCTGCCATCGGTCCACCTCTATCGGGGATTCTCGTGCAGGCTTTTGACTGGCGAGCCTTATTTTATTTAACACTTCCAATTGCGGCGATTATCATTGTATTGATTTATTTATATATGCGTGATGTAACGAAACAACGGGATTCTGCGATTGATGTAGTATCCATTTTATTTTCTTCGATTGGATTTGGTGGACTGTTATATGGATTTAATCAACTGCAAGAGGTTGGATTTGAAGGAATGTCGACGATGATTAGCTTGTCTGTTGGAGCGTTATCATTAGTGTTATTTATTATTCGACAACTGCGGATTTCAAAACCGATGCTAGAGCTTCGCGTGCTCGCTGTTCCGCTATTCTCTCTTGTGGCGTTTATTGCCATTATCTCATTCACTTTACTCGTTGCGATTGAGACGATGTTGCCGATGTATGTTCAAAATGGACAACAGTTTTCTGCTTATTATGGTGGGCTGATCGTCATGCCTGGTGCACTGACGCTTGCTGTTATGTCACTATTAGCTGGGAATTTATTTGATAAATATGGTAGTAAAGTAATCGCGATTATTGGATTTATTTTGCTATCGATCAGTACGTTTGGTTTTTACTTTTTCTTAGCGGTGGACACACCTTTTATTATAACGATCGTTTTATTCATGATTTCTATGGCTGGGGTCGCGCTCATAAATATGCCGGTTATGACGGCAGGAATCAATGCATTACCAGATGAATTAATTCCGCACGGGACGTCTGTCTTTAATACAGTCCGACAATTCGGAGGGACGTTAGGATTAACGTTTATTATTTCCTTTATTACGCGGGGTGCAGGGACTGGAGAAGTAATTCCAACGGACTATGTAGCGGGTGTAAAAATGGCGTTTTTCGTTTCATTTATATTTTCAGTAGTCGGGTTACTATTTACCTTTTTCATTCAAAGCCGGGATGTTATGCATCAAGGTGGAGAGTGATAAAGTAATCAATTTCCACCCAAATTACTACTTTATCACTACAAAAATCCCGATAAATAGCAATTTAAGTCTAATGCCCTCTTCCTTTTTTTGTTAAATAAGTGTATATAAAGAAGATGCTGTTCATTAAAAGTGAGAATGGGGAGAAGAGAAGTTGCTGAAAAGAAAAATACTGGTTTTATTAAGTGTTCTTATGCTGTTCTTAATTATTGGCTGTAATAAGGAATCTGAAGAAAAAGAAGCTGAAGATGCAGGTGATCCAGAAGAAGAGATGTCTCAGATAGATGAAGAGACAGAAGATGAAGAAGCAGATTCAAGTGAAGAGGAGTCAGAGGACTTTACTTTTATAGATGAGTTGGATGAGGCCACTGTCCTTAATGATTTGGATGCAACTGCACTTGATGACTATGACGAGAAAAAGTGGAGAAAGCTATCGCAGGAAAATGGTATAGAAGGTCGCATTTTCTATGGAGATCAAAAATTACTTCAGTCAGAGACAGGAAGTCCTGGTCCGGGTACATATTTATTTGATTTGGAGGAAAATGGTCCAATCTGGCAGCAGGACCGCATAAGTTATTTCGGTTCTTCACATCTTTTATTGGAAGACGGGATTCTGTATGTAGCTAATTCTGATAAAATTATCGGATTAGATGATGAAACGGGTGAAACTGTAAAAGAGTATCCATTATCTGAGTCAAGTACCGTTTCAGAAATCTATCTCTTTGAAGAGTATCTTTTAGTAGGCTACGGAGAAGAATTGATTTTATTCGACAAGGAGACTGAGGAGCAACTATGGGAGACACCTTTTCATCCAATTAGGGCTATAAGCAATTCCACCCACAATGTCTACCTTGAAGATGGGGTGTTTATTACGTCTTACTATGGAGATAAAATCGTAGGAATTGACGAAAAAACGGGGGACGAGTCATGGGAGATTGAAACTCCAGAATCTACTATTGAATCGTTTTTAGTAGACGAGGATGTTATTTACTTATTTAATGGCGTCCATCAACTAGAATCAGGAGGAATGCGAGCGGCTTCGATAACAATGTTTGATGCTTCTTCGCAGGAGGAGATTGATGAAGTCGTATTTGGAGAAGGTGGTTCCCCAGTAGGCAATGGATCGTTTGCGACAGAGGATGGTCAAATTATATTTCATGAAGCTGATGGTCTTGATCAATCTATTGTCTCAGCGGACCCTGATTTAACCAAAGAAAATTGGATTGTTAAAGGTGAAGACTACTATTTACAAGACATGCTGTATGAAAATGGCAAGATCTATGTGATAGCCGAGGATCTTGAAGAAAAGGAGTATTTTCTTATTATTATAGATGCATCATCCGGTGAAGTCGGAGAGAAAATCATCCTTGAAGATGGTAAAAACGATGACCCAAATACATTTTATACGTACGATGGAAAAGTATATATTCATATAACTATCGGTAGTAACTTTTACTACATTTTTGACGAAGAAGATGTCCATCGACCACTTCCTAAATAAAAAGCAAAAGGCTTCAGACTGTTTAATAGGTCTGGAGCCTTTTTATATTGCTATTTACCTCAACGGAAGGTTTACATTTAAGAGGGCTGGATGCGTCCAGCCCTCTTTTAATAGTGTGTTTATAATTCGAAGGCTATACCTTTCATTCTAGCTACCTCATACATTTTGACTCGCAAATCGTTTGGTAAGTTTAGCTAATAACTCAGGTTTATCATCCCGATGCATAATGACTTCAATAAACGATAGACGGTCCTGATTGTTTTCGATCGTTTCTAATGCTTCTACAAGTTCAGATGCTGTCTGGACTTTTAACGATAGACTTTCTTCCTCTGGGGCAAACACTCCGGCTAACTTTTGATAGTCCCACATTGGAATATCGTTATACGGTTGGTTTTCACCATGGATTGCTCGTTCAACGGTATACCCGTCATTGTTGATTAAGAAGATGATTGGTTTGATTTTTTGATCGAGCATCGTGGAAAGTTCTTGTGCTGTTAATTGAAACGATCCGTCTCCAATGAGAAGAATATTCCTTCTGCTTGTGTCCGCTAGTTGCGATCCTAACAAGGCCGGTAATGTAAAGCCAATGGATCCCCATAATGGCTGCCCGATAAACATTGTATCTTTTGGAATGGGCATCGTGGCTGCACCATAGTAGGAAGTTCCTTGTTCTGCCAACAGTACATCATTTTCTTTCAAAAATTGAGATAGTTGTTTATAAAACCACTCTTGTGTAATGATTTCATTTTTCTCCGTCTGTGAATCTTGCTTTATTTGTGATTGTAGAGAAATGATATTTAGGTCCTCAGGCTTTTTCGGTTCGAGTTGATCCGCTAATGCACGCAACGCATCTTGCATCGTAACAGGTGCATATTTTTGCTGGGTAGTTTTGACTGAAAAAGGTGAAATCTGAATCACGCTTTTATCAGAAAAATTATACGAAAATCCACCAGTTGTTGAGTCTGTAGGTTTTGCTCCAATTTGAATGATGCAATCTGCTTCATCGACACGTTTTTGAAGATAAGGCGCACTTAATTCGCCATTATACACACCGATGAATTTCGGATGTTCCTCATTGAAAGCACCTTTTCCACCACTCAATATTGTTACTGGAATACCTGTTTTGTCGACAAGTTGCTGCAATGCTTCACGATTTTCGTATCGATTGACCTCATATCCTGCTAAAATTACTGGATGTGTAGCTTGGTCGATGACGGGAGCCACTTCAGCGATCATTTGGTCGATTGCTTCTTGATTACTGACAGCTACTTCATCATGTAAAGGATACTTCGGTTTGTTTGCTGGTTTATCGTACACGTCGATTGGTAATGTGATGTGGACAGGACGCTTCTCAGTTAGACAAGCAAGCAGTACCCGGTCAATTTCTTGTGCTGCATTTTCTTGTAATAACAACGTTTGAGCTACGGTTACTTCTTGGAACATTCTCGAGAAGTGATCAAATTTGCCATCTCCTAATGTATGGTGGACATACAAACCATTATCCATTACTTTAGTTGTTGGTGCACCGGTAATTTTAACAACAGGTACATGTTCTGCATAAGACCCGGCAATTCCATTGATTGCGCTTAGTTCCCCAACTCCATAAGTTGTTGCTAAAGCGGCAATGCCATTGAGACGGGCGTATCCATCGGCAGCATAAGCAGCGTTTAACTCGTTGCGATTTCCAACCCATTCGATGTCCTTGTGATCAATGACATTGTCTAAAAAAGCTAAATTATAATCTCCAGGTACGCCAAACATATGACGAATTCCTAATTCTGATAAACGGTCTAATAAATAATCTCCAACTGTATACGTTTGATTCATGTATAGCACCTCAATTTAACATTTTAACCTTATTGAAAGGTTTATAGGTCAATTAACTTGACCTTTATAAAACATACCATTGAAAATCACATAGGTCAACCTCATTGACCTATAAAGCCCAGTATCCATTTGATACAAAAAATGCGTAATATGATATGATTTGTTCAGGAGGTAAGAAACGAATGGATAAAAATCGTGAAGAACAATTGAATGAGTCATTAAAGCTTTTTTATTTTGCCTACCGTAGATTTACGAAAGAACCAGATTTAATCCTCGAACAGCATGGTATTCAACGCCTCCATCATCGAATTTTATTTTTTGTTGCTAGAAAACCAAACATAAGTGTGCATGAGTTATTAGCTACGTTAGAAGTAACGAAGCAAGCTCTACATGCTCCGATGAGACAGTTGATTGAGATGGGATATATTACAAGCGAACCAGCGACATATGACCGACGTGTTCGGGAGTTATGCTTAACTGAAAAAGGCGTACATATGGAGTTGCAATTAAGCAATGTGCAACGGGGAATGATGAATGAAATCTTTGAACAGCTCGGACCAGAAAGTGAAGAATCTTGGAAACAAGTGATGAAAGAAATTATCGACTCCGAACAGGCATAATTGTACTCCCAGGACTTCCATCGCCATTCTGCGTTTATTGCCACGTTTAACATGACAAATGAAAACATGAAGAACCCCACTGGCAATCCAGTGGGGTTCAAGTAATTAGAGATATGCTACTCACTTTTCGTTTCTTTATCCCGTCCCATGAGCTTATCAACAATAATGGCAATGGCACCATCACCGGTAACGTTGGCTGCAGTACCGAAACTGTCTTGAGCCATGTATAAACCAATCATAAGTCCTTGTGCGTTTGCATCAAATCCGAGCATGGAAGTGAGCAATCCTAAAGCGGCAATTACTGCCCCACCCGGAACTCCCAGTACATTGTAGCTATCATTATAGTTAGTAAAAAAATATATCGGTAACAACCGTGTTATACTTGCGTTTGTAACCTTCTAATTTCGTCCGCTTGTAATGTATTTCTTTTATGTGCTGTTGGATAAACAAAACTTTTTCATCCTTGCTCATTAGTTCATAATGTTCTTGTAGTGTTGATTGTAGTTCTAGGATTTCGTCATCGGTGATGGTAGATGTGGTTACATTTAAGGTTTTTAGTCTTTCTTCTACTTCGATAACTCTTTCGTCTATTTCGTTTTGGTGTTCAATCAGTTCATCCATCTCCATCATTTCTTGAATCCACGCCTTTTGTACACGTTTCTTTTGCCTTTCGAGTGCTTTCAGTTCATTTTTTAACTTGTTTATTTCTTTTTGTTTGTCGTCTGATTGCAAGTCGGATTGATTAAACTTTATATTAACCAAGCCTTCACGTAGCCTTTTTATAAAAGCGTCCTCCAATACCTTTTCGCCAACAGAGTGACTTCCACGTCCATTACGAGCACAATGGTGACAGGTGTAACTGTATAAATATTCATTTGTCCGTAGACTCCTGTTAGCCCTTAAACCCATTACGCTTGAGCATTTATGACATATTATTTTCCGTCGAAACAAATCGTCGGACTTAAATTTAATCTGTCTAGGTGCGCCTCTTTCGCCCAATATAGATAATAGTTTATTTTTATATTCTTTTGTTATTAATGGCGGGTACAAGTCTTTTACCAACTCACCATTTCTGTACATATCCCCTACAGTAGATGGCGCTCTTAGTTTTTTGACGAGGAACCCGTCATACCATTCAAGGTTATGTTTCTTGGAGATTGTTCTTTCTGCATTGCCGAAACTACTTCCAGACAAAACTAATTCAAACGCTTCTAACAACACCGATTGTTCCTTCCAGTTAACTTCCAAACGTTGATCGACTAAATTAAAGCCGAATGGCGGCACTGATTGCCATAACCCTTTACGTGCATTCGTCTGCATGTTTGTACTCACTCTTTCGGATATTGTTTCCGATTCCCATTGTGCAAATGTACCGATTAAATTCATCATCATCCTTCCGCTTGCGGTGGTTGTGTCGATGTTTTCCGTTGTGGAGTGTAGTTGACAGTCCTTTTCGTTTAACTCCTGTATGAGCTTGTTTAAGTCGATTATAGACCTAGTTAATCTGTCTAATTTTAATATTACTACATTAGTTACATATCCATTTTTGACATCATCCATCATACGCTTAAAATTGACTCTTTTATCCGTTGTTCGACCGCTACCAACATCCAAGTACTCTTTTATATCAGTTAGTCCTTTAAGTGTACAATAAGCGTGCAGTCGTTCTTTTTGTGTTTGTAGCGATGCTCCGTGCTCCTCTTGTTTTTCCGTACTGACTCTCATGTATAGGGCAGTAGCCACTTTATCATCTCCTATATAAATAGGGGAGATGGCTAGTCTCCCCTTTGATTAAATTTTAGCGCTAAGATTTAATCGTGTATTACATTATGCATTACTACTTTGCCGTGTATTGTGATGTTATCGTTTACGCTGTATATCTGATCGTAAAACTCTTTATTGTCGCTCTCAGGTCGAAAAATAAGCCTGTCACCCTGTTTAAAATACCTTTTGACACTGTACTCATGGTCGTTGCTAAAAACTACCACATCGCCATTTTTTAAGTCTAATAGATTGATAGGCTTAACGGCTATTAAACTACCGTCTGGCATTATCTTATTCATGCTGTCGCCGTAAATTTTGGTGATGAACACTTCTTTGCTACTTGCATGTTTTCCCATTAATACATCGGGTATTTGTATTGTTTCTACTTCTTCATCTGTGACCGCATGCACATCAATCGGTAGCCCAGCACTGATTGCGGTTGGGTAATATTTGTAAGCCCTGCTAGTAAATAAAGGTTCTTTATTTTTATCCTCTATTATATCTGACTTTAATACCCCGAAATAATCCGCCATCTTTTGGATGTTCCCCATTCTTGGATATTTCAACCCATTCACCCAATTCGATACAGACATTTCACTTATGCCTAAATAATCCGCTAGAATCCTTTGATCTATTCCTCTACTTTCTATTAACGACTTTAAATTTTTAGAAAAAACTTCCCTTTGATTACTCACACTTTCACCTCCTTATATAATGAAGCTATTTTCATTGTAAACTATTAGTTATAAAAAATCTACACATTTTATAAAATAAATACACTTTAGGAGTTGACAATAAACTATAAGTTTAGTAAAGTATAGACATACCTCGACAAGAAAGGAGTTAAAACAACATGCAAATGTCACTTAAAGCACTACGAGTAAACGCAGGATTAACGCAGCAAGATGTAGCGGACAGACTAGGCATCAGTAGAAGTCTTGTCATTGAAATCGAAAATGGCAAGGAACGAAAAAACGACGTTTACTACTACGCACTAGCTTATCTATATCAGACGGAACTCGATAACATCAGAATACCAGTATAGTTTTATTTATTACTAAACTTTAAGTTTATTAAAATAACCACGCATCCCTGTAATGAACATTTAAGCCGAGCGCAAGAGTACGCCATGCAGTCCAAATTCGGATGAAGCGACCACCGTGCAACGAATAGCATTAAATAAAAATAGCGGTACCGCCAAGACGTTTAAGTGTTGATTAGAGGGATGTGGTGGAGAAGAAGGAGATGGAGAAATGAAAAAGGAGTTACCTCTTGTGCCACAACTTCAATGTCTTTCATTTATTAGCGCAAGTGATGATGACAAGATTGAAGAAGTTTATGGCATTGTCCAGTCATTCATTCATGAAGCCGAAGTTTACGCTAGGAACAAAGGGATTGATTGTAGGGTTTCTTATCATCTATATACAAGTGATCCAACCAACGAACCTTTGAATGAAAAATACGGTCAGTACTTCAGGGAGGAAATCAAATGAATAACTTAATAACTACAGATTTAAAAATGACAAGCTTAGACATTGCAGAAGTTACTGGAAAAAGACACTCGCACATATTGGATGACATCAGAAAAGAAGTGAAGGAACTAGGAGAATTAGCCGAGCCGATATTTCGGTTGGGGTCTTATAAAGACAAAAACAACCAAGATAGATCTTGTTATGAATTCGGAAAAGACGGAGCTATGCAATTAGCTTTAAAGTACGATGCAAAAACAAGGTACAAAGTTATTAAGAGGATTGAAGAATTGGAAAATCGGGGCAATAAGCAATTGCCTGGAACGTACAAAGAAGCATTAATCCAGTTGGTTGGACAAGTGGAAGAAAATGAAAGATTAGAAACTTCTAAATTAATGCTTGAGCAACAAATTGGGGAATTAAAACCTAAGGCAGATTACACTTCAAGAATTTTAAAGAATAAAGGCTTAGTTTTAATCAGCCAAATTGCCCAAGATTACGGAATGACCGCGCAGGAAATGAACAACTTGCTCCACAAGTTAAAAGTGCAATACAAGCGAGGTGGACAGTGGTTGTTATATGCAGGTTATAACAACAAAGGATATACGCACTCTGAAACATTCGACTTCAAACGAAAAGACGGTACAGAAGACGTAAGCATGACAACGAAGTGGACACAAAGAGGAAGGTTGTTTCTCTACGAATTGCTAAAGGAAAACAACGTTATACCTAAAATAGAAAAAGGAGTTAGTGAAAATGACTAAAAATCAAAAACAAGCATTCCTTGATGCTTATAGTGACTTCAAAGAAATGCAAGATTGGATGTTTAGCATTGAAATTTACCACAACGATGAAAATAGCGAACCCTTCATATGCGCACAAGTGAGACCGGAAAGGGTAATCCTTGATTATGTAGAAGGCGATCATTTCGTAATAACGATTCACACAGATGGAGCTATTTATTCCTTTAGTAGTGAAAATTGGATGGCCCATGTTGATTCCCATTACGTTTCATTCGGTTCATCACACGATGAAGGTACACATTGCATTATTCAATATTGTTAAGGAGTGATGCATCATGACTAAACGCATCGAAATATCAAACGAAACAATGAAATCTATTAAACAATTTTTATTACAAACTACCATACCACGATTAAAGAAAGGAGGCAGATTGCATGAAATCAAAAAATGAAATCTTCAAAGGTGAAAATTACTTTTGGATTGCAGGCTTTAGTGCAGTACTTGTAATTTTATACATCGCAATGACAACAGGAGGGCAATAATGACACTGTTTTATTTATTAGTAATTATTTTATGTATGTACTTGATTGTGAGGGGTTAAATATGAAAAGGATGGTGTTTGCATTGTTAGGTTATATCACATTAGGTGTAGCTGTTTTAATCAGTGGATGGGTGATGTCAATGTTATTTTTTATTGATATGTACCAACGTAAGAAAAACTTGTATAGAGAGGGTGGAGAGTAATGTACAAAGCCATTGGTAGATTAACGGGGAAAGTATACGCAACAGGTTCAAAAGCGGAATGTAACCGCAAATTAATCGAAAAGTTCCCAAGTTTTGGCGAAAGGCACGAAAATGGTACTAAAAACCAAATAAACCAAGTATTACCGGAGCAAATAATCATAAGGAGGGTGAGCCATGTCGAACAATATATTTCTTGCAAGTGACTACCACGATGCTATACGTCACATTAAAGCGTACGAATATTATCACGAAAACGCATTGCAACATATGTCGGTTCACGAATATGACAAAGCGGCCGCATATCATCAAAACATGATTCAGTCGCTGAATGAGTTACAAAGGCTTAAAAACAAGAAGCAAATAGCTGATCAAGTGTTAAACACGATTAAGTCAGAGCAACAAATGCAATATGTCATTAATCGTTTTAGGGGGTGATTGAGTGGATTTGGAACATCCAATGGTAACACATCTACGCAAGCACGGTTTACCTGATGCAGAGCCAATAGAGATTGATTACTTTGGCACAGAGATACATGCAGGTGAGTACTATTTTGATTTTGAGGATGCCATTGTGCACGAGGATGATTTGGAACGTTATTTGTATGAGGTTTTGGCAGTACGACGTAAACAAGCATAAAAGCGCCCACTGGCATGAGCGCTAACAAAAATACACTTACTCACATTATAACACATGTGAGGGATGGAGGAAAATATGAAAAAAATTAAACAGCACTTCAAAAAAATGGGGAGACTAGACAAGCAACGCGAAGCGCTAGAGAAAAGGATAGAGGATGAAATAGGGTATTGGGTATCACTTAGATACGATCGACTCAATGACGTATACGACATACACATGAGTTGCCATGACGGTCTTTTGCGTATGATGCAGGAACTTAATTTCGATGGAGAAATTGAGTACACGAAAACACAAGCTGAATTATACCCTCATAAATATGAAACTTGGGGAAAAATAGGAGATTATCGAGTTTGCTTATTTACTGTTACCGAAGAGGGGCATGTCAAATGAATCTATATGAATTAACCGAATCATACCAACAAATTCAAACGTTGATTGAAGAAGGTGCGGAAGGCTTAGAGGACACACTCCAATCATTAGATGATGCGATTGAAGAAAAGGCAGTAGGTTATGCAAAAGTGATGAAAAACATCGAGGGGCAAGTTGTTGCTATCAAAACAGAAGAAAAACGACTTGCTGAAAAGAGACGATCGCTAGAAAACAATATCAAGAGATTAAAAGAATCGTTACAAGATGCAATGTTGCTTAATGACAAAAAACGAATCGAAACAGAGTTGTTTAACTTTAACATACAGAAAAACCCGCCTAGCATACGTGTAATTGACGAAGAAATGATACCCAAGTCGTATTATGTCGAGCAATCTCCAAAACTCGACAGGCGTGCTCTAATCAGCGAATTAAAAGAATCGGATATTCCAGGTGTGGAATTAACGCAAGGGGAGTCATTAAGAATTAGATAGGAGTGGGAATGTGAACTTACATCAAAAGCTAGTTGAAATAAGAAAAGAGATTGATGTCTTTAGCAAAGATACAAAAGGATTTAACTACTCATATGTTAGTGGTTCACAAGTTTTAGGGAAAATCCAAGAAAAAATGAATGAACTGGGCGTTATTCTTTATCCGGAAATGAAGGAACTCGAACATAGCACATTTGACTATCAACAATACAACAAGAAAACGCAACAAATGGATGATAAAACAGACTTTGTGATTAGTGGGGATATGCAATATGTATGGCAAAATGCAGAAAACCCCGAAGAAAAAATTGTCATTGATTGGAATATTTACGGGCAACAAGACGACATTTCAAAAGCATATGGTAGTGCATTGACATATTCAGAGCGTTATTTCTTACTGAAGTTTTTCAACGCTCCAACAGATGACGACGATCCGGACACAAGGCAAGGAGCAAGCAAAAGAGGTACAGGCGGTAAGGCGAGCGCAAAGCAACTTGATTTCATTGACAATCTCATGGGTAAAAAAGTAAATGAAAAGTTTAATAAGCAGCAAGTTTACGAGTTGTTGAAAAAGAGAATCAAAGTCACAACAGACATGGAAAACTGGACACCTGCACAAGCAAGTCAAGCGATTAAGTTTTTACAGGGTGATGGCAAATGACGTTTAATCCAGTGCCTAAACCCAAGCATAGCAGACGAGTACCAACACAAAAGAAACGCAATGAATTTAACAAAAAGACAAGAAGCAAAATTATGGAACAAGAAAACAATCGTTGTCAAATGTGTGGTAGTAGAGCAACGCAAATACATCACGTTTACCCTCGTGGACGTGGTGGACGAGGTGTATATACGAATGGCATGGCAATCTGTAATGGTTGTCACGTCATCATCCACAAAGACAACAACATTATGAATCATTGGCAAAATATATATGAAGATGCATACGGAACTGACTATTACAAGGATGAGTGGGATGACTAAAGACGGTAAAGAAATACGACTCGATCAATTACATGACGAGATTAAAAAACTCAATCCGGAAATACTATCAGACTTAAACCGCATGATTATGCTATACAGTCAAGCGCAAATTATAATAGGCCATTTAGATGCCGAAGCACTTTATACACACGGTGCTATGTACGCACAACGTAAGCAAATGCAAGCGGAAATTATCAAAAGCACACAGGGCACAGTTGCGGAAAAGGAATCAACCGCAGAAATAGAAACATATGAATTACGACTTGCTGAAGCTGAAGCTAAATCAGAGTCACGCAAATGGCAAAATTTATTTAAATCATACGACAATCTCATTATCGCATTAAGACGTGATGAGCGTACAGCAATCGAAGAATACAAGAAAGCGAATGACCTATATGAAAGGTAGAACTAGGGTCAGATTAGCAAAGAAACTATGGACCGAATCAAAGAATAAACAAGAATTAAAGCAGCGCATCAGTGCTTACATGAGTAAAAACTACCCGCATTATAGGGTGGTTGAGGTTGGTAAGTACTATGCGTTGTGTGAGGTGATTGAGTGAAAAAGAGTTACTACGCAATAATACCTGCAAATGTAAGGTATGACGAAGATTTGAGAGCTAATGCAAAGCTACTATATGGAGAAATAACAGCCCTATGCAATGAAAAAGGTTATTGCTGGGCGAGCAACTCATACTTTGCAGAACTGTACAACGTGACAAAGGAAACTATCTCTAGGTGGGTGAGCCAACTAGAGAAGAAAGGTTATATAGCTGTAGATATTATTTATAAAGAGGGTACCAGCCAAATAATCAATAGGTATATACGAATTAATCATGAGCCTATTGACGAAAAAGCCAATACCCCTATTGACGAAAAAGTCAAAGGTAATAATACATCTTTTAATAATACATTTAATAATACAAGATATATACCCTATGTCGAGATAGTGACCTATCTCAACGACGTAGCTGGTAAAAACTATCGATCGACTACTCGTAAAACAAAAGACCTTATCAAAGCACGTTGGAATGAGGGCTTTACTGTTGATGATTTTAAGAAAGTAATTGATATCAAAAACGATGAATGGAAAAACGATGATAAAATGAGCAAGTTTATTAGGCCCGATACATTGTTCGGTACAAAGTTTGAGGGTTATTTGAATCAAGAGCAACCACCTGGAGGATATGACCCAAATAAAGATGCTTTTTAAGGAGGTTACTATGCAATCAATAAAAGAAACCATAGCAGAATTTGTTGAAAGCAAAGGTATTGAGTTTGTAGAACGTAAGGATTGTGAAGTGTGCAACGGTAAAAACGAATTGCTTGTATTACGTGTAAATGGAGACATAAAGAAAGAATGCAACAAATGTGAGGATAGAAAGCTTGCACACAAGCTAAATCTACCAACTAGCGATGAGTATAGAAGTCAAAAGGAAATGGGATTCATTCTCGATTTTGAACGCATTACAGATGATTTAAAAAAAGCAACTGTCAACTCATATATAACTGATGAAAGGTATCCATCACAACGAAAAGCAAAGGATGCTGCAATTAAATTTATTACTGAATATACAGGTAAAGAATCACTAGTATTAGCAGGTATGCCCGGTATAGGAAAATCTCACCTATCCTATGCAATAAACAGAGCAATCAGAGGTAAAGGATATAAAACATTGTTTATCAAGTCCACCGATTTGCTAGATGCAATCAAAGAAACGTATAACTATCAATCTAACGTAACCCAAGAACAAATATTAAAAATGATTGATGGGCTGGACTTGCTTGTACTGGACGATTTAGGTGGAGAATACGAAAAGAAACAAGATGATAACGAAACATGGGCATCCGATATCCTTTACAAGGTTGTTGATATGCGATTAGGTAAGTCGTTAATTGTAACCACTAATTACAGTGAATCAGAGCTTGTGGGCAAGTACGGACAAGTACAAGGTTCGAGAATCGTTTCGCGAATGATGGAAAACGCAACGCCTATACGGATTGAAGGTAAAGATTTGCGTAGAGTGGAGCGTTTTTGATGAAACTCTATGTGGAGGAAGAAGTAACCGAAACAGTAGACGGGGATAAACTTGTAACGGTAACAGTACATGAAAGTGAAACGCACGATTTTAAGTATCTTATTTTTATAGATTAGTAGGAGGGTCAAAGTGATAAAAACAAAAGTCGAGTTATATCATGATAACTTTCAAAACTTTAAAAGATACGCTATACCAAGGGCGCAACTAGTAATTGCCGATATACCGTACAACATTGGTAAAAATGCATACGGAAGTAGCTTGGAATGGTATGTAGACGGCGATAACAAAAAAGGCGAATCGGATAAGGCAGGCAAGCAGTTCTTTGATTCCGATAACGATTTCAACATCGCAGAGTTCATGCACTTTTGCTCGAACATGCTTATAAGAGAGCCGAAGCAACGCAACAAAGCACCTGCAATGATTGTATTCTGTGCATTTCAGCAAATCCCTATGGTTATCGATTATGGAAAAAGATACGGTTTCAAAAATCACATACCGCTAGTTTTTATCAAAAACACATCAGCGCAAGTACTGAAGGCGAACATGCGTATTGTTGGAGCAACAGAGTATGCACTTGTTTTATATCGAGACAAGCTACCAAAGTTTAACAATGACGGGCGTATGGTCAAAAATTGGTTTGATTGGGTAGTAGATAACAGTTATCCAAAGTTACATCCAACACAAAAGCCAGTACCAGTACTGAAAAGGCTTATTGAAATATTTACGGACGTAGGCGATGTAGTAATTGATCCGGTTGCAGGTAGTGGCTCAACTTTAAGGGCAGCAATCGAATTAAACAGGAGCGCATACGGATTTGAAATAACTAGGGATATGTATCACAAGGCAAAGAACGAAATGCTTGTAAACATTACGCCTAGTTTTTTGTTTGAAGAAGAAAATATGGCATTGGATATATAGGGGGAAATAACAAATGAGTTTAAACAGAACAGTTTTAGTAGGCAGATTAACACGCGATCCGGAACTACGATATACAGAAAATGGTACCGCAGTTGCTAACTTTACTATTGCAGTGAACCGTCCATTCACAAACCAACAAGGCGAAAGAGATGCCGACTTTATCAATTGTGTGATTTGGAGACGCCCCGCTGAAAATCTAGCGAACTACATGAAAAAAGGCAGTCAAATAGGAGTGGATGGAAGAATCCAGTCACGCACATTTGAGGATAAAGACGGTAAAACCGTTTACGTAACGGAAGTTGTAGCAGATTCAGTGCAATTTTTAGAAAGCAAGAGCAACAACGCAAGTAAACCAAAGCAAGAACCAAGTAATAACATGTTTGAAAATGACGGTCAACCGCTTGATATTGATGATTCTGACCTGCCGTTTTGATAATAGTAAGAAAACAAAGCACTGTCTATATGGCAGTGCTTTAAATATAGGAGGCTAACATGAACACATTAACACGCAGTAATGACTTTATAAAACAAGGTAATGCAAGAGATTATGTAATCGCTCTTGACGGACTGGAGTTTACGTTTAGAAAAGCACAACTAGAAAAAATAAAAGAGCTACACAACGAAGGCAACAGCTACAAAGTTATATCTAAAAAAGTATTAAGACATGAGTATGAAGTAATTATAGCTTTATTGCACCTGGTAAAAGAAGGTCACTATTTAAGACCATTTGGAGGGGTTGCATGATTCTACTCTATTACTACATCAATTATTTCTTGGCTTACATGCCGGCGATTGAAATATGAGGAAAAGAAGAAGGTGGACAAAAGAAGAGGATGACTATTTAAGGAAAAACTATCAATTGGGATGCATAGAAGAAATGGCTGATTACCTAGGTGTAACAGCGAATCTAGTACGTACTCGTTCGGTTTCTTTAGGATTAAGTCGTGCAAAAGCATCACATCGCACCGAATACGCCATGTATAACGGGGACGAATTCGAAATGATTGGGACGGCTTATGAAATAGGTAAAGCGCTAGGAATTAAACCGGAGTCAGTTTCCTGGTATGCGTCAAAAACGGCTTACGAGAGGATGGAAAAAAATCCAGAGGGCAAGGGAAGGGTGGCGGTGAGGTTATGAAGCCTAAACATGCACTAAAAGAGATAGAACCACTCACACAAGATAAAAACGCAGTAACTACTAAGCGATTTAAAAAGTGTTATCGGGTGTTGAGTGGGCACATAAAGATGCTAGAAAAAGATAATCGTAGGTTGCGGAACAAGTTAAGAAATAGGAGGGATTAGATGAGTAAAGTGCGGTTGGAAGAAGCTGATTTTTGGCTAAAGAGCATGTACGACTTGTTGTCAGTAAAAACAGACGAAGAGGACAGGGCATACACGCAAAAAAGAATAGATTTGTTTAATTGGCTTATCGAACAAGCTGAACGATTCGAGAAAATGAAACAAGAGTTTTCCGAGGATATTGATTTCAAAAGACGTGAAGTCTTAGGACTTACTGAACGAGTGCAGGAATTGGAAGAAATAATAACAGAAAGACATGAAACGGTTGGCAAGTGGATTGAGAAAAGCATTGGACTAGAACAACAAAACAAGCGTTATCGTGATGCGTTGCAACAAATAAAAGAAGCAACATCGCACAATAAATATTGGAAGGAAATAGCCTTTAAAGCATTGGAGAGTGAAACAGATGGAAGTTGATGCTAATTTATATGAGTTTTTAAGAGAAAATGAAACTGGATTTGTTAAAGAAGAATACGGAATAGTGCTGTATGTGCATGTCCCGTTTTACGAACTTGATGATTTCGTGAAAATAGTTGGTGAACATCATTTTGAAGAAGGCGGAGTGGACGTGTTGATGTTTGATGAAACCATATGTTTCGAACTTAATGATGTTATAGAGGGACAAGGTCATAAAATAACATCTTACAAAAATTGTTTCGATGAATTTGAATTTAAACGTTACGAAAAAGAGTTATTGGAGAGTGAATCTAATGGCTAACCAAACACGCTTACAAAAATTAGAATCAGATTTTAAGAAACATGAGCAGGAATCGGAAGAGCTTGCGGTTGCGATTAAAAATGAACACCACGAGGAACGCATTAAGAAAGCTAAAAAGGTGGATGTAGAGCATCCGAGTAATAAATTTTTCTAGGAGGGGAAAGCATGAATAAATGCATTGAATGCAAAGGAAACGAAGTACATTATTATCGCAGCTTGTTTTGTAAAGATTGTATCAAGGATTTTTTCGAGGATGAAGAAAATGATAGCTGAATGGTGCTCAAATTGCGGTGGGGAGACATTACTCCCTACCGTAAATGGAGAAAATAAACGTTATACATGGGATTGCATGCATTGTGGAGATAAATTACTACCATGTGCACAGTTTGATTGTGCTAATGGGGACTGTTGTCAGGAGGAGACGAAAAATGATTAAAGTAGGCTTTAAAAAGTTGGATGAGAATGCTATCATCCCCAATAAAAATTATCCAACTGATTCGGGATTTGATTTGTTTGCAAATGAAAGTGTAATTATTGAACCAGGAGAAACGAAGGTAATCAAAACAGGAATTGCAGTACAACTTCCTCCAGGATATGAAGCACAGGTTAGACCACGTTCTGGAGTGACAAGCAAAACAAAGTTGCGTGTGCAATTGGGTACTATCGACAACGGATATACGGGCGAGATTGGGATTATTACGGACAATACATTTCTACCAGCTTTAAACAAAGAATACTTTGATGGTATTGCCTTCGGAATTGATGGTAAAGGGTTAGATGATATGCAGGTCCACGGTACTTACAAAATCAACAAAGGCGACAAACTAGCACAATTAGTCATACAACAACTACCGCAAATAGATGATTATGAGATTGATAGTTTAGAAGACTCAACTCGTGGTTCAAATGGATTTGGTAGCAGTGGTTATTAAGTCCATCACACAAGACACAGAGCACTACGAAATAGGCACGAATAACATCGTAAGCATACAAGCTACCGAGCAAGGCCCAAAACGTCTGTATATGTTTGAAATCACGTATGCAGACGGCGGTGTTTTGTTTGTGGGGTTTATAGATGAACCAGAAATTGAATATATGGAGGGGTAAAAATGAATTCGCTATATAAATTTGAGGAACAACTAACCAAGCAAAATGAAAAAGGATTGAAGAAATACGGGCAAGCATTAGACCCATTAGACGGACGTTACTGCTTTTTATCTATGGCGATGGAAGAGCAAGTAGACGGATTCCAATACTTACATGCTGAAATGATTAAGCGTAAGCATGTAGCGGACCAAATACGTGAGATTGTAAGATATAACACCATACCTATGGTGCATGACCAAATAAATGCATTACTCGATCAGTTGGAGGGTAAACATGATTAATCTAGTATTTGATGGCGAACCCATTCCACAGGGTAGACCTAGAGCGTCATATCGAGGTGGAAGGGTTCATGTTCGTGACACAGATAAATCACGAAACTACAAGAATTATATACGCACGATGGCACAATTACAATACAAGGGAAAACCACTAGAAGGAGCTTTACAGGCTCATGTAGATGTATATAGACCTATACCTAAGAGCACAAGCAATGTACGCAGGGAAAAGAAGGAAAATAAAGAGATTAGACCTATTGTGCGTCCAGACTTAGACAACTACATCAAGTCTATATTTGACGGACTGGATAAAATTACATGGAATGATGATGCACAAGTTGTTGAATTGAGTGCTAGTAAATTCTACTCGATTAATCCAAGAGTTGAGATAATTATAAAGGAGCTGGGGTAAATGATTAAATATAGCTTTATTTTTAAAGACAGGAGTACTTATGATTTTGAAATCCCTTATGAATTTGCAAAAGAAAACTTTGGCGGTTTGCAGAAATTGAATAATGTTATCAATCAATCCTTAACAGGTGATGAACCAGATTGCGTAACGTTGTCGGATGGTAATAAGTTGGCAATGATTAGAATATCGGATGTTTCATTAGTGGAAATTAAAGAAGAGGAGCTGTAAACATGGAAGTTTTACTCATTGGAGTGTTAGCTATTGTGCTAGCACTCTTTTCTTACAATTGGGGCAAGCGAGAAGGATATTCATTTGGTTACTTAGACGGGCAAGAGGACACAAACAAAGTAGTACGTGAGTATTTCAAGCGAAACAGCAAACCAATTGAGTTTTGGGATAAGGAGTGAATCAATGTACACACCAAGCAAAGTAAAGGAAATTATAAAAAATTATTACGTAAACATGAGAGTGCTGCAAGAAACGCAGATTGATATGAAAAGCGTGGGAATTTCCCTTATAACGGACATGCCAAGCGGAAACAGGCTATCGGATAATACGGCTAACGAAGCCATCAGATTACACGATCATTCCATAAGCCAAAAAGAGACAATTACAGACATTAAATACTTACAGCAACGGACACATCGAATAACGGACGAAAAGGATGCACGGGTGCTTAATTTACTGATGCAAGGGTATAACATGCGTGAGGTTGCAGAGATTACACAACAGAGCAGACAAAGTGTACATTACAGGCTGGATGCTATTGCAAAAGATATATGTTATCCATAGGTTTACACAATTTGACTTCCATTGCCAAAATATGGTATGATTGAATTGCGTTAAGCATAGACTCAATCTTTCGTTTTTACGTTGGATTGGGGCTATTATTATATAATCTGCACACCTATATATTCTTGTTGGCTGGAAATCAACAAGAGCGAAATGCAAGTACTATTGTTATAGCACTAACACCAGAGTGTAGTAGTGATGGCGGAAAAAGGTAGACGCTGATAAGCCCATTACGCAAACAAAGGGAGCAGGGTACACGTTACCCAAATAACAAAGTTTGTATGTAAGGTGCAAATCCTTACTCACTACGGAAACGGGCTATTTAGTTAGCGGGGTAAATAAAAGTAATCCTTAATAAACTATTACAAAGCGCAGTGGATGGGGGCGCTTATGAGGATAATGGAGTGGTAAAATGGTTCTTATTAATAAATTCCATAACGGAAACGTGTTTAATGAAAATCCGTTAGATGTCGATTTTTATAAATATGAGAAAAGAGATTGTCCTGTTTGCTTTGGAACAGGTAAATTAAGGGCTATGCAATCGGCAGTGGCCTTAAATGGCGAATCAATAAGGTACAAGGATACAATGATTGATTGTGGGAATTGTGACAATGGAGTCGTTGGATGATATTAATATATAAAATAATAATGATTGTACTAATGCTTATTTTATCTTACGGCATAGTCAGGTCGTTAAATTAATAAAAAATACAAACGTTGTTACATCAACGTTAAGTGCATATCTCACACACGTGGGATACTTGCTATATATTTCCAATTCTAGGATAATGGGCATAAATACTTAGGACAGGAGTTGGAAACATGAAGAAAATAAAAGAAACAAAATGTACTTGTAAAGCTTGCGGTGAAGTGTGGTTCTATGGAAAACAAGAAGCTGCTAAAAACTTTGGTGATAAAATGAAAAATGCCGGAAACTCAATGAGCAATGCGGGGAGCGATATGATGTGTTGTAGTGGATGTTTACCAGCTGCATTTCTGCCTGTTAAACCTACAAAGGACGTGAGAGATCTAAACAAATGCTCTAACTGCGGTTCAAAAGCAGTTAAAAAAGAAGTGGTCGTGCATGAAGTTGAGTAGATTATTAATTTTTATCATACGCATTTATCAAAAGGTTATTTCCCCTATTAAACCCAAAAGGATTAAGTGTAGATTCTATCCAACTTGTTCACAGTATGCAATGTTATCCATTGAAAAGTATGGAGCCAGAACGGGTGTAAAGAAAACAATTAATAGATTAAGAAGATGTAATCCACATAACAGAGATAGTTGTATAGATTATCCATAGATTATAATTTAATAAGCATATACAAAGACATCCACCAGGGTGTCTTTTTTAATGGAGTTGATACACATGACCTACTCACGTGCTGATCGTAAAGGTGCCCACCGTGCTAACTACGAACGTAATCGTAAGCGCATATTGGCAACAGAAGATACCTGCGCTCTGTGTGGTCACCCTGTAGACTTTAGTTTAAAGGCACCCCACCCAATGAGTGCCACCATTGACCACATTATTCCAGTAGCAAAGAATGGGCATCCCTCAGACATAAGCAACCTACAACTAACTCACTGGACTTGCAACAGGCAGAAGTCTGACAAAATATTTAAACAAGGACATCAAACCAAACAAGTTGTTGGCAACAGGAATCTTCCACAAAGTTTAGATTGGATAGAATATAACAGTAAACAAACACAACAAAAACAAAACAATAAACAAGGCGCTAAAAAGACAGTAATAAGGGTTAGGAGAAGGGTTAAAGGATAGGGGGGGCATACCACCCCCTCCTTCCTCTCTTTTGGCCTTCACGCTGTCACTGTGCAAATTTTCTCGTGCGACTTTTTGAAAGGAGTGAAAATGTGAAAGGGATTGAATATTTACGTAAGAAATTAGAGGTTTATAGACGCGGGGCTTTATATCGTCAAGAAGTTTACGACATGAAGAATATAGACGTTAGCCCAGGCATAACAATACCAGCTAAGCTAAGGGAACAATACAGGGCCTCACTTGGATGGGGTGCAAAGGCAGTTGATAGTCTAGCGGATCGTTTAGTATTTCGCGAGTTTGCAAATGATAATTTTAACATTAACGAAATCTTTCAAATGAATAGTGCAGATATTCTTTTTGATGACGCAAAGTTATCCGCGCTGATTAACTCATGTAGCTTTATTTACATTTCAGAAGGTGGAGACGGGCTACCAAGATTACAGGTTATTCAAGGCTCAGAAGCGACTGGAATATTAGATCCTGTCACTCGTTTGCTTAAAGAAGGTTATGCAGTCTTAAGCAGAGACGTATACGACAATCCAGAGCAGGAATTATATTTTGTACCTGGTAGAACGGACCTTTTTATTAAAGGTGATCAAGCCGATTCAGTTGAAAACAGTGCAACCGCTCCATTACTAGTACCAATTATTAATCGACCAGATGCAACTAAACCATTTGGCAGATCGAGAATCACACCATCGGCTATTTACTATCAAAAATACGCAAAGCGCACTTTGGAACGTGCCGATATAACGGCGGAGTTTTATTCATGGCCACAAAAATACGTGGCCGGATTAAGTCCAGAAGCGGAAAACTTAGACACATGGAAAGCTACTATTTCAAGTATGCTTAGATTTGATAGAGACGAAGAAGGAAGAGAACCCAAATTAGGGCAATTTACCACGCCATCCATGTCCCCGTTCACTGAGCAATTAAGAACTGCAGCAAGTGGATTTGCGGGTGAAACAGGTTTAACACTAGATGATTTAGGTTTTCCGTCTGATAACCCTTCGAGTGCTGAAGCCATTAAAGCGAGTCACGAAACATTGAGACTTGCAGCAGAAAAGGCGCAAAGGGATTTTTCAAGTGGATTTTTAAACGTTGGATTCCTAGCAGCATCTTTACGTGATGGATTTGAGTATAAGCGCAATCAGTTATATCAAACAAAAGCAAAATGGGAACCAGTATTTAAACCAGATGCTGCTACTATATCTTCTATAGGTGACGGTGTAGGTAAAATCAATCAATCTGTACCAGGGTATTTCGGAAACAAAAATTTAAGGGATTTAACTGGTGTTGATGGTGAAAGCAATGAATAAAATAAAGGATTATGTATTATGTACTTCATTTTTTGCAGTGATCTTTATATTGTCACTTCACAACCTTATGACCAAACATACTTTGCTTAGCATCTTGCTTAGTTTGCTTTTAACCGTATTAGTTTTTAGTGGATTCATCACGAATTTATATAAAGCGATCCAACAAATAAATAAAAAGGATGGAGGAAAATGGTAGCGGATATCGTTCCTGAATTACTAGAAAATATACAAAGAGATTTCAATTCAAAAATTAAGAAAAGCGCAAAGTTAAAGGCTATACAAAAATCAATTGAAAACGGAACCGCGACATACGTACAAGCGAATGAGTACGCCATAGAAGTTGGTAGTATATTAGCTGACGTATTTAAAACCCACATAAAATCAGATGTATTACCGGACGGATACATGTATTATAACATCGCAGAAAGAATACTCGTCCCCACATTAACTGAAAATCATGTAATAGTGACTAAGTTATCTGCAGATGTGCAAGAACAATTAAACAAATCTATAGGATTAGGGTTAAAAGGCATTGAAGCGCCAGTTAACAAACATCGAATCGAAAGTATTATAAACCGAATTACGGCAGAAGAAGTTTTTGATGATGTTGCATGGATACTACAAGAGCCAGTCATCAATTTTACACAAACATCAGTTGATGAAACCATAAAAGAAAATGTTAGTTTTCAAGGTGAGTCAGGATTAAGTCCTAAAATCATCAGAACCACGGATGCATCAGATGCTTGCGATTGGTGCAAGTCAATGGCTGGCATCTACAAATATCCAAATGTTCCTGATGATATTTACAAACGACATGATAGATGCAGATGTACAGTCGAGTATGATCCAGGAGATGCACGAAAACAAAATATATGGACCAAAGAATGGAGGGAGTAGCCATGTAAGTGAGAGGGTGCTTTTAAATGAAAGTAACTGTCAGAATTGGAGAACAAACGCCAACAAGATCATTAATTTTACCCTATGATAAATCATTAGGTGATGAAGCGGTAGAATTATACGAGCGATCCGGGCGCAACGCTTTTGACTGGCAACGATTTTTAAGTAACGCCATGTTAGCAATGAATGATGATGGTTTATGGACTCATATGGATTTTGGTTATTCCGTACCACGACAAAACGGAAAGAACGAAGTCATTGCTATAAGGGAACTTATTGGATTAGAAAAAGGCGAAAAAATACTCCATACAGCTCATCGCACAACTACGAGCGCCGCTGCATTTAATCGCCTATTGGCCATACTTGAAGAAAGCGGATATGAAGAGGAAACAGACTTCCGCAAAATAAAAGCAACTGGTAGAGAAAGCATCGAATTACATGGTGGTGGACGAATTGATTTTAGAACACGTTCATCAACTGGTGGACTTGGTGAAAGCTTTGATTTATTAGTAATTGACGAAGCGCAAGAATATACAGACGATCAACGATCTGCATTAATGTATACCATTGCTGCAAGTCCTAACCCACAAACCATTTATACTGGTACTCCTCCAACTCCTATATCAAGCGGTACCGTATTTACAAAAATGCGTGAAAATGCTTTATATGGAACTTCCGAAAACTTGGGATGGGCTGAGTGGAGTGTAGAGAAACAGTCTGATGTACGCGATAAAGATTTATGGTATCAAGCTAACCCAAGTTTGGGGTTGCGTGTTTCAGAACGTAACATCCAAGCAGAGGTAGGAAATGATGATATAGATTTTAATATCCAGCGTTTAGGGCTGTGGATCCAATACAACCAGAAATCAGCCATATCCGAAAATGAATGGAAGGAATTACACGTTGATACACTACCAAAGCTAAAAGGTAAGTTATTTGCGGGTATAAAATACGGATATGATGGTACAAATGTGGCATTGAGTATTGCGGTTAAAACAGAAGATGAAAAAGTGTTTGTTGAAGCAATAGATTGCCAAAGTATAAGGAACGGCAATGGATGGATCATGCACTTTTTGCGAAATGCAGATATACAAAAAGTGGTTATTGACGGTGCGAATGGACAGGTTATATTATCAGATGCCATGAAACAATCAAGATTAAAAGCACCAGTACTACCGACTGTAAAAGAAATTATATTAGCAAACTCAATGTTTGAACAAGCATTATTCCAACAAACAATTGAACATAAAAGCCAACCGTCGCTGTTCCAGGTTGTAACGAATTGTGATAAAAGAAACATCGGTACAAGTGGTGGATTTGGGTACCGTTCACAAGTTGAAGAAAACGATATTGCGCTAATGGAATCTATGATACTAGCACATTGGGCTTGTGCAGAAGCCAAAGAACCTAAGAAGCAGAAAATAAGGTATTAGGGGTGGATTAATTATGCCAGAGCATCATATTACATTATCAGAAAATGACATAGCAAGAATAATCAATGGAGAAGAAGTGTTGTTTAAAATAAGGGGTGAAAAAGTTATAGTTCGACAAAATTATTCGAAAGACCTTGCTGCAGATATGCTCATAAGACAGAACAGGGTGATGAATACAGTGTCGAATACATTTGAATATTGAGAGGTGATTTAATGGATAAAACAATTAAAGAAATCGCTAAAGAATTGAAGTTGATTCGCAGGGAATTAGAAAAAATGAATAGAAAGGAGAAGTGAATGAAATGGACATGAAATATTTTAACTATGAACATTTACCAAACCATTTACAAGAAGTCAGTAAACCTATTGGGGATTTAGCAAATACATTGAATGACACGTTGCCAGATGGACCTGAGAAGTCTGCAGGGTTACGAAAGTTGTTGGAAGCAAAGGATTGTTTCGTACGTGCGAAATTAGATTAACATTTGTCTTTAAGCAATAGACGCTATAAACAGGCTTATTTATTTTGCTCTTTTTTAAATGTTGAAGAGCATAAAGAACAACGTATCTCCTTTAGTCGGAGAGCGACTATAAAAAATCTATGGAGCGTGAATATAAAATGAAGTGGTTAAAAGATTTGTTAGGAAAAGCAGAGATTAAAGAAGGGAAGTTAGATGTTGACTCTCTTATGGAGGTAGTCAATACAGAATTTCCAAAACATGCAGTACCAAAAGAAACATTTAATAGTTTGGCCGAAACTAAAAAACAACTTGAATCAGATATTGAAGAAAAAGATAAGCAACTTGAAGAGTTTAAAAAAGTTGATGTAGATGCATTGCAAAAGGAAATCGAAACGCACAAGCTTGAAAACCTTAAAACAAACATAGCTGTTCAAGCAAATATTCCATTGGAATTAGCTGGTAGATTAAGTGGTGAAACTGAAGATGAAATTAAAGCGGATGCCGAAAAGATGTCGGAGTTTGTTAATAAAAAACAACCACTTCCAATGAGACAAACAGAACCAAATGTAAATGATGAAGATTCAGGACTTAAAGAAATGTTAAAAAATATGAAGGATCAATAAGAGGAGAATGATAATATGTCTTTAAAATCAGGGGATCTATTCCCAGAAAACGTAGTTACAGATATTTTCAATAAAGTAAAAGGGCATTCAACGCTTGCTCGCCTTTCTAATCAACAAGCAATTCCATTCGCTGGAGAAAAAGAATTTATTTTTAACCTAGAAGGTAACGCTCAAATTGTCGGAGAAGGTGAACAAAAGAAAGACGGTAAAGCGGTTATGGATTCACGTGTGATCAAGCCGGTTAAAATCATTTATCAAGCACGAATTACAGATGAGTTTAAACATGTAGCTTTAGAAAAACAATTACAGTACATGAAAGCGTTTATTGATGGTTATGCTGTAAAGATTTCACAAGCATTTGATATTGCTGCATTGCATGGATTAGAACCACGTTCTATGACAGATGCATCATTCAAAGATACAAACAGCTTTGACGGTTTAGTTACAGACAACGTAGTCGAGTACAGCGTAGACACTATCGAGGACGATATTGAAACAGCGGTTCAAACAGTAGTTACTGGTGATGGTGACGTGACTGGATTAGGATTATCTCCACAAGCAGCTGCAGCACTTGGGAAGGTAGAAGTAAATGGAGTTAAGCAATACCCGGAGTTTCGTTTCGGTGGGCGTCCTAGCTCATTTCATGGCATGAGTACAGATGTAAACAAGACCTTGACAATGGTAGGGGAAGGAGACGATAAAGACCATGTTATTGTTGGTGACTTCGACAACTCGTTCAAGTGGGGTTATGCGGAAAACATTCCATTAGAAATCATTGAATACGGTGATCCAGATGGTCTAGGACGTGACTTAAAAGCATACAACGAAATTCTACTACGTGCAGAGACTTATATCGGATGGGGCATCCTATTACCTGAAAACTTTGCCCGTATCGTTGAAGAAGAAACGCAGGTGGAAGGATAATGGCCACATTTAAAGCTAAGGTTTTAAATGATATCCCTGCCAACAGATTGGTAGGACTTGGGGGAGTTAATTCGGAAGGGAACCCGGAAGAAGGATGGGAAACTATCTACTTAAAACCATCCGAACTTGGTTGGATTCCTGACCTTGTAACAACTGCAGATTTGGAAGAAGGTAGTTTTGTAAATGTGAATATTACAAATAAACCTGCATGGAAAGTTGAAGCATCTCAAAACTTGCCTGCAGGAACACTTGTTATGTGTGATGTTGACGGACGAGTAAAGTCTTATATTCCTGATCAAGGAAACCACTTTGGATATACAACACATTCAGTGAAAGCTGGTGAAGTTGTAGAAATTGTACGTAAATACGGTCAAATGCCACAAGAACAAGTTGATGGGTCTACATTTGATGGAGGAGAATTGACATGAGATACAAAAACATTAAAACAGGGACTATCATTGATAGTCCCTCTAATATTATTGGTGATGCATGGGAATTAGTAGATGATAACGGAGTTCTTTATAACCAAAAAGGCGAAGTAATTTCGGGTGATGAAGAAGTTATTACGACAGATGAAGAATATGTCGAAGAGGAAATCGACTTAGAAGCAATGACGAAAGCGGAATTAATTGATTTTGCAAAAGAACAAGATGTTGAAGTAAATGAAAAAGACACAAAAGCAGTTATTATTGAAGATATTGCAAAAGCATTTGAATAAAAGGCGGTGTAAATATGACACCATTTGCAACTGTTGATGATGTAACTAAATTGTGGAGACCATTAAAACCCGAAGAAAAAGAACGAGCAGAAGGATTACTTACGGTTATTTCCAATCGATTGCGATTTGAAGCGGAAAAGGTAAGTAAAAACATCGATGAGATGATTGATGAAAGTGAAGTATATAAAGACGTTGTTAAATCTGTAACAGTCGATATTGTTGCAAGAACTTTAATGACATCGACTAACCAAGAACCAATGACTCAATACTCGGAATCGGCAAATGGTTATTCCGTGTCAGGTACATTTTTGACACCTGGTGGCGGATTGTTTATCAAGCGTGATGAATTGAAGGCGCTTGGATTGAGAAGACAGAAATACGGGGTGATTGATTTTTATGACCATGATTAAAGGGATTACAGTCACTCTAATTAATAAAAAACAAGTTGGAACTGATCCGTTCGATAAACCTATCTATGAAGATGTTCCTATCGAAGTGGATAATGTATTAATTAGTCCTACAAGTACAGAAGATGTTGTTAATCAACTTGATTTAACAGGTAAAAAAGCAGTTTACACTTTAGCAATCCCAAAAGGAGATGTAAACAATTGGGAAGATGCTGAAGTGTTATTTTTTGATAAAAAATGGCGTACTTTCGGATTTGTGACACAAGGTATAGACCATTTAATCCCATTAGATTGGAATAAAAAAGTGATGGTGGAACGTTATGAGTAAAGTTAAGTTTGAACTAAATAGGCAGGGTGTCGCTCAGCTTATGAAGTCTGGAGCGATGCAATCCATACTAAAAAGCGAAGCCAGTAGCATTAAATCTAAAGCAGGTACAGGCTACCAACAAGACGTATACGTCGGTAAAAACAGAGCAAACGCAAGAGTATGGGCTGACACTAACGATGCAATAGAAGATAACTCCACACGAAACACTTTACTAAAGTCGGTGAGATAAATGATTGAGTTAATTGTTTACAACTATCTAAAGGACAAGTTAGACATACTTGTGGATGTTGAAAAACCAAGCCCACAAACGGAAGATTATGTTGTTATAGATAAAACAGCAGGTTCTAAAAGTAATCACCTGCCAGATGCCACTATTGCCTTTCAAAGCTATGGCAAGAGTAAATTTGATGTCATGATACTTAATGAAAAGGTTAAAAATGTTGTCGAAAGCATGGTTGCTTTAGATGAGATAAGAGGGATGGACTTAAACTCTGATTACTATTTCCCAGATGTGGCAACAAAAGAACACCGTTATCAAGCGGTTTATGATATTCGATATTATTAGGAGGTTATAAAATGAGTGACGTAAAAAATGTTTCAACAGCAAAACCGAAAGTTGGCGGTGCAATTTATTCAGCGCCTGTAGGAACAGAGTTGCCAACAGATGCAATAGGAGAATTAGATCCAGAGTTTAATGGATTAGGGTACGTTTCAGAGGATGGACTTACGAATGAAAACACACCAGAATCAGAGACTATTCAAGCATGGGGTGGCGATACGGTTGCGGTAGTGCAAACAAGTAAGGAAGATTCATTTACTTACACGTTAATTGAAGCCACTAACGTAAACGTACTAAAAGACGTGTACGGCCAAGAAAACGTTGAAGGTGACATAGAAACAGGTATTACTGTTAAAGCTAACAATAAAGAGTTAGAAGAACGAGCAATTGTAATTGACATGATTCTTAAAGGTGGAATTTTGAAGAGAATTGTTATTCCAAATGCTAAAGTTTCTGAACTTGGAGAAATTGAATACCAAGATGAAGAAGCAATTGGATATGAAACTACTGTCATGTCGTTACCAGATGAAGAAGGTAATACACACTATGAATATATTCAAAAGCCAACAAAACAAGAAGGTGGAGGGGTTGAAGGATAATGATTAAAGGGAAAACACCAACAGGATTTGAGTACGAAATTGATAAAGAGGCACTTGATGACTATGAAGTACTTGAGAAGTTTGGAGAAATGGAAGGAAATCCATCAGTCATTTCACAAATTATCGACAAACTTTTAGGAGTGGAACAAAAGGAAGAATTAAAAGAACATGTACGTTCTGAAAGCGGTCGTGTTTCCGCGAAAAGAATGGGTGAAGAACTTAACCACATATTTGAAGGACAACAAGAAACAAAAAACTATTAATCCTTGCCGGAATGATTAAGTTGGATGAAGATGCACTGCAATGCGATCTTGCCGAAACCTACAATATATACAACTATAGAGAGCTACCTGCAACTAAGGTGGCTCTTTTTTCATATGGATTGCGTGATGATTCACGAATTAAAATTAAGTTAAGTGGGCAAAATAAACCACTTGAAACTATGTTACAAGCAACAATTGCTGATAGTTTGAGAATACTTGTGTGGCTCAAAACAAAAGATGGAAGCAAAGGGAGAAACAGACCTCCATCTATTGTAGAAGCCATTAATAACGCAGGTAAAAAGCAAGAAAAAGATGTGGTTGCATTTAGTTCTGGTAAGGATTTCGACAGCAGAAGATTAGAATTGATAGGTGGTGAATAAATGGCTGATTTAGGGAAAGCATATGTGCAAATTATGCCATCTGCCAAAGGTATCAGTGGTTCAATCCAAAAAGCAATCGCACCAGAAGCTGAAAGGGCAGGAAGGTCTGCAGGCGGGAAAATAGCATCGTCACTTTCCAATGCGATGAGTAGTGCTGGTAGTAAACTAACTAAAGCCATAACCGTGCCTGTTATGGGTGCTGCAACTGCTGTTAGTGGATTAGTAGGTGCATTAGGGTTTAAAAGACTAATAGGATTGGACACCGCACAAGCTAAACTTAAAGGATTAGGTTACAGCGCGGAAGAAGTCGAGCGTATATCTGGACAAGTAGAGACCGCCATCATGGATGGTATGACTACTATGGGTGAAGGTGTAGATATTGCAGCAGGTGCATTAGCTGCAGGGGTAAAAGAAGGTGCTGCACTAGAAAGATACATCACACTTGTTGGGGATGCTGCAGTCGGTGCTAATAGACCTGTAGATGAAATGGCTCAAATATTTAACCGAGTTCAAGGTGGCGGAAGGCTGATGACCCAAGAACTCAACATGATTGAAATGGGTCTACCGGGATTCGCACAGGCAATGGCTAATGAGTTAGCAGGCGGTTCACTCGATGCCTTTAGAACAATGGTTACTAATGGAGAAGTTGGTTCAGAAGAGTTTCTTGATGTAATGGATGACTTTGCTGGGGGTATGGCAGAAGCATGTTCCGAATCATGGGCAGGTATGGCTAAGAACACCTTAGCTTACGTTGGAATCATTGGGGAATCGTTGTTGGAAGGTGTATTTGAAGATGGTAAAAAAGGTTTGGCTGATTTTATCGAACTCTTAAAATCAGATGAAGTACAAGAGTGGGCGGTCCAAACAGGCGAAAAGATTAGAGAGTTAGCACAAGGTGTGGCTGAAACAATAAAAACACTTTTTGAATGGTGGAACGGATTAAGTGAAGGTTTTCAATCATTCATTGGTATTTTCGCAGGGTTAATGGTGGCAATCGGTCCAATCATGATGATTGGCAGCAAGTTAATCAATGGATTCAAGATGCTAAGTCCACTTATAACAGCGATACAGACAGGGTTGGGCTTGTTAGCTGGTGTATTTACTGCCATATCAGCACCAATATTAGCTGTAGTCGGTATAGTAGCTGGACTAGTTGCTTTATTTGTAGCTTTATACAACTCGAACGAAGAGTTTAGGGAGTTAGTAGGCGAAGTTTGGGAGTCCATTAAAGAAACAATGATGGGAATAATTGAGACTATCGTTGAATTTGTGACGGAAATTTTTGGTGGATTTGTTGAATGGTGGAACGAAAACCAACAATTGATTTTAGAAACGATCAGTGTTGTTTGGGAAACCATACAAAACATAATTATGGCAGCGATGGATGTAATTGTTCCTATTTTACAAACGGCATGGGAAGGAATTAAGAACACAATAGAAGCTGTGTGGAATGTGATTTCAACTATCATAGAAACAGCGATAAATTTAGTCATGGGTATTATCAAAACAGTAATGCAAATCATTACTGGAGATTGGAGTGGAGCTTGGAATACAATCAAATCCACAGTTTCGGGAGTATTGAGTGGCATCCAAGGTATTATATCAGGAGCGTTGAACGCAGTGTTATCTGTTGTTACTGGTATTTTAAACACTATTAAATCAACATTTTCATCAATATTCAATGGTTTAAAAGGTGTAGTCACATCAGCATTTACTGGTGTAAAGAGCGCAGTTAAAAGTGGAATAACTGCTGCATATAACACCGTTACAGGATTCGCTAGTAAGTTCTTAGATGCTGGTAAAAACATTGTTACTTCAATTGCTGATGGTATTAAAGGAGCGATTGGCAAGGTTACCGATGCAATTGGAAACGTAGCATCAAAAGTACGTGATTTCTTACCATTTTCACCGCCAAAAACAGGTCCGTTAATGGATATCATGGACGTCCAATGGGGAGAAACAATTGCTGGAGGAATAGAAAAAGGCGAAAATGATGTAACAAAAGCAATGGATGAAATATTAAATTTTGATGTAACAAGGAAAGCTACTTTTAGCGGTGCAAATAATCAAGATGAAGATCCAAATTATTATAATTCATCTCAACAAAATCAACCAATCTACTTACAGGTAGATGGTAAGACATTTGCTCGATTAATGGGTGATTACACAAGCCAGGAAGGCGGTAATCGTATACGCAGGATAGAGAGGGGGCTTGCTTGATGTATGGCATTAGATTTAACGGAAAACATTCACATAAAGACATGGGTGTTACGTTAGGGGTGGAAAGAGACATAGGCTATCCCGAAAAAGAAAAGATTAAGGTTAAAGTCCCCTTCTCGAATGTTGAATATGATTTTAGTGAAATATATGGAGAGCAAACATATACTGAAAGACCTTTAACGTACACATTAAATATATTAGATCCACATGCGATAAATACCACAGAACGAATAAATATATTAGAAACAAAATTATCCAATTGGTTAATGAATAGTAACGGAAAACAAAGGTTATACGATGATGTAATGCCAGGTTATTATTATTTAGCAGAAGTTGAGGGTGGACTTGATTTTGACGAGTTGTGGAATCATGGAAAACTTACTGTGGAATTTACAGCTTACCCTTTTATGATTGCCGAATTACAAGAAGGAAATGATATTTGGGATACGTTTAATTTTGAATTAGACGTTGCACAAATTACAGAATTTGAGGTAAATGGAACTTTAGATGTAACTTTATATAATGTGGGCACTCCTGGACTGTCACCTAAATTACAGACAAGCAATGCCATGGAGATTACAAAAGATGGAGTTACGTACGAAATACCAAAAGGAACAACTGAAAGTGAAGATTTCAAACTAAAGTCAGGCGAAAATAAGTTAACGATTAAAGGTAACGGAACAATTAAATTTAAGTTTTATAAGGAGCTGATCTGATGTATAAGGTCAGCATTTTTAATGATGAAATTGAGACTGTTATTCATAGTCCTCACACAAACGATTTGAAGCTAGAAGCGGGTACAATCAATAAAGAAATTAACAAGATTGATTCCTTTGATATCAGTTTTTACATGAATAACCCCGCATACGGTAAATTGAAGCCATTCAAAACGCTTATAAACGTATTGAATACTAAAACGAATGAGTATGAATTCGAAGGACGTATACTGGATTCCGATGTTCAAATGACCGATGAAGGATTACACACTTACGTCTATGTATGTGAAGGTGAATTAGGTTATTTACACGATTCTCAACAAAAGCATTTGGAATTTAGAGGTAGACCGGAAGAATTACTCGCCGAATTATTAAACTACCATAATGAACAAGTAGAAGATTATAAAAGGTTTTATCCAGGAATTATGGAAGTCACTACAAATACGGATAATTTATACGTTTATTTATCTGCTGAATCAAGCACGTTTGACGAAATAAAAGACAAAATACTTGATCGTGTTGGTGGAGAACTTCAAATCAGAAAAGAAAACGGAAAACGTTATTTAGATGTTTTAGAACGAGTCGGAGAAGACAAGGAAACGCATATCAAAATTGCAAAGAATTTAAAAAGCATGAGCCGTAGTGTAGATCCAACGGACATAGTCACTCGATTAACGCCATTAGGTGAACGTATCGAATCAGAAGACGAAGATGCAACAGATGCATCCGAAGCAAGACTAACAATCGAAGAAGTAAACAACGGTATCCCTTATATTGACGATGATGCATTAATTGCAGAGTTTGGTATACAGGGTGGATCTGAAACATGGGATGATATCACTTTACCCAATAGATTATTAAACACAGCCAGAAGGTGGTTAGAAAATCAGCAATTAGTCCACACACAATACGAACTATCCGCATTAGACTTGTTTTTAATAGGGTTATCTATTGATAACTTTGATCTAGGAAACAGTCATCCTGTAATAAATCCAATCATGGGTATTGATGAGCGTTTACGAATCATCGGAAAAACAACCGATATAAATACTCCAGAAGATGCAAGCTTGAAGATTGGAGACAAGTTTAAAAACTTGGCTGAATACCAGGCTGAATCAAATAGATCAACCGCAAAAGTAACCAAGCTAGAAACCACAGTTGAGCGTCAATCTAAGCGCATGAGTGAAATACGCAAAGAAGTGAGTAACGTTGACGAATTAGTGCATGAGCTTAATGATGCAATAGGCAACGCAGATATACCTGAAATAGAATCATCTATTGAAAATCTAAGCGATGCAGTAAGTGCACTAACTGATGCAGTGGATGCTATACCCGATTATGGAATAGCCACAGAAACAACAGATGGATTAATGGGTCATGAAGATAAAGTTAAATTAAACAGTCTTGAAAACTACGAAAATGCCACAGAAACACAAAGTGGATTGATGAGTAGTAGTGATAAACGAAAGTTAGATTCGTTGAGTATTGATGAAATTGAAGATATTAAACGAAGATTGGATGATTTAGAGAATGAATAAAAGCTTATCAGAACGCACAAAAGAAGTTTTATTGAGGGCGAAAGAAGTTAGTGGTAAATGGTTACAACGAAAGGAGTTAAACAAACATGAGTGAGTATGGTAAGCAGGTCAAAAGTGAAATGAATGCTTATATGAATGACTTAGACAGCATAACAAAAGAAATAAACGACATACAAAATGCAATACACGGTGTGGAAGTGAGAGGTGCATTAGCAGCAAGTGTCAAGAAGGCATTTGATAAAAGCGTAACCTCTTTAAGCAAGTCGATTGAAGCGATTGACATTACTCAAAATTTATTAGATGAATCATTTGACGCATCTGTTATCGAGAAGAATTTTGAAGAAAGATTGGATGCTGAAATTAAGAATTTACAGCCTGAATGGACAAGTTTTAAAGAGGAAACTACTCAACAGTTGGCGGAAAAAGCTCAACAAGAGGATTTAGAGAAAACAAATAATAACGTCGATGAAAAAGCGGATAAAATCTATGTTGATAAAAAAATTAATAACAAGGCCAATAAAGATGAAGTGCGCCGAAACGATGTACCAATCGGCTTGAATGATGTGGGAAATGATTTGTTAGGAGCGATACAAGGGTCTTCAACCGTCAACGTATTATCAAGACCCAAGTTAAAAAGCGTTACTCCTGCAACGACTGATTTTATTAAGAGAGGTAAAAATCTATTTAACAAAAACCAATTAGAAATGAATAAAAGAGTTGATAGTAATGGTAATGTTGAAGCTAACAATGATTATGCCACTACTCTATATATAGCTGTAGAACCCAACACTGACTATATAATGAGCGGAACATCAAGTACACCCGTTTCATATTATGACGGAAGTTTTGATTTTATAGACGGTGATATATCAACAAAACACTTTAAAACACCAAACAACTGTTATTACATTCGAAAAAGCGTAGAAAAGACAGATGTAGAAAGAGTTCAATTGGAGAAAGGGACGGAAGAAACAGATTACGAATCTTACCACATTAAAATGAAAGATAATATATTTGAAAAAGAAAACCGACATAAAATAAATATGATATACAAGAATAACGGTAATATTGTTATAAGTACTCATCCGTCTGAATGGGAGTTTGGAAACATAACGTCATCAGGAACAGAAGCTCCCGTACCCAGTTTAAACAGAATAAGAAGTAATGATTTTATTGAAATAAAAAACAGCAAAATGAAGATGTCATTGAGTAGAGATTACTCAATCAGGTTCAGAATCTACAATGACAAAAAAGACTTGATAGGACAGGCGTATAATGCTGACCACACAGGAGATAAGGTTATCGACTTCTCAATTGATTATCCGAGAGCTTACTATATAAAAATAGTGTTTTTGCGCAGGGATGACGGAGTAATGACGTTAGAGGATATTAATAAGTCAGAATTTTTATTGACTTATGAAACGACTGTTATAAACGAGCTTAATTTAGTCACACACAATGTTGGTAATTGGAACTACGGTGATAGAGGTGGTTACGAAGGAGATTTATCAGAGGAAGAATTTGAATTTAAGTGGAAAGCATTATTTAATGAATACTCATATGATCTAATAGCTTTGCAAGATTATTCGGAGTTTGTTGATACAGAAGAAAAGAAGGATGCTTACGACCTGTTCTTTAAGGATAATACACTAATGAATCGACTTTATCTAGACGGGCGTGAATTAGGAGTTGTATCAAGAATACCTTTCTTCGCTCACCACTTAGTACAAATTGGAGAAGTTGAGCATTATGAAGACATACAAAAGCTAAAAATCAATGTAAATAATAAGGTTATCACAATCTATAACATGCATTTACCTCCATCATCCTTATATGATGAAGAGAGAGCAGATATTTTTAGGGACTTAATAAAGGACGCACAAAATAATGATTATACGATCTTTATGGGCGATTTCAATGCTCGTAATATTGAGGAGTATAACGTATTTAAAAATAGTGGATTTAATTTGGCCAATGGCGGTTATTTAGGTGCAAGAAAAACGATAAAAGACGAAAACTTTGCAGATAATATTATTACAAGCGATAATATCATCATTAGTAAAATTAAGTTTTTCGAGGATGAAGATAGCACTTCTGATCACCAGCCCATTCAAGTCAAATTAAAAATTCTATAAAACGTTAGGCTATTTTAATCTCTGATGATATAATGTTCCGAGGAAAGGCGGTCGTTTAATGTCATCAGAAGTTGTTATACCTAAAAATGATTCAAGAACATCAACTATGTTTTTGCTTGTTATGTCAATAGTTTTTAGTTTTTATTATATTGATCTTGGTTTTGCTTTTAAGCCCTTCATGATACTATCTATCGTTGTATTTGTTTTGTCTCTAAAATTCTTTGAAATACACAAATTGAGAATTTATGAAGTATCTTTATTGATGTTTTTTACGTATTTTATGCTGACTGGATTTCTCTCTGAGTATCCGATGTACAGTATTCGCATGATTTTTGGGATAGCCTTAGTGTTGTTTTGTTATTTTATCATGAGATTTATAATGAGTAGATCGAGCATAGAAGGAATAGAAAATAGTATTTCAGTTGCAGGGTTGGTTTTTAACACATTATCACTATTGATGTATGTAATGGGATTAGCCGCATTTAATTTTGTGCTGTCTGGTAATGGAGTTACTGAATATGGTGTCCTAATGGATAGAAATTTTCCTAGACTCATAGGAATTACTAGTGATCCTAATATATTCACTTTCTATAACTTTACATTCTTTTTCTTTTATATAACACACCTTGAAAGAAAATGGGCAAAGACAGGGGCAATTTTATCTGGACTAACTTTACTTTTGACACTCTCTCGCGGTGGTATACTATCAGCTTTGGTTGGTTTGTTTATATTATTCTTAACAAGTAATTTAAAAAGAAAAATACAGATGGTAATAATAACGCCGGTCATAGCAATTATTTTGAACTTTATTATAAAGGTTTCAACAAATGTAGATATGTTCGGGTCTATTTTGGAGAGGTTTACTGCAAGTGATGGAGGTAGTGGAAGATCTATAATCTGGTCAAGAGGATTTCAGTTATTTGAACAAAACCCTATTTTTGGTATAGGTGTATATAATTTCAGGGCATATAGTGAGGACTTATATGGCACAGGAATGTACATGCATAACAGTTATATGGAAGCGTTAGTTGAGGGTGGTTTAATTGGTATATTACTCTACCTTTTAATCTTCATCACAGTCATAATAACCTATTACAATAATCGTAATTTGATTAAAGACAAGGGTTATATTTTATTTACCTTTATGGCTATGGCTGTAATGATGTCAACATACACGTTTATGGTTAATGAGTTTTTCTTTTTTGTTCTAGCGTTGCTATGGAGATATTTATATGAAATAAAGCACCCTAATAAGTTCATTGTAAAAGAAAAAAAGAGAAAAGAAAGAAAAAGATATAGAATTGTTTGGTCAAAGTAGGAACATACTTCTGAGTAGTGAATAATAAAAAACATCAAAGAAAAAGAGCTTTCAGATATTATTCTGATTGCTCTTTTTCTATTCCTTTTTCAACAAGTTTTAAAATAGCCTGTGTTCTGTTTTTAATTCGGTTATCGTGTTGATATGTTTCGATTTGTTCCAATTCTTCAGGAGATAAGCTTAGTGACAGGGGTGTGTATTTAGTTAAAACAATCCCTGTTCTACTCTTTTCTCTTAGGTGAAAAGGTATAATTTTTGATTTGTCTTTTGGGTAGTGAACGTTTCTGTAGTTGATTTTATGACAATCTACACAAACTGTCTTTAGGTTGTCTATGTGGTTTTTTCCACCTTGACTAATCGGGAGTTTATGGTGAATTTCTAAGTTTTCAGCATTACCGCAGTCTTGGCAAATGTGGTTATCACGAACATAACAAAAAGTGAAAAGTTGATTTATCGTCATCTCTTTCACAAATCATTCTCCTTCATTTTATAATGTTGTTGAATAATATAAGCTATCTCTTTACTTCTTGTTCTGTGGTTTTTTGATGCTTCACCATCAATTTTATCAACGGTGCATCTAGGTAGCGTGGTATAAACTTGTTGGTTCTCTTTTTTAATAGCCACAATATCACCTGCCTTTAATTATATTATAGCGCAAAAGACAATTAAAGACAATGACTAACGCAAGAAAAAGAAACGCACATAAAAGGTTCCACATGCAATGAATTTAAAGCACTTACAACTAGTAGGTGCTTTTTCATGCCCTCATTTAGGGCATTATTTTTATGTATAAAAGTTAGGGGGTCAAACATGCCATATGAAAAGGATGTGAATGACGTGAAAGAATTTATGAGTATTTTGAGTAACGTCCAAGTATCAGTTGCGGAGGTCAACGGAAAAATGGATCGTGTGATGGATACTACAGACGATACAAAAAAGGTTGTGGAGCAATTGCGCACTGACCATGACAAAACAAAAGAGACCGCCAACAAGACACTAGAAAGCACCAAGTCAGCACACAGACGCATAGACAAGATAGACAAAATTATCTTTTGGCTCTCGACAACGGTTATAGGTGCAGTGATTTTAGCAGTGCTTACATTAGTTATTAAGGGAGTGGAGTAAATGACAGAAATTTTAGCAATGGCAACAGTACTTGCAGGAGTTACAACAGGAGTAGTACAAGCGGTAAAACACGCAACACAAGTAAATAAGCGTTATTTGCCATTAATGGCTGTAGTACTAGGCGTTGGTCTAGGTGCTGCAGCTTATTTTTTAGACGCTGAAATCGGCTTACGTATGTGGGCAGGTGGAGTTAGCGGACTTGCATCTGTTGGACTGTTTGAAGGATTGAAAAATACTAAAGGAGATGATGAGTAATGGCTAAAATTATCGACAGACGCAATAAATCTATGGGTGGTGGCAGTAAACGTGACGTTTCACGTATTAAAAATATTGCGGTGCATTACAGTGCAACGAAAGACGGAACGAGTACATCCTTCGAAAGATTTTGGAAAAATGATCGTGGTTGGGTAACTGGAGGTTATCATGAGGTTGTTTTATTAGACGGTAACGTTGAGTTAAACTACGACCCAAATGTTATCAGTAATGGTGTCAAAAACCATAACACTGCAACATATAACATTTGTTACGTAGGTGCAGGTCAACCTAATGCAAAACAACGCAAGACGTTAGTGGAGCGTATTGCTTATAACAAAAAACGCTTTAATGTTGCAGATAAAAATATTAAAGGACACCGTGAGTTTAGTGGTGCATCTACTCAATGCCCAGCGGTTAATGTGGCGGATTTGGTAAAAGAGAGTAACCAAAGTAATAAGCCTGCTGCAAGTAAGCCGTCTAAACCAAAAAAGAAAACTGTTGCGCAAATGGCTACAGAAGTGATTGCAGGAAAGCACGGAGAAGGTCATCCAGCACGTAAAAAGTCGCTAGGTATTAGTGATGCGGAATATGCAAAAGTGCGTGCGGAAGTTAATAAGCGGTTAGGAGCCAAGACGTCCAAGCCTAAGCCCGCTAAAAATCGCTACCCATTGCCTAGCGGTGTATTAAGAGTAGGTAGTCGTGGAGAGGGAGTTAAACAATTACAACGTGCATTAAATGCTGCCAATTTTAAAGTAGGTGCGGTTGATGGTATCTATGGTCCAAAAGTGAAGGATGCTGTAGAGAGATTCCAGAGTGTTCATGATGCATATAACATTGATGGAATATATGGCAAGCGCACTAAAGTGAGACTTGATAAAGTTGTAAATTAAAAAAAGAGGGGTTAGCGCCCCTCTTAAGTTCTATTTATCTTACTACTTTTCAATTTTAATCCAATACGTATAATCTCCACAGTCTAATTGATAAACATCAGGCACCAAGTTCTTTAGGCTTTCTATAAAAATAATGTTTTTGCACAAGAAAAAGAGCGCTCAATTGCGCTCTTGAATGGAATTGTATATAATAAATGCATCCTTTCCTACATGAAGGGGTAAGGCTGAGGGTGGGTGCGAGGACCTGCCCTCTTTTTTATGTATGATAGCTATGACGCGTCTGGAACTCCCGGAGCCGCGATCATAATAATTCCTAGCATTAAAATAAATGGTAACATTTCGCCAAAGGTTGGCATTGATAGATCGTTTGATAATACCATCACAGCCACCGAGCAGAGGACGAGTGTAATCGTACTACCTGCTAAATGAATGTTTGCCGATAATGGTACAGCTGAATCCGCTAGCCCATCACTCACGCCATTTCGTTTTGTTTGCCTGACGGTGACAGGAATAGTAGCCGCACTGGACATCGTTCCTAATCCCGTAAAGTAAGCTGGAAGCATATTTTTAAGTGCCTTAAATGGATTCCTACCTGTATATGTTCCTGCAGCAGTAAATAATACAAACAGCCACACCCAATGAACAATAACCGCAATTAACAGTACGATTCCAAACGTTTTTAACGTTTCAAAGACTGTTCCATCCGCAGCTAATTCTGCGAAAATACTTCCGATATAAAATGGTAAAATAGGAATAATGATTTTCCAAATTAATTGTTCAATAATTTCCTTTCCTTCATCAAAAAATGACTTTAATGTTGGACTGTTCATTCGGGTAATGCCAATTCCGAAAACAAATGCAACAACAAGGGCAGTCATAACACCTGTAATGGGGTCAATTTCCATTTCGAAAAATGGTTTGAATCCTTCCGCTTCTTCAGCCCCACCGCCTGTAGCTGTAATCATAGGAATAAATATTAATGCAACAATAAATGCTAAAATTCCAGCAAGAACTGAAGAACTATAGGCGAATAGTGATGTAAGCCCTAACATTTTTCCAGAGCCTTTACCAAAACTCGCTATTCCACTGGCAATGAAGAAAATAATAATGAGTGGAATGGTAAAGCCAAGCAATTGACCAAATAATTCTTTAAAAGTCACAATAACCCGCGAAAGTTCGATGGGCGCAACTAACCCAATCACAATACCAACAATAATACCTAATGCTAATTTAACAATTAACCTCATCTGTTCACCATCCTTTGATTTTTTTAAATATTACGTCAATGGTATCATGGACAAATATTGTAATCAAATGGATTACAATAAGCTCCATATAGATTAATGAATTTCATTCAGATAGGAACAAAAATCTATTATCATGAGGCTTGTCCATGATATGGTATATGCAAGTTGTGTGTGTTTTATGATGTTTATAGAGGAGATTCATACGATGAAAAAATATTATAGCGATGTCATTCAATTTAAAGGAAATCACTATGATTTTGGGTTTCGACAAGGGGAGTTGTTAAAGGATTCTCCTATTTTGAAGAGACGTGAGAAACAATGGAAGACGAGAAGAAAGCGTGATTTTATTATAGATGAAAAAGAAGCCATTGGACTTTTTTCTAACTATCATCCACCGATGCTAGATGAACTCCAAGGGTTAGCAGATGCCCTCAGGGAGTTTGGAGGCTACTATCTTGAATATGTGAAGAGTGGATGTTCTATTTTAACGGGGCCTGAATTTATGGTCCGCAATTATGATAGCCACCCTCGGTACTATGAGGGGCGATACGTAATCTATCAGCCGACAGATGAGGGGTATGCAACGATTGGACCTTCGATGCAAATCACCGGACGTACGGATGGCATGAATGAAAAGGGACTTGCAATGGGCTACAACTTTATTAACCGCGTGCGCAGAGGCGATGGGTTTTTGTGTAATATGATTGGCCGGTTAGTGTTAGAAACATGTGCAAATGTAGAAGAAGCGATCCATTTGTTAAAAGAAATTCCCCATAGAACGACATTTAGTTACGTATTGACCGATCCTCATGGTGAAACGTATGTTGTCGAAGCATCTCCGAGAAAGGTTATCGCACGAAGATCAAATGTTAGCACCAATCATTTTGAAGTATTAACCGAAGAAAACCGTAACCGGACAGGTGAGTCGATCAGGAGGAAAAAAGAGATTGAACATCAACGGGAGCATGGAATGGACGTCTCCGAAGCATATCAAATATTAAATAATGAGGAACGAGATGTTTTTTCAAATAAATATGATGCATCTGCTGGAACGATCCACACATCTGCTTATCTTCCAAGAGAAGGAAAAGCGTTATTCGCCATTGGCGGGAATAGGGTGCCAGTGATCTTTGATTTCAATCGTTATGTAGCTGGCAAGGAATTATACGTTACACAAATCAAAGGGCTGCTAGAGTATCATGAACCATTCGTTAATATGGATGAATGATTTTATTGGTGGAATAGAACGATACTTTCCACCTATTGTTTATTTTTGGGAAGTAGTATATAGTACATGATTAATTATACAGTGAATGGTATAATCAAAAACATTTAATAATTTTAAAAACAAGGGGTGCAGCATGAGAAGACAGAAATGGATTGTCCTTTTTATTTTATTGGTAGTAACTAGTTTGGTGGCTTGTGCAGGAGATGGTGAAGAAGATGGCGCTGAAGAAAAAGCTACTAGTGATGGGGGAGACCTTGTTGTTGATGTAGCATCTGCCCCAGTGTCACTTGATCCACATGCAGCAAATGATGGGAATTCATTGTATGTGATGAACGCCATGTATGACACATTAGTTGCCTGGGATACAGATCTAAACTTGCAACCAGCATTGGCTGAAAGTTTAGAGCAAATTAGTGATACGGTTTGGGAAGCAAAAATTAGGGAAGATGTTACGTTTCATGACGATACAGAATTGAATGCAGAAGTGGTTAAAGCGAATTTAGATCGTGTACTTGATCCAGATATCGGGTCTCCGCTTGCATTTTTATTTGATATGATTGAAGAAGTAGAAGTAACAGATGAATATACAGTAGAAATTACGACGGCCTATCCTTTCTCGGCCTTGCCGTTGCATTTAGCTCATCCAGGTGGCCATATGATTAGTTTAAAGTCGATCGAAGCGGATTATGAAGCGGTTGAAAATGGGAAAGATCCTTTTGCTTCCGTAGATGAACACCCTGTAGGAACAGGCTATTTTAAGTTTGATGAACGTAGTCATGGGGAGTATGTAACATTGGTCAAAAATGAAGATTATTGGGGCGAGGAGGCACATGTAGATTCAGTTACATTTAAGGTAGTTCCAGAAGATGGTACACGCTTAGCTGAACTTGAAACAGGCGAGGCACAAATTACGTATCCTGTGAATGCGAATGATATTGAACAAATTAATAGTAGTGACGGAACGAGTGTGATGGAATCTGATAGTGCTAGTTTATCGTATATTGGTATAAACACAGAGAAGGAACCATTTGATGATGTGCGGGTCAGACAAGCGATTTCGATGGCAATCAATAAAGAAGAAATTATTGATGGGGTAACCGATGGCGTTGCTTTACCAGCGATAGGACCACTTGCGCCTACTGTCCAAGGATATAGTGATGAACTCGAACCAATCGAATTTGATGTAGAAAAAGCAAAATCATTGCTCGCTGAAGCGGGTTATGAAGATGGATTTTCTGCGGACATTTTAACGCATGACCGTACGACATCCGATTTAGCAGAAGTTGCCCAGGCGCAATTAAGTGAAATTGGGATTGACCTGAATATAGAAATGTTAGAAACGGGAGCTTATTTAGAAGTGACAGGGAATGGAGACACAGATTTATATGTAGGAAGTTGGGGAACAGTAACGTTAGATGCTGACTACGGACTGTATCCAATGTTCCATTCTGAAAACGGTGGGGACCCAGGAAACCGCTCATTCTTTGCCAATGATGAAGTAGATGATTTACTTGAGCAAGCACGAAAAACGACAGATGAGGATGAGCGATTAGACCTGTATAAAGAAGCACAACAAATTATTATTGATGAAGCACCAATTGTTCCAGTCTATCATTCGGTGTTATTAGCAGGATTAAGTGATGAAGTAGACGGGTTCTTCCAATTCCCAAGTAGTTTCCCGTACTTAAGGGATGTTACATTAGATTAAAGTGGAACACTACCTTTGCGACGACTTGTCCACAAAAAAACAATCTGTTGATCATCAACAGATTGTTTTTTATGACTAAATTTATTTTTCATCCTCATCTTTATTTTTGAATGCATCTTTCACTTCGCCAACTTTTGACTTCGCTTCGCCTTTAAGTTGGTCCTTTTTACCTTCGACTTTTTTAGATGTATCGTCGGTAGCTTTCCCATAGGCTTCTTTTGCTGTACCTTTTATCTTATCTTTTGCACCTTCTACTTTGTCTTTAAAACTGTTGTCTGACATGATAATAACCTCCTTGTATGATGTGTTGCTGAGATGCTCTACAACTTTACATAGAGTATTTATCCTGTCTCTCTATATATAAAATTATACATATGTTTTGAGGATTGTAAATATGTAGGGCGAATAACTCTATAATGTAAAGTGCTTGTAAACAAACATTAACCTTTAGTCTATAGCTACATTCTCCCCGAGCGAAAGATGGAAAACAACATGAACACAAACATAAGGAACGCAACGATTCCACCTAGTTCGATGACAGGTAATTTGAATAATGTATTCGTTTCACCAGCAATCGAAGCACCGATAATGAGACCGACCATGAGTATGCTGAAGGCTAGTAAAATGATACTAAAAGATAATCGGTTGCTAATACGGTCAAGGCGCTGTAAAAAGGTTGGAGCGTCTTCTACATGTACGTTCACTTTCAACCGCCCCTTGCTCACCGTTTTTGCTGTATGTTGAATATCTTTTGGTAAGCTTCTTAATGTTTCAATATCCTCTAGAGAGCTTTTTACTGCACGTTTTAACAAATTCCGTGGATGGAGCCGTTCTTTCATGATTTTTATCGCAAAGGGTTCAACGGCTTCCATAATGCTAAAGGTTGGATCTAATTGTTCAATGACTTCCTCAGCTGTAACGATTGCTTTTGCCAGAACAGTAATATCTGTTGGAACGTCCATTTGGTGACGATAAGCAATCGTAAAAATCTCAATGAGTAGTTTTCCTAAGCTAATTTCTGTTAAGGATACGTCATAATATGTTTTAAGTAATTTTTCCAATTCACGACGTAGTGCATCGATGTCATCCACGCGATTTAATAAATTCATCTCTTCAAAGGTTTGGATCATTTCATCCGGATTATTTTGATACACTGCAATCAGGAGAGAGGAAAATTGCGACTGCATCTGATCGTTTAATTGACCGACCATTCCGAAGTCGACGTAAGAAATGATATTCCTCGGCAGAATGAAAATATTACCTGGATGTGGGTCTCCATGGAAAAATCCGTGATCCAACACTTGGCTAAATAGAGACTCCGCAATCCGCTTCGCAATTAAAGGAAGATCATAGCCTTGCTCTTTCAGTTGGTTGATTTGACTTACTTTAATGCCGGTCACTTTTTCCATTGTGAGTACTTTTCGGGATGTGTACTCCCAGTGGATCGCAGGAATATGGACGGTCTCATCCGCAGCAAATTGCTTCCGCATTTTATCCGCATTGCGACCTTCTGTGAGATAGTCCAGTTCGTTTCTAAGTGACGTAGAGAACTCATCAATCACATTTAGGATTTGATAGTTTTTTCCCCATTTTGTTTTGTCTTCAATTAAGCGTCCGATGTGAAAGAGTATATCTAAATCTGTTTCGATGGATGCTTGGATATTTGGTCGTTGGATTTTAATGGCGACTTCTTCACCAGAATCGAGACGGGCAAAGTGAACTTGACCAATAGACGCCGTTGCGATTGGCTTTGGCGAAAAGTCGTGAAACATTTCATTCGTCGTCTTGCCAAATTCCTCTTGAAAAATTTCCTCGACTTCTTCGATGGAAAAGCCTAGCACGTCATCTTGTAACTTTTCCAATTCATGGCCGATTTCTTCTGGTATAAGATCTCTTCTCGTACTAGCGATTTGTCCGAGCTTAATAAAAGTTGGGCCTAATTCCTGAAGAGATAGTCGTAATTTGTTCCCCAAATGGACCAGGTTATCATTGGTTTTTTGTTGGTCAGCTTTAGCTGTCTTTATTTTATTGTCTGTTAAACCGATTCGATATAAAAGGTGGCTTAAACCATTTTTAATAAAGACATTCACTATTTCTCGATATCGTTTAGAGTGTCTAATTCCTTTCTGGATCATAACGATTCCTCCAGTCTGATTGTACAATCAAGTATAATCGATATGTGTCATCTAGCAAAGAACCCCCCACTGAATAAAGTTTCACTTTATGACACGTTGCCAGTGGAAAGATTATGATTGTTTTTTCATAACTTCTTTCAGTTTATTTCTAAGGATTGTTTCTTCATCACTTCCGGTTGTTTTCAATCGGATGATTGGGATGTTGTATTTTTGTAAAATGGTATCTTTCATTTCATCTCGTCTAAGTTGATCTGGGTTGTTCGCATGAAAGGCGTGTCCATCCACTTCAACTACTAAGAGTGGCTGTTTGTCAATTTGGTCGTATATAACAAAATCTGTGTGCGTTAAGACATTCATTGTGTATGTCCGTTCTTCCTCAGTCAATTTCTCACGATCTCTAATGAGCATCATTAACGGCTGATGCAATACATGGTGTAGAGATTGGAACTCTGGCTCTTTTAGTATTTTTTCTATCACGACGTTCATAAGGTTTTCTGAATTGTATTCAGATACTTTCTTGTTGTTATTCATAACCTTTAACAGTTGCTTAGAGTAACTTTTGTATAACAAGTCAAAGACGGATCGCACTTCGCTTTCAATAACTTCTAAATTATTATATCGAACATAACGAACGAGATCACCAATGTTTGTTCCGTGCCAGTTCTCACTTCCGGCAGAAATAACAACAATTAACTGCTTTACGGCACGAGAAATGGCAACGTTCATTAAGTTTGTGTTATCGACAAAGTCATTTTCTTTAATGTGATTCGATACGGTGCTCAAAATAATAATATCTTTTTCTTGTCCTTGGTATTTATGAACCGTATCAGCTTCAATCATTTTATCTGTTTTAGTTTCTTGTAGCAAGTCTGCCTGATCACGGAAAGGAGCAATGATGCCAACGGAATGTGTAGAGGGATTAATCTGTTGATTTGGAATAATTTCATTGTAAATGACATCCCCTTGTCGTTGGTTAATTGTACCTCTCGCATGATTTCCTTCCACTGTTTCATACAATATGAGAGGCACCTCAATATCAGAATCCTTTGTTAAAATGATGAGTTCGTTATTGTAAAACTTCTGATTACAAAAACCAATAATCTCGGGGTGAGATCGATAATGTTCTTTTAACAATGTTTTAGGCACTTCCCTAAAAAGAGAGTTTATGGATGACAATAAGCTTTGTTCTGCATAATTGTAGGCCTCATTTACATGGTAAGATTCAAAGATTTTTTCAGTACGTTTTTTTCTCTCTTTTGGGACAACATGAGGAAGTTGCATCTGATCCCCGACGATAACGGCATTTTTAGCGCAAGATAAAGCGAGTGAACCAGTTACAATATCAACTTGCGATGCCTCATCAATTAAAACGTAATCAAAAAGATAATCTTTTGCTGATGAATTACGCAGAGAGTGTGTTGTACTTAAAATAACTGGGTATTGTTTGATGAACTTGTTAAAGTTTCCCCTGAAAGTGGAAGGATTAAAAGTATGCCGTTTCCCCGTATCATACTTTTTTGCTAAAGCATCTTTTAACAATGTCATGGAGTCGTCGCTTTGGATGTTCATGTTTTCTTCAAAGTGGTAATCTTTGAGCTGCTTTTTAATTCTTTCTATTTCTCCTTCCAATTCGCTTATGACTTTGCTGTAATAGGTTTCTTGTAATAAAGTAACAATTGTTTCTGGAGCCAGTTTATACAGATTGAAATCAATAACACCATAAAAAATGATGTTGTATAGTTTATGTCTGAGCTTTATTTTTCCCTCTTTAAAATGATTCATAAATCGGATGAGCAATTGTAAAACTTGGTTGGAGTTTAATCGTGAAATCGATTTGAATGTGAATTTCTTAGGATTGAAATCACCCATGTAATCTTTAAAATATGTATACTCCTTTTGAAAGGCAGACAATTGGTACGTTAGCTTTGCCTGTCTATTTTGCGATTGAAGCATTTCATCTAATTCAAGTTGAGACTGTTGTAGTTGAGCTTGGATGGATTCCCGCTCTTGCTCAGCTAGATGCCAATTATCCATGGACGGCAAGGTTTCAATTTGATGGTCGAAAAAGGCTTTCTGATTTTCTTTGTTACCGAGGTAAGCAGCTAAAAAATCAAAGCCATATTGTTCGAGCTTTTCTAATACGTTCATAGTAGCAGAGTTATTGTTGGAAACCACAGCAACCGTTTCGTTTCGAATAATAGCATTCGCAATGATGTTTAAGATCGTCTGTGTTTTACCAGTTCCTGGAGGTCCTTCAATAATACTAAGTTGTTCTGAAAAAGCCTTTTCTGTAGCTGATTTTTGACTCGCATTCAATCCAAAAGGAAAAATTAAAGTTTGATTGTCCTCTTTGTGATTAGGAGTTTCTCCACTTAGATAATGAGCCAAGACACTTTTCGGGTGAATGTGCGTCATCTCTTGGTAAGCCTTGCCCAAAAAGGATAGTTGTTCGTCATCTGGTTTGCTCTCGCTCTTTGCTAATGCTGATAGATAATCAAATGTATCGCGTGTACTATTATTACTTAAGGAGGATTGCTCTACATACAGAGTTGAATTTTCGTATGTTTTATCAGAACAATCGTTAAATATGAGTCGTGTGTGTTGTTCAAATTGCAAAATTTTCTTTACGTTGAGAACCGGTTGTTGATGATGATAAACAGTATTCATTTGTGCGTCTATTTTGATAGGGTTCTTATACTGAGTAACATTATGAGCATTATATGGATAAACTGTCGAATTACCGTAGTACTTGATTTCCCATTTACCATTGTTATATGTACAAGTTTCAATGTCGGGTGTTTTATCTTGGTCTCTTATAAAAATTAAGTACTTTTCAACATCCAAAGTGATTAAACTCCTTTCAATACCTACAGCTAATAGTATTCATGCATTCTATCATATCATAGGTTTCGTATGTCATTTAACCTTACTTACTTGGACAGAGTTCCGTATAGATATTACACTTAAAGTAGAAGCTTTCGATGAAAGGGGAAAATCATGAAATATGTGAGAAATGTTCTTGCTACTCTTGGACTTTTATTGATGTTTCTGTATCCGATTTCAAGCCCAGTGCAGGCGGCTGAAGTGGAATGGAATCAATTTCGAGAGAATTCGGCAAACAACCCAGTTCTTGAAAACGATCAACTAGAGAAAAATTTGCGTAATAAAATAGAAACGAAGAATGAAGTTCGATCTACACCTGTCATCATTGAGGACCGAATATTTGTTGGAAATCATGATACAGGTGAATTATCCGCCTTTGATCTTGAAACTGGGGATCTTTTGTGGGAAAGTTCTTTAGGAAAAGGGCGAATGATTCCGCATAACAAATCTGGTGCTCCCATGTTGTACGAAGATCGCGTATATGTTGGCAGCCCCATCACACAAAAATTTTACAGTTTTGACGCGGAAAGTGGAGATGAAGTTTGGAGATATAATGGCTATATAAATAAGGCCCCTCCAGTTGCGGATGATGGTGTTGTGTATTTTTCAGATACGAGAGGATTGGTTTACGGATTTGATCCAGAATCAGGTGATTTAATAGGTAAAAAACGTCTAGGAGGAAAATTGTCTCCTTCAGGACCGGTGTTAGTGAATGATCATCTAGTGATCGGTAGCCAAGATCATCATGTGTATATTGAACCGACGGAAGAGATATTAGAAGCGGATGATAAGCCTGAAGAGGGAGAAGAGTAAATGTCCACTGGTGGATGTGACGACGATAGTATAAAAGATGAGTAGACATAACAACCCAGAACTCTTTTGAATGAAGAGAACTGGGTTCGTCGGTTCTTTAATTTCCATTAACCACGATATTTACAAAATCTCCATACCCTTCATCTTTCATATCTTCTAATGGAATAAACATGAGTGCACCACTATTGATGCAGTAGCGTTTTCCACCGTACTCTTTTGGCCCGTCATCAAATACATGGCCAAGATGAATGTCCCCAGCTCGGCTCCTGACTTCGTTGCGTTCCATGCTGTAGCTTGTATCGTCGTGATAGGTGACAACATCTGGGTCAATGGGTTTGGTAAAACTTGGCCAACCACAATCCGAGTCGTATTTATCCGCACTGGAAAATAGGGGTTCTCCGGTAGTAATATCGACATAAAGCCCTGGCTCGAAAAAGTCCCAGTATTCATTGGTGAACGATTTCTCCGTACCGTCATGTACAGCAATTTCGTATTCCTTTTCAGTGAGTGTTTCTTTAAGTTCAGCATCACTCGGACGTTCGTAATCTTCTGGATGTATCTCGACATCAAGGAGGACATTTAAATCGATATGACAATAACCGTCTGGATTCTTTTTCATATAGTCCTGATGTTCTTCTTCGGCGAGATAATAATTTTCTAATGGTAATACTTCGGTCACGATAGGGTCGTCATAGCTTTTTTGTTCTTGCTCGACTTGTTTGTCAATAACGGTTTTGTCTGTATCGTCTATATAATAAATACCCGTACGGTATTGCTCTCCTTTATCATTTCCTTGTTTGTTCAATGTTGTTGGGTCGATCACATCAAAATAGTAGTCTGTAAGCTCCTCCAAAGAAACACGCTCAGGGTCATAAGAGACTTCTACTGCCTCCGCGAAACCTCTATCTTCATAAATAACCTCTTCATAGGTTGGTTTGCCACCGGAGCCATTGGCATATCCTGATGTTACCTCGGCAACTCCGTAAATCCGGTCAAAGTATTCATCCACTCCCCAAAAACAACCACCTGCGAAATATATTTTCTCCAGATCACTATTGGAATAGTCAATTTCAGGAGCTGCATTTGGTCCTGATTTTTCCACTTCTTCGTTTGGGGAATTGACGTTTGGAGCATTGCTCGTTTCTTCTTTATTAGGTGAACAGGCAACGAGAGCCAGTAGTATTATGAAAAAGCTACCGATATATAAACTACGCTTCATCGAAATCCCTCCTTTATCAGATGGTCTGCTTTCTATCTATTTTAACAAAAAGAGAAGGGTATACCTATTTCTATGCCTGAAAAAACATCACTAGCGTGGTATAATGAGAATGACATCTCATAAAAGAAGGTGACCAGAAATGACTAAAATAAATACCCTTTATGAAACAATTGGCGGGCAGCCGACAATTGATACAATCGTTGATTCTTTATATAAACATATCGGCGCGAACGAAACGCTACTCCCGATCTTTCCAGACGATCTCGAGGAATCGGCACGGAAGCAGCGACTATTTTTGACCCAGTTTTTCGGTGGACCACCGATCTACTCGAAAGAACGTGGACGTCCCATGTTACCTGTTCGTCATCAACCGTTTGAAATTACGCCCGCACGTCGAGATGCTTGGTTGGGCTGTATGCAGACAGCGCTCACGGAGGCGGGGATAGAAGGTGCGTTGTTTAAGGATATTATGAGCCGGTTGGCGGTGCCAGCGTTTCGCATGGTAAATACAGAGGAAACACCAACAAAGGAAAATGAATAATCGAACCCACCTGATTAGAAAAATTCTAAGAAGGTGGGTTTTGTCGTGTGTGCCTATTTAAAACGACTAGCTAGAACCCAACCTTTAACTATACGTATACATCATCAAAACAATGAGTGAAATCCCCCAACTCCCAATATGGACAAACATGAGAATGCCTAATAAAGGGGCGGTGCTGAGACTAACATCTGTAAATCCTGTTAACCAAAACAGGAATAAGATGGTTGCCAGTGTTGCGTACCATGCATATGAATGTGCTTTTTGTGAATGGCGTTCATATACTTCATCATAGCCTTTTTTCTTACGGAAACGTCCGCTAATCCAAAAACTTATAAACATCACAAGTAGCATTATAAAGCTAAATATTTTCAATTTCTTGCACCTCCATCTTCAAATAAAAATAAATCTTCAATAGAGCAATTAAACTCTCCGGCTAGTTTGAAGGCCAATGTTAAAGAAGGATTAAATTTCCCGTTTTCAATGGCTACAATTGTTTGGCGGGAAACGTCCATTTTTTGTGCTAATACTTGTTGTGTTAGATGTTCTTTTTTTCTATATTCACGTACTAAATTTTTCATGGGCCACCTCGATCTGAAAGACAAGTTAACTTTACATATTTATTAGTATAAGCGTATCATAGGTGCGAAAATAATGTCAATAAAACTTTACATTTACATGAAAAAAAGAGCCCTATTTTGGGAATAGGGGCTCAAGAGTGTTTAAAAATGCTTTATGATTTATATAAAATGCGGGACGTCCAAAAACGGGGATACAAATTTAATAAAGTATTATGAAGGAATGTCTTTATTAAACTCGCTGTAATACACGTATATCTGCTTCCTGTTCTAAAGAGCGAAGAGACAAAGATTCTAGTACTTTTCCTTGTTTGTTTTGTGCATGTGCAATTGTATTTAATTGTTCTGAGTTGCTTGCAGCATGGCTTTGAATCGTGTCTACTTTTGGTTCCATTGAATCCATTCGAGATTCCATTTTATCCATTCGAGATTCCATATTGCCCATTCTTGTTTCTAACGTATCGAATCGGCTATTCATTTCGGATTTTAAATCTTGTACTTCTGTTTTAATTCCTGCTACTTCTGTTTTCAGTCCTGTTACTTCTGTTTTAAGTCCTGTTACTTCTGTTTTAAGCCCATCTACATCGGCTTTAAGACCTTGCACTTCTGTTTTAACGCCTTGTACTTCTGCAAGTATGTTTTTTAAAATTTGTTCACTCATATAATCACCTCATTTCTCATTAGTTTTTATCATAAGGCCTGTCTATGTTTTATTATAATTGAAAGCAACATATAAAGAAACTGTTTTTCAAAGATTCAATTTTGGCGATTCATTTGGATTTAAAAATCGATGTTTGCTTTCCTGAGAATTGGGTGTATGATACATATAAAATTTATATTTCGGGGAGTAAATGGATGAAAACGCAAAAGTATGTGTTAGTTGGATTATTTATATTCGCGAGTGGGCTCGGCATTTTTGGCCAAGATATAGCTTACTTTTTTGGTGATGTATGGGGCTGGATGGATCCACTGATGGTGTTATTAATTGTGACGATTGTAAGCATTTTGTTATATCTTATTTATATCTATCGTTCACTTTTTTTATATGTAAAAAGGGGAATTTCAGACGGAAGAACGTTATTTGTTATCTTCATTGGTATTTTCTTTGCTGTCGTCATTAGTTTTTGGTCCTTATTTGTACTTGTGATGTGGTGGGGATAAGTGTTGAAGAACAGAAGGGCGATTTTTTGAGAGGTTTCAAAGCTTGAATGGGGAAGGGGATGAGTATGGATTTACACTTAGTATATATCGACTCAAGTAATTATTATGAATCTGTTGAAGAACGCTACGCAGAGCTTCCTAGTAAAGAAGTGCTTGAGTGGAATGAGCAAAAGTGCATGGAGGATACCTTTTTGACAAATGTTGGTGTGGTAACTTCTGAAGGTACGCTTGTTGGTCATGCGGCATATGTTTCAGGCCCGTGGGATCCAATTCTGCCAGCAGGATATGCGGAAGTGTCTCTGAACGTTGCAAAGGAATGGGAAAACGAAGGGATTGGAGACTGGATGTTGGAGGAAGTGGAACAAGTTGCGCACGAAGATGATACAAAAGCGCTACGAATGGTTATCCCCGAAGTACATGCAAAGGATATTGCTTGGGCAAAAGATCGAGGATTTGAAACGAAAAGCCATTCACGTAGTGCATTCTTGGATGTAACGTCATTTGATATCCAAGCATATGATGCGTTATTTGATCGTCTTCAAACAGCAGGCATTGAATTTACAAATCTAGCTGCATTCCAACATGAAGAAGAGCGGTTTTGGGATTTGTGGTGGGAGCTTACGCTTGATGTTCCGGGAATGGAACGTATCTCTCGTCCAGAGAATGACACGCTCATCACACGGATGAAGGACGTTGATCAAGAAGGATTTATTCTTGCGGTCGACGGGGATACGTGGGTTGGATTATCCATGATTGTGAATGAAAATGACGATACATATTATAATTCGATGACAGGGGTGGCTCGAGCGTACCGCGGAAAAGGGATTGCTTCTGCTTTAAAAGTAAAGGCCATTGAATATGCTCTCGCACATGGTGCAAGTGGGATTCGAACTCATAATGATTCAACCAATGCTCCAATGCTAGCTGTCAATGAAAAGTTAGGGTACGCCCAAAAGCCGGGAATCTACGAAATTGTGAAACAATTACCTTCCTGGTCCAGAGACGAATAGTAGTATTCGGCAAGGGGGAAAAGTATTCAAACGAAATATGTGCATATTAACTGAATCATCTGTTATAATAGAATATAAGATGTAAAGATGATTAATTGAGTGGGAGGGACGAGAAATGTCAGAGTTTAAACGTAAAGATATTGTCGTAGATAAATCAGATGAAATGCGCACGGAAGAAATTTCAGAGATGATTGAAGAAGGCGGTTTAGGTGCAGATAAGTACTATAATGTTGTGAAAACACCATCTGATGATCAAGAAAAAGCAAAAATGATTGATGAGGGTGGCCTTGGAGCGAACAAGAACTTTGAACAAGAAGAAACGATCGATAATTTTTCAGTCTCACCAACCGATGAAAAAAAGAAAGATAAAGAATAGTAGATCCACTTTATATAATGAACATGCGCTGTAAAAAAAGCTTACTCTACTTTGAGTAAGCTTTTTTGATTATTGTTGATATGTTTTCTGCAGTTGCAGCATTTCTTCTGCCATTTTTGATAAGCGTGGAATGACGCTATCGTCGATGAGATCATTTATTTCGTTAAATGAATCGTTGTGCACAAATACATTTCTTGTTGGGATGAGTCCCTTTAAATAAGACAAAATCGGTTTTATTTGATATTCACTGACGAGAAAATGCTTTTCAACCGCCCCAGTGGTAATAATTCCAGTCACTTTTCGTTTCAGTGCGTCTGTCGGAAAATGATCGAGTAAGTTTTTTAGAGCGCCGGTCATGGAAGCTTGGTAAATAGGCGATCCGAAAACGACAATATCAGCGGCTGATATTTTACTAACAACTTCCCATGTATCGTCATTGTAGTAAGAAAGAGGGAATCCACGAGCAAATTCAACGTCGTACTCTTTCATTTCAATCAGTTCTGTTTGCACCTGTGGATCAAGCTTTTTTGCTTCTTCCAGTAAATCATGTAAAATAACCGTTGTTTTCCAGCCAGTTAACTCCCCAGCAACTGCGACAATTTTGACTGTTTTTTCTCCCATATATAAATCACTCCTGAAAGGATGTATTGTAAAGTATGCTTCTCTTTCAGTATGCGCATATTTTCGAGTTAATTCAACGATTCTATCTTTGGATCCGTGAAGTTTTCGTATGATTGAGGCACTAACCTGAAAGATAGTGCCTGGATAATTGACGCCCACCAAAATCGCGGGGCTATCCTTGCTCATAGTTCCCGTAAGATCAAGGTTCCTCGTAATCCCGGCCCTAACCCAATAAAAAACGGACGTACGCGAGGTAGGTCCGTTTTTCGTACATGTATATATTTACTTGACGACAAAGACGGAGCAATTTGCTTCATCCGTTACTTTCTCGCTGACGCTTCCTTTTAGCATTTTCTTCAGAGCACCAATTCCCCGGTGTCCAATGACGATTACGTCTGTGTCATTATTGTTTGCATAATCGACAATTTCTGTAGCTGGTTTACCAACAAGGTTTTCATAGTGTACATTTGGGACTTCAGCCAGTTTTGCCTGGGCTGTTGCCATCACTCGTTGTGGCATTTCTTCTTGCACAATGACGGTATGCTGGTGGTCTGGAAATGTATTTTTCGTTATGGTGCCAGCTACCGTAAATTGTTGGTACATATATTCCTCTCCCGCCGGTGTTGTTCCAACGTTCACCGGATGTTCAAGAGCTTTGTCATGAACATAGACGACGGTGAGTTGTGCGTCGTTGTCTAGGGAAAGTTTTTTTGCAGTTTCGAGAGCTTTCAAACCGTTATCTGATCCATCAAAAGCAATTAAAATGTTTTTGTGTTGTATCATCGGATTACACTCTCCTTCTGTTCTTTCCTGTAGTTTATCATGGACAAAAACGAGGGGTCAAATCGTCTAAAACAGAAGAAAACGTTGTAATCACTGATAAAACAGGATTACAACGTTCTGACGTCTCCTTCTATAAGAGTGAAACGAGTATACTACGAAATGCTCTTTCTTCTTTGGTAAGTAATCGCGTATGATTCATCCTTTGGTACGAGCTTCACTCCATACCACCCTTCATCAAGTAGCCGTTGGTGCTCATGTAAATCATGAAGGGGGACGCTTTTTGAACTTGAATCATCGAACTCCCATATTTCTTTCATCGGTTTGGCAAAGGTGTAGCGCCATTTATCGCCATATGTTTTCTTTAACACAACCGTATGCATACCTTGCTTAAATTTATCTTTCAGGCTAGGAATATTCGTTGGTGCAACGGTAGCGCATATATGTGTATATGCTTTACTCGATTGTTCAACGACTTTCATAATATGTTTCGCTAATTGTTGTTGCAGCCCATGTCCACGGTAGGATGGTAGGACCATTGATATTTCTTGGTACAACACATCTGTAAGTTCGTCACCTGATAGACCAAGATCAAGTCCTAAATGTTCCTCATCTATTGGTGGTTCAAGAACAGCGCGAATGGCGATGAGTTTGTCTTGATCAAACGCTCCGATGATTTCTCCATGATTATTTAAAAGAAAGGTGTATTCTTCTGGAGTTAACGCCGCTAATATGGATGGGTCTTCGAGTGAATCGACGACGATTTTTTGGACATGTAAAATGGTATCAAGGTCTTCGATCGTCAATCGTTTAAATGAAAAATGCTTCTTAGATGGTTTACCCATAGTGTTTCCCTCCATTAATTCGCTGTTTGTTCCACGTCAATGGCTTCTACTGGCTGTTTAATTTTAGCAATCGTAAATCCTGTAAAGGCTAAGATTAAAGAAATAATTGGAACAGTAAAGTTTAAAATTGCAAATGGTGCGTAAGCAAATGCGTGAACCCCGAGTGTACCGTAAATAAAGACACCGCACGTGTTCCAAGGGATAAAGACGGATGTTAATGTTCCTCCATCCTCTAGAGCACGTGATAAGTTTTTCGATGCTAACCCTTTTTCTTTATACGACTTCGCAAACATGCGTGACGGAACGACAATGGAAATATATTGTTCGGAACATGTTGCATTCGTAAATATTCCGGTTCCAATCGTTGTGGCAATAAGTGCACCAGTTGATTTAACGAAGCGGAGGACGCGCTCCATAATGACTTGTAGAATACCTGAGTACTCTAAAATTCCCCCGAACGTCATAGCGACGATGGTCATGGAAACAGTGTACATCATGGATTCAAGTCCACCGCCGTTAAATAACTCATTCACCATTTCATTGCTTGAATTAATGGAGAAGCCGCTTTGTAATGTTTCCATCGCTATTGCTGGAGTTCCGCCTTGAACGAACACTTGACAAAAATATCCGAGAACGATTCCGACAATAAGTGCAGGAATTGCAGGAACTTTTCGAATGACAAGAACGATTACAATCAATGGAATAAGTAATAATAATGGTGAAATCGTAAATTCTGTTTGCAGTGTTGCAATAATTTGGTCAATATCTGTCGTTGAGGCTGAATCTTTCCCAAAACGCATGCCTAAAATGGCATAAACAATTAAAGCAATGACGAGTCCAGGTATCGTTGTGTACAGCATATATTTAATATGCTCAAACAAGTCTGTACCTGTTAGTCCTGAAGCAAGGTTTGTTGTATCTGAAAGCGGAGACATTTTATCTCCAAAGTATGCTCCAGAAATAACGGCACCAGCAATCATTGCAGCTGGAATGCCCATACTTAAACCAATTCCCATCGCTGCAACACCAATCGTTCCCATCGTTCCCCAAGATGATCCGGTCACAAGAGACACGAGCGCACAAATGATTGTAATGGTTACGAGGAAATAGGTTGGATTAATAATTTTTAATCCATAAAAGATCATGGATGCAATCACTCCACCACCGAGCCAAGCGCCGATGGTTAAACCTACGAGCATAATAATTAAAATAGCTGGCATCGCTAGTTTGATACCTGTAAACATCATTTCTTGAATGTCTTTCCACGTGTGTCCAAATTTAAACGCTACAAGAGCAGCTGTCACGGTTCCAATGATGAGCGGGATGTGTGGTTCTTGTTCAAGCACTACAATGGTTATAAGCATAAACGTAATCATCACTACGATTGGTAAAATTGCCCACCATATATTCATTTCTTTCTTTGACTGTTCCATGTTTCCACTTCCTTTATACGTTATCTAATGATGTTAAGAAACTACTTCGATATGAGAACATATGCGTTCTATAGCCTCATCATCGACTGTAATTCCGAGTCCTGGTGCATCTGGAAGGTTCACATACGGAATAGTGTATGAAAGATTTCCAGTATCTGTTGAAAAGCGTGTTGGGCCGGATATTTCTGTCGCAATGATATTTCTATGTGCTGCAGCGAGATGGAATCCTGCAGATGACGCAATACTTGATTCGACCATCGAGCCAATTTGACATTTTATTCCGAATAACTCTGCTTGTGTTGCGAGTTTATATGCTGGATAAATTCCGCCACTTTTCATCAATTTAATATTGATGAAATCAACGGATCCATCCAGTAAGAATGTGCGTAAGTCTTGTGATTCAACAAGGCTTTCATCCGCCATTAATGGAATAGACGTTTGTTCCTTGAGACGCTTGAAAAATGAATGATCACCTTTTGGAAGTGGTTGTTCCACCCAGGAGAGTCGATACGGTTCTAAATCCCGCATGACTTGTCGAGCGATTGGAACGGTTTTCCAACCTTGGTTCGCATCTACTTTGATGGGAATATGCGGACCGACCGCTTTTCTCACAGTTCGCACGCGTTCTACGTCTTTCAAGGGATCTGTTCCAAGTTTCATTTTAATTTCTTTATACCCGGCCTGCATCGCATCTATGGCCTGCTTGGCAAGAACTTCTGGCTCTAAAATGCTAAGCACAATAGGGATCGTTGGAGGTTGTTCTTGTTTTCCCCCGAGTAATGTATGTATAGATAAACCGCTTACTTTTCCAATAATATCGTAACAGGCAATATCAATAGCTGCTTTGGCCGCTCCATTTAAAACGAGTGCATCATCCATTTTTTCATGGATCTGTTGAATATTCATTGGGTTTTGTCCAAGGACAGCTGGAATGAGTTGATGCTTTAATGCAGCATGTACACTTGCGACAGATTCTCCTGTGACATGCTCATCAGGCACACTCTCGCCATAACCGATGACGCCAGTATTTGTATGTACTTTTAAAACAATTGCGGGCATTGAATCATACGATGTGTATGAGACAATAAATGGTTCATGTAGGGGTAAATCGATTGTATGTATTTCTACTTTTGTAATGTGCACGTTGTTTCCTCCTGCTAAAATCTAAGGTGTCGCTTCTATGTCGTTATATAACTGATATAAGTCTATGGCAAGCGTTTTCAAATGTCAAGAAATTTTACATCTTCCCTAAAGGGGAGCGGTTACAATGTTTGTAGTAACAGTGTTTTCTTGGATATAAGAACGGAATTGTGTTTCGGTTGTGTTTTTCAAGCCATATATTGTTCGAGGTCTTCCGTGCTGGACATGCTGTTCTTGACCATAGGATTCAATGATATGTGCTTCTACTATTTTTTTAATGAAACGTTCCGCTGTTCGAACGGTTACGTCTGAGTAGGAAGCAAGTTCATGCGCTGTAAAAGGTTGAAAGTTATGCATATGCATAAACTGAATAAACCTGCGCATTGTTTTCATGTTTGTCTGACTTTTAGTAATGACTTCATCTAACCACTTTTCAGTTACGCGGAGTTTCTCGGTATGCGTGCCACCAATTAGCGGGCCAATTCGTTTATTGTTTTCTGTGACGATATAGCCGTTACTACCTTTTTCTTGTATTGCTGCCTGTAATGCGTCACTGGCATTTTGTTGGGCATCAAACAATTGGCTTCCGTACCCGATACCAAAGGAGAATGGCGTATGTGTTATTCCTTCCATTTGTTCCATCCACTGATCAAGTTGCTGTAAAATACTTTTCGTAATCATGCCTTTTGTCGTGTAGTACTGTGCTATGTCCACGTCTTTCGTTTGATCATGTAGTGGGATTAAGTTTTGTAATGTTCCTCGAATGTGTTCATCCATAATTGGTGTAATAGAGCCTTTACGTGTCATGTATAATGTCGCAATCATACTTTCGTGCATGTGAGCATAGCGGACTTTTTGTTTAGCTTCTTCTAAAACTTGTTGTAAATGATTGTCGGAATCAGTCATATACATAACGGGAATGTTTTTTGCCTGTAGCTTGTCATATACATAGTGAATACTTGTGATCGCTATGTGAGCTTTCCCAGACATATAATGCTCTTGATGAAATTGTACGATTTCGTTAAAAGGAAATGGGCGCTCCTCTTCTTCATGATAAATCCATTGATAATCAACGACCATTTCTCCTTGAAAGGAATATCCAATGGTTTGTTCGATTTCATGAATCATTTCTATGGTGGGAAGATCGATAGAGATTTGGTTGAGTGTTACGTTCTTCTTGACGATACATGTTAATAACGAAGTGACAACCATATATGGATGAAAAGGTGTAATGACAGTTGGAATGTCACTATCTAACGTATGATCACGATAAAAGTGTGGAACAATTCCGGAAAAACAAATGACGTCACATTCTTGTTGGGCTGCTTCGTACAAGCGTGGTACGTCATAAGGATATTCGTATGTGTATGGAATATATGTAATGGATGAAATCTCAGAAGCGAGTTGCTTATTTGTCGCTACTGAATATGCTGAGCCAATATATCCTATGCGAATGGTCATAGGTTCCTCTCCCTTCCATGCAATAATATTTTTACAGTATAGCATACTATTGTGTTATAAAATCAATTCCGAGCTGTGTGAGTACACCAATGAGAATGCCGTAGATCGCAATACTTGCAGCAGATACAATAAATAAAGAATGTTTATTCATGTCCGTAAGCTTTCCAATAACACCTATGGTCCACGTACCGACGATAGGTGTAGCAATAAGGATAAACCAAAAACTGTTATTGCGGATTTTCTCGCTATATTTGGACTTTGCCATTTTAAGTAAAAACTTCTTCATAAACTGCATCCGTGAAAGAAAATCGAAAAAGTATACGATGAAAGGTATTGCGATAAATGTTCCAAAACCAGACCAAACAATCGACGAAATCATATCTAAACCGAGGGCCATTGTACTTGGAATGGCGAGGTATATTTCAAACAATGGAAAGAATCCCATAAACCAAGCGGTTATGGAAAGCCAAATGTATTCTTGCATCATGTAGCCACCTTTGTCAACCAAATAACGTAGCATGTAGAACTATTTTCCTTGTTCTTACAATGGTATCTGTAACCGTTCATGATAGCAACTGAGTGAGTGTCTAACATACGTATGATGACATTCACTAAACTCGTCCAACAAACGAAATTCTTTGTTCGTGTGTTACAATGAGTAGGAATATATAGATGGTAAATGAGGTGTTTTTTGTTGAAGGTAGATCGTCAAAATGAACTAAGTGCTGCGAATAAGAAAGTATTTTCGTTATATGCAATTGTGATGCTTTTAATATATGTAGGCTATGTCTTCATGAATCATTTGCGTGTAAGTCGTGAAGAGCAATTTGCAGGGGAAGAAACGAGCACAGAAGCAATCGATAGCATTAACCAAGCGACCGTTTGGATGATTGGTTTTGAAGTATCCTTTGCAAGTTTATTTTTAGTGTGTGGAGTGATTTCCCTTTATTTGTATCATAAAAATGATGATTTCAATCTCGTTCGTAATTATACGGTATTAAACATCGGGTTATTTATTGTTGTTGCACTGCTAGGTTCTGGATTGTCTCTTGTGCTATCGGTGAAGTTGAGTAATGTGGTGCAAATCGTCTTTATCCCAACTTATCTTCTTGTCGCCCTTGTTCTTTATTTGATTTACACAACGAGAAAAAAACGGGAAGAAGACGCATTATAACGTTTGATGTTCGTTATCTTTGTGAGTAAAAGGCAGGCAATGTTTCGGATATTATATTAATTCTGATATACTATATACTAATTGGATAAATGCTTTATGGTGACTTTGTACAAAAGTTTAAAAGGGAAGATTGGTGAAAATCCAGCACGGTCCCGCCACTGTGATGAGTGTATGCTCTCAGTCAGGAAACCTGCCATAAGGAAGAACATAGAAATGCCTACGTGGATATAGGAGCGATGTTGCGCAAATGTATAACGTTTTTTGTTGTGCTTACATCTTCTGCATGCGGGAGATGATTTTTTTTGTTTGAATATGAAGAAATGAGTGATACTATTGGAAAAAAGATCAATTAACCATTCTAGAATTATACAAACGCGGTTAGTGTTACCACCAGATACGAATCATTTAGATACGATTTTTGGAGGGAAAGTGCTTGCGTATATTGACGAAGTTGCTGCACTGTCAGCGATGAAACATGCAGGTGGAGTCGTTGTGACAGCTTCCATTGACTCGGTTAGTTTTTTATCTTCTGCAAAAGTGGGCGATGCACTTACCATGGAAGCGTTCGTTACATATACAGGAAGAAGTTCCATGGAAGTCTACGTAAAGGTAACGGCTCATGATATAGCAAAAGATGAAGAAATGCTGACAACAGAATCCTTCGTAACGATGGTGGCCGTTGATGAAAATGGGAAGCCTAGACCTGTCTCACAAGTGTATCCAGAAACAGAAGAAGAGCGAAAATTACACGAGTCGGCTCCTGCACGGAAAAAACATCGTGAATCGCGTAGTCATATATAAGAAGGGAAGCGGTGCAATTGAAACTCAGTATACTTGATCAATCACCTGTTTCGGCAGGGATGACAGAACAGGAAGCTCTTGAAAAGTCCATTCGCCTAGCAAAGCACGGAGAAAAACTCGGGTATGAACGGTATTGGATTGCTGAACATCATGATTTATTTGGTCTTGCTTGCCCAAACCCTGGAGTGATGCTCGGTGCGATTGGAGCGCACACGAATTCCATCCGGATTGGCGCAGGAGCGGTTTTGTTACCCTATTATAAACCATATCATGTTGCTGAAACATATAATTTACTCGCAACCCTATATCCGGGACGAATAGATCTTGGCTTAGGTCGAGCGCCAGGTGGATCTGCTGAAGTGTCTCTTGCGTTAGCTGACAATTATTTAGAAGAGGTACGAAAATTTCCTGAAAAAGTGACAGAGCTTCAAGGGTTCTTAGATGGCTCATTCGCGACAGACAATATGTTTCATAAAATATCACCAACGCCTGTTCCGGAAGAAAGTCCACAATTATGGATGTTAGGAACAAGTGCTAGAAGCGCAAAGCTCGCGGCGGAAAAAGGATTGAGCTATGCATTTGGGCATTTCATGACCGATAAAGATGGGCCGGAGATTGTTCGAAAGTATCGGACAGAGATGCATGAGCAACATCCAGAAAAAGAACCGTATGTAATTGTCGCCGTCAGTGTTATTTGTGCAAAAACGACAGAAAAAGCTCACGATTTAGCCCTTAGTCAATGTGTGTGGAAGTTGAGACAAGATACGTTAGAAGAAGACGTTCGCATTCCTTCTGTCGACGAGGCAAAACAGTATGCGTTTACGGATGAGGAAAGAGACAAAATGGCTGCTATGAAAGAACAAATGATTATCGGAAACCCTGAAGAGGTACGAACTTCTCTAAGGGAATTAGACCGTTTGTATGAAGCGGATGAATATATGATTGTCACGATTATTCATGATGAACATGATACATTAAAATCTTATGAGTTGATGACACCCTAGAAGAACACCCTCTATTCCTTGGTAATAGAGGGTTTTTAGTGCCTTTTGCCTATCGAACATACATGCATACATATGGTAGTATATAAAGAACTTATGTTGCTGGTTGATGGAGGGAGGAACGATATGAAAGGGATGCTTTTTCAAAAAGTACAGAAACCCTATAAAAAGGCCTTTAAAAAACACCGTGATCAACTGTTTCAAACATTGCAATCAAAACCAGTGATCATAGATGACCATTCATATGTCCTTGTCGGGGAAGGGAGAATACAGGAATCTCCGCTTATTTCTCATTTTGATGTATGTGATGAGTATGGCGCAAGTGCAAATGAAGGGATTGGTCGAGAGGTCCATGACTTTATCTCTCGCATATTAATCATCGATCGTATACGTGGGATTCATGGTCCGCTGGAAAATCAGGCGGAAGACGATGATGAAGAGGATGTACCCGCACATCTGGCCCATTTTGAAACCATAGCAAAACAAGTCACTGCCCTATTGCAGCAAGAAACATTTGAGGCGGAAGATATGTATGCTTTGGACGAGAATTGGCATGTGTTTTGGGAGCGATATCAAATACGTGTACAATCACTACTAGAGGCTGTTCATGACGAGAAGCTTGAAAAAGGCACAAGTATATATGAAGAAGCAGACATGATTCATCATTTGTTTGCAGACTTACTATTCACTCCTACCATCACAAACATCCCATCTATCGATCAGCTAATCGAAGACAATTACATGTATGGCCGCTTACGAGCGGAAGATGAACCGCTCGTACATGGAAGTACATTAGAACGTAGACTGCATATTGTATTTGTCTATGTATATCGGGTAGTTTTAGCACTGGCGGCAGTCATTGTATTTGGACTTTTATTAGATGGAGAGTCCATCTGGGAAGCAATCGCCGCTATTCTGATTCCGGTAGTTGTCCTACGTGTTGTAAACAGACAAATGAAGTCTAGAATATTGCTTAAAACAAATTCAGCTTTAAAAGAAGCCCGATCAACGCCTCTTTCTACCGAGGAAGAAGCACGCACGGACCAAGAAGCAATTGTCCACAATCGGCAGAGAGAACCTGTCATACTTTATGAAACACGAGGCGTTATGGTCGGTCATTTAATTATTATCGGGGTATTTGATTTCGTAATTTTAGCATCCACGGTTATTTTTTATATACAAGAAAAAGATGCATTTATCTTAAGTATAGGGCTCCTCATTACTCTTCTGTTAGTTGGAATGATGTACATTTTTCCACGAACACCGATATCAAAATTAAAAATTACGATTACAGAACAGGCGATCCATTTACGAGGCGAGAAATTAAGTAAACATGAAGTTGTTCGAATCCTTATAAAAGAAAATAACAAAAGCATTCATATATTTGTAAACTATCATGACGAGCCTTATCGAATCCGAATGGTTGCCGGGGATGAAACAGTATTACCTGGCAAACTAGCAACATGGGCAAGCACAAACGAGATTCCATTTAAAGATGAACGTGAGAAACATTCTACTATTAAAGGGGATAGAAAAAAATGAAAAATGTGCGTATTGGTATGAGTTTGTTGTTGCTTATTCTTATATCGGCTTGTGGCGTAGGTGAGGGGATTAAAGAAGCGAAATATAAAGATACGATTCGAATTACGCAAACGGTTGAGGGTGAATCCAACTATGCGAGAAAAAAGGATATTTCAGATGTAGAACGAATCGATCAAGTGCGGGAAGTCTTTGAGAAAGCTACATGGGAAAAGATGCCAGAAGATGACCGATCAGACCCTGATTACCGGATCGAAACATATGACGTATGGGCTTCAGATGATGCCACATATGCGGAAGCTCAAGATATTGACAGTGAAGAATATACAAAGATAACAGGAGAAGATTTCGAAGTCATTATTCAATTGGTTATTGGTGCATTCCATTAAGTGAAATAGCGCAAGATACGTATTATAAAATTCATTAATGTAGTGGGGGAGGAAAATGCGTAAACAAACAATGATTGGAATTGGTTTGCTTGTACTGCTTTTTTATCGGGATGTGCGATGAATGATACCATTGAAAAAGTTGGAAGTAGGGAATCTCTTCCTGTGCTAAGATGGTTGGATGACGATCCAACACACAAAACTCGAATGGATATTATGGATGCAGAGACCATTGAAGAAGTGAATGACTTTTTTTCGCAGATTGATTGGGAAGAAGATGCAAGAGATGAACGTCCAACGCCCAACTATCAAATAGGGAATTATCACATTTGGCTGGCTGATCAATCCCATATAGTTCATGCTGTTCATGTAGAGAAAGAAAAGTATGCGGAGTTAACGGCGGAGGAATCGGCGTTTGTGATTACTTTTATTGCGCAGAAGCTTTATTAATAATTTTGGCGGACATTTTTAAACGTGTTCGCTATTTTTTTGTGTTTATTTGTCCTATAATGGTCAAGGAAGTTTACCTATTCTATTTACATGTAGAAACTATATATATGGAGGAAAAAGAATGTCTCTAGAACAACAACATCTCAGAAAAAGACAACAAGGGGGCTTATTTTTACTCATTAGCTTATTACTAATTGGGTCAAATTTACGTGCTCCACTCACAGCTGTAGGACCACTCATCCCGTCGATTCGGGAACATTTAGAGGTGAGTCACACGGTTGTCGGTTCAATCACTACGCTTCCGTTAATTGCGTTTGCACTCGTGTCTCCCTTTGTCCCAAAACTTGCGAATCGGTTTGGGATGGAGCGCATGATTTTTATCTCGATGCTTATATTAATCGCTGGAATTGGTCTTCGTTCCGTGACCGGAGTGTCGACACTCTTTATTGGAACGGCACTTGTCGGGATCGCTATTTCATTTGGAAATGTGCTCATTCCAGGTTTTATTAAAATGAGTTTTCCATTTCGCATTGGAATAACGACTGGTTTTTATGTCGTGTTTATGAACGTTTTTGCTGCAATTGCATCAGGCGTAAGTATTCCGCTCGCTAATATTGGTTCTTTTGGTTGGGAAGGTGCACTTGCTGCCTGGGTGATTTTAGCCATTGTCGCAGCTATTTTATGGTTCCCGCACATTCGTAAAAAGGAACGTGCAGCAACGATTGCAGAAGATGATAGCAAGCAGGAAAAAACAAACATGTGGAAGTCAATGACAGCATGGCAGGTAACTATTTTTATGGGCTTACAATCCCTCATGTTTTATACCGTTCTCACATGGTTACCTGAAATCTTAGAAGCAAGTGGCTATAGTTTAAATCAATCGGGCTGGATGTTATCCTTGATGCAATTTGCTTTGATTCCCATAACATTTATCATGCCAATTGTTGCTGGTAAAATGCGCAATCAAAAATTGTTAGGATTCATGACTGGATCTCTTTTCTTACTCGGAATACTAGGGTTTATTAGTGGAAACACAAGTTTGATTGTCGTTTCTGTTATTTTATTTGGTATTGCTTGTGGAAGCGGGTTTAGTCTATCGATGATGTTCTTTACCCTACGAACGAAAGACGCATATGAAGCGTCAGAGTTGTCAGGAATGGCCCAGTCGATAGGTTATTTACTTGCCGCATTTGGTCCGGTATTGTTTGGTGCTATTCATGATATGACGGGTGATTGGACAGCTTCGTTAGTGTTCTTAGCCGGAACTGGTGTCATCCTTCTCATTGTCGGTATTCTTGCTGGTCGAGATGTTGTGATTGAGAATTGATAGGTAGGTGTGTTTGATGTGTACATTTTGTAAAATTGTTAGTGGTGAATTGCCTTGTTATGAAGTATATAAAAACAAGGAAGTAACTGCATTTTTAGACATCAATCCAATTGCCCCTGGGCATACATTAGTTGTTCCAAACAAACATGTGGAAAAATTGGACCATCTTGAGAATTCATCCGTTCGTGGTGCGCTTATGCAAGCATTAATTGACGTATCGAATCAATTAATAAACGCAGGATTGTGTGAAGATTACACGATATTGTCTGACAACGGACTACATGCAGATCAAGACGAGCCTCACCTTCATTTTCATATCATACCGCGATTGATAGATGAGGAAATAAAAATATATACACCGACCAATCAGGAAGCTGCAAAAGAAACGGAGCTTCTTAACGTACTAGATGTGTTACAGAGAAGTAAATAGCATGTACTTGTAAAAACAGTGCATAGTATGGAAGAAAGGGGAGTTGCTCTTACATGGCACATCAGCAAATAGGTTGGAAGATGGAGCATACGTATACAGGGCTTCCGGGTATTTTTTTCACGCAAACGAATCCTACGCCGGTACAAGACCCTGCGCTTATTTTGTTCAACGACGTTTTGGCTAAGGAGCTAGGATTAAATGGAGAGATGCTGAAAGAAGAAGGCGCTCAAATCTTTGCTGGTAACCAACTTGTAGACGAATTTTATCCAATTGCTCAAGCTTATGCAGGCCACCAATTTGGCAACTTTACGATGCTAGGGGATGGACGAGCAATTTTACTTGGTGAACAGAAAACGCCCAGTGGAGAAAGAGTGGACATCCAGTTAAAAGGTGCTGGCAAAACGCCGTATTCTCGAGGAGGAGATGGACGTGCAGGAGTGGGTCCGATGCTTCGTGAGTATATCATTAGTGAAGCGATGCATGGACTTGGTATTCCGACGTCAAGGGCATTAGCGGTGACGTCTACCGGTGAACCAATTATCCGGGAAACGATGCTTGACGGTGCAATTGTAACGAGAGTCGCTTCCAGCCATTTACGTGTTGGTACGTTTCAATATGCTGCAGCGTATGGAACGGAAGACGACATACGAGCGCTAGCCGATTATGCGATCCATCGCCATGACCTGGACCTTGTCGCAAGTGAAAATAAATATATGGAGTTTTTAAAACGAGTGATCGACAGACAGGCGTCTCTCATAGCTAAGTGGCAACTCGTCGGGTTTATCCACGGTGTCATGAACACAGACAACATGACGATTAGCGGAGAGACGATTGATTATGGTCCATGTGCGTTTATGAATACATTTGACCCGCGTACTGTGTTTAGTTCGATTGATATCCAGGGAAGGTATGCTTTTGCCAATCAACCAAACATCGGTGGGTGGAACATCGCTCGTTTTGCTGAAAGCTTGCTTCCTCTGTTTCATGAAGATGAAGATCGGGCGGTTGAATTGGCACAAGAAGCCATCTCGCATTTTGGTCCGACCTATTATGAATATTGGCTCATGGGTATGCGCGAAAAATTAGGCCTCATGCGCAAAGAGGATGGAGACGCCAAATTAATTGATGATTTATTAACATTAATGGAAGATCATCAAGCTGATTATACGACGACTTTTATCGATCTAACGTTTGATTCAAACAGTGGAACGAGTTTGGAAAGATCCAGCGCATTTTCTGAGTGGCAGACGCGGTGGAAGAAGCGGCTTGAAACAGAAGAACGAAGTGCCGAGCAAATCTTTGCGCATATGAAAAGCGTCAATCCTGCGATCATCCCGCGGAATGATTTGGTGGAAGAAGCCCTCAAAGCAGCGGTAGACCATCAAGACTTTTCATTGGTGATAAGGTTAAACGAATTATTGCAAGATCCATATGCACATACAAAGGCACAGGCGAAATATATGCGCCGCGATCTTCCATCCGGGCCTTACCAAACATTTTGTGGTACGTAAAGCAAAGCACTCTTTCATATGTGAGAGGGTGCTTTTTTACATATTACTTTCCGCTACGAAACCTACCCATATTGTTCACGACTTTGTAACTATTCTTCTATACCACTTCCTGCATGACGTTTCATATGAATAAAGCACCTTTAACAAAATATTTGCATTGCATTAATCATCCATCCACACTATACTTAAGTCATAGGCAATTATACCCAATAAATGATTGGCATACATGTAGATTATATACGTTTACAAACTATAGACTAAACAACAAAGGTGTGAAGGAATATGAGGAAATTAAGGAAAAAGTTATTATCCATTCGTGGAAAATTAATGATTGTTTCAATTTTGTTAGTGACCATCCCAATTCTTGTGCTAGGAGTCGTTAGTTTTACGAAAAGTAAAAATAACTTAAACGATCTTGGGATCGATAACTTAGAAAACAGTGTAGAAATAACATTAGGGATGATTGATGCACTAGAGCAAGAAGTAGAAAAAGGAAATATATCATTAGAAGATGCACAAGAACATGTGAAAGAAACGATTTTGGGAGAGATGCAAGAAGATGGCACACGTCCCATTGATGCATCTCTAGACCTTGGTGAGAATGGATATATGTTTATTTTAGATGATGAAGGTCAACAAATCGCTCATCCACTATTAGAAGGTGAGAATAGCTGGGATACTGAGGACCCAAATGGGATCATGTCGACACAAGAACTCATCAAACAGGCAAACGCAGGCGGGGGCATCACCTATTTTGATTGGCCACTTCCCGGAAATACGGATGAAATTGCGCCAAAGGTATCGTATTCGAATAAAAGCGAGAAATGGGGTTGGAATGTAGTCGCTGGTACATATATGAAAGACTTCAACCAACCAGCAAATGAAATTTTACTCGTCATTGCTATTGTTGCCATTGTTACGTCTATTATTGGAACAATTATTATTTTACTATTTTCAAACAGTATCGCTACACCCATTAATCGTATTAGAGACCGAATGGGTAGCTTATCCAAAGGTGATTTATCAGGCGAACCAATTGAGCTAAAAACAAATGATGAGACAAAAGAGCTTGCAGATTCCATGAATCATATGCAGGAAAAATTAAAAGAAATTATTACTCATGTGTCTGATTCCTCAGAGTCTTTGTCTAGCCATAGTGAAGAACTCGCACAAGCAGCAAATGAAGTGACGTATGGTTCTGAACAAATCGCAACTACCATGATGGAACTAGCCACAGGTGCTGAATCTCAAGCAAATCGTACGAGTGATTTATCGGAAGCGATGCAACATTTCACAGTGAAAGTAGAAGAAGCGAACGAAAATGGCGACCATATTAACCATTCTTCACAAGAAGTATTAGAGTTAACGAATGAAGGTATGGCACTGATGAAGGAATCGATGAAACAAATGGAAGAAATTGATGTCATTGTTCATGAAGCGGTGAACAGGGTACGCGGTCTGGATACACATTCCCAACAAATTTCGTCACTTGTTGGAGTGATTCAAGACATTGCCAACCAAACCAATTTACTCGCACTAAATGCAGCGATTGAGGCGGCCCGTGCAGGAGAACATGGAAGTGGATTTTCAGTTGTGGCGGGAGAAGTGCGTCATCTAGCCGAGCAAGTTTCAAGTTCAGTAACAGATATTACAGAAATTGTTTCCAACATTCAGGATGAATCAAAAGATGTTACAGAATCACTTGAAGGTAGTTATGAGGAAGTTGAACGAGGATCTAGTTCCATTCAGACAACCGGCGATAAATTTAACGGAATTAGTGCTGCATTGACGAATATGGTAGAAAATATCGACACGGTTTCAAGTAATTTAGCAGAGATGATGGATCGAAGTAATGACATGAACCGGTCGATTGAAGAAATCGCCGCCATTTCTGAAGAGTCTGCTGCAGGGATTGAAGAAACATCTGCTTCTACCGATGAGACGAGTAGTGCTATGGAAGACGTCTCAGGCAGTTCAAATACTCTTGCAACAGTAGCGGATGAACTTCAACACGTCGTCCACCAATTTAAATTATAACGTATCAAACCAGATTTCAGTTCCTTCTGAGGTCTGGTTTTTTCTATGGGTTAAAAAGATTATCCATGAATCGACAATGACAGTTTCCTAGGAATCCTTTATACTAGATAGAAGAAAAGAAGGGGAATTTTCATGTATTCGACAAAAGAGTTTCTTGAACAATTTGTTTGTAAGTCAGGTGAAACGGTTGAACAATTAAATAGTCGTGAATGGCAAGTCCAACGTTTAACGACACGTACATATAGGAGTAAAGCAAATATTTTAGCAGCAGAACAATATGATGCACATCCTCATCAAAGCATTATTGCTTTAAAATTAACGCCTCGCGCTAAACGAACTTCACTTCCGGTCTCTCCGTCAATGCTTGAAGAAGCATTAGCGCTTGGCTGGATCATACAAGAGGTGCGGTTTAAAAAGGATGGAAGAACTCCAGCATCCACGGTCTACCGAATGGGTCCAGGGTTGTATGCCTATGACCAACATATGAAGGAAGAAAAAGAGAAAGTTATGCAACATCTACAAAAGACATTGGGTGACGAATTAGACCAAGCAGAGACCATTCTACCGCATGAATTTGAGCGCCAGGTGCGTCATTTTATAAATGAAGAAGACACTTCGTGGAACAAGGTGCGTGTGGAAAAGTTCTATCACTTTTTGATTGCATATTTACAATTAAAACGTAAGCAAACGAGGATGGAATTTAAAGAAATAGGGGCTACGTATTACCGAGAAATTGGTGGCTCAAAAGCTTTTGATACGTATAAAGATGTCTTTATTGAACGATTGGAAAAATGGGTAAACGCTCCGATCCATGAGCTTGGAATTATCAGTCAAGGATCCATTGTTCCCGTGTACTTCGCAGGTTCAGTTACGGGGAAATATTCGAGGTATGACATAGGAACGGTGCACGGGACGACGGACATTGCAATTACACAAGAAAGTTTTCAAACAAATGCGCATATGTTATGGCTCGTGGAAAACCGCGCGGTACTCACACGAATGGCACGTGAGGAAGATTTTCTAAGAGACACACATTCCCTCGTTCTTGGTGTAGATGGACAAGTGCGAGGGGCACATAGAAAAATGATTCAACAGCTATGCAGTGCACCAACGATTCGTCAAGTGATGATTTGGGTGGATTATGACCAAGCAGGCCAAGTCATTGCTCGGGATTTAGTACAGCTCGTGAAGGACGTACCTTATCGGATTGTCGGGAATGAAGGAAATGTTTTCTCGTCCTATGAAACGTATAAAAATTGGGCAACGACGATTACAGATGCGGAACAGGAAATGACGTTAGGGAGTGTATCAGAATGGAAAAAGTGGATCAGCAAGTAGTATCCATCTTTAAAACAGAGCAAGACAAGCCTGAGATGCAACGGGCTATGCGCGATATTATTTCTTTGGCTGGTGTAATGAAAGATCTTTCCACAGAAGCGGTATTTGCTTCTCCGTTAGAAATGCTCCGGTTTTTGCGAATCATTGAATTGATTCATGAAGAATCTTATGGCTTGGCGGAGCGTATTGATCATGCAGAAACATTGTATTATCGCTATTTGGGTCGATATAAAGATACAGAACCGCCGACGAAATCCCGGGTGAAGCAAATTGTCAATGTGCTGGCGACCAATAACTGGGTTAGTAAACAGACAGAGCAAATTAAGATGACAAGTGTTGGGAAGCGCATGATGGACGCTTTAACTCGGCTTGCGAATGATTCGTTAGCATATTATTTAGAAGATGATATTGGACGTTCACTGTTCCAAGCAAGAAGAGACGCTGAAATTAGTGAGGCGTATGATGATAAGGGTATTTCAGGTGGAAACCGAATTGCGAGTATGATCCGAAATGTGGAAGAAGCGATTGATCAATTGAAAACCCGCGAATTGGAGCTGTTAGCTGATCGACATGCACTTCCTCAATTAAAATTGATTCATACATTGATGGAAGACCTTCAGGGGAAACTTGAGGAGCGATTAAACAAATTTAAAACAATTGAGGACAGTCTCGTACTTAGCCACCTCATGCAGAAAGGAACGGGAGCTCTGACGGAAGGGACAAGCCTATCGATTGGTATGATTAATAAGTATTTGCAGTTTATGAATGTCCAACAAACCCCTCTTCAAACGGAAATATCACCAGAAAAGGTGCGTACATTTATTACGAAGATGTTCAATCCACCAGCAGAGTCTGATGTCCCTCATGCGCATCAATTATTTAGTTTTATGGAACAAGGGCAGTATGAAGGGGAAGAGTTAGATGGAATGTGGGTTCCGATCAAATATGCAAGTCCTTTATCCTATGAAGAGATCGATAAGGGTATTTCCTATCTAGAAAACTATGAACCTGCCATTGAACCGATTGAGGAAGAAGAAATAGAAACCAATTTTGAAGAAACAACCTTCGACGTAGAAACTATTGACGAACTGATGGATGATGCGAGTTGGTTAATTACGAAAGCAACGATTGATACGGAAAAAATCGAAGACTATTTAGAGGAAACAAAGGAAGCGGATATTGAAGAAGTAATGATTGAAACGAGCACATCCTCTTGGAGTGACGCAATTCGTCAATTGCTCGGTATGTCAGCACTTGAGGCGAATAAAAAGGTACAACTCAAACAAAAGGAAGATGTAAAAACGTACGAGAAGGAATGGGAGTGGATCCAAGATGACGACAGAAAAGCAACCGTCCGAAAACGAAAATCATCACGACCAAACGTTGAATAGTTTACAAGCATTGCGAAGTGTTTTGTCGAGCCGTGAAGAGCAAACATTTATGTCGATTTTATTTTCATCCAGTGCGACGATTCGTGCAAACAATTTTGGCTTATCACGAAAAGAAGTAGAAAAATTGTTAGGTGTTTCGAACGATGAAGAGTATTTGACTTCATTTATTGCCCGAGTGAATCAAGCGGTTGGCCTGTATTATCGGCTTATTTTTGATGAAAAACGTGATCAAGTGGTAGTGATGCTACGTGTCCCAGCGAACTCCGCACGTCATACGTTATCAGAAGAAGCTTTAGCCGTCTTGTTATTTATTTTTTATCAACAAGAAGTATTAGGGCATGAATATACGTTGTTGTCCCAATTGCTGGAAGCCTTTGGACATGAGCAGTTAAGAGGGGCAAGGCGCATTCAAATTGCACTGGATAGCTTACGCAAAATTGGTGCGGTTGAAAATCATCAGCTATCAGACCGAGAAGATGCTTTTCGTTTAACAGCGATTGGAGTCAACATGTTTTCCGATTCCTTTTTACATCGGATGGTTGAATTTAGCCATTCCAATCAGTTGTCCAAAGAAGACGTCATGAAGTTTTTCAATCGCTATAATTTATATGACCAGGAGGGAAGCCAATGATTCCTTGGCGTTTGCAATTTTCAGGAATAAGAGATTACGGCCCAGAGGAAATGAATTTAGATACCGCAAACGAACATGTGCTCATTACCGGTCCAAATGGCTCAGGGAAATCGACCATTTCCTTTTGCATGGGAGCTGTGCTGCGTTCGAGCAAAGTAGATGTGAGTGGACTCAAGTCGCAAAACCTTCCAGAAGATGAAACATGGCGGGCGTCTGTGCGATTTTTATTCAAAAATGAAGGACCTTCGCGGATTGATGGTCCTTTATATATTGAGTTTCGGTTGCTTTGTGAACAACATCCCAACCAAGCACTGAAACTTCATTATGAAATCCATGACGGAGATGACATAGAGACGTTAGAGTTGCGACAAATATATCGTTCAGGGGACGTGAATCAAAATAACTTCACCGCGTATCAACGTGCATTGGAATATAAATATAAAATTCAACCGGATTTATACTATTTGATTTGGTACCAACAAGAAGTAAACCAATTTGCGGTGATGGCTCCAGAAGAGCGGTTTCGAATTTTTAGTGAGATGCACGGGATTGACAAAATCCAAAAAGATTGGGAAGTAAGCCGAGAAGTTGTCAATGAGGCACGTGAATCTTTTGTAAAAGCAACAACACAGCAAAAGAATTATGAGTTTGAACTGAGTATTGCTCGGAAGAAAAAAGAACAGTTTGAAAGCAATCGCAGGCGTCTAACGGAGAACGGATTTCGGTATGCACAAGCAACGAATCAATTGCATAAACAAACGGAAAGTAAACAATCAGACATGCAGAAATTTATTGAAGAGCGGGAATTTGAACTAGCTGATTTGAGCGATGAACTCCATGACAAACAGGCTCTCGTTCAGTCAAAACGTGAAGAAAAACAAACGCTTGAGCAAGAACGAAAAAATAATAATGAACAGTTGGCTGAACAGACTACGACTTTATCGGAGAAAGAAGCACATACCGCTCAAGTCCACGCTCACGTAAAAGAGCTTTCAGAGGAGTTAAGTGAATTAACAGAAGCCTATCAGAAATTAACGTATACAGAAGCTGAAACAAACGAAAAATTAGCGGAAGCGAAGAAACAAGCTGCCTCTGTGCATCAGCAAGAAGAGGCACAACAAGAGCAGATCCAGCGAACGACGGAAACAATCGAACACAATCGTGAAGAACAGTCTCATGTACAAGCGGCTATTCATCAATGGGAAGACAGAAGTAACGAACAATACAAATTGCTAGAACGGTATGCATCGAGTTACGATTTAAAGAAACAAGTAGAGAATCAACAACACGTTACGTATTCCCTTCAGAAGCAATTAGATGAAAAGAAAGAAAGCTTGCACAAACATGAAGAACAGCTCGATATGTTAAAGCGCAATAGAATTGAGTCTCCACGACAAAAAAGTGCTATTCGCCATTTAAAACAACAGGGCATAAAAGCATATCCTTTTCGACGCTTTGTGCAGTTGAAAGACGATGTGACGATTGCACATGAACATGTTTTTGATGCGATTAAGTACACCATTTTTGTTGATGCATCATCATGTAAGCCATCAAATGATTTGTATCACGTAGCTTTGAGATCCATTGTTCCTGAACGATTGATTACAGAACTTCCGAAATGGGGTTTGCGCATGCGCGATGGTCTATCGACGGATGAGAAAAACCAAGCAGCGCGCGTATTATGGTGGGTCGATCAATTTTTTAAAGATACATTCCCGACGATTAAAAACAATGTTTTACTGGATCAGCAAGGTACAAGAGGCCCTCAAGAAGAGCATACGTACATATTAAGTGAAGAGGCTGTTGCAAAACAGAAAAAAGTTGTTCAACAGGAAGTACGGAAACTTCATGAGGAGATCCAGACACTGACTACAAAGCTACAAGAAGAAACTGAAAAACTCCAAATTTGGAATTCAGACATTCGCAAAGTAGAGGAAGCAGAAGCCTTTTTAACAACGAAGGCAGAACAAGATTACCGCATTAAACAATTAGCATCGTTGAAAGAGACCTTTCAACACCTTCAAGAACGCAAGGCAACAGAAGAAGAAACAGCTAAAAAGCTTTGGGAAAAAGGGTATCATTTAACCGAAGAAGTGAAGCGAAGAGAATACGACCTTTCCATTTATGAACAGTTTGGTGAACAATCGAAAAAAATAAAACATCTTCAAGACTTAGAGAAAGAGTTAAAACACAATAGAGAGTTGATCGCCAAGATGAAGCAATCCATACATACCGTTCAAGATGAGCTCGATCGAAATGAGCATCGATTACGGACATGTAACTTGGACATCACAACCATTGAAAATGAAGCAGAACAAACGGAACGAACAATTGACCAAGTAGCCAAACAAAAACACGACAAAGAAGATGAGCGTGTAGCTACCGCAAAACAGTCTGCGGAGTATAAAAGGGAACTAGAAGAACTAACAAAAATAATCCCGGAACTCGTTGAAGAAGCCATCCATCAAGAGAGTGAAAGTGACTCAAAGTATGAGCTTCAAAACATTCAAAATCAAGCAAAAGTAGAGTTTGGTCAAGCCCGTTCTGAAAAAGATATTGACCCTTATGCGGTTGAAAATTATGAAACATTAGAGGCAGAAGTTGTACGCAAGAAAGAAGAACTTATTTCTGCTAAAAATTTATTAGAAGAAAATGAAGAACGCGCCATTCAAAACGAGCAATATTTAGAAAATGCAATTGCTATGCAAGTTCAAAAAATTCACCTTCTTTTTGAACAATATATCGGCGAGTTCCAATTTGAGGGCCGTGTGAAATATGAAAAAACGTTTAATAAAAAAGAACAGCCTATTTTTAAATTGTATATCCAAGTGCGCAAAGAAGGGCATCGTGGAAAGTTTGAAGATGTGAGTTTGAAAGCAAGGGGAGGAAGGGTTGGAAAAGGGGTTTCTGGAGGCGAGGAATCATTGAGTTCATTACTATTTGCTTTATCCCTTCTACAAAACTTAGAAAACCGTTCCAGTTTTATTGTGATGGATGAATTTGATAGCGCCCTTGATGAATCACGTAAAACGAAAGTATTTGAATTATATGCCAATAAGCTGCAACGAAAATTGATTATTATCTCACCAAAAGGCCATGAAGATGAATATTATAATCGATTTTCCAAGGCATTTGTCGTCTCTCATAACCCGATTGAATTGCAAAGTACTGTGAAGGGATTGCGCATGAAAAAAGAACAAGAACGTAAGTAGTGACTGGTTCTGCGGATCGCTTGCGATTGAGGCACTATCCTCGGTTTTAGTTTCTTGATTCCGAGGTCCATCTGAAATTGAGGCACTATCTCTAGTTTTAGTGCCTTGATTCTGTGGCCCGCTCGCGATTGAGGCACTATCCTTGGTGTTAGTTCCTTGATTCCGAGGTCCATCTGAAATCGGCGCACTATCTTTAGTTTTAGTTCCTCGATTCCGTGTCCCAACGCCATATATTGTACCCATAATTACTAAAAACGAGATGTCAGAAGGAGCTGGCATCTCGTTTTTATTCGTTTGGTTCATTTAATTTTTGATAAATTTCAAGCAATTGCTTCGTTTCTTCTACGGTTAATCTGTCAAACAATTGTTGTCTGAGTACTTTCCCTTTTTCATTTGCCCGCTCAAATGCTTCTTTTCCCGCATCTGTAATGGCGAGATAAATAATCCGGCGATCATGTTCATCGGCGAGGCGTGTGGCGAGTTGTTTTTGCACAAGCTTTTCGGATAAATGGGTAAGGGTAGGAGGGGTGAGTCCGAGTTGTTTCGCAATATCGGATGGACGGCTTTTGCCTTGTTCTGCTAAATGGCCTAGCACTAAAATATGAGAAACTCCTAGCTCTTCTTGAAACATTTTATTCCAGCCGACAATTAGTTGGTTGGTGACTTTATCCATATTGTGAATAATTTCAAAAACGGTTTGCTCTTTCATATGAAATTCCCTACTTCCTAAATAAATCATGAGGTTGAGACAAATCAAAGTTGTATCTCCCAAAATACGAATAAACTTCTAATTTAGCGTAGGAAATATACGTAGACTCCTGCGGGAGCAGAGGGATAGGCAAGACCCCGTAAGGCGATAGCCTACGGAGGCTTGCCAGCCGCCCGCAGGAAAGCGAAGTATATTTCCGAAGCTGGTAACTCCACTTGTTACATTAGAATGTTCGTATATGAGTAATCTTTTGTCTCAACTGCATACTCATTTTATTGCGCTGAAAACCCGCCGTCAATGGTAAGTTCTGCACCTGTCACATATGAAGATTCGTCAGATGCTAAAAATAGAACTGCGTTTGCAATATCTTCTGGTTGTCCTAAACGCTCAAGCGGTGTTGCACGAATAAGATGTTCGAGCATTGCTTTTGAAGAGCTCAGAGATTCCACCATTGGCGTTTCAATTACGCCTGGGAATATCGCATTTACACGAACACCTTGCTTTCCAAATGTTGTTGCAGCTGCCTTGGAAACTGCGCGAACAGCTCCTTTAGAAGCGGAATAATGGTTAAACCCTTGTCCGATTTGAGCCGTGTATGAAGAAATGTTTACGATGGAACCTTTTCCTTGCTCCGCCATCATTGGCGCAATATGTTTCATTCCCGCAAATGCTCCAAACCCATTTACTGCAGATAATTTTTGCCATTCATCAAGATCAATGTCTTGAAATGGGATCTCCGATGAAATTCCAGCGTTGTTCACTAAAATATCAATGGTACCAAACTGTTCTTGTACGTCTTTCACAAGAGTGATCCAACTGTCATCTGAAGCAACATTTAATAAAAAGCCATGAACGTTTTCTTGTTCGCTTGCTTTCTTGACAGCTTCTTCATTAATATCCGCTGCAATGACTGTTGCCCCTTCACGTACGAATACGTCAACAATACCTGCACCAATACCAGACGCGCCACCTGTTACAATTGCTATTTTGTCTGTTAGTCTTCCCATCAATAATCTCTCCTTCAAGTTGATTTTATATAAAAAATGGTGAATATAAGTATTTTAAAGCGAAATAGTTAGACATCGAACTATTCACTACTTAAATAGTACTATACAATCGCCAAATATACAAAACATATGATTTTTAATTGTTGTGCAATCAAATATCCTTTATGATGAAAGGAAGAAAAGACGATTGATTAAAGAGGCGAATGCACTATGAAAATAATGATTATAGAAGACGATCCGAAAATTGCTACACATTTGGAGTCGTACATTGAAAAATATGGGTATGAGGTAGCTGTCGTTTCCGATTTTGAACATGTGATGGATGCGTTTTACGAGGTGGAACCAAGTCTTGTTTTATTAGATATCAATTTGCCCTATTATGATGGGTTTTATTGGTGCCGCCAAATTCGGAAAGACTCCATTTGTCCGGTGATTTTTATTTCGGCACGAACAGGGGAAATGGATCAAGTGATGGCGATTGAAAATGGTGGAGATGACTACATTACAAAGCCCTTTCATCCAGATGTCGTTATGGCAAAAATTCGTAGTCAACTGAGGCGCGCATATGGTGAATATGCTAGTAGTCAGCGGGAAAGAATTGTCGAAGTGCACCAATTAAAATTATATCCAGAGCGGTTAGAGCTTCATTTTCAGGGAGCGGATATATCTCTGACGAAAAACGAAGCGGACATTATTGAACTTCTCATGAGTCGATATCCACGTGTTTCCGGAAGAGAGGACCTGCTAGAAAAACTGTGGGATGACCAAACATTTGTCGATGAAAATACACTGAATGTGAATATGGCTCGTGTACGGAAGAAATTTGTCGAGCTAGGGATACATGATGCGGTAGAAACGGTTCGTGGAGCAGGGTATCGACTCCATGTAACGTGGGGTGATTAGTACGTGAAATTATTTATCCGAGAACATATATTGCTGATCATTATGCAATGCATTCAATGGATTTTTATTGGAATGATCCTCATCTTAAGTGGATTTAATAACTATGCGATTATGGTGTATGGACTGATTGTTAGCATCTTTTTTCTCATCAGTTATTTAGCATATCACTATTATCAACGCCGAAACTTTTACCAGAAACTGTCGACGACTCCGAAAGATATTGAGGAGCTATTAGAGAAAACGGATCATTCGCCCATCGCAAAAGCTTTTGACCGGACGTTATCGAATCAATATGCACTGTTTGTGGAAAAGCTATATGAAGCGGAAAGCCTTCAAACGAATCACCTCGCTTTTATTGATCGCTGGGTACATCAAATGAAAACTCCTTTATCAGTTGTCGAATTAACGGCTCAACAGTTAGATGAGCCGGATTCTTCCAATATACGAGAGGAAACGGAACGGATGAAACAAGGACTGGAAACAGTGCTGTACATGGCCCGCATGCGCACGATTCAGCAAGATTTTCATGTCGAACGCGTTGATATACAGGAGCTTATTCATGAGGTAAACAAAGAAAACAAGCGATTTTATATCCGAAATCAAGTGTATCCCCATGTGGATATAGAAGATGAACAGCTTTTGGTCGAAACAGATGAAAAATGGCTATATTTTATCATCGATCAACTCATTCAAAATGCAGTGAAATATTCTGCCGGAAAGAGTAATCGGATTGATTTACGTCTGTCGGTTGAAGAAAAACGTGCATTGTTTACGGTGAAAGATTACGGGGTAGGCATCCCACTGCATGATCAAAAACGAATTTTTCATGCATTTTATACCGGGGACAATGGCCGTCTGTTTCGAGCGTCCACAGGAATGGGGCTTTATTTAGTCAATGAAGTGGTCAATTATATGGGACATACCATTGAGATGGATTCTACGCCTGGTGAAGGAACTGTCTTCACACTCACTTTTTCGCCAGAACAAACTATTTTAACGAAAAATCTATAATTCGAGCCGAACCTTACAGAGATGTAATCTTTATGAAAGGTTAATCGATTCTGCACATTTACAAATATGGGTAAGATACTTGTAGAACAGTTCGTTAAAGGAGTGGAAAATCATGTTGCAGGTGAATAAGGTAAGTAAAATATACGAAGGAAAAATAGCGTATCGTGCGTTGTCTGATATCGATTTGGATATCGAACAAGGCGAATTTGTTGGCATTATGGGTCCGTCGGGTAGTGGTAAAACAACGTTGTTAAATATTATCGCGACGATCGATGAGCCAACAACAGGAACGGTTTTGATTGAAGGTGCGAATCCGTATGCATTGAACAAAAACAAATTAGCCCAATTTCGTCGGAGATCGCTAGGATTTGTGTTTCAAGACTTTAATTTACTTCATACATTGACCGTGAAAGAAAATATCGTTTTACCATTGACACTTGACGGGAAACGTGTGAAAGAAATGGAGGAAAAAGCGGAAGCAATCGCTGAAAAATTAGGGATTACGTCGATTTTAAATAAACGCACGTATGAAATTTCCGGTGGACAAGCGCAAAGAGCTGCCATTGCTCGAGCGATGATTCATCGTCCGAAACTGCTACTGGCAGATGAGCCGACAGGGAATTTGGATTCCAAAGCGTCTAAAGATGTCATGGGAATGCTAGATGCTCTAAATGAAGAGGAACAAACAACCATGCTGCTCGTCACCCATGACCCACAAGCAGCAAGCTACTGTGATCGGATTATCTTTATACGAGATGGAAAATTGTATTCAGAAATTCACCAAGGGGAACATCGCCAAGCCTTTTTCCAAAAGATTATTGACACACTCTCCTTGTTAGGAGGAGATGACAATGACTTTTCGTCAGTTCGTCCTGAATAATGTCCTCCGAAATAAACGGTTATATGCAGCTTATTTTCTAAGTAGTTTGTTTACCGTGATGGTCTTTTTCACGTTTGCAATTTTTGCATTTCATCCGACGTTTCAAGAAGCGGGTATGAATAAAGAAGCACTCGTAGGAATGGGCGCTGCTGGAGGAATCATTTATATATTTTCGTTCTTCTTTGTGCTGTATTCTATGGGATCTTTTTTACAATCAAGAAAAAAAGAATTTGGTTTACTCATGATGCATGGAATGTCCATCAGACAAATTCGCTTCATGACATTTCTAGAAAATATACTGATTGGTTTCTTTGCAACGATGATTGGAATTGGACTAGGAACGTTATTTGCGAAAGCTATTTTGCTCATCGGTGAAAGTGTTTTAATTATTGAGGAGTCCTTGTATTTTTATCTGCCTATTTGGCCGATTGTGATTACATTTGGTTCATTTATGGCGCTATTCTTAGTTATTTCGATTCTCGTTCCATTTTTCTTACGTTCGAAAAAATTAGCGGAATTGATAAAGGGAGACGTGCAACCGAAAGATGAGCCTAAAGCTTCACTGTTGCTAACAGCTTTTGCGGTTATTCTTCTAGCAGGAGGATATATTGTAGCACTACTTGCAAAAGGTGCGATGGTTATTTATGTGATGATTCCGGTCATTGTCGTTGTGACGATCGGCACGTACCTCTTATTTACACAATTAAGTGTGTATGTGATTCGCTTTTTAAAAAGACGAAAATCGATTTTCTGGAAAAAAACAAATATGATTTTGTTATCGGATGTCGCTTTTCGAATGAAAGATAATGCGCGGACATTTTTTATGGTTGCCATTATTTCAACGGTGGCGTTTAGTGCAATTGGGACATTGTTCGGATTCCAAACGTATTTAACCGGGGGAATGAAAGAGGCTTCACCTTATACATTCACATATACTGAGTATAATCAGGATGAACCGAATGAAACAGATGCAAACGCGGAAATGATGGATTCTTTACTGGAAGAGAAGAACGTTGAAGCAAATAAGGTGGATGTCAGTTTGTATTTGTTTGAAGGTGTTACAGGGGATTCGGTTTCTATCACAGATGCATCGACGTACAATGCACTTGCGGAATTAAATGGGAAAGAACCTATTCATTTGGAAAAAGATGAGATGGTTGCTGTAGAAGAAAGTTTTGTAATGATTGAGGAATACGGGAAAGAACAACCATTGGATCAACCCGTTGAGCTGGCAAATGGCGAGCGTCCGACGGTTAACCAAACGATTGATTCAAATGTATTGCCATTTATGGAAGAACATTACGTTGTGTCTGATGAATTGTTCGAACAATTGTCAGAACCGGTAAGACACGAGCGATTTATTGCGTGGAATGCGACAAGTGGTTCAAACCAAGATATTATTGATGTTGGGGAACAAGTGAATAACGAGGTTCCACAATCATTTCAAGCCATTGATTATCTAGAGTATTCCATCAATAAAATGTTTGGACCGATTCTATTTATTGGTCTCTTTATTGGCCTTGTCTTTTTCGTGTCAGCTGGTAGTTTTCTCTATTTCAGATTGTATTCGGATTTAGATGAGGACCAACGGAAATTTGCATCGATTGCTAAAATGGGATTGACGACGAAGGAACTGAAGAAAGTACTTACAAGACAAACGGCTATCTTGTTTTTTGCACCGATTATTGTAGCTCTAATCCATGGTGCGGTCGCATTAACGGCGTTGTCGCATCTCTTTGATTACAACCTTACACTACAATCAAGCCTAGTTCTCGGTTGTTTCTTGCTCATTCAAATTGTTTACTTTTTGATTGTTCGATATGTGTATATTAAACAAGTGAAAAATGCATTATAAGTAAAACAGGAGTGCATATGCATTCCTGTTTTTACGATGAGGTTGGATGGGTGTATTTCGGATGGATGTTCATTTATAATGAATGTAAAAGGGGGCATATGAATGGGCGCAATTGTTTTGTTTGATGGAGATTGTCATTTTTGTAATAAAAGTGTGCAGTTTATTATTAAGCGGGACCCTACGGCTATATTTTCATTTGCCTCGTTAGATGGGCGGATCGGCGAACGATTACGGAAAGAATATGAACTTCCGTCGTCGTCTGATAGTTTTATTTTAATTGAGAATGGGCGGTTGTATGATGAATCGACTGCAGGATTACGTGTTGCTAAACGATTAAAAGGACTGTGGAAGATTTTATATATAGGGATTGTCATTCCAAAACCCATTCGAGATGCTGTGTACCGGGTGATTGCGAATAATCGAACGAAATTATTCGGGAAAAAGGGCGCTTGCCCGATTCCAACACCGGAGATGCGGAAGCGGATGTTGGATGAGGAAAGCCCAGATTGATATCTTTTTCATGACGATTTGCTCGGTGTTTTAATCATTTTGATGTCATGAGAGCATCCCTCATGACGCTTCGCCGTGAGTTTTAATCGTTTTGAAGTCATGAGAGGCGTTCTCATGACGTTTCATCATGAGTTTTAATCGTTTTGAAGTCATGAGAGGCGCGCTCATGACGTTTCATCATGAGTTTTTATCATTTTGAAGTCATGAGAGGCGCGCTCATGACGTTTCATCATGAGATTTAATCGTTTTGAAGTCATGAAAGCCTCCCTCATGACGCTTCGTCTAGTGTTTTAATCGTTTTGATGTCATGAGATGCGTTCTCATGACGTTTCATCATGAGTTTTAATCATTTTGAAGTCATGAGAGCCTCCCTCATAACACTTCCTCCATGAATTTGCGCATTTTGATGTCATGAGAACTCACCTCATGACCTGTGATCTAGTTATTCTCACAATTTCAAGTCATGAGACAAATTCAACATCCTCTATTGCATATCAATCAGCTGATCTCGCTCATTGAAAAATGTCTTATATCCAAGAACAGCAAATACAATGACAGACAATGCGACAGCACCTAAAATCCCAAGCATAATCGCAATTTGATAATTAATCGACACGAGTGGGGATGCTCCACCAAGAATCTGACCGGTCATCATTCCTGGTAAGAAGACAATTCCCATTCCAATCATATTATTAAGGATTGGTGTCATAGCAGCATCAAAGGCACGGTTGGCAATTTCTCGAGTGGCTTCTTTTGGCGTTGCTCCTAGCATCAGCGCGCCTTCAACGAGTTGCTTTTGGGAAGACATCTCATTCATATACGTGTTTACCCCAAGCGTAATGCCTGTCATGGCATTTCCAACAATCATTCCAGCGATTGGAATAACATAGGTCGCTTTATACCATGGAGACAAACCAATGACGACAAATATGAAATAGGAGAGACTAACGACGACACCAATCGTGAGAGAAATGGCAATTAGCTTTTTCATTTGAAGCGGAACGTTATGTTTCACTCGCTTAATGGCCGTATAAATAGCGAATGCAACCATAATTGCAAGCACTCCAATGGTCACAAGCGGATGGTCATTTTTAAAAATATATTCCAAAATAAACCCCGCAATGACGAGTTGGACGGACATCCGAATGGTTGCGATGAGCACGTCCTTTTCTCGCTTAATGGAACGCCATTTTAATATGACGATTAAAACAACGACAAATATATATGCAAGAATCAGTCTCCACCATTCAATTTCAATTATTTCTGAGTCCATGTTGGCTCCACCCTCTCATCTCGACTGACTTTACCGTCTTTTAATTCAATAAGATGTTCCGCAAAAGACTTTACAATCTCATCTGCATGCGTAATCATAATGACAGATTTGTTCTCGTCTATACAATGCTGCAAAACGCGACTCATAATGGTATGCGCTGATTCTTCATCCAAAGAAGCTGTTGGTTCATCTAGTATGAGAACGTCTGCTGGTAATAAAAGCATGCGCGCAAGTGTGAGGCGTTGCTTTTCTCCGCCAGATAATTTACTTGCGTCTTGATCTAGATCTTTATCTAAATTCACAACTTCAAGCACATCAAGTATTTCATCATCTGAAGCAGGTTCTAACTCTGAAAAAAATCGCCCAATTTGTAGGTTTTCTCTTAATGTACCTTCATAAATGGAAGGGGATTGTTGGAGCATCGATACACGTCTACGTAATTGAACCATCGACATTTCCTTTATATCTTCATTCTCTACATAAATGGTTCCCTCAGTTGGACTAATGAGCCCATTTAATAGTTTTACAAGCGTTGTTTTTCCACTTCCACTTTTCCCGATGATGCATGTAATTGCACCGGCTGAAATGGAGAGTTCAGGGATGTCTAGCACATCTTTATATGTGACATTTTCTAGTTTGAACATGTACATTCTCCTCATCTTTGGTGTAAATCTTACAAAGGAATTATAGCAACAATAGCAAAAGATCGGGAAAGAGTTAAGAGAAAAGAAAACCAGCGAAATATATTGCATTTCTTTGTAGTGAAAAGTAATCACACACGATTCTATATGTTTAAAATAATTGTATAATTATAATTTTTATTGACTTATTTACATAAGGTGTATTATTATAAAAGAGCGAATAATTACGAATTGTTTAATAGGAAGAAAAAACAGACAATTGCGCACTATTAGATAGAATACAGATTAATAAAAAGTGTCTAAAGTAAACAAAGCGTTTATAATACAAAAAAATGTTTAAAAAGCACTTGATTATTGAAGAAACCTGTTATATACTTTAGGCACTTCGATTCACATAAATAAAAAAGCTACCAAAGTTGAATTAGCATCTTAGACAAATCTTTTTACATACATCTGATTTCAAAGAACGAAATTTTATGCGTGGGTAAGAAAAAAGATTTTCTTAAGATATAAAAATGAAAACGCTAACAACTGCGAGATGGGGGATTGTTTTGGCAGAAACATTAATCGATATTAAAAACTTAAAAACCTCTTTTAGTATTAATAACGAATATCATGCTGCTGTAGATGATGTGTCATTAAGTGTAAAGAAAAATGAGGTTTTAGCTATTGTCGGAGAGTCAGGTTGTGGGAAGAGTGCGTTAGCTTTTTCTGTTATGGGGTTACATACGCGTGCAAAAGTTGAAGGAGAAATTCTATATAAAGATGAAAATCTTGTAAACGTTTCCCCGCGCAGATGGAATGCTTTACGTGGGAAGGATTTAGGAATGATCTTCCAAGACCCATTAACAGCACTGAATCCATTAATGACCATTGGGGATCAAATCGGTGAAGCTATTTTCTTGCATAATAGCTCGATGTCAAAAGCACAGCGAAAGAAGAAGGTACTCGGATTGTTGGATAAAGTAGGGATTTCACGTTCTGAACATGTATACGGACAGTATCCACACGAATTATCTGGTGGAATGCGTCAGCGTGTCATCATCTCCATTGCAATTGCGAATGAACCTGAAGTGCTTATTGCGGATGAACCAACAACCGCACTTGATGCGACGATTCAATCACAAATTTTAGATTTAATTAGAGAGTTAAAGAATGATATGAACGCAGGGATTGTTTTGATTACACATGACTTAGGTGTTGTTGCTGAAATGGCAGATCGTGTAGCGGTTATGTATGCAGGGCAAATTGTTGAAATTGTTGATGTAGAAACATTATTTGAACAACCTCTACATCCATACACACGTTCATTAATCAGCTCAGTACCAAGTACAGAGAAACATTCTCAAAAACTACACGTTATTCAGGGAATTGTTCCTGCACTACAGTTTTTACCAAGAGAAGGATGTCGATTCAAAGAACGTATTCCTTGGATAGAGGATTCAGAACATGCTGAACATCCTGAATTGCAAGAAGTGAAACCAGGACATTTCGTGCGATGTACATGTTATAAGAACTTTTATTTCCCTGAGGACAAGAAGAAGGGGGCATACTAATGTCAATTCTCAGAATTGAAGATTTACGGGTTCATTTTCCTATTAAAGGTGGGATTTTTGGACGTACAGTCGATCATGTGAAAGCGGTTGATGGTGTCTCCCTAGAAATTGAAAAAGGAACTACATATGGCCTGGTAGGAGAATCAGGGTCTGGAAAAACAACTACAGGAAGAGCGGTAGTTGGCTTGAATCATATGACCACAGGAAAGGTCTTTTTTGAAGATAAACAGATTATGAATTTCGGAAAGCGGAAATCGGGACTACATAAAGATGTTCAGATGATTTTTCAAGACCCTTATTCCTCGCTTAATGGGAGGAAGAGAGTCTTAGATATTATTGCAGAACCTCTCAGAAACTTTGAACGACTATCGAAAGCAGAAGAAAGAAAGCGCGTGCAAGAATTATTAGAATTAGTAGGTTTGAGTCCAGAAAGTATTTTAAAGTATCCTCACCAGTTCTCTGGTGGACAACGACAACGAATTGGAATTGCTCGTGCCATTGCACTAAAGCCAAAATTAATTATTGCAGATGAGCCTGTTTCAGCACTTGACGTGTCGGTTCAAGCACAAGTACTAAACTTTTTACAAGATATTCAAAAAGAATTAGATTTAACACTATTATTTATTAGTCATGATTTAGGTGTCATTAGACATATGTGTGAGCGGATTGGAATTATGTACAAAGGTAGATTCGTAGAAGAAGGAACAACGGATGACATCTTCCATAACCCACAACATATATACACGAAAAGACTTGTTGCGGCAATACCAGATATTGATCCAAAACAACGAGACGCTTCTTTTGATATTAGACAAGAAGTAGAAGTGGAGTGGAATGAAGCTTACAATAAATACTTTGATGAACATGGCCTTGCCTACCAATTGCAACCAATATCGGACACGCACTTAGTAGCTTTGCCTGAGAGGGGTTGATTTGTTATGTGGAAGTTTACGATTAGAAGAATGCTCATTGTTATTCCCCAAATCATTCTTTTAAGTGTACTCGTGTTTGTATTGGCAAAAATGATGCCAGGTGATGCTTTGACAGGGCAACTTGACCCAGATGCTTCCCAAGAATCGATAGATAATATTCGTGAAAAGTTAGGATGGAATGATCCGTGGTATCAACAATACGGGAATTGGGTAGTTGATCTATCTAAGGGGGACCTTGGACAGTCGTTTACCTATAAAATGCCAGTAACTGAGCTAATCGGACAAAGGTTAAAAAACACAGTATGGTTATCATTATTTTCAGTCATATTAATTTATGTTATTTCTGTACCATTAGGAATTATAAGTGGTCGATATAACGACTCAATTCTTGACCACGCCATTACCGGATATACATATTTAGGATTTGCAACCCCACTATTTATTTTCGCACTCGTGATGCTGTGGGTATTCGGTTATCACTTCGGGTGGTTCCCAACGAGCGGAAGTGTCGCACCTGGTATGGAGCCAGGATCACTAGAATATGTGATGAGTAGATTTAAGCACTTATTGCTGCCCTCCATATCGTTAGCCTTAATAGGTGTTGTAGGAACCGTGCAGTACTTACGAAGTGAAATTATTGATACGAAACAAAAAGATTTCATTACAACCGCTAGAGCAAAGGGTGCTTCGGAATCAAGAGTATATAATCGTCATATTTTAAGAAACTCGCTACTTCCGATTGCTGCATTTTTTGGATATGAAGTTGTAAATTTAATTAGTGGAACGATATTCGTTGAGATGATTTATGGTTATCCAGGAATGGGGCAGTTATTTCTAGAAGTGATTCAGCTTCGTGATTACAGTGTTGTTACATCATTAGTTCTCTTATACGGTATTGCAGCTGTTGTAGGTACATTGTTATCAGATATTACTTTGAGTATTGTAGACCCAAGAATTCGGATCAAATAAAATGAACTATTCAAAAGAAGTTTGAGGTGGTAAATATGGCGAAGGAAGTAGTGGAAACTACTGAACAAAATGAAGATTCGAATATAAGTCCTTCGGGGCTTCGGGTTTTTTGGATAGAAATTCTCCGTGACAAACTGGCACTAGGTTCGCTGATATTTTTCGTATTAGTAACATTAACCGTTTTTATTGGTTCGGCGTTGCTTGATTTAGATGAAATAACTAAAATCGACCCATTATCAAGGTTTTTGCCTCCGTCTAGTGAACATATACTAGGGACTGATACAGGTGGGAGAGAGATATTTGGACAGTTAATCTATGGTACGAGAAACTCGTTAGTAATCGGTATTCTTGTCACGGCCATGAGTGGTACAATTGGTGTGTTAGTTGGCCTTGTGTCAGGATACTTTGGTGGGCACACAGATAACGTATTAATGCGTGTATTAGATTTCTTTCTAATCCTACCATTCTTAATGATTGTAATTATTTTCGTTTCACTTGTGCCAAAATATACAATTACCTCATTCTCACTGATCATGACAGCATTTTTGTGGATGGGGATCGCAAGGCTAGTTCGTTCCAAGGCGTTACAGGAAAGGGAATTAGATTATGTAAATGCTTCAAAAACATTGGGGACATCAAACATTACGATTATGTTTTCTCATGTGTTTCCAAATATAACGTCTATTATCATCGTAAATATGACTTTAAGTTTGGCATCGAATATTGGAATTGAATCTGGGCTTTCTTTCTTAGGATTCGGGTTTCCAGAAAGTACACCGAGCTTAGGGACACTATTAAGCTATGCAACAAACCCTACGACTTTAGAAAAACGTTGGTGGGTATGGGCTCCAGCGGCTATCTTAATTTTGCTACTTATGTTAAGTGTTCGTAACGTAGGTGAAGCGCTGAAGAGAGCAGCTGATGCGCAGCAACGTAGAGGAACATAAAACAGAAAAATAAAAATTTTCAATTATTTAAAAGCTTGCTTTTTTCTAAAAATTTAGTATAGTAGTATAGGAGGATTACACATTTTGTTTAATCTTCCTGTGTCTTAAATTCAGAAAATTTTTTATAGGGTAAAAAAGGTAACAAACATTTAACTTGTTATTAACATTCAATTCACCAAATATAGGTGCTTTGGATGCTTAATATATAAAGTCGCTGCAAAAATGATAAGTAGCGCACAATTTTAAATAACTAAGGGAGGTTATTTTAGTATGAAAAGCAACAAATTTTATAAGTTATTAGTTGCTATGCTTCTTGTCTTAACACTTGCACTCGTTGCTTGTGGTAGTGATGACGAAGGGGACGCAGAAGGTACAGATGACACATCTAAGTCAGAAGAAAATGGCGAAGATGATGGCGAAGATACAGAAGAGCCAGTAGATAAAGGTGAAGAGATTCTTTCACAATTTCAGTATGACCCTTCGAACACAGGTGAACCAATTGAAGGTGGACATTTAACCTTTGGACTCGTTGATGATGATCCGTTTGAAGGTACTTTAAACTTTAACTTTTACTCAGGAGCGCCTGATGCTGAGGTACTTAACTGGTTTGATGAATCACTTCTAAGTGTTGACGGGGACTTCTTATATGATCAAGAAGGTGCCGCAACTTGGGAGCATGACGATTCAGGAAAGGTATTTACACTTACGATTCGTGACGAAGTCAATTGGCATGATGGAGAACCGGTAACAGCTGAAGACTGGGAATTTGCTCATGAAGTAATTGGTCATGAAGATTATACTGGTCCACGCTTTGATGAAACATTACGAAACGTAGAAGGAATTGAAGAATATAATAAAGGTGAAGCAGACGACATTTCTGGTATTGAAGTTATTGATGATAAAACATTAGAAATTACGTATAAAGAAGCAACACCATCATTACTAGCAGGTGGAATTTGGTCGTATGCATTACCTAAACATATCTTTGGGGACATGGAAGTAGCTGATATGGATTCATCTGATGAAGTACGTAAAAACCCAATCGGTATCGGACCATATAAAGTAGAAACAATTGTTCCAGGAGAGTCTGTAACGTATACGAAAAACGAAGATTACTGGAGAGGAGAGCCAGCTCTAGATGAAGTAACACTTAAAGTGATTGCTACATCTTCAGTTTCTCAGGCAATCTCAACTGGTGAAGTTGATATTGTAAATGATTTCCCAGCAGACCAGTATCCGGATAACGAAGACTTATCAAACGTAGAGTTTTTAGCTGCATATGATAACTATTTCTCATATCTTGGTTTCAAACTAGGTGAGTGGGACTTTGATGAAGGTCATGTAGTTGAGAACCGCGACACACCTTTACAAGATAAGGCCCTACGTCAAGCAATGGCAATGGCGATAGATGGGGATATTATTGGAGAACAGTTCTACCACGGTTTACGTTGGGAAGCAAACTCCATTATTGACCCAGGACACCGCTTATATCATGACCCTACTTGGGAAGGATATGAGTATGATCCAGATGCTGCAATCGCATTATTAGAGGAAGCAGGATATGAAAGAGGCGATGATGACTTCTTTACAGATCTTGACGGAAACGAAATGTCCTTTAACTTTATCGCACAAGCGGGAGGAGAAGTTGCTGAACCATTAGCTGAGTTACAAATTCAAATGTGGGAAGCAATTGGAGTTAATGTAGAGTTATACAATGATAAGCTATATCAGTTCAATGACTTTTATGACCGTGTAGGTAACGGTGATGAAGAGGATGATCCAAATGTTGATATCTTCGGTGGAGCATGGAGTACAGGTTCTGACGTAGACCCAAGTGGTCTTTATGGTAAGAACGTAAGATTTAACTTTGCGCGTTGGGACAACGAAGAAAGCCAGGATCTACTACAAGCTGCACTTTCTGAAGAAGCATTTGATTTAGATTTCCGTAAAGAAGCATATAAAGACTGGCACGATTTAATGGTGGAAGAAGTTCCAGTATTCCCATTAAACTTCGGTCTTGAAATTGTTCCAGTAAACAAACGAGTTGTCGGTTATTCATTAGATCCAGATTCAGATCTATTCAGATATGATATCGGGGTAACTGAAGAAGAACCACAAGTAGATTAATAGCATGTTGTTTGCAAATCAAACAAGCGAGAGAATGCATCGTTCTCTCGCTTGTTTTTTGGCTTTTTATTAGAATGATAGAAATTAAATAGAGCCCTTTACGGAGGAATAAAGTGCATCAGACTATTGAACTAATAAGGGTTTAATGTACAATAGAGGAAAACGCTTATATTAAAGTTGTAGGGAGGAGAGCTATGTGCGAAAAAAGGAGTTCCTCACCGTTTTTCTCTGTGTTGGTTTGACGATAGGAATCATTGCTATTGTCATGCTCGGTGGGAATAAAAAGCATCCAGACATAGTAGGTGAAAAAGAAGTAAAAGGTATTGCATTACATAAAAAAGAAGATGAAAGCGAAAGTGACCCTGATCATGAAATACATAGGATAGACATTCGCTCCGACATACAAAATCTACGCATGGACTTCAAAGACAAAACTTTTGGACTAGAAGATATTGAAAGATTAGAATTGGATGAAATTGAGGAAGAAGAAGACGAAGAGGAAGATGTTTGGGAAGTTGAAGAAGTGACAGAATCAGAGGAAGATATTAATACCAATGGTAATGGACAGTCTACTTGGGGACAAAGTCATCAAGGTAATGGAAGCTCTAATGGTGGGAGCTCAGGAGGTGGCCGATCATACGATGGCACTTCAAACAATGGCGATTCAGATAGCGGGGCCTCTGGAGGCAACGGTTCAGGCGGAACCTCAGGCAGTGGTAGTTCAAATGAAGAGACCACAGGCAGCGATGTCTCGGGTGGTGGAACCTCAGGCGGTGGTAGTTCAAATGGAGGCACCACAGGCGGAGACTCAGGCAATGATGGATCAAATGAAGAGAGCACCGGCGACTCAGACAACGATGACACAGATGACGAGGGGTCCGATGGTGACGAAGAGAGCGATGACGCTAATGGCGACAATAGTGAGAAGGGCGATGATCCAGAAGAAACTCCTGAACCTGAAGATGAAGAGTAATATCATACTTCATCCTACAAACCTATAACTCTCAACACAAAAGACCGGACATAAGCTTGTCCGGTCTTTTATATTAGTTAAAATCCAAATGCGTCATTTGGTGCAACAGCTTCATCGATCACTTCTTCTGGAATTGTTATTTCGTCGATTGTATTGAAGTCTGAGAACTCTGCTTCGATGACAGATTCAACAGTAGCTGTTTCGTTATTTTCTGTAATGCTTATGTCAAAGTTAATCGTAAATGAAAGCATGTTAAACGTTTCTTTATCAATGGTAAATGCAACATGCAATGTGTCAATATCGATTATATCAGAGACGTCCTCACTTCCATCAACTTTCATTTGTATGTTTTGTAACTCTTCGGCAATCAATTCTTTAAACTTTTCATGATCGGTTTCGAGTGTGAAGTCAAAAGTGTCATTTGTTTGTTCGAAGGTAAAATCATCGATATATTGATCGAGTTCTTCAATGTGTGAAAAAGGAGACTGTTTATCTCCAATTTCTAGTCCTATATCACCAAGGTCGTCCATTGTGCCTTTCATCCAGTTGTTGAACATGTCCTCATATACATAAACGACATTATCTTGTGCGTACATTTCAATGTTGATTTCCATCTTTCCGACAGCTTCAGATTCCATGGTTATACTACCGTCTTGGTGCATGATGAAAGGATCTTCAATTATTTCGCCAGTAACATCGGCTATTGTCGTTACTTTTTCATCACCACCGATATCCATTGTTTGATCTAGTTTCATATTAAATGCAGCGCTTTCTAATGTGTCTAATTGTTCCATGGACTTTTCATACACTTCGTCCGCCGATAATTCACTTTCAACCTTGTCAGAAGACTCTGGGTCTGCGCACGCTACAAGAAGTAATAATAAAATAGTAATAAGTGCTATGAACCATTTTTTCATGTTTATCTCCCTTTCTAATACAATCGTACCTGATTGGTTATCATAATTAAAATGTTCTGCAATATTTATCTTTTTACTACTACCTATACATTATTCAACTAAAATAGATTCATGCAAGAAGATTTGGCGGTGAGTTCTAAAAGTTTTGTATCTGTTCTATTTTTGATAAACTTATAATGAAAGTTTACGCAACATGAGGAGGAAAGAAAATGATTGAATCATTAATGACACATAGTTCGATTCGTAGATATAAAAATGAACCTGTACAACCGGACGTATTACATACAATTATTCGTGCGGGACAACATGCATCTACTGCCAATGGAGTACAAGCATATTCCGTCATCCACGTAACAGATGAAGAGAAGAAAAAACAACTTGCCGAGTTATCGAAAAATCCAACACAATTTAACACTGCAGGAGCTGTACTCATTTTATGTATGGATTTTTACCGGATAAAGGAAGCTGCGAGACAAGCTGGTAAGGATGTTTCCTTTGATCTTGCTGAAAATTTACTTGTTGCTACGACGGATGTTGCGTTATTTGCCCAAAACATCGCAGTAGCTGCTGAGTCACTGGGGTTTGGAATTTGTTATATTGGTGGGGTTCGAAATGCACCAGAAGAAATTAGTGAACTTCTCGAATTACCAGAAGGTGTTGCTCCGATGTATGGTTTAACCATTGGTGTTCCAGATGAGGAGCGGGAAGTGAAGCCACGTTTTCCAATCGAAGCGGTGATGCATGAAAATACGTATCATACGAAAAAGTACGATGAACTTATTCCGGCATATGATGAAGCGATGAAGGATTATTATCAAACACGTGGAGAGAATCAAAAGAGCCAAACATGGTCTCAGTCAATGGCTGCGTTTTTAGGTGAGCCTCGAAGACCTTATATGAAGGATTTTTTGCAAAAGAGAGGTTTTGACTTTAAATAAATTCATTCAGGTAATGAATTCATAATACATATCTTGTGCACTTCCACTTCACATGTAGTTTCGTTGAACCTTTCTTAACTACATGATGAAGTGAAAGTGCTGATTATGGTAATTAAGTTCATTCAGGTATAAAATCGCTGCTTGTCCCATATAATGTAAGAGAATGTGGGATGAGGGGCGTGTAGAATGAAACGGTATAAGCGCATTGGTTTATGGATAGTAGGGTTGGCGTTGCTTATTTATTTGTTAGTATTCCCAGTGGAGAAAACTGAAATGGCCATAGAAACGTTGAGTGTACCTTTATCAGGAATGACGATTGTCATCGATCCTGGCCATGGCGGTCCAGATGGTGGAGCCGTCGGGGCGGATGGTACTCAAGAAAAGGACATATCATTAGACGTTTCATTATATGTTCGAGAATATCTCCAGCAAGGTGGTGCCACCGTTTATTTAACGCGGGAAGAAGACACTGATTTAGCGGCTGAGCATACGAAGGGTTTGTCCAACCGTAAATCAGAAGATATTCGCAATCGCCTATCTTTCGTGGAAGAAAAGGACCCTGATTTATTTCTAACGATTCATTTAAATGCGATCCCTTCTCCAAAATGGAGTGGGGCACAAACCTTTTATTATCCGAAATATGACGAAAGTAAACACTTGGCGGAAATGATACAAGCTGAAATTATCCGTAATTTAGAAAACACAACGAGAGAAGCATTACCTATTCAAGGAATTTATCTACTAAAGCACGCAGAAGTTCCAAGTGCTATTGTCGAAGTAGGGTTTTTATCCAATGCAACAGAACTTGAATTATTAAAAGATGAAACATACCAACGTCAAATGGCTGCGAGTATATATAATGGAATTTTACGTTACCAAACAGAAGGACCTGAAGAATGAGCATTCTTCAGGTTCTTCTTTGAATAAAACACCAAATCGTTATGGATTAGAAAAATATGAGTTTATGTTATACTAGTTGTATACGAGAAATTAACTATATTAAGAAGGAATGGTGATGTACTTTGTTGACAGAAGAACAAGTCATTGATTTACTGAAATCAATTCGAGATCCTTTTTTACATAGAACATTAGAAGAAACAAACGGAATTGAATCCGTTACGATTCGTGAAGAGAAAAAGCATATTAGTGTAAAAATTCTTATTGCGAAGCCAAACTCAGCTGAACAAATGCAATTGCAGCAAGAAATTGTTGGCATTTTGAAAAAGAACGGTGCTACAACTGTAGGACTTCGTTTCGATTCTTTACCAGAAGATGTCATTCGCGAGTTTCAACCGACGGAACAGCAAGATACATCCATTTTAGGCAGTAAAAAACAGCCTCATTACATTACGATTGCAAGTGGTAAGGGAGGCGTTGGAAAATCAACGGTAACGGTGAACGTTGCTATGGCACTAACGCGTCTAGGTAAGAAAGTCGGTATTGTTGATGCGGACATTTATGGCTTCAGTATTCCAGATATGATGGGTGTAGAGGAGCGTCCGGTTGTACGAGGAGAGAAAATTATTCCTGTTGAACGTTTTGGGGTAAAAGTGATTTCCATGGGCTTCTTTGTAGAAGATAACTCACCAATTGTTTGGCGAGGACCTATGCTTGGAAAAATGATTAATAGCTTCTTTAAAGAAGTAGAGTGGGGCGATGATTTAGACTATATTTTACTCGACCTACCACCTGGAACGGGCGACATTGCGATGGACGTACACGAACTTCTTCCGTCTAGTAAGGAAATTATCGTAACAACACCGCATCCGACAGCGGCATTTGTTGCAGCACGTGCGGGACAAATGGCGATGAAGACAGAACATGAAATACTAGGTGTTATTGAAAATATGGCTTACTTTGAAAGTAAAGTAACCGGTGAAAAAGAATACGTCTTTGGACAAGGTGGAGGTAAAAAGTTGGCAGAAGTACTCGATACAAAAGTACTTGGACAACTCCAACTCCAACAGCCCTACGAGGAAGAAGATGTTTTTGCACCATCTGTATACCAAGAAGATCATCCGATTGGAAAAGAGTACCACAAGATTGGCGCGAAAATTATTGCACAAGTAGAAGACGAATGATTGTGGAGGCTTGTAGAGGGGCACCCCCTTTACAAGCTTTTTTATATCCCATGAGCATCATTCTTTCTCTTCTGCATAGGGTTCTTTTTCTCCTCCAGAGTCTTCTTCGCTACCTTGTTTTTCAGCTGCTTTTAATAATGTTTCTGTAATTTTTTCTTGAAAAGCAGGAGATTCTAATGCTTCTTCAATGGATTGCTCTAAATGTTCTCTAAACTGCTGGCTTTTTAAAGCAGATACCATTTGCATAGATATCTCTGGGTTTTGTAGTACATCTAAAATGTGTTTTTGAAAATCAGCATCGGTCATTAAATTATTGATCAAGCTTTTGTGGTTGTCTTCCATAGAAGCAGCAAATTCCTGAGCGAATGTTGAATCACTGAAGTATTTACTCCATGTTTCCGCCCCTTCCTCAGAATTTAACACTCCTGTAATTGTTTCTTTAACAACATCATTATCTAAAATAAGGGCACTTTTTAACTCTTCTTCAGAAAGGACTTCGACTAAAGCCTTTTTTCCGTCATCCGTTTGAATGATATCGAGTACCATTTTTTTAGTTGTGTCATAACTATGTTCATCTGAATTTGAGTCATTTTTGAGGCATCCTGTGCTTATAAGTAGCGTGAAACAAAGGGTTATTAATAATCCTAATCGTTTCATTTCATCAGCCTTCTTTCGTCTTTTACGTTTAATATGAGAAAAAAACCAAAAACTATTCACATTTGAAAGGAAAAAAGAGTTTGTTCGTGCTAAAATAGCAACTGAGTGACATAGTGTAAAATATATATTATGAAATTCACTAAACTGAATAGAAAATATGTGCTTCGTTTATGGATTTCACATACATATTTGAATATATAGATGCAGGGGGAACACACGCTTGAATACTCAAAAGTTAGTTCGGATGTTTTTTACGACGTTGTTTTTAGGGGGACTTGCTGCATTACTGACAAGCTTCTTTGTAACGAGCAGTTTATATGGTGATGCGATTTCCCGTTCTGATTGGATGGATGTATTTGGTCTGTTAGTCTTTTACGCAGGTTTAGGATTCGTGTTTGCAGTTATTAGCCAAACTGGTTTTTTCGCATATTTATTCATTAACCGTTTCGGCCTAGGATTGTTTAAAGCATTATGGCCATTTGCACAAGTCCTGTTGATTTTGCTCGCATTATTTAATATTGTATATCTTCCATATAAAGCGGAAGGAAATACAATTCCTTTATATGCATTGCTGTTAGTTGCAGCTGGAATTTTAGCGATAGGTTTAATTATCGCTCGAATTAAGATGAATGAAACGAACGTTACGGCGTTTATTCCAACACTGTTTTTAATGGTCGTTATGACAATCGTTGAATGGATACCAGGCCTGCAAACAGAAGGAACAGATTACGCGTGGTTAATGATCGTCACACTTCTAGTATGTAACGCCTATCAAATTTTAGTCTTACATCGGTTAACAAAACTAGATCCAGAAGAAGAAGAACGACTAAAACGACTACGCAAGAAACGCCAGGAAGCAAAGCGCAAAGCGCAAGAGGAACGAAATAGGAAAGTCGATGAAAAAAATAAACAAGCAAAAAAATAATGAACAAACAAAATTCCCCCTCTTTTAATAGAAGGGGAATTCTTTATTCTACGAGCGTAATTTCAGAATCAGCCTCTGAAAGGAGCTCTGAGATAGGCACAAAAGAAAAACCTTTTTCTGCTAGAGCAGGCAATATAGTGTCTAGCGCTTTTTCTGTTTGTTTCACAGCGTCAGATGCATGAAAAAGCACAATGTCTCCATTATCAGTGTCTTTCATCACAGTATTTACAATCTCCTCAGTACCAGGGTTTGTCCAATCATTTGTATCAATATTCCAATGAATGACCTCAAGCCCTAATTCTCTCACAAGTTCAATCACCTCTTTATTAAAATGCCCGCTCGGGGTTCGCATATAATGTACATCTTCATACCCGAGTTTTGCAAACACCTCTTTTGCGTGAACAATATCTTTGCGGACTTGCTCTATATCTTGATCTAAATAACTTTTATACCGATAGCCGAGCATTCCAACTTCATGATTCTTTTCGGTGATTTCTTCTACAATCTCTGTATGTCGCTCAGCCCATTCGCCACTTAAAAAGAAGGTAGCCTGTACATCGTTTTCCTCTAATTTTTCCAAAATATCATGTACGCGTTCTTCACCCCAGCTTATATTAAACGTAAGAGCTATGTTCGGTTCTTCCGCATTTCCCTTTGTCACAGCTGTTGGTTCACTACTAGAAAAAACAGAAATCGTTCCACTTGCTTCTGCCCAAATAAAAACTGCTGTAAATAAGGCGAACCCGGCAATGATACTCCATTGACGCCATTTTCTCATGTCAAATACATAGAACAATTTATTAACACTCTCCCCTCATCTGTCTTGTGACCCTTACTAAGAAAGTATGCGCTTGTCCACGTGAATATGCGTAAGGCAAAATGGGATATAACGAAAGATGTGCATAGTAATATCTAATGCAAAGGAATCATTTTTCTTAAAAAGATGAAAAAATAAAAAAATCTCTTGTTTAATTACGCAAAATGATGTTTATTAGAATATACATATATCAATTTTTCGACAAATAACGCTTTAAGTTGCAATATTCGCGACATAAGATAAGATGATTTGTAGTCAATATGAAAATGTAGATATCAATAGGTGAGGTGAAAATTATGATGGGCTTACTTATAAATGATCGAGAACAAAGAGAAATCGAATACGTTATTAAACGAGAACTTGAAGAACTATTAATGGATTTAGAAGATCCACGAATTGATCATACAGTCAAACAAGCGATGGTTGATCGCTACCATGTACTATTCCAACTCTTTCAACGAGTGGCTAGTGAGCAAGAGTGTTTAAAGTATTTATTAAAGAAAACATATGATGAATAATTAAATGTATGCTTTTCTTTCAAGAAAATAAAATTAAATAACAAAAAGACTTGAGCTAGTTTTAAAAGTATGGTATATTTATTTCTGTTGTCCTATTTCATTAAAAAAGACAACAAACGACAAATTTTAAAATGTATGAAAAAAAGTGTTGACATTATTTTTTATACATGGTAAATTAGTTCTTGTCGCGAAAAAACAGAGGCAGTTCAAAAGGTCTGTTGAAAATGTCGCGATTACAATTTAAAAGAATCATATACACAAGCTGAAAAGCTCGTTGAGGTTCTTTATTTGTTCCTTGAAAACTGAACAGAACAATCATTATGGTAAGAGAAACATATAACATGTTTACTCGTTAATTTTTGAAATTAGTCAGCAATAGCTGATGCCAATAGAATAGCGAACGGTGTTTCGCTATGCTTCAAACTTT
>JAPFDS010000045.1 GCA_026168805.1 Caryophanales bacterium | reverse complement strand
TTCCTCTATGAATATTAGCTCTGTTTTGGTAAGATGTGTGTAGGACATGTCTGATACACTCTCCTTAACTTTGGTAGGTTATAGATTGAGTATATCATGACATGTCTTTTTAATGTCTCGCTTAATTTTACAATCCAGGATATTTTTAATAATAGATGGAGAGTGTTTGAATTGAGTCGAATATTTAATACAATCAAGAAGAAAATGATGTCCGGATTTTTACTCATCATTTTTTTATTTCTAGGATCAGGGATTTATAATTATGTTACTTTGGACAAACTAAATGGAGATATTCAAGATATAACTGAAGATCAGTTGCCACGTTTACTAATTAGTGACGAAATTACTTTGAATATGGTCGAAAGAACATCCTTATTACGCGGGTATCTACTGTATGGAGATGCCTCGTTTAAAGACGAATTTAATGATACAATTGAAGAAAGCATTGAGCTTGAAAATGAAGTATTAGCGATAAATGATTCAGAAGAAGTGAAAGACTTAATGGCTAAAAAAATGAGTTGGGGAGAAGCGACAGATAAAGTCTTTGCAGCATATGATGCTGGGAATACATCCGAAGCCATGGAAATTATGCAGACAGAAGTAAAACCACTAGAAGATGAAATTGTAGTAGGTTTTAAGACGCTTAGTGAAGAGATAGAATCTGATATACATACTTATGGAGAAACGTTATACGACGGAAGTTCTCAGGCAGTTATCTTACAAATTTCATTTATATTATTATTTGTAGTTATTTCAGTGCTTGTTGCAAATAACGGTTCTAACCGAATTTCTAGACCTGTTCAAGAATTAATGAAACATATGGACGCATTAGCGAGTGGTGATTTAAGCAAAGAAAATATAGAAGTAACCATCAGCGATGAAATAGGTCAACTCATGCATTCTACAAATAAAATGAGTGAAAACACGAAAGGACTCATTGATCAAATTCGTCGTGTCTCTCAAACCGTATCAAATCAAAGTGAAGAGTTAACCGAGTCTGCTGACGAAGTTAAAGCGGGTACTGCACAAGTAGCAGTAACGATGGAAGAACTTGCACAAGGTTCTGAAACACAAGCAAATAGTGCAAGTGATTTAACGGTTGTAATGGAAAGCTTTATGCATAAAATTGATGGAATCAATGCAAGTGGAGAACAAATTCAACAGCATTCCAATACAGTTCTTGAAAAGACAGATAGTGGTAGTGAGCTCATGCAATCTTCAAGAGAACAAATGGCTACGATTAACTATATTGTGAAAGATGCATTTGAAAAAATGAAAGCACTAGATGATCAGACGCAAGAGATTTCCCGACTTGTTGCTGTTATTAGAGATATTGCTGATCAAACAAACTTACTTGCACTAAACGCGGCGATTGAGGCAGCTAGAGCGGGTGAGCATGGGAGTGGTTTTGCAGTAGTAGCTGATGAAGTAAGGAAATTAGCAGAGCAAGTATCCCTATCTGTCAATGATATTACCGGCTTCATTTCGACTATCCAAACAGATTCAACGGTTGTAGCGAATTCTTTAGAAGATGGGTATAAGGAAGTTGAACAAGGTACTGAACAGATAGAAACGACTGGAGAAACATTTGATGAAATCAGTTCATTTGTAACAAATATGGTTGAGAATATTACTACCGTTTCAGATAACTTGTCCGATATTGTAGCAAATAGCCAGGAGATGAATAGTTCCATCGCCGATATTGCGTCTGTGTCTGAAGAAGCAGCAGCTGGTGTTGAAGAAACGGCAGCCTCAGCTGAACAATCAAGTAGTTCGATGGAAGAGGTAGCTGGTCGATCAGCAGAACTTGCAAAACTGGCAGATGAATTAAACGAGTTATTGCATCAATTTAAGTTATAAATAGTGAATTGAAATTACCTATCTTGATCACAAGGATCATGATAGGTAATTTTTTGTAAACAGATAAATATGTTTGTACTCCGGAGTATGTTATCTTGCACAATAAGAAATAATAGAATAAAAAGGAGGAAATTAATGGATCAACGAATAAAAGAAATGGTTCATGACATTCAATCCAGGTTTGGTCTAGATGATTACTATCTACAACGATATAGACTCGATGATCGGGTGAACATGTTCAATGAAACAATGTATGTTTTAGGGATGGAATGGTTTCCAAATCATGCAGCAGAGCGTACAGAAGAAGAACTAAATCCAGACGGAGCAGCAGTCATTGAGATTGACTTGCATAGCAAACAATTAGACCATATTATTTTTGTTGGTGATGTCTCTTATGCACAGGGTATTTCTTTTCATTCACCTGCTTTAAACGAAGTTATAGATTGGGTTGAACGAGAATCAGGACTTATCCATGAAACCGATTTTCAACTCGATAAAATGGATGATCATATGTTTCGTTTTATTGCGAGTCACAATGGAATTCCTGTCTATCCAACTGGATCGATCGAAGTAAAAATCGATGCAAAAGGAAATCTTACGCATTACTCAAAACTTGGATATTTCCCAAGAGAAGATCAATATCAAGAAGAGGAGTACACTCTTTCATTTGAAAAAATAGAGGATAGTATTCAGGAACAAATAAAACTGGTTGAATGGCCGAATTATGAACAAGAGCAAATGGATGCGCTCTATGGGTTACAAGAAATTTTCATAAAGAATAACCAAACAGAGACCATTCCTTATGAGGCGGTTGAGCTTCCAAGTAAACATGTAAGGATCGACAAAGAAATGAAGTCCTCATCTCAGACGGATCAACCTTTTGAAAAACAGGAAATTGAGTGGATGAACGAAGTTGATATTGAAGCGGCATTTGCAAACGAACCTAGTCCAGATGTACAAACAATTACAGAAGAAGATATTCAAACATGCGAAGAAAATGTACAAGCATTTATCAATCACGTATATGCTAATGACGAGAGCGAGTGGGTATTAACGATGCTTTATCGCGAAAGAGGATACATCCACGCGATATTAAACACATCTCAAGAGTCCAAGCGTCCATTTAAACGAAAAGTGGTCGTGTTTATTGATCCTGAGACTCTTGAAGTGTTAAATTACATGGATAATCAGTTAATGGTAAAAGCGATGGACTCTTTTCAGGCACCTAAAAGCATAGAGATTTCGCCTGATGAAGCTTATCAAAAACTGAAGAGTCATATTGAACTAGATGCCTATTATGTCTATGATGATCAAACAGAAACGTATGTATTATGTGGAAAGATTGATTGTCACTATGCAGTAGATGCACATACAGGCGTGCTCATAGATATGAACGAGCTTTAGAAAAATGCCATTCCAATAGTGGAATGGCATTTTTTTAAAGTTCTTTTCCGTAGTTTTCTCCATGAATTTCTTTAATAATTTCTCTCTCTTTCTTTGGTGGATGTAAGAACATGGCAAGAATCAGTGCGATAAAAGCCATCACCGTACTTCCCATAAATGCCCACTCAAATCCAGTAACTTGTGCTTGACGCTCTAGAATTTCAGGTGAAGCGGATGTGGTAGGTACAAAACTTTTCGTACCCATGGCTACAAGCGTAACAAGAATAGCTGTTCCGATTGCAGCGGAAATTTGTTGCAGCGTATTTGCCATGGCAGACCCGTGCGCATACCACTTAGGCGGTAATTGGTTTAATGCGGAAGTCATGACAGGCATTAAGGTAAATGACAGCCCGAACATACGAATGGCATAAATAACCGATAAATAAGTAAATGTTGTCTCTAGTGATAAAGACGTAAACATGAATGTCGTTACACTGACAATACTAAGTCCAATAATTGCTAACCATTTCCCGCCAAATTTATCAAACAGACGGCCAGTAATTGGTGACATAATTCCAATGACAATGGCTCCTGGTAAAAGCATGAGTCCTGATTCTAGGGGAGAGAACAATAAAACATTTTGCATAAATAGTGGTAATAATGTTTCTGCTCCAATTAAAGAAATAAGGACAGCCATTGTGATGACAATCGCTAATGTGAAAATCCGAAACTGAAAGACGCGAAATTCAAGCATTGGTTTGTCTAGGCGTACTTGTCGCCAAATGAACAAGCTAATGACTACAAATCCAGTAACAATCGTGCTCACTACAATGCCACTCGTCCATCCGTGTTCAGCAGCTACACTAAATCCATATAAAAAGGAACCAAACCCTAACGTTGATAAAATGATGGACGGTATATCAATTTTTGGCTTCCGTAAATCTGTCACGTTTTTTAAAAATAGGGCAGCGATCGTAATTGTAATCGCAACAATAGGTAGAACAGTTAAGAATAAAGCACGCCATTCAAAATGTTCAAGGAGCCACCCAGATAATGTGGGTCCAATTGCTGGACCAAAGGCAATCACTAATCCAATTAATCCCATCGCTGTTCCCCGACGATGCACCGGAATAATAGCTAAAAGGACCGTCATTAATAACGGAAGCATAATTCCTGATCCAGACGCTTGGATAATACGTCCTAGGAGCAGTACTGGATAAATTGGTGCAATGGCAGCGACAGCTGTTCCAAGTCCGAACAGACTGATTGCGGTTAAGAATAATCCTCTTGTAGTAAAACGATCAATTAAAAATGCTGAGATCGGTATCATAATACCGTTCGTCATTAGAAATACTGTCGTAATCCACTGAACTTCCGATTGTGAAATTGAAAAGGCATCTTGTATAGATGGTAAAGCTGTTGCTAGTAAGGTTTCGTTTGTTATCCCCATAAAAGCCCCTGTAAGAAGGGCAGTAATCATTAAGGCTTTTTGTCTCGTAGGGATATCCCACGAATGTGTTTCGTCACTCATATGTATCACCTTTCTCTGAAAACAAACTGTATACGATTATAGACATGGAATCTTCCTATCATAACATGTGGTTTGTATGGAAGTATAGTAACAGCTTTTACAAAGAAGCTCGAAATCATGTGTAGTCACTTAATGCGATAGATAGGCATACAATGAGTAAACGTGAAAATATAGGAGGTTTACAAAGAAATGTATGTGTATCCTTATCAACCATATGCAATGCAACCTATGCAGCCAATGTATTATCCTGTAAGAAGTTCGATGTCCATGGCACACGCACAAATAAAGGGGAGTAAATTAGCGCCAGATTTAAAGGGGTATATGACGATCACTGATGTACAAGGTGGGGCAGAAGTGTCTGTAGAAGTTTCCGGTTTACCTAAGTATCAACCAGCAAAAGGGAAAAAAGATCCGATTGGTCCGCATGGTTTCCACATTCATGATAAAGGGGACTGTTCTGCCGGCGATCCTTCTGACCCATATAAAGCGGCCGGTTCACATTGGAATCCGGACGATCAACCACATGGAAATCATGCGGGCGATTTTCCAGTATTGTTTTCCAATGATGGGTATGCTCGAATGTCGTTTTTTACAAATCGGTTTAAAGCAGCAGATGTTGTCGGGAAGTCGATTATTATTCATGAAAATCCTGACGATTATAGAACACAACCAGCTGGAGATGCTGGAAAACGAATTGCGTGTGGAGTTATCCAAGCAAGCCGTTATTAACAATATAAAGGTTTGAAATGAGAAGACACAGATCAATTGCTGTGTTTTCTTTTACGTTTTTGATACTTCAGACATATTCACTCGAAAATCATGTATACTTTTAATTGAAAGCTCAACCATTTATGTGGAGGGGTATATATGAAGAAAATGATTCGTGCATGTATGATAATGATGTTACCTTTATTGATAGTAGTTGGCTGTTCGGTTTCCGAGTCTAACAGTTCAGTTGATAGTAGTAAGCTAGAAGAATATGAAGTGAAGAATATAGAAGATGAAGTTACTGAAGGGGATTATGTATTTAGACTTGTGAGTGAGAAAGAAGTGTATGAAGTAGGCGAAGAAATCCAGTTGTATGGTGAATTGACGTATATCGGAGATCAAGATGAAGTAATCATTGAACATGCATCCAATGTATTCATATTACCAATGGTTGAACACGTGCGAGAACATGATATTTCTGGTGGTACAAATGACGAAGCAATACAAACAAAACTCGTGCCAAATGAACCTTATCGAGAGAATTACGCAAAAAATGGGGTTGGCTATGCTGAAGAAGACCCGCAAGCCTATAAAAAATTCATCAAAGATTTCATGGGACGTGATGATTTTCCAGCTGGCTATTATGAAGTGCAAGGAGTAGCGGATTTTTATGTCGGTGAAGAGCATGTTGAAATGAAAGCAACTGTCGATTTTAAAGTAGTAGAATAATACCTATAGAAGGGGTGAACGGCAATGCAGGAATTAAAAGTTGTCGCCCACGATGGGCTAGAGCTATCTGTTACTGTCGCTGAGGCCAAGGAAACGAAAGCACTCGTCCAAGTTATTCACGGGGCAAAAGAACATAAAGGAAGATATGTCGATTTTATCAAGTATTTAAATGAACGAGGCTTTTCTGTCATCATTTCTGATAATAGAGGACACGGGGAATCGATTAATCCATCCTATCCACTCGGCTACATGGATAGCTATGAGCAAATTGTGAACGACCAATTAATTTTGACCAAATATATTAAAAATCTCTATCCCGATAAAGAGCTTTATTTATTTGGACACTCACTAGGATCTGTCTTTGCCCGCTGTTACATAGCGAAACATGATGATGAAATTGACAAGCTTGTGTTAAGTGGGACGGTGAATTATGTTCCAGGTGTTGGAGCAGGTATTTTATTTGGAAAAGTCGTTTCATCTATTTCAGGGAAACATGGATATAATCAATTTTTAGAAGACTTAAGTTTTAAAAATCAAAAGGATGATCTGTGGATCAGTGCGAACAAGAGAAACTTAGAGCGATATCGAAATGATCCTTTTTGCCAATATCGTTATCAAAATAGCGCAGTTGTCACTATGTTGCGTGCCGTGAAGCAATTGCATAACTATCGAGCGTTCATGTGTAAAAATCCTTCCATGCCGATTTTGAGCATTTCAGGAAAGGACGATCCCATTACGGGTGGAACGAAAGGATTAAAAGACACGATCCGTTCCCTTGAGAAAGTAGGGTATCATGATATTACGAATATCGTTTACCCTGGGATGAAGCATGAAGTGTTACAGGAAGAGGATCAGGAGTCCGTTTATCAAGATGTAGTGAAGTTTTTTGATGGAAAATAAAGATAGTGCCTGGATTATGGTGCGCGCTCGTGATTAAGACACTAACTCGTGTGATAGTGCCTGGATTATGATGTGAGCTCGTGATCGAGGCACTAACCTGTGTGATAGAGCTTTGATTTTGGTGCGAGCTCGTGATCGAGGCACTAACTTGTGAGCTAGTGCCTGGATTATGGTGTGAGCTCGTGATTGAGGCACTAACTTGTGAGCTAGTGCCTGGATTATGGTTCGAGCTCGAGATTGAGGCGATAAAGTCCATATAATTGTGTAAAAGAAAAGGTCATCTTTCATGACTCATGTTACAATGTTTTCGACGAAGAAAATACAAACATGGAGGCATGAAAAAATGACCCAAATCAATATTACTATAAACTTAGAAGATCTTAA
>JAPFDS010000014.1 GCA_026168805.1 Caryophanales bacterium | reverse complement strand
TTTAACCACTGTTGCGACTGCCATTAGTTATAGTTGAAAAAATGGATTTTTACTACCGTTAGTTTGGTGTTTTAGCTTTTTTTATTTTATACCTAAGCATATAGACAGAATATTGGAACTATATTTATGCAACGCTAGTGAGCTGCAATAAATATTGAAGAAACATTTGCTTCACTTATAAATGTAGACTACACACCTTTTGAAGGTTTGGTATTAACAGATACCTTTGACTCTACAGAAAAAGAAAATAGCTTTGAAGATGTTTTATTTGATGAAAACAATGAACGTCTAAAAATGCAACAAGCTAAGGATATATTCGCGATAATTGGTAACCCTCCATATTCAATGGGACAAACAAGTGGAAATCAGGATGTTCAAAATCCAGATTATCCTAGATTGACACAAGCAATAGAGCAAACTTATGGAAGATATAGTAAGTCAAATTTAAAAAGGTCTTTACATGATACTTATATTCAATCATTTCGTTGGGCAAGTGATCGTATAGGGGAGCGAGGGGTTATCGGATTCGTATCTAATGCTTCCTTTATTGATAGTCAAAGCACTGACGGTTTACGTAAGTGTTGGAATGAAGAGTTCAATCACATTTATATATTTAACCTACGGGGTGATCAGCGAACTCAAGGTGAACAATCAAGACGTGAGGCTGGGAAAATATTTGATTCAGGTAGTAGAACTCCAATAGCCATTACTATACTAGTAAAAGATGGATCAGATCAACACGAGATTCATTATCATGATATTGGGGATTATTTATCTAGAGAGGAAAAACTTAAAATAATAGATGATACAAAATCAATCAAAGGGATAGACTGGTGTAAAATCACACCTGATAAAAACCACGATTGGATTAATCAACGAGATCAGGGTTATCAGGAATATCCGGATATGGAAGGCGATTTTTTCTACACTAGGTTGGTAGGGGTCAGTACAAACCGTGATGCATGGGTCTATGGTTTTAACAAAAATAAGGTAAAAGAAAATACAATTCACATGGTGCAAAACTATAATAAAGAAGTAGAGAGATTAAATCATATTGATGACAAAGATAAAAGATTAGCTGAACGACGTGTGGATGATACCTATATTAAATGGACAAGAGGACTAAATAATAAATTTGCTCAAGGTAAAGTCTTAACAGTACAAGAACAAAACTTACAACTCAGTATGTATCGTCCTTTCGTGGAAAAGTGGCTATTTTATGATCCTGAAGTAATAGAGATGCCTGGGCGTTATAAGGATATGATGGGTGATGATAATCAGGTTATCTATATTACGGGAAAAAGTGCAAAAAGAGACTTCTCAGCTATTGTAACGAATAAAGTGCCTAATCTAGACATGATGGAAAAAGGACAAGGTTTTTTACATCACGTAATTGAAAAGGATTCACTGTTTGATGAGAAATCCTCTAATATCACTGATGATATTCAAAAGACTTTAAGTTTGTCAGCTAATGATGTATTTGCCTATGTTTATGCAGTCTTACACTCACCTGAATATAAAGAGAGATATAGAAATGATTTAAAGAAAGACTTCCCACGCATCCCAATCTTAAAAAACAAAGAAGAGTATGTTCGAATTGGCCACGAACTTATAGATCTACATTTAAACTATGAAGAAGTAGAACCATGTTCTTTAGTAGAGCTTAAATATTCAAGTTCGGATCCTTCGTACAATGTGAAAAAGATGCGTTTTCCAAGAAGAAGCGAAAAAGAAACAATCATATTTAATTCGGATATTACGATTAAGAATATACCTGACCAAGCATATGAATATATCATAAATGGACGATCTGCAATTGAATGGATTATGGATCAATACGAATTAATAGAAGATAAGAAAACAGGATTAATCGATGATCCCAATGAATACTCAAATGATAATAAGTATGTATTTAATCTATTATTAAAAGTGATAAATATGTCCATTCAAACTGTGGATTTAGTTAATAGTTTACCGTCATTAGAAATAGAAGATAAATAATACTGTATTACCTTCAACGAGGTATAGGGGGATTTCATATGATTGTAGATTTTATTTGGGTAACAAACTATAAATCCATACAAGAAAGAAACAAATTACAAGTTGATCCTTCAGTTACAGCTGTTATCGGTAAAAATGAATCTGGAAAAAGTAACCTTATTGATATTTTAGGATCTGTATCTTTAATACAAGGCTTGTCAGATGACACCTACAAAAAGACTCCACAAAGCATGGATGACGCAAAAATGTCCATTGAAATTGAATGTTCACTTACTAAAAATGAGATAGAATCCCTTGAATTAAATTCAAGGGATAAAAAGTCTTCTTTTTACATATCTAAAGAATACGCACCATTTAAGATAGCTATTTCTGGTGGGATTAAAGAATATTTTAATGAAACTGAGTTTCAAAGTAATTTGGAAGTCCTTGGAAGAGTATTAGAAGAGTATAAAAATGAAGTAAAGAATAGTACAACCCAAAAAAACTTGCAAATTTACTTTGATTATTTAAAAGGAGCAACAAACTATGTTGTATCAAACTATTCAAGTCATTTGAATAAAATTAAAAATGCACTTATTGGATTATTACCAAATGACGAAAAGGATACATTTCAAAAAACTTTTGATTTTCTTAAAGCATACTTTGCAAATGCTTATAACCTGCTACCCAAGTTTTATAAATATGATGAGAATCCATTACTGAGTCAGTATACAATTAATAAAGAATTTCTAGAAAAAGATAGCTCTCAATTACAATCTTTAAACAAACTACTAATGGCATCAGGTTGTAATATTGACGATATAAAAACAGCTTGTATAAACAATCCAAATGATGGACGAGGTATGGAAGCGAAGGAAAAAATCAAAAATGGTATTAAGACAAAAATAGAAGAAAATTTTAACAACTTTTATAAACAAGAAGAGCATGTAAGAATTATCGTTGACATAAGTAGAAATCGACTGTCACTTTATATACAGACAGGTGGTCCAATCTTATCTGTTTCTGAACGAAGTCAAGGTTTGAAATGGTACCTTAATTTATATGTCGATATTCTCGCAAATAATCTAGAAGGAAAAAATGTTGTCTTTTTAATTGATGAACCAGGTGTTTATTTGCATGTTGACGCTCAAAAGAAAGTATTAGAACTTTTTGATGATTTAACAAAAGATAATAATCAAGTTGTATATACTACACATTCTCCTTTTATGCTTAATGAGAATCGTATAGATCGTATTAGAACTATTCAAAAAGATACAAATGGGAATTCAGAAATTATAACAAGTGTAATGTCTGAAAAAATAGTAGACGCATCAAAAAGCGAATCCCTTTCCCCATTGGTAAGCTCATTGGGAATGAAATTATACCAAAATTTGGGGATGTCTGAATATAATATGAACGTTATTACTGAAGGTCATTCCGATGCTATCTTCCTTGATGCTATGTCAAAGAAGTTAGGTATTGAAGGAATGAAATTTATACCAAGTATAGGAGCTAGCAAGAGTGTTTATTTAACTAGCATTTTGTGGGGATGGGGACTTCGTTTTAAGGTACTTTTTGATTCTGATAAAGCAGGACGCGATGGCAGGAAAGCAGTGTTAAAAGCGTATGCTTTTGAAGTTGATACACCAGCAGCTAAAGAGTTTGAAAAAAGAAATATTGTTATGATAGCTGATGTTTTATCTACTGTTGATACTGACGCTGATTATGAAATAGAATCGTTAATAGACGATGAAGATTATAAAAAGATAAATCCAAATTATTCTGCTGAAGTTATCCAAAAAGACGAGAGATTAAAGAAGCTATTTTCTAATCTATTTGCTGATGCTGTAACTAAAGAAGAGATTAGTTTAAGCGAAAATACTTTCAGTAACTTTACAAGACTATTTGAAAAATTAATTGAATAATAATTATGATTGTAGTTGTTACCGTTGCGGTCTTCCACAACTGCAACGATAACAACTATTTATAGCTTTGTTCAATTATTTTTATGTTTCTTAATATATATTTGCAATCCCAACTCATCAATTTTTCTTTCAAGCACTCTTCTCCCGCCTTGATACATATTTAATAAGTATTCGTCTCGTACAATATCATTTATTAACTCTAATTTTCCTAACAGTAAGTAAGTTTTCATTACATCAATCCTGTCATATTGATTTTTATAAAAGAAATCAACATTTTGTCCAAACTCTTGTGCAATAGTTTTGAATCTACTATTGAGACTAATCATATCTGTTTTAAAAGCAAAAGTTCCTTCACTGCTTTTATGAAATCTCTGGTCTTTGGACATAAGCTCTAAATTACTTTCTAATATTTTTCTTAAGTAATAATAGTAAGCTGTAGCTTCAGAACCACGTCTTAGCGAAGTTATTGTATAAAAGCTAAATTGCGTTTCATCAAAAATATATAAGGCATTATAAAATGTGTATAGTTCTTCTATTTCACTTAACATTTCTTCAGTCAAATATAATTGGCCTTCTTTACTTTCTATAAAATATGACCTTAATTGTTCTGGTATATTTGCTTTATGTATTAACTCATTTAACTCTTCACTCAACATCATCACCTCAAGGCTTGTTTATCTAATAGTACCATAAAACCCACTGTATGTAGACTATAGTCCGTAGACTGAATGTCACATTTCTTTGATTATTGTACATAAAAGGAATGTGAGACATAGCCATGGATGTTGAGAAGATTTTTGGTGAAGTATTGAAACAGAATAGAAACGCACAATCACTTTCACAAGAAGAATTGGCATATTTAAGCGATTTAGACCGCACTTATATAAGCATGCTTGAAAGGGGCAAAAGACAACCAAGCTTAAAAACTATTTTTATGTTAGCGTCTGCTCTAAAAACATTGCCTAGCGAGATGATGATTAAGGTAGAAAAAGTATTAGATAAAAAATTGTAAAGAAGAGATATACTAAAATTCTTTCTCTACAATTTTTTAAAGGTATTCAGATTATTGTGTGGAATTATGATGACTGATCGATATTTGTGTTAAACTAATTTTAGGAGCTTGACTCACACAAATGTTGTTCAACAATCGGGCCATTTTGTAGAAGAAGTACGATAACTTTAAAATTATAAAATATGAATTATGGAGGTATTTGTTATGTCTACGGGATTTATAACAATTACAGTTATATTGTCTATCGTTATATGGATTGAGGTGTCCCGAGAGGCTGTTAAGCCTTCGGAAAAAATTAAGTGGAAGAAAATGATGCCTTTATTGTCTGTAGGAACTCTGTCGACATTAATTATAACTATATCATTTTTTAAAAATCTTTCGTTTTTCGGTTAAAGGGCGCGATTGTTGAAGAATGAAGAGTTAATGATAATAAGAAATCGTAATATAGAATTCCCACTATATTACGATTTCCTTTTTCTTAAATATCAAATTCATCTAACAGTTTCTTCATGTTACTTTTTTGTTTATTTTTATTGGAATTTTTAACTTGTACATCATCATTTACATTTGGAAAATGTACAGTTAAGTCATCAAGAGAAGAATTCTTTGCTTTATTCTCTTCCATATTGATCAGTTTCTCCTTGATATTGTGTTGATTTATTTGTGATCCCTTAGCATCTTGCAAATGAGGATATACACTAGATACAACAATGTCATTATATAATTCTTCATAGTGTTTTGCACGTTTTTCTTGTTTCTTAACTTCATTCTTTAACGTATCTACCTCCGCGATAGCATTGTCATACTTTTCTTCTTTTAATTTGAATTCTTTAATTTGTTTATAAAAATCGTATAATAAAACCTCTAGTTCAAGCAATTCATTTTTTAATGCAATTTTATCATTGCTATATTTTTTGAATATAAGCTCTATACTAGGAAGTATTGCATCATTTTCATCGTCAGCTGAAATATTAGGAACAATCGGATTGTTTAATTCATCGATAAATTCCATCATTCGGCGACTCCATGTGTTCCGTCCAACCTTTGTTTCTCTTTCCAGCAAAGAAGGAGTTAGTTTCTTACCATGATGTTTATACTTTGTATCTAAAGCTAATTGCATCAGCTCATCATCTGTCCATTCACTCGGTCTTCCTCTGCCCTTTCGGTTATTTTTTGTCAAATGCTTCGACCTCCATCAAGTTTGAGTCAATCATTGTTTTCATATCCATGTAGGTTAACAAATTTCTAGATGTTGATTTAAGCAGGTCATCATTACCTTGTACGAAGCTTTTTGAAAGATTCATGGATAAATCCCTCATTAATTCAATCGATTCACGTATTTTTGTTTCTAGTACTTTTGATGAATTAGCTAGCCACTCCATGGCTTCTTTTTGTTCATTTACAGCTGGATTAAAAGCAAAGTTGGAACAGTATTTACATGATTCAATACATGTATTGGGAAAAACAGATTGTTCTTCCATGCAATAACCGAACTTCACTCTACCAACAATGTCTTTTAAATCGCTCTCTCTAATATTAATCATCTTATCTTTATCGTAAACATATCGTTTCCATCCAATAATGCCACTCTCTATTTTATTACTAACCTGGTTCTCTAGTCTTTTTTGTGCCATCCGATAGACATAGGACTGTGCAAAATGATCTGCGTGTGAGTAATAACTATATTGACTCCTAATCTCTCCATGCCCAGCCATTCGTGCAATTGAGAGCATATTGAATCCTTGAAGTGCCATATTAATAATAGCAAAATGTCTTGTATCACCTGATTTAATTTTCTCTAAGTCATACTTACCGTATATTTCTTCAACAACTTTTTCATAGAAGTCTTTTTTTAATAAATCAAAATCTCGTCTATTAATTCTTTCATTCTTCTTATTCATTTTAACTTTTCTAAAGGCTAACAACAGTTCTACAGGGAATAAATACTCTGAGTCTGAATCAATGGTACTTAGTTGTTGGATTGCGTCTCTAATAAAGTTATATGCCTTTTCATCGATATCAATCGTATCTTGAATATCCATGGAATTGGGTTTATAGGTGTTGTTTTTTATTCTTGGTATTTTAATGCGATATGGTGAATATCTATTCTCATCTTTCTCTAGACAGTTTTTCTTTAACGATAAGAATTCAGATGGTCTCATTGGTATAATGTTTGTTAAGAGCCACCATAACATGATTGGCAAAAATTCTAGCGTTTGTTTTATTGGGTGGCTTTGAAAGTAATCATTTACAATGTCATCAAAAATCATAACATCTCCAAAGTTAGGTAGCTGTCTGCTAGTCTTTTTATACATTTGCTGATTATTACATATATCAATAATTTTTTCAGTTTCATCAGTGTTATAAAATAAAGTAAATCTTTTAAGATCAATGGCTATTTGATATCCCTGATATGAATGCAATTGACTTTCTATCTCTAAAAGTGCTTCTAACTTTTGTAAATCTTTCAGTCCGTTACATTCCAATATAGCTTTTTTTATTAAAGCCACTTCGTTATATACAGTAATAGGAGTTCGCCCTGATAATAACCTTATTACAGAGTATGCTTTTATTGCTAGATTATAATCTTGATAGACTTCAATATCGAATTTAATAATTATTGGGTAATCGGATACATTACATGGTAATTCCCACTGAATGTCTTCAAACGATCCATAAACGTGATTGGTATCTACCAGCTGGTAAAACATTTCTTTATATTTATTTAAATCAAAGGTGTCATATTTAACATTTTGTTTTCTTGTAATACTTTCATTTTCATTAATTGAACCTAAAGCCACTTTTAATTGCATTTAAACACCACCCTTTTTATAATTCAATTGAAAGTTTACCTGCTATAGTTTCTATCTCTTCCCACGTTTCTTTCATAGGTATATATGCATTAACTTTCTCGTCACCAAATGCGATGCGAGCTTCTTTCCAAATTAGCATTGCATGCATTAGAAACATCGAATCTCTTTTAATAAGCATTTCATTCGTTAAATCCTTTATACTACTAACGAGTCTTTTTAACTCTTCATTCAGTTGAATTAGCATTAGATTTCCTGGGATTACATATTCACAAGAGAAACAACTAGATAACTGTGGATTTTTGCATTCAGGGTATACTAAACATTGAGCGTTCTCATTCTTCGATGGGAGATTCCCCTTAGCCAAATTCACTATTATTTCTCGTATTTCTTCTTTTGAGAAGTTTCTTAGTTTAGAAATAACAGTCTGTCTTTTACTATAGATGTTTTGCATAAATGCTTCCATATCGCTTGAATTATCTTTTACATCTAATGCATTCAAGCTATTGTGAACAAATTCCCCCATGTTTTCTATATGATTAGGGGTGACATCCTTGCGTACTTTTTCAATAAGTCTACTACGCTCTTCTAAAGTATCTTGTGTATTTTCAAATTGTGTAACATATAATAATAAGTAATTATATAACCAACCAAAATGTCCTCTCTTGAAAAGATTAAATGAAACACGATTAATTGATCCATCCTTATTAGTAGACTGTATATACTTACTTGTTGAATCGTCCTTCTTGTGTGAACGAGAAACCTTACTCAAATGGAGAGCTAGGTCGCTGTCACCACCATCTTCCTCAGTGATGGAATAAAAAAGATATGTTGCAACAGTTCTATTCATTTTAAGAGAACTAAATTTGAAATTTGAAGATTTTTGCATAAAATTGAAAAAATTCTTATGAGGAATTCTCCCGCTGGTTAAAACATTACTATAAATTCCTTCTATAAAAGTTCCTAAAAGCTTTTCGTTTTTTACTGTTTTTCTATGCATTTCAGATATTGCCAACGCATATGCTAAAGATTCGACTAAGTCAGGCGCTATTATGAATGTCAATAGTTCGTCTGTTTTACCAGTTCTTTTATTACGGAAATGTAAGTATAACTGATTAATGATTAATTGTATCTCATAATCAGATAATTTATTTTTTAAAAACCAGTCAATAGATTTTACCTTTGTAGCTTTTAAATCAATGGATGGTGTATGCATAATCAAGTCTTGACCTCTGATGAAATCTGTTAATAATAGAATCGTATATACCCACATGTTTGCGTGATGTCTATTATTAATTGAGTGGGATATGTGTAATTTAACATCTTTCACATATTGATATATTTTATGGAATTGGTCAGGTGAATAAATTTCTTGGATATTAGTTCGCTTATTAGTTGATACTAAACTGAACTCTATATCTGGATCCATATCTTTTTTATTGTATACATACCTTAGAAAAGGAATCAGTACCTTTTTTTGATTTTTTTTAAAAGGAGATTTTTCGTGTAACATTTCTTCAATTTCATCTGTGGAAACCAGAAATATTTCGTTGCTTAATTCCTTCGCAAGTCCTTTATAAAGAAGCATGTATAATTGAACTCGTCCTTTTTTATATGCATTACTGCCTCCCATGTTGTTTATTTGTAACAAACAATATTGGGTGAATAATTCTCTTGTTTGACGGAGGTTATCGTCAATTTCTATTGTTTCTATATAACTTTTTAATTCAGTAAACGCAACTATAGGACTGTACGTTATTGTTTTCTTTGCCTTCATTCTTTTTTTATCAAATTTTATAATGTCTTCTTCCGGTATATACCAATGGACTCCGACCTTAAAAGCATTCGGAAACTTATTATCTTTTATAATTAAATTACTTATGGATGCTGCACTAGCATACCCTAGTATCTTTGCAGCCTGGTCCACAGATAAAGCATTTTGTTGGATTTTGTTTAATTTCTCTTTTTCATTTAGGTAATTACTGAAACTAGCTTTATGAACCCACCATCTTCCTCTATATTTCATAGAGTTTGAAAATACGCCCTTGGTAATTAACTCCTTTGCTTGGTGTCTATTAATTTTTAATCGTTTTTGTATTTCAGGCATACTTAAGTACTCTTCTAACTTTGAATCTGCTTTCAAGGGTACTTTTTTTGAGTTCATATGATTGTTTTTTTCGGTAGAATTTGAATTTGTTGCTATTTCATCCTGTATATCTTTCAAGTCATCTTTATGTATCCACCACTTTCTTTGATGTTTAATAGCTCTTGGTAATCTTCCTTCATTTAGAAACCTTTTAATAGTTGAGCCTGATTTATAGCCAAGAATTTTTGCAGCTTCATTAACATCTACATGATTCTCAATGTTAGTTTTTTCTGCATATTCTTCGATATCCTGCAATGGGACTCTCCATTTTGATAGAAAGTCTTTAAATGCATTTGGAAAAACGCCTCTTTGAATCATTTCAGTAACACGTTGTCCTGAATTTAATTGTAATCTTATTGCAGTTTGTTTTGTATCTAACGAGCTCCTTATCACCTTTTTAAACTGCTCTAGGTCTCCCAATGGAAATCTCCACTCACTACGGTATTTAAATGCATTTGGAAGTAGTTTTTTTTCTATCAAAGTAAAAATAGAATGTTGAGTATCGAGTTCAAGATAAGATCTAGCTTGCTTGATATTTAAGCTTGAACGTTTCATTTCAACAAATTTATTAATATCGCTCATAGGAATCTTCCATACTCCATCAAATAAATATGAATTAGGAAATACCTTATCTTTTATTAGTCTATTAATTTCTCTTCTAGACTCATTTATCATTTTTCCAACCTCTGTTGTACTCAGAGCATTATCATAAAACTTTTTTGAAAATATCTCTACATCTTGTAGAGGTACACGCCATCTTCCTGAGTGATCTTTATAAGCATTTGGAAAAACACCTCGATTTATTAAACTTGTTGTGTAGTTAAATGAGCTGAAATTAAATTTATTATACAATTGATTTACATCTAGAGTTTGTAATCTTTCATTTTCGATTGATAAAATATCTTCTTCTGGTATCCACCATTCATGTAGATGTTTGAATGCATTTGGAAATTTTGTTTTTTTTAGTAAGGATAGAATCTTATGTTTTTCATATCCTAAACGTTTTGCAGTATTCTTTACATTTAAACATCCTGCCGTTTTATTCATATTCAATTCGTGGAACTCTACATCTCTTATAGGTATTCGCCATTCTTTTCCTATTTTCAAAGCATTAGGAAACTTTCCATTTTTAATCAATGCACCAATATAACTATAGTTTTTCATTCCCAGCCTTTTCGCTACTTGTCTTGTTGATAGTAACTTACTTGAATTAGTGCTTTGTTTATCTTTCAATTACTTTACTCCTTCCTAGAGATAAGTTCTGGCAAATAATTTTCGTGCATATTTGAAAACTTATCTTCTATTTTTTTATGAATTCTATTTGTAGAAACCATATATGTTAGAGAAGAGTCGATATTAGAATCTCCACGAAGATGAGCTATTTCATAAGGGTTTTCTGCATCCTCTGCGATGATGTTTGTGAAAGTTCCACGCCCTATATGTGTTGACCATTTCATATACCTTAGATGCTTTGCTATAAGTTTCTGTTCATTGTCACCGTGATTCTCTAGCAAGCTAATAAAGTAATCCTTTGTCTTTTGAAAATACTGTCGGTAACTTCTTTGTGATAATGGCCTGCCATCTCTATTTATAAATAATGCATTACTATTATCAATCGGCTTATAAAGTTTTATATGATCTCTGAACAGGCTATGTCCCCAATCGTTTATTTCCAGTACTCTTTGTGTACGTTCTTTTTTGACAGATGAGTGTTCTCTCAAGTCAGGTCGAAAGTTTTGATTTTGAAGTTTTAAAATGAAATCCCCTTCTCTCATTCTCCTGGATACTTGAGTTCTTTTTAAGTTCACTACCTCCGAAATCCGAAGTCCCCCAAAAATTTGAAAATACAACCCCAATGCAATAGGTTTCGCAACAGTAATTGCAACTTCCAGTAATAACGGAATATAATTGATTGGTAAAGTATGTTCTACTTCTCTTCTAGTTTTTGTTGGGTATAGTGGCATAAAGGGAGATTCGAAATATGTTCCAAAGTGCGACTCTTTTCTCTCGAAATCATTTTTTGACATATGAGGAATCACTTCAATTTTTACTAGCCAATAATAAAAATGAGTTAGTGTTCTTTCAGCATCTTTAACAGTGGATTTTTTTACACCAGTTAGAGTTAAATCATTTAAATATTGTGTTCCGTGTGTAGTACCTAACTCAGATAGTGTCGATATATTTAGCTTTTTTCTGTTGTCTACTAAATAGTTTAGAAACTGAACAACGTTATTTGCATGTTTACGCTGAGTGTTATACTCTTTGTTTTTCCATTTATCAGTAATAAATTGACTAACTGGGTGAATGACATGGGTATCTAACTTTGTGTTTTTAAGTCCGATGACAGCGAGGTGTCTTTTATCAATATCTCCGTTACTGTGATAGATATAATCAATCCAAATAGAAATCGTACTAAACTTAATAAACTGGTTCTTGTTTAAATTAATAACATTACTGGATCTCAAAATATTCCCCTCCCACTTTTTTATGTGCATTTTAATTTTATTTTCGATATAGTGGATATGTATTAATCATAACAATAGCAATGTTTCATATTATGTGCAATTGCTTTTTTATATATTTCCTTATTACTCTTGATAAACGTTAGCTACGAAAGGATTATACCTGTTTTACAAACATAGGTATATGTACATTTGTATTGAGTGCAAACTTATGTAGATAAGCGGGACGCGAAGGAGAGCTTGTCGCTCGGTGGATTATCGATCAAGTCCGGGTGAACAAACCTGTGAAACGTTTATGGATTTCATCGGTTACCGATCACGCGATTCGCGATGGGTTTAAAAAGTTAAAGCCTGGGAACAAGTATATATCTTTATATGACGCGGCTGTTGCCCGTTCGGAGGCGGATTGGTATGTCGGGTTAAACGCGACGCGAGCGCTGACGACGAAGTTTAATGCGCAACTTTCCGCAGGTCGTGTGCAGACGCCGACGTTGGCGATGATTGCAGAGCGGGAAAAAATGATTCGGGAATTTAAGCCGAAATCTTTTTATGGAATCGAAGCAAAAACAGGGCAAGGACTCACCTTCGTTTGGCAGGACGGGAAGAACAATCAACGCATGTTTTCAAAAGAACGTGCAGATGATTTATTGGAGAAGCTGAAAGATAAACCCGTTCACATTACACGTGTGGATCGCCAATTGAAAAAGCAGCATGCTCCTCAATTGTATGATTTAACATCTTTACAGCAAGATGCGAACCGGATTTTTAATTTTTCAGGGAAAAAGACGTTGTCCGTTATGCAAAATTTATATGAACGGCATAAAGTGTTAACATATCCGCGAACGGATTCGCGCGTTCTGACAACGGATATTGTGCCAACACTGAAAGAACGGTTGCAAGCTTGTCGCGTGGATCAATATGCGCAAGTGGCCGGAAAATTATTGAACAAGAAATTTATTTTACCAAAATCAGTCGTCAATAATGCACAAGTTTCTGATCACCATGCGATTATTCCGACCGAGCAACCGGTGTTGTTGGATGATTTATCAAATGATGAACGCAAAATATACGATTTAGTCATTACCCGCTTTTTCGCCGTTTTATCAGACCCCCATGAATTTGAACATGTGACTGCTGAAGCGTTGATTGGGAATGAAATATTTGTTGCGACGGAAAAAGTCGTGAAAAAACTCGGCTGGAAAGAACTTCAGGTGAAAGGTTCCCAGCAACAAGCAGATGCACAACACATTGGGAAACTTTCCGAAGGCGATCGCTTTACGAATGTGAAGCTCGTGCAAACGCGTGGCGAAACGAAGCCACCGAGCCGCTTCACCGAAGGAACGTTGTTGCAGGCGATGGAAAATCCAGTGCGTTATATGGAAGAAGATGAAAAACATTTATTGAAAACAATCCAGCAATCTGGCGGTCTAGGAACAGTTGCGACCCGAGCGGATATTATTGATAAATTGTTTAGCAGCATGTCGATGGAAATGAAGGGCAAGCATATTTTCATTACTGGCAAAGGACGTCAATTGCTTGACCTCGTTCCAGAAGGTCTTCGCTCCCCTGCCCTGACGGCTGAATGGGAACAGAAGCTTAGTTTAATTGAGCAAGGAAAGCTGAAAAAGTCTGTGTTTATTAAAGAAATGAAAGAGTACGCGCGGGAAGTCGTGCAAGAAATTAAACAAAGTGATGCGACGTATAAACATGACAACATTACGGGCACAAAATGTCCGAAGTGCGATAAATTGATGCTAGAAATTGATAATCGACATGGGAAAATGCTTGTTTGTCAAGACCGCTCGTGTGGACATAAACGTAATATTTTCAAACGGACAAATGCCCGCTGTCCAATTTGTAAGAAGAAACTTGAGTTGCACGGACAAGGTGAAGGGCAAACATTTCGCTGCCGTTGTGGACATACGGAAAAGCTGTCTTCTTTTAACAAGCGTCGAGCAAGAGAAAAGAAACATAACGTCTCCCGCAAAGAGGTTAATCGGTATTTGAAGAAGCAAGATGATGAATTTACCAATAATCCTTTTGCTGAGGCGTTAAAGAATTTTAAAAAGTAGCAAAGCAGAAATCCTCCTATCGTGCGTTCATAGGAGGATTTTCATTTTTCCGCTTCTTTACATTATTTTTTATCGTAAACTAAAAAAGGTGTTGGTGAATTTCCATCATGTTTCTGTAGTAACAGAAATGTGACTTGTTTTCACCAACACCATATATTATGCTATTGCTTGTTTCGATGATCAGACACAGCTGTGTCTATTATTTAATAACAGTTTGTTTTCAATATCTTTATTTATTTTCCTCATATTTTTCATAAAATTCTTCTACCTTTGCTGGATCAGCAGTCAGTTCAGTATCTATATCCACTAGAGGACTTAATGTTGAAATGGCCTTCTCCGCATTTCCATCATAGTAGTCGATAAACTCTTGTTGGTTAAATGTATAGAGAATTGACTTACGCAAATCAACACTTTCTGAAACATCACGGTCGTCCATATTGAAATGTAAATAAACGACGGCGTTACTTGGAATACTCTGTCTCTTCAATGAGTCATCATTATCTACAACATCAAATTTAGTTTGAGGTACGCCGTAGAATATATGAACTTCTCCATTACGTAGTGCAGCGAGTTTACTATCATCATCCTTGATAAAGCTCATTGTAACGTGCTCAATTTTTGCTTCATTTTCAGTCTCTGCCATATATCCTGGATTTTTTACAAAATTTGCTTCATAATCGTCTTTTTCGATTAAAATATATGGTCCACTTGCATATAATTGGTTATCATAGCTGTTTCCTTCAGTTACTGTTTTTTGATCTCCATATGCTATATCAGTATCTACATCATAAGATTCAACATCATACGTATTAATAGATTTTACTTGTTCTTCAGAGACAATACCTGCCGATTGATGCGCTAGATAGTTAAGCACTTGTGGAAAAGGCTCTGTAGTTGTCACTTTCAATACTTGATAGGATCCTTTTGAATTATCAACATCTTCTTTATCAGTTGCTAGTGAACTAATATCCTGATTTAAATCTTGTTCAAGCTCTTCAATAATCGGATTGCCTTCATTTGATGATTTTGTGCTTTCTAGTTCTGAAATATCTGAAACAACTTCTATATCTTTAATGTGTTCATGTAAAGAGTATGTCCGGTGATCTGGTACAGAATCAGGATCCTTTGCACGGTTTAATGAGAATATAACATCTTCAGCACTAACAAGTTCACCTGTATCAACCGCTTCTCCATCTTCAACTTTTGCAAAGTTAACATCGTCTCTTAAGACAAAATAATATGTGTCATTACCTTCTGCAATACTGTGATTGTAACTTAATGATCCTTCTGAGGTAACTTCATCATCATCTGTTAAATTTACTAGGCGTACATACATGTTTGTATTAACCATATTAATTGAACCATCATTTCCTTTAATAGGATCTAATGATGTAAATGATGATTCTGTCTGTGAAACGATTAATGGATCTTCATCTCTTTTACTTGTGTCGTTAAAGTCAATTGGTTCCCATGCAAGTGAACGAGATTTCGATAAGCGAACTGTATCTTCATCTAAAATTTCACTATGAATCGCCTGCGTTTTATAATTTGTATATAATGGGACCGTATATGCGTTATCAAAAACTAATTTTTCCTCAAATTGTTTATAAGTCTCTTGATACTCCTCAGGTGTTTCTGTACTCGCTTGATTGATAAGCTCATCTAATTCTTCATCGTTTAATTTACTATTATCTCCATCAGATATGAATAAAGAGCGAATTGCATAATCTGGGTTTCCAGTTACTGTAGTCCAACCAGATAGAGATAAATCATAATTACCCGCATCTTCTTGAGCCTTAAAGCTTCCATAGTCAGGCTGTAAGTTTAGCTTTACATCAAAACCACTTTTAGCAAGTTGGTCACGAACAATATTGAGATCATCCTCAGAAGAACTCATTCCGAGTACTTCTATCTCAATTTTGTCAGTCACTTCTACATCTTCACTATTATCTTTATTTGAACTAGATTTTGTTTCAACACAACCTACTAAAACGACCATCAAACTAAGAATCATAATTATCCATCTTTTTTTCATTGTATATTCCTCCTATATTGTAAAGTATTTAGTCCACTTTTGGATCTAGTGCGTCTCGTAAAGCATCTCCTAAAAAGTTAAAAGAGAGAACTAAAGCTATAATCGCGAATCCTGGAAATATCGCAACGTAAGAATGGGTTTCTAAAAATGTACTACCTACTTTTAAAATGTTTCCCCACTCTGGAATATGTGGTTCTACACCTAGCCCTAAATAACTCAAACTGCTCGTTGCAATAACTGCAGTTCCAATTGTTAAAGTTGCTTTTACAATCATAGGTGATAATGAGTTAGGTACAATGTAACGAAATATTATTTCTCGATCTCCTGTACCTAAGGCCCGTGCAGCATCAACAAATTCATAATTCGATACCATTAGAACGTTTGCACGCATAGTCCGTGCATATGTAGGAATAGACCCAACACTTAGTGCAATAATTAAGTTGACAGTGTTAGCTCCGAATGCTGCAATAATCGCAATAGCTAATAACAATCCAGGTACAGCATATAGAACGTCAAGCAAACGCATAATAATATTGTCCGCTTTCTCACTGTAGTACCCAGCAAGTGCTCCCAAGATTCCTCCGATAATCGCTGGGACTAATGTAGATGCAATCCCGACAACAAGTGATATTCGTGCCCCAAAAATCATTCTAGAATATACATCTCGCCCAAAGTTATCCGTTCCTAATGGATATTCTAACGTTGGTTGTTGCAAAATAGCACTATAATTATTTTCAATCGCCATTGCATAGTCAAACGTAAAAAGACTGACTACTGAAATCGAAAACATTAAAACAATAAAAAACATTCCGAGCATGGCCGTTGAATTACGAGTTATAATCCCCCAAATTTCATCCCATTTTCCAGTTTTAGGATTATAATGTTTATTCACTTTCACAAGAAGACCAAGTGCTATTAAAACAGCAAAAATGTTCCCGGTTAACGTAATCAAAATTAATGGTATTAATAAAAATAGCATTTTTCGTGATAGACGGTCTTGATCTACATACCTAGCAATGATAATTAAAACAGCGATTTGAATTCCAGTTAAAACAAACATCGCCAGCATGGAAATCGGGAATAAGTCTGTTACATAAGGTTTGAAAACATTTAATGCAGATAGTGCAATCATAACCAGCTGGGTTAGGATCATATAGCAAGCAAATATGTATTCAGCCGTTGGTTCCTTTTTCACTAACTGGAATGAAAAAACGACAACAAATAAATTACCAGCAAGTAAACCAATTATTTGAATATACCCAAAGCGTCTCGTGCTTTTTTTGACAAAACCATCTGCTAAGATATCTTTTTTAATTTTTCGTGTAATGAACCACTGAAATAGTGTAAAGACTCCATTTGTTAATGCGAGTCCGAACATCACTGGCTTAATTGTTCCAGTAGTGTAGTTGATACTTGATAACAATAAAATTATAAATAGAACTAAAGATAACACAAATGCAAAATTCGCTTGAGTGAAGATTGGAGTACCCTTTAGTACAATCGAATGATTATTGATTCGCTCTTTTTTTCCCTTATCCATTTCAAACACCTTCTTAATATTCCTTCATTTTAGATCGAATACGCGGATCAAAAAATGCGTACATGATGTCGATGATCACATTTACGAGCGAAATGGTAATAGCTACATAAACTACCCCAGCCATTATACTAGGAATATCGGGGATAAATTGTTTGTCTACAATGTAACTTCCTATACCACTTATATTAAATACCTTTTCAGTGACTGCTGCTCCGCCTAACATACCAGCAAAAAGCAAGCCTATAACAGTAATAATAGGAATCATTGCATTGCGAATCGCATGTTTCCACAATACTTGCCGATTTGACAATCCTTTTGATTTAGCCGTCATCATGTAATCCTCATGAATAATCTCTAGCATAGACGATCGAGTCATCCGAGCAACTGAAGCGGTTAATGCTGTACCTAATACAATAATAGGCATAATCATCGATAACGCATTCGCAGGATTAAAAGTTGCTGGAAGCCATTGAAGTTTAATAGCAAACATTAAAATGAAAATCAGACCTTGCCAAAAATTAGGGATTGATAAACCGATTAAAGCAATAAACATAAACGAGTAATCAAGAAATGAGTTTGGCATTGTTGCAGAAATTATCCCGATTGGTATAGCTATAATCATCGCCATAACTAAAGATATTACTGCTAATTTCATTGTTATTGGAAAACGGTTCATAATGCTTTCCGCAACGTCTTCGTTTCCTTCAAACGAAAGTCCTAAATTAAAAGTAAAAATCCCTTTAATAGAATCAAAGAGTTGAAATATGTAAGATTTGTCAAGTCCGTGAATCGTATTAAATTTTGCAATTTGTTCTTTAGTAGCAGTCTCACCTAAGATATTTGCAGCTGGGTCAAAAGGTGAAATATATAAAACAGTAAAGACAAATATGATTACTCCCATAATTACAAATACAGTCATTAAGAGTCGATCAAAAATATATTTTACGAACGGGTTACTATAAATATAAATTAACCCATACATTAGAAATCCTGGAATAAGAGTTAGGTATACAAACAAAGGCTTTCCTAATAGATGATACATAAATCGGAAATACGTTTGTTTCTCTTTTCCTAAAATCTTAAGTTGTTCATCAACTCGCTGTGCAATCTCCTGATTAATTTGTTCATCCGTCCAACTGCGAGCAAGTGTATTAATTTCTTGTTCGTCGATTGTTTCATTAAAGAAAGCTTTTTTATCTCTAATTTGTTTTTTAAATTCTTCTAGCATTTGTCTCGAGTATTCACTACCATGAAGTTCATCTTCAAGTTCCTTTTTTAGTTTAGCGTATGTATCATCCTTTTTTCTAAACAAATAAAAGATGAACGTGAAAATATAGACAGGTAGACCCAAAATAAATAAGGCATATAAATACATTGGACGATGATGCATTTTATTATATGTATATTGAATCCTTTTTATAAATTGTGGAGAATCTCTTTCTATAGTTTGTGTGTGTGACATATTATACCTCCCTTTTTTTTCAGTTGTATATTTTAAATACATAAAGTATACTCTATTTTAATTGCACATAATTGTCAATAAATTCTTTTAAAATAAAATACTTGGTGGTGCATATAATGGAAACTTTACTTTCAGTTCGAGATTTAAGCGTGTCTTTTCAGTCTAGAGGAAGTTATATTGATGCTGTAAAAGATGTTAGCTTCGATTTACATAAAGGTGAAACACTTGGAATTGTAGGTGAATCAGGGAGCGGTAAAAGTGTTACCGCTAAAACAATCATGCGATTACTTGATTCACCTCCTGCACATATTAAAAATGGAGAAATTAAATTTTTAAATGAAAGCATTTTAGATAAAACAGACAAAGAAATGGAAGGAATTCGCGGAAGAAATATTGGTATGATTTTCCAGGATCCAATGAGCTCGCTTAATCCTACTATTAGAATAGGAAAACAAATCGAAGAAAACATCGTTAAGCATCAAGATGTAACGAAAAAAGAAGCAAGAAAACGTGGGCTTGAACTTCTTGAGCTTGTAGGTATTCCAAATCCAGAAAAAAGATATATCCAATATCCACATGAGTTCTCTGGAGGAATGCGTCAACGTGTGATGATAGCGATTGCCCTTGCTTGTAAACCAGCCCTTCTAATTGCAGATGAGCCTACAACAGCACTTGATGTAACAATACAAGCTCAAATATTGCAACTTATGAAAGATATACAGAAAACACTGGGAACTTCAATTATTTTAATTACACATGATTTTGGTGTTGTTGCTGGTATGTGTGATCGGGTAGTAGTCATGAAAGATGGAAAAGTTGTCGAAACAGGAACAACTGAAGATTTATTTGCATCCCCCAAACATGCCTATACTCAAAAGTTATTGAATGCTCTTCCAAAACTTCATGAAAAGAAAAAGGAAAAAGAAGTTTCTTTTCAACATGAAGATTGGAATCCCGATCAACCGATCATCCAAGTGGAAAACCTACAGAAACATTTCCAACTTGGCCAAGGAAACATTTTAAAAGCAGTAGATGATATAAGTTTTTCCATTTATCAAGGTGAAACGTTAGGACTTGTAGGAGAATCAGGGTCAGGTAAATCTACAACAGGGAGATCTATTTTACGACTGGACGATCCAACAAATGGGGCTGTTCTTTATAAGGGAGTACCTGTGCATCGATTAAATAATAAAGAAATGAAGCACATGCGAAGTCATATGCAAATGATTTTCCAAGATCCATACATGTCGCTAAATCCAAGATTTAAAGTTATGGAGATAATTGGGACAGCTCTTGATTTACATAACTTATGTAAGTCAAAAAATGAGCGACGAGAAAGAGTGGAAGAATTACTTGAACTAGTTGGCCTTGAAAAAATACATGCCCACCGATATCCACATGAATTTTCTGGTGGACAGAGACAAAGAATTGGTATTGCTAGAGCATTAGCTGTCGAGCCACAATTCATTGTTTGCGATGAACCTTTATCAGCACTAGATGTATCTATTCAATCACAAGTTGTGGCGCTACTTGAAGATCTTCAAGAAAAACTTGGCCTTACATATTTATTTATCGCTCATGACTTATCAATGGTTAAACATATTTGCGATCGGGTAGCTGTTATGTATGCTGGTAATATTGTAGAGCTTGCAGAAAGCGAAGAGCTATATTCAAACCCGATTCATCCATACACAAAATCACTTCTTGATGCTATTCCAATACCAGATCCTGTGGTTGAGACGAAAAGGAAACGTTCTACCTTTTCATACCAACACAAACACGACCCTTATGATATTGAGTCTTCAGAGTTTGTTGAAGTATCAAAAGACCACTGGGTATTAAAACCTGTAGCTACACCTGTAAAATAAAAGCGTAATAAAAAGTAATGGACAAAGTCAGTATAAAGACTTTATCCATTACTTTTCTTTAATCCTGGATTGTAAAATTAAGCGAGACATTAAAAAGACATGTCATGATATACTCAATCTATAACCTACCAAAGTTAAGGAGAGTGTATCAGACATGTCCTACACACATCTTACCAAAACAGAGCTAATATTCATAGAGGAA
>JAPFDS010000054.1 GCA_026168805.1 Caryophanales bacterium | reverse complement strand
GCTTCATGACATAAAAATTAAACGCATTTGTGTTTTGCGTTTAAAAATTCGGCTCCATGGCATAAAAACTAAACGTATTTGTGATTTGCGTTTAAAAATTCCGCTTCATGACATAAAAATTAGACGCATTTGTGTTTTGCGTTTAAAAAATCCACTCCAAGGCATAAAAATTAAACGCATTTGTGTTTTGCGTTTAAAAATTCGGCTCCATGGCATAAAAACTAAACGTATTTGTGATTTGCGTTTAAAAATTCCGCTTCATGACATAAAAATTAGACGCATTTGTGTTTTGCGTTTAAAAATCCACTCCAAGGCATAAAAATTAAACGCATTTGTGATTTGCGTTTAAAAACCACGCTCCAAGGCATAAAAGTTAAACGCATTTGCATTTTGCGTTTGAAAATTCCGCTCCAAGGCACAGAAATTAAACGCATTCCCGATTTTTTAAAAATTTAACAGAAGTAATACTTCACCCAAACAACAGAAGCAATCCTCCGATAATCGGGACCACTACGATAGCTACCTTTAACACCATCGAATGCAATCGATTGGTAAACTTAGCACCAAGATACGAACCGATCATTGTTCCTGCAGCAACCTTCACAAATAAGTGTACATCTAAACTTCCAATTGTATAATATCCAAGCCCACCGACAAGAGCGATTGGCAAAATAATGAATAGAGTTGTACCAACGGATTGTTGGACAGATAGCCCAAAGATCATGAGCAGTCCTAGTTGGATATACGATGATGAACCTATCCCGAACACTCCTGACAACATTCCGGTGATGAGACCTAGTCCAGCAGTTGCCACCCAAAAGTGCATACCTTTGGGAGTTGTTTGGTCGTCTTTTTTCATAAAGATGTGCCCAAATCTAGTGAAAATACGAAGCCATAATAAAAGTGCAGATAAAAATAACATGCTTGCGGTAAACCATGTTAATTGTTGATCAGGTATAATATGGGCAATTCGCGAGCCGGAAAAAGCCCCAATCATTCCAAACAAACCTACGGCAAGGCCAACACGAACGACAACATTTTGTTCGCGGTAATGGCTGAAGGCTCCTGATAATGAAGTGACTACCATTGCTGCTAAAGAAGTTCCGAGCGCAATGTGAATAGGTACTCCAAAAAATGCAGTTAAAATAGATATAATGAAACCAGAACCCCCTGCTCCAATGAATCCGAGCAAAAGACCTACGATTAGCATTGTTGTAAAAACCATCATTATGAAAATCCCTCGATTATTAATTATCTGAGATACGTTGCTACATTTCACACTATATATGTACACTATATCACTTCAATAAATCGTTTTGTTATAAATGTATACGGTAAATATAAAAAAATAAGCATGTAGGGTTATACATGGTAAGATAAATATACATTAAATGTTATATGAAGAGGATGTTAACATGCTGGATAGGGAACAACAATCGAAATATGATCGACAGATAAATAAATATACACGGGAGATAAAAAACTGTTTGCAAGTGTATGTGATGGATGTACAAATGTTTTGTTTTGAATTTCGGAAAAAACGATATGTGGTAGATGCAGAATCTCTTACTTATTTCTATGTATATGACGATCAGCAGATCCCACCTTTTTCCCCAGCCTTTCAATTAACAGAAGATAAATTATTTCACCAGGTGATTCATCTGAAGGCTGCCCATAGTATGGAGGATGGAAATTTTATTGGGGATGATTATGGAGATGTTGAATATGATGCTATATCTAAATCGAGAAAGCAATTTATTGAAATAATTGATATGGCAAAAGAGAAAAAGTTTCGACCAAAGGAATGGAAATACAGATGAAAGTAGGTAGAGTATAAACAGACAATTCCTTTTTCGCAATTCGTCCAAGATTTTATTATTAAGCAGGAGGTGAGCTCATGATTTACTCTATGAAGGGAAATTTATTAGAAGATTCGGCAGAGGTTTATGTCAATACGGTGAATACAGTTGGCGTGATGGGGAAAGGGATTGCATTACAATTTAAGCAAGCATTTCCTGATGTCTTCAAACAATATGCAAAGGATTGTAAATCAGGCAATGTACAAGTTGGAAAAATGCATGTTGTACCTGTTGAAAGTTTAACGAATCCATTGTTCATTATTCACTTCCCTACTAAAAAGCATTGGCGCAATCCATCCAAACTTACTTATATTCAAGATGGATTAAGGGATCTCGTTAAGGTTGTTCAAGAGTTAGATGTAAAGTCCATTGCCTTACCACCACTCGGATGTGGAAATGGAGGTCTTGAATGGTCTGTCGTTCGTCCGCTAATTATAGATGCGTTTGAAGACGTTTCTGTTGATGTTCATTTATATGAGCCTGCAGGAACGCCGCCATTAGATCAAATGATTGTCCGAACAAAACGACCTAAGATGACAATGGGAAGGGCTGTTATGATTAAGGCAATGGACAACTATGCTGGATTAGGTTATCGAATGTCTTTAATAGAAGTGCAAAAAATTGCTTATTTTCTACATGAAGTCGGAGCATTACCTAAATTAAAATTTGAGAAACATCTATATGGGCCTTATTCGGAAAATCTTAATCATGTTCTACAAGCGATGGAAGGTCACTTTATACGAGGGTACGGCGATCGAACCAGTGGGGCGGAGATACATCTTTTGGAAGGTGCGACGGAAGAAGCGGAGACGTTCCTTAATGAACTTCAAGAAGCTAAAGATTATCTCAAACAAGTATCTGATTTGATTTATGGTTTTGAAACGCCTTATGACCTAGAGCTACTATCTACAGTGGATTGGATTCTCAAAGAAAATAGCAACAGTGTGAATGATAGTGACTTTATTATAGAGAGAGTTCGAGGGTGGAATCAACGAAAGAAAAAAATGTTTCCGGCAAACGACATTGAACAGGTGAGAGATTATTTAGTCAATGAAATGAATGTTGCATCTTAATGTAATTAGGTGATTACGGGAAATTGGTTATTTCGAATCAAAAATCCTCTCCTAAGAATAAATATTCCTAGGAGAGGTTTCTCAACTCTATGATTATTTAACTGTCTTATCAAACATCGACTCAATAACTTGTCTCAGTGCATAAGGCGTGTACACAAATGCGCTATTCTTATGCAAGCGTTCAGTTAACTTATGAGCGTCTTTTCCAAACGGTCCAATGTTAATGACCGGAGCTTGTAACTGTTGCATGCCTTCGAAAGGTATACTGTATACATCTCCCCACACAGGTGTGTTATGCATATATGCTTTCCAGCCGTCATCATGTTGATCATAATTCACGTAACTTAAATCAGAGATTCCATTGAAGTAATGGACTTGTTTCGCATCTACGTCGAATTCTTTCTTTAACAGATCTTGTGTGAATTGAATCTTTTCTTGGACTAAGCTATTTTCAGATGAATTAATCGCCGGGTAGTAAGGTGGTGCAAAGAATACGACAGTAGCCGGTGCGAGTTCTTGGCAGTTTAACATGAACTGGTCACATATTTGAATGGACATTTCACGTTCGTCGAGCTCTGGATTGTTCATCACATCATTTTTAATGGTAGTGACTGCATCTTCACCGAGCTTTTCAATCGCATACGTTTCTAATTCTCCATACTCTAACACTTTAATTTCTCCGATCGGATCTACACCTTCACGGGTACAAATGGCTTCATAATCTGATTGACATGTTTTCATCGTATCTTCAGCGATGGACTTAAATGTGTTCATCACGTCTTCGGCACTTTTTTCCATTAAAAATACGTTGTATAAAGCTGCCGAGTGGTTCGATGTTTGTGTTGAGTAATCTTGTTTTAAGTCATAGGATTTTAAACAAATTGGGAGTGGTGTTTTTTCCCCGTACACTTCTTCTGAAAATGCTGGGTTAAACTCCATCGCTCTCGTAAAGTACGAAGCCATATAGTGACCCGTCATCCCGTTGAGTGGTTCACCTGCATGGGTTTCTCTTCCGTAAAATAAAGCAGACGGCATAATTTTTCCAATCGTTCCGGAATAAATATAATAGTTGTCATCTCGTGGTGTTTGTGAGAAAGATGGTTCACTATTTAAGAACAATTCGTATGATAGATTATGCGTTTCGCGAACGTTGATGAGTCCGTCGACAGCTGCGCGCATACCTGCAGAGTTTACTTCTTCATCTGGAACAGTTAACAGTACTAAGTTGATCGGCCATTTCTCATGCGCAGCTAATTCTAGTAAATGTAAATGAAGAACGAGTCCCATTTTCATATCCATCGTGCCTCGGCCAAATAAGAATTCATCTGACGAAAGGTCTTCCTGGGCATCTTCTGGTAATTGTGTAATGATATCTTTCATCGCTGCTGTTAAGGCTTTTGGTTGGAAAGCTAAATCTCCAAGTGTACCGAATTCTTCTGTATGTACAGTGTCAAAGTGGCTGATGAGTACAATTGTTTTGTTTGTAACACCACTATTGTATAGAGCTGTTAAGGCGTTTCTTTCATCTCCAGCATCATGGAGTTGAATGTTTTCTGGGTTGTTTTTAAAATAATCTTGCTCTACTAATTTATCATGTAATTTATGTGGGAAGTCTACCTCCCCTTGTGTGCCTGTTCGACTATGCCAGCCAACGACTTCGCATAGTAAATCTTGTAATTGTTCTGGTGTATTCCATTTCATTGGTTCTTCCACTCCTTCAGTCTGTTTGGAACTAAGCATCTAGTTCTTCTTTATAGTATGTTAAAAATCGCTTTTCAACATTATTCGTGTGTACAAGCATTTTACTTCTTGCTTCAACAATGTCTTGATTCTCAAGAGCTTCAATGATTTCAAGATGTTCTGCATACGCATCATTTGCACTTTTGGGTACTGTTTTTGATAAAATTAAAAATGCCCGATTGATGCCAGTGTTCATTTGATGAATTATTTTCCTTAATTCACCATTGTCGTTTTGAGACGCCAATAGTAAATGGAAATCTCGATCTAAATCAATGAATGCATTGTAATTATTGTCTTGAATAGCTTCTAATTGTGAAGCGGCATTGTCTTTTAACGCCTGAATAAAAGGTTCATCGACTTTGAAAATAATTTTTTCAATGTTGTACACTTCTAATAAACTTCTCAATTCTAGGTATTCTAAAGATTTTTCTTTTGTAAAACTAGATACCTTTGCCGGACGTCCTCTTTGATGGATCACTAGTCCTTCATTCGCGAGTCGAGCGAGCGCATCTCGCAGGGGTGTGCGGCTAATACCAAGGTCATTTGCTAGTTTTTCTTCAGGCAAAGATTCGTTATCCTCTAACTTGCCTTGCACAATTGCCTGCTTAAGCATTTTATACGCCTGATCTGCCAACGTTTCGCTTTGATTTAACTTTTTCATCATTTATCACTCTTTCGCCCAGATGTATACAGTATACAACTAGTATAATTTATGTTAGTGTATTTGTAAACACTTTCAATTTACTTTATCTTGATGGTAGCGAATGAAGTGTTATATATCAAACAATGGAGGGATAGATGTTATGAAATCATCAAACGAAGTGATTCAAACAACTGAGAAATATGGCGCAAATAACTACTTACCTTTACCGGTAGTTCTTGCAAAAGGTGAGGGCGTTTGGGTAGAAGACCCTGAAGGAAACCGCTACATGGATTTATTGAGTGGGTATTCTTCACTCAACCAAGGACACCGTCATCCTAAAATTATTAAAGCTTTAGAAGAACAAGCAGGGAAAATTACATTAACGTCTCGCGCTTTTCATAATGACCAACTCGGTCCATGGTATAAAAAAGTAAGTGAATTAACGAATAAAGATATGGTACTTCCGATGAACACAGGTGCTGAAGCTGTTGAAACAGCTATTAAAGTGATGCGTCGTTGGGCATACAATGTAAAAGGTGTTGCTGAAGATCAAGCAGAAATTATTGCTTGTGTGGACAACTTCCACGGTCGTACGATGGGAGCTGTTTCTCTGTCATCTGAAGAATCGAATAAAGAAGGCTTTGGCCCAATGTTACCAGGCATTAAAACTGTTCCATATGGTGACCTTGATGCATTAAGAGATGCGATTACAGAAAACACAGCTGGATTTATTATCGAACCGATTCAAGGGGAAGCTGGCGTGAATATTCCACGTGACGGTTTCTTACGTGAAGCATATGATCTCTGTAAAGAAAACAATGTAATTTTCGCAGCAGACGAAATCCAAACAGGCCTTGGCCGTACTGGAAAAATCTTCGCATGTGACTGGGAAGAAGTAGAACCAGATATGCTGATCCTCGGAAAAGCACTCGGTGGAGGAGTATTCCCAATTTCATGTGTCGTTGCCAATGAAGATATTCTTGGCGTATTTAACCCAGGATCTCACGGCTCAACATTCGGTGGAAACCCACTCGCATGTGCCGTATCTGTCGCAGCGCTAGATGTTATCGTTGATGAAAAATTAGCGGAACGTTCCAACGAACTTGGCGAATATATGATGGCTGAATTACGTAAAATTGACAACCCAATTATTAAAGAAGTTCGTGGAAAAGGTTTATTTATCGGAATGGAATTAACGGAAACAGCTCGTGAATACTGTGAGGAACTCATGAAAGAAGGGTTACTCTGTAAAGAAACACACGACTATGTGATCCGTTTCGCACCACCTTTAATCATTAGCCAAGAAGATTTAGACTGGGCAATTGATAAGATCAAAAAAGTATTGTCTGCATAAATGCTATAAAAATTTCCCTCTTCACTTGTGGAGAGGGAATTTTTCACGTTTAAAACATTTTAGTAAAAATTGAAAAGCGGCTTATAACCTGTAAAGTCCAGGTTATAAGCCGCTTCATAAGTGTGTTTTTGATCGTTCTCATTCGTTGTTTAATCCATTTACCTTAAAAACGTAATGACAAACAACTTAATCCACCATCATGCTTCTGAAACTCTGATGTTGGTACTTCAATTAATTTAAAATTAGCATCTTTCATTTGTTTATGTGTGTTCGTAAATCCTTCTGGAACAATAACATAATCATTTACTCGGATACAATTAGCTGCATATTCTTCTTCTTCAGGTACGATTATTTTCTTGTAATCATTGAAAGCAGGATGATCAATAAATTCGCCTGCTACTGCAACAGTATTATTACCTAAATATGAAATACCTGTTTTCAAATGGAAGAAGTTCTTTAATGAGATAATAGTTGCTTCATATCCATTCTTTTCGACGATTTTCTTAAATTGTTTCGCACCATCTTCGTTTGTACGGTCAGAAATTCCAATATAAAATTGATCCTTAATTTGTAACACATCTCCACCATCTACATAGCCAGGAGTTTGAATGTAGTGCATTGTTTTATAATGCTCTTTTAAAACTGGCTCCATCTCTTTAGTTTCATCAATTCGTGATTCAGTACCGGGATTACAAATAATAGCAAATTTCGGTGTTAGTACGGCTGTATCCTCTACAAAAGTTGAATCCGGGAAATCCTCATTTGCTGGTAATACTTCGATTGCGACTTCACACTTTTCAAGTGCATGAATATAGGCTTCATGTTGTTCTAATAATACGTCGAAATCCGGCTTTCCTAAATCAGATGTTGTAAGACCGTTAACGTAGCTTTTGCCTGGTTTTTTTACAATAATATTGTTAAACATAACATACCTCCTACATATTTTGAAAATCTAAAAGTGAGTTTAGAGACATTTAATTCCGTTAGGTGAAATTAAATTCTACTAAGTGGTAACAAAATATTATTATACATCATAAATTTTGTCAAACAAGTTCAATGAATGAATTTTATAATACATATGTTACGCAAAGTCCATCCAACATGTCGCTTCATTGGATTTTGCGATGCCGAAGTGAACAAAATGTTCAACTATTTGTTTTAATGATATAGTTATTGCTGTAAGCATCAGTCGTGTCTTATATAATAAAAAGGTACTCATAGAATTATATATTATTTTAAGGTATTCTCATAAGAGGTAATCATAGAAGATTTAATAAAATATAGTCATTGAGTTTTAGAGAAAATGATTTTTGTGTAGTGGCAATAAAATAATGAAAAGGAGTTGGTTTTACATGCAAACTATTGACCGTGTGATGAAAATTATTGACGTTATGATTTCAATCGATCCGAATAAATATTATACTCTTACAGAACTATCCGACGCTTGTGAACTTCCGTTAAGTTCTCTACATAGAATTCTAAAGGCTATGGAAAAACATGAAATGATACAGCAAGATCCAGAAAAAAAATTATATACTATGGGCACTGTTTGGCTCGAATATGGTTTGAAAATATACGATACAATGGACTATGTAAGCCTATTACGTCCGGAGTTAGAAAATCTCATGCAAACTGTTAATGCAAGTGTTTATTTAACGAGACCAGTTCAAAAGGAGTCAATTATTATAGAGCGAATTGACTGTATAGACCAGACGATTCGTACGTATGATCAACTTGGACAACGGACTCCTATATGCGAGGGAATTACAAATTTAACGATGCTCGCTCATATGGAGCCAAGACAACTAGAGAAGACACTATTAGTTACTGAAAGTAGCGACACAATCGATAAAACAGAACTTGCAAAAATTAAGGAAGAAGGTTTTGGATTAGGTGAGGATGATTGGAGTAAGGGAATTACTACTATTGCTGCTCCTGTTATTAACCATTATAAAGAAGTTGTTGCTGCAATCAGTATTAAATTGATGACAGATTCTAATCTAACGAAACAAGAGTTATCACAAATGATTGATAAGGTTTTAGATACAAGCAATCGAATCTCCTGGAAAATAGGACCTTATTATTAATTGATCTTAGGAACGTACAACTACTATATTTCATTCAAGAAATATAAAAAATACGCCGCTATATATAATAGTGGCGTATTTTTTAATGGAAAAAGGCATGAGATACATGGTGATTGCGAGTCTAGTAAAAATAAATCCTACAACTTGCACAAAGAAGGTTTAGAAAATTATGTTGATTCGAGTTGACATATAATACCGCTTTCACATATAATCGAATTTAATACCACATAACAGAATATAATTCCGTTAAATGGAAAGGGTGAGCTGTGAATGTTTTATAATGATTCTATGTATAAGCCATTAAAAAGAGTAATTTTGAAACATCCAAAAGATGCGTTTATCAATCAAACACATTTAGATAGCCAATGGAAAAGATATAATCATGCATCAGTAATTGATTATGAAGAAGCTTTAGCTGAGTATGAACAATTTGAAGCCATATTGAAGAAACATGTTGATCAAATTGATTATTTAACACAATCGGATCAAGTTGGTTTAGATTCAATTTATACACACGATCCTGTGAAGTTCACTCCACATGGTGCAGTCATTTTAAACTCAGGTAAAAAGTTGAGACAACCAGAATCGAATGTGTATAAAGAATTTTTAAAGGAAAAAAACATCCCGATTGTCGGTGAATTAACTGGTGATGCTATCTGTGATGGTGGAGATATTGTATGGATTGATGATAATACTATTGCTGTTGGTAGGGGATTTCGCACAAATGATTCAGCAATTGAACAACTACGTGAAATAATGAAACCATTCGTGAATGAATTTATCGTAGTGCAATTACCTTACGATCGTGGTCCAGAAGAATGCTTACACTTAATGTCATTTATAAGCATTGTTGATAAAGATTTAGCAGTTGTTTATTCTCCGCTGATGCCAGTATGTTTTAGACAAATGCTCATTGAACGAGGGTTCGAGCTCATAGAAGTGAGTGCAGAAGAATATGAATCTTTAGGAGGCAATGTACTAGCGCTAGCACCACGAATTTGTATTCTGCCAAAAGGAAATGAAGAAGTAAAAACTAATTTAAAAAATGCAGGTGCAACAGTCTATGAATATAAGGGCGATGAAATTACATATAAAGGCACTGGTGGACCGACATGCCTCACCTCACCAGTCATAAGAGCTGACTAAATGTAGTTAACATGATGTCACTCAATTATTTAGCAGCTGCTGTCTATCTTTTTGTAAAAGACACTTGCTTATAACATATATGTATTAAACAACGTATCTGGGATTTTAAATGTATGCGCTTTTATACAACAATGAATTTCATAATGAACTGTTATAGAAAGTAAAAAATATTGTAGTTGCTTCCAAATTCCAGAAAGGCAGTGAGTGAATAGTATGAGTTATCAAAAAAACAGTACTGATCTACAGAAAGCAAATGAAGGTAAAACTATTAATCCCTTTGTTTTAATGTTCGGCTTGTTAGTTGTAATGACAATTCTAACGTATATAATGCCGGCTGGGCAGTATGAAAGAACGGAAGTGGACGGAACTACAGTAGTAGATCCTGAAAGCTTTACCTTTGTAGAGAGGACCCCAGTTGGATTACTAGATATGTTTAATAGTTTTCACTACGGATTAATTAATGGGGCATCTATTATCTTATTCGTACTCCTATTTGGTTCAGCTTTAGGAATTATGCAGGCAACTGGTGCAATCGATGAATTGATTAAATATGTAACATTTAAATTTGGGTCAAAAGAAAAAATATTAGTTCCGGTATTAGTGCTAATATTTGGGTTGTTAGGTACGCTGATTGGATCGGCAGAAGATGCATTGGTTTATATAGCTATTATTGCACCAATGATGGTGTCATTACGTTTTGATGCATTGACAGGTTTTGCAATTGTAATGTTAGGGGTTATGAACGTTGGATTTGTTTCTGGTATTACGAATCCATTCAGTGTGGGTGTAGCTCAAACAATAGCTGAATTGCCTATATACTCAGGAATGGGCATGAGAATCCTTCTATTTGCTATATTTTATGTTGTTACAGTTTTGTATATTATACGGCATGCAAAAAAGGTTAAGAAAGATCCATCTCTTGGTGTCTATGGCCACTATGAAAAACAAACTGAATTTAAAAGAGATGAAAATTACAAGATGAGTATGCGTCATCGATTGTCTCTATTAGTATTTCTTGGTACATTTATTGGTTTAGTTTTCGGTGTTATACAATTGGGGTGGTATATTAGTGAAATTGCAGGAATATTTTTATTTGGTGCTGTGATTATGGGGATTATTACGAAATTAAAACCATCCGAAATGGGTGAGAGTTTTGTAAGTGGTGCAAAAGATATGATTGCGGGAGCAATGATCATTGGAGTTGCTCAAGCTGTATTGGTAGTCATCCAAGATGGAAATTTAATTGATTCATTCCTCTATTATTCGACTTTAGCTGTCGGGAATTTGCCACCAATTCTCACCGCTATAGGAATGTTTATTATGCAATTTTTCATAAATTTCTTTGTAAACTCTGGAAGTGGTCAGGCTGCGTTGACAATGCCAATAATGGCGCCTTTAGGAGATCTTGTGGATATTACACGACAAACATCTGTCTTAGCATTTCAGCTTGGAGATGGAATAACAAATGCTATATTCCCAACGAGCGCTGTTTTGCTAGCAGGTCTAGGAATGATGGGGATTCCCTATACAAGGTGGGTGAAATGGGTTCTCCCATTTGTACTTATACAAACGGTACTTGCAATGATTATTTTAGTAATTGCTCAATTAATTCACTACAGTTAAAAAGGTTTTTATAGGATGAGGAGGAATAATATGAAGATAGATGAAAAACTGATGAATGAGGTCGTGAAATGGCGTCATCATTTACATCAATATCCGGAAATATCATATAATGAATATAAAACGACTGAATATATTTATGAGTTGTTAAGTAGTTTTGAAGGAATGGAGGTTTCTCGCCCAACTGAAACAGGTGTACTAGGAGTTTTGAAAGGCGCTAAATCTTCTAATGACTCTAAAGTGATTTTGTTTCGAGCAGATATAGATGCATTGCCTATTCAAGAAGAAACAGACTTGGAGTTTAAATCAAAAAACGATGGTGTTATGCATGCATGTGGTCATGATTGTCATGCATCCATGCTATTAGGTGCAGCAAAAGCTTTATCTGAAATGCGTCATGAACTGTCGGGAGAAATTCGATTTATGTTTCAGCATGCAGAAGAGGTAGTTCCAGGAGGTAGTATTGATTTTATCAATGCGGGAGCTGTCAAAGATGTTGATTATGCATTTGCGCTACATGTAGATCCATTTACAAATGTTGGACAATTCCAATTAAAATATGGAGTGGCTTTTGGTACAGCAGATGATTTCAAAGTAAAAATAATAGGTAAAGGTTCGCATGCTTCACAGCCTGAAAATGGGGTTGATACAATTGCTATAAGTGCTGAAATTATTTCAAATTTACAGTATATTGTATCTAGGAAAATCTCAACATTTAAGGCACCAGTTATTTCTGTAACGAGCATACATGGCGGGGATGCTCTTAATGTAATGCCATCAACGGTTGAGCTTGGGGGAACAATTCGTGCTGTTCATGAAGAAAGTAGAAAATATGCTCAGGAGCAGGTTGAGAAAATCATTCATGGTATTTGTGAAACACATGGAGCAAGCTGTGAAATTGACTGGGATATTGGGTACCCAACAATCACCAACGCTGTAACGGCAGTTGACTTTTCAAAAGAATCGATGGAAAGTATTGTCGGAACTGATAATATTATTTTTCCAGAAGAACCACTGCTAGGAACAGATGATTTTGCTAATGTATCTCAGGAAGTACCTTCATCTATGCAACTTATTGGAGCGTATGATGATACAGTAGGAGAACGATATCCATTACACCATCCGAAAATAAAAATTCCAGATGCTACTTTAGAATATGGTGTTAAGTATTTTGTTGGAATTGCTAAGAAGATTATGCTGTAAATCAAGAAATGGTTTTAAAACAAAGTCCCCTTCACAACTCTGCATTGCAGGACGTTGAAGGGGACTTTAATGTATGCCTATATTTAAGAAACTTTGAGATTCTCCATAAATTTTTCAATCCGGTCCATTGCCTTCTCTAAGTTTTCCATAGAATTCGCATAAGAAATGCGGATGTATCCTTCGCCAAATGTTGTAAATGCACTACCTGGAACAACTGCCACATGTTCTTGTTCGAGTAATTGTGTAGCAAATTCATACGAAGTAAGGCCTGTATGCTCAATCGAAGGAAACAAATAGAATGCTCCTGTTGGTTTCTTTATTTGGAAACCTAATTCGACTAGGCGATCATTCACATAATCTCTTCGCTCTACGTAGGATTTGTTCATTTCCTCTGGATTGTCTCTACTGTTGTTTAATGCTTCAATGGCGGCATATTGGCTCGGCAATGATGCACAAATAGAGTTGCTTAAATTAACCTTGAGTACTTCCAACATCAATTCTTTAGGACTAAGAACAAAACCAACTCTCCATCCAGTCATCGCATGTGATTTTGAAACCCCATGGACTAGAAAAAGCTTATGTCTGATCTCTTCATAAGACGCAAACGAAACATGCTTTTTACCAAATGTATTTTCACTATAAATCTCATCAGAAATAACGAAAATCTCGTGTTTCTTTAAAACGGAAACAATGTCATCCATTTGTTCTTTGGAAAGGGTCATCCCTGTTGGATTTGAAGGGTAATTAAAGATTACTGCTTTCGTTCGATCATTTATGAGCTCTTCTAATTTACTCGGATCAGGAATAAATTCTGTCTCTGTCGTATCAAGGTACACTGCCTTTGCCCCACAAAGATGAATAATCGGATCATACCCAGAATAGATTGGCGCAGTTAAAATCACTTCATCTCCTTCTGTTAAAATCGTCCGAAGAATAGAGTCAATTCCTCCACTAGCTCCATTCGTTATAATAATTTCAGTTTCTGGATCATATGTAAGAGAATAACGATCCGCAAAGAAGTTCGAAACAGCTTCTCGTAACTCAAACAGGCCCGCATTATGCGAATATCCCGTTTTATTTTGTTGAATTGCTTCGATTCCTGCTTTTTTTACATTATCAGGTGTATGAAAATCCGGCTCCCCGATGGTTAAATTAATCCCATCACTATATTGAGCAACTTGGTTCGCAAACACGCGAATACCCGGCACATTGATGTCTTTCACGCGTTCGTTTATTTTATTAATCATGGACAAATCTCCTTATCATTTCTAAAGTAAATGGTATACTGTATACAGAGAAACTTATTACAAGTTCTAAGTAAAGTCAATTATTAAGGTGTTTTTCAATAAATGTACATTTATATTTAAAAGGCCCATATTTTACCATCGAAAACAACCAAATCTATTAAAATTGACAATTATTTTTTTCTACTGTATTATTTTTTAGTATACGGTATACAGTTTTTACGTTACGTACAATTTGGAGGTGTCTTTGTATAGGAATATTTTGGGCTTCTTGTAAGCGCTAACGAGATGTATGAAAAATTATAAAAAAATTAAAAAATAAATAAAGGTGGTTATGTCATTGGGTAAAAAGGTTTCCTTCTCTTTATTAGGTGTTGTTTTTCTGTTGTTTGTCTTTACTGGTTGTACAAATAGTGGTGCGGATGGAGAATCCGTTGAATTACAACTCGGACACGCTCTGTCTGAAGGTACGCCTGCAGCAGATTTAATCGATGAAATGGCTGAAAACGTTGAGGAACAGACGGATGGCCGTGTAACATTCGACGTATTTCCAAACAGTCAGCTAGGATCTGAAACTGAAATGCTAGAGCAAGTACAAATGGGTACGATGGAATCAGCTGGTATTATGGTCGGTTCTATGCAAGCGCTTGATATGAAAATGGCCATCGAGGATTTACCATATATGTGGAAAGATATCGATCACGCACGTGAAGCATATAAAGGTGAATTTGGTGATTACTTAGCAGATGTTATGAGTGAACAAGGAATGACTAAAATTGGCTATATGGAATGGGGATATAGACATATCACAAATAATAAGCAACCAATCGTGAAGCCAGAAGATTTAAAAGGATTAAGTCTCCGCGTAGCTGAAACGAGTTTGCGTGTGGATGCATTTGAACAAGTAGGCGCACTTCCAACAGTAATGGCATTTAGTGAAGTATATGGTGCCCTGCAACAAGGTGCATTAGACGCTCAAGAAAACCCACTTGCGAATATTGTGGCTCCAAAATTCGATGAAGTTCAAGATTATTTATCACTTACAGAACACTTCTATAATACTGTCATGCTTGTAGTTGATACAGATGTATGGGAAGACATTTCCGAAGAAGATCAACAAATTATTTTAGATGAAGCAGATAGAATTTCTGAAGAAGTAACGAAGATTAATGATGAAAAAGAAGAAGAGTATGTTCAAGAACTCATTGATCGAGGTATGGAAGTAAATGATGATGTAGATAAAGAAGCTTTCCGCGAAGCTATGCTTCCTGTGTATGATAAATGGGAAGAAAAGGAATTTGGGGAAGAGCTAATGGATATTTATAGAGAGGCTTCTGGGTGGTAAGTTTCACCCGGTCGTTTAGATAAAGCGTTTGTAAAGGGGGAAGAAGATTGCAAAAATTAACTGACTTTATAGTTAAATTACTGTATTGGTTATGTATTATTGCAATTACGGGACTCACTGCTATTGTTTTTCTGCAAGTAGTCTCAAGAACTATTAAAATGTCGATACCTGGTACTGAGGAATTAGCTCGGTTACTAGTCGTTTGGTTAACCTTTTTAGGTTCAAGTTTAGCGATACATGAAAAAATGCATCTCGCAGTAAATTACTTCGTCGGATTAACGAGCGACAAAATCCAAAGGGTTATGTACGTTTTCGTCCATGTTCTGATGATTGCATTTTTCTGTATTCTATTGTTCTATGGAACAAATCTAACAGTCTTGGCATTAGGTACAACCTCTTCAACATTACAAATGCCAATGAGCGTATTTTATGGAGCGATTCCATTAAGTGCTGTTTTCTCTTTATATTTCCTGGTATTACAAATGCTGAATCCTGAAAAGAAAGTAGGGGGTGAGCCTGAGCTATGATTATACTTATTTTAGTCACATTTTTTACGTTACTTATTTTAGGAATGCCAATTGCATTTATTCTCGGGCTCGTTTCAATAGCCATGTTATTTATGAATGGCATTTCTTTGGAAGTATTAGTCCAGCGAATGTTTGCTGGTGTCAATAACTTCTCATACTTAGCAATTCCCCTGTTTATTTTAGCAGGTAATATTATGGGTAAAGGTGGACTCACCAAGCGACTCATGGCATTTGCGAACGCAATTGTTGGAAGACTTCCCGGTGGACTTGGAATGACTTCGGTCGTTACGAGTACGTTATTTGGAGCAGTTTCTGGATCAACCGTTGCAACAACTTATGCAGTAGGTTCAGTTGTCGTTCCAAGGTTGAAGGAAGAGAAGTATAGTAATTCTTTTATAGCGAGTATTATTGGACCGGCAGGGGTGCTCGGACTCATTATTCCACCAAGTATTACGATGGTTATTTTAGGGATAACGGCTGATATATCGATTGGAAAGTTATTCCTTGCTGGACTATTGCCTGGAATTTTATTAACAATCGTTTTCTGTATCTATGTTGCTTTTATGGCAAAAAAACAAGGATATGGAATTGTAAACACTGAAAGAATCAGTGGTTCAGAGTTTCTAAGAATTAGCCGTGAAGCATTCTTCCCACTATTATCTCCTATTTTCATTTTAGGGGGAATTTTCTCAGGGGTAGTAACAGCTACAGAAGCTGCCGTTATTGCAGTTGTATACGGTTTCGTTCTTTCACTGTTTTATAGAGAGTTATCGTTTAAGAAGTTCAAAGATATAATGGTTTCTTCAGCAGTTACTTCTGCTACCATACTCATTATTATCTCAGTTGCGAACGCATTTACATATGTTCTTACAGCGAATAAAATTCCTGCAATGATCTCGGACTTCTTTTTACAATTTGCAAGTACTCCATTGCAGTTCTTAATTGCAGTTTCAATTATATTACTAATTCTTGGAACACTAACAGAGGTAACTTCTTTAATAATCTTACTCAGTCCGATATTTATGCCGATTGCTTTACAATACGGCATTGATCCAATTCATTTCGGAATGGTGCTCGTAATGAACTTTGCCTTAGCGAACATTACACCACCAGTAGGGTTATCCTTAATTGCGGGATGTAGTGTAACAGATCGCGACATGGGAATAGAAGATACGTTTCCGTACATATTGCACGTCTTAGGTATCGTAGCACTTGTAGTGTTATTGATTATCTTTTTCCCTGCAATATCTACATTTGTTCCGAATCTATTTAGTTAAAGGTAGGATTGTATGATTAAACAAACGAAAGATATACAAGTTTTAAAAAACTTACATGGCGGAACAGGTTCCGTTGAAATCCAAAAAAAATTAACAAAAGAAGATGCTGTTGAGGGATTAGATATGTTTGCAGAAGTCATTTTAAAAGCAAATGCATCTATTGGATACCATCTACATACCGACGATGCAGAAGCTTATTATATTGTTGAAGGCGAAGGTATCTTTCTAGATGAGAATGAACAACGTGTTTCCGTCGAGGCGGGGGATTTATGCCTTATTAAAAAAGGTCAAAGCCACGGTCTAGAAAACCCAACAGAAGAAGAATTGAAAATGATAGCGGTTGTTTACTAATAGAATTACTTAAACGCTCAGCCATTCTTAAAGATGATAGGCTGGGCGTTTTTGTCTTTACTTTGAAAAGTGGGTCTATAAGTTTACCTTTGTCCTATCTATGTCTTTACATGATGAGGTCAATTGCTCGTTTACTAACAAGTCTCTCTGAGTCTTTCTTCCCCTTTCTTGAAAAAGAACAAGTTTCGTTTGAGTAATATGGTATTTTGGATATCTATAGACAGTTAGGAGGTGTTCAAATGAGTCGGCTGCAAAAGATAGTTCTCGTGCTTGCCCTAAGTACTTTATTGCTAGGAGGTTTAAATATGTGGCATTCCAGTGGAGAAAAAGATTCGAATGATGATGAAAACGAAAGTAACCCAACTGAAAAGGAAGCTAAAATGAACGCATACGAAACAGAGAATTATGTCCCCATTCAAGAATATACTGGCGAAGGTTTTACGTTAAGAGATGCAAATCCTAAAACAGGAGAAATTGCGGAAGAGAATCGGCAAGAAGTGGAGAAAGCAGTCGAGGAGTTTTTCCTGAATGATTATAAAACAGAAGTGAAAATGCATAACATGGTAAGCGCGATTGATGGAGTATCGGTATTTGTGGAGTCCATTGGCGAACCGCATTTTTATGCATTTGCGATTGTCCCTATAGACGTACGGAATGAAGTCGTAAAAACAGATGCGGTTTGGTCGCAGGAAGGACAGGTAGAGAGTGCAATTCGAAGTGGATTGTACGTGATGGCCTATGAGGAAGAGTTTGCCAGGTTAGATGAGTTTTTGGAAGAAATTGAAGATGAGTATCCTGTGACTGGTATGAATATTGAAGTGGCAGAGAATACACAAGGGAACGGTTATAATACACCTTATTATTTTCCGAAAGCTATTTTCAAACCAATGTATGAAGAATATTTAAAAAACCCAGAAATCACTAAAGAAGAGCTCAGAACATTTTTGAATCAAAATGGATTTGATCCAAGTGGAATGACTTGGATTGCAATTCGACTTCATATGAATGAACCTGATCTGGAACCAGATGCTAAAGTTTATGATGAAATATACGAAAAAATAGAGAAATTGACAGGGGTTCCTGGAGGTGGATATTACTTGATATTGAATGATAATTATATTGATCGACGACGAGCAAATGGGGAAAAGGATAATACAATCGACAAAACGGATATAGATGCTATTAATAAATAGTATAGAAAGACTCATCAACGTCTACATCGGTAGGAGACCAGACGTTAAAGACTGGCAAGCAAATGCTGACCTCTTAAAAGATGTTGAACTAGAGCAAATGAACCAAGCCGTAGAATACTTTGAAGAGATGGAGGAAAAGTACGGTGAGATCTCTGCGGTTACTGGAAATTCCCTTGGTGGAGCACTTGCAAATAGGGTGGCAGTTGATCAACAAAAATCTTGCGAATTCTGTAAACAATCTTCTTACTTTACTCCTGTTTATCCTCTTAGCTTACAGGATAAACCCCTCATTTATTGATAATTTCATATAAGTCTTTCTTCCCCTTTCTTGAAAAAGAACAAGTTTAGTTTGAATAATATGGTAATTTAAATGGAAAAGGTATCTACATACTGTTGTGTAACAAATATAATGAAATTTTCGACTAGGAGGTGTCCAAATGAGTCGCACTCAAAAAGTGGTTCTTGTTTTAATACTGAGTACCTTATTATTAGGAGGCTTAAATAAGTGGCAATCGAGTGGAGAAAAAGATTCGAATGATGATGAAGACGAAAGGAAACCAACTGAAAAGGAAACGGAAATGAACGCATAAGAGCAAGAGAATTACGTTCCCATTCAAGAATACACGGGCGAAGGTTTTACGTTACAAGATGCGAATCCTAGGACAGGTGAAATTGCGGAAGAGAATCGGGAAGAAGTGGAGAAAGCGGTCGAAGAATTTTTCTTGAATGACTATAAAACAGAAGTGAAAGTGCATAACATTGTTAGTGCGATTGATGGAGTTTCCGTGTTTGTGGAGTCCATCGGCGAACCGCATTACTATGCATTTGCGATTGTCCCTGTAGACGTACGGAATGAAGTCGTAAAAACAGATGCGGTTTGGTCGCAGGAAGGACAGGTAGAAAGCGCGATTCGAAGCGGATTGTACGTGATGGCGTATGAAGAAGAGTTTGCGAAATTGGATGCATTTTTGGAAGAAATTGAAGATGAGTATCCGGTAGTTGGTATGAATATTGAAGTCGCTGAGAATACACAAGGGAACGGTTATAATACACCTTATTACTTTACGAAAGCAACGTTTGATCCGATGTATGATAAATATTTAAAAAAACCAGAAATAACTAAAGAAGAAATCAGAATGTTTTTAAAAGAAGAGGGATTTATGCCCTCTGGTATGACTAGAGTTGCAATTCGATTCCATATGAAAGATTCTGATACTGAGCCTGATGAAGTAATTTATGATGAAATATACAGTAAGCTCGAGGACCTTCAAGGTATACCGAAAGGGCGCTATTCATTAATTTTAAATGATAACTATATTGATAAAACATCTGCTATAGGCGAAAAAGATAATACAATAAATAAAACGAGTCCCAACAGATTAGAAAAAAAGTAGATTAGAAGGGGCAAACTTGTTTGAACATCAATCGACAGAAACATCATATGATGATAAGGACTTAGTACAATTGGCAGGTTATCATGCTTATAAATACTACAAGGTAGATGATGAAATAAAAGTAAACGGTGGTGGAGCACTTGCAAATAGGGTGGCAGTTGATTAGCCAGAGAGCTATGAGTTCTGTAAAAAAACTCCCTCATTAAATTACAATCACAATAGACTTTCTTCACTTTTTTCCATATTTCTTTTGAATGATTGATGGTCATCAAGGTCGTTCCTTCTTACTTTATCCCTATTGCCCCTCCTATCTTACAGGCTAAACCCCTCATTTATCACCAACTTTATATAAGCCTTTCTTCCTTTTTCTTGATAAAGAACGTTTTAAGATTGAATAGTATGATATTCTGAGTGCAAATACATCTACATATAGTTATTACAACTAATAAAAACGTTTAATATTTATCGACTAGGAGGTGTCTAAATGAGTCGCACTCAAAAAGTGGTTCTTGTTTTAATACTGAGTACCTTAATATTAGGAGGCTTAAATATGTGGCAATCAAGCGGAGAAGATGAATATGAAAAAAATGGTTCTACTGAAAAAGTAGATCCGAACGACGATAGAGATAATAGTAAACCAACTGAAGAAGAAGCTGAAATGAACGCATACGAACAAGAGAATTACGTTCCCATTCAAGAATATACAGGCGAAGGTTTTACGTTACGAGATGCCAATCCTAAAACAGGTGAAATTGCGGAAGAGAATCGGGAAGAAGTGGAGAAAGCAGTCGAGGATTTTTTCCTGGATGATTATAAAACAGAAGTGAAAGTGCATAACATCGTTAGCGCGATTGATGGAGTTTCGGTGTTTGTGGAGTCGATTGGTGAACCGCATTTCTATGCATTTGCGATTGTCCCTATAGACGTACGGAATGAAGTCGTAAAAACAGATGCGGTTTGGTCACAGGAAGGGCAAGTGGAAAGTGCGATTCGAAGTGGATTATACGTGATGGCTTATGAAAAAGAGTTTGCGAGATTAGATGAATTTTTGGAAGAAATAGAAGCAGAGTACCCTGTGGTTGGTATGAATATTGAAGTTGCGGAAAATGTGAAAGGTAATGGTTATAGAACACCTTATTATTTTCCAAAAACAAGTTTTAAACCTATGTATGAAAAGTATTTAGAAGAGCCGGAAATAACAAGAGAAGAAATTAAATCTTTTTTGGACGATGAGGGATTTATACCTTCTAAAATGTCTAGGATTACCATCCGGTTTTATACGGAGGATTCCAGTGTAGAACCAAACGAAAAATTATATGATGAAATTTATAATAAATTAAAGGACATAGAAGGAATTCCAGGTGGTCGCTATACATTAATTTTAAATGATAATTATATTAACCGGAAATCAGCTATAGGAGAAAAGGAAAATTCAATAAACAAGACGAGCCCAGATAAAATGGAGAAGAAATAAGGAAGGAGCTTGGAAATGGGGGATGTAGTGAAGAAAAATCAGTATATAAATGTGACTCATGATGATAAGGATTTAGTACAATTGGCAGGATATCATGCATATAATAGGGCATATGAAGCAGGAGACGAAATAGAAGTAAACGGAAAGATATTTCATGTTGAAGAAAAATTAGAAGAAGACTCTACTGGCTTTGAAGCACTAGTTATTCGAAATATCACGCCATTGACTGATGGAGGTGAAGAAAACCCAGACGGCGAACTCATCATCGTCTACGTAGGTAGCAGACCAGACATCAAAGACTGGCAAGCAAACGCTGATCTCTTAAAAGATGTTGAACCTGAGCAAATGAACCAAGCCGTAGAATACTTTGAAGAGATGGAAGAAAAGTACGGCGAAATCTCTGCGGTTACTGGAAATTCTCTTGGTGGAGCACTTGCAAATAGGGTGGCAGTTGATAACCCGCATGTAAAGTCAGTTACTTTAAATCCGGCAGTTCTCCCAAGCGAATTTGTTGATGCGGATAAGGATTATGAAAATATTACCAATTACCAGATTAACTATGACCTTTTAACACGCGTGCAGGATGCAACTATGGGCGAAGGGCGTATCCCTGGTGAAAGTTATGTTTTACATAGCGGTCTCCCAGCTGATGGTGCGATTCTTTCAAATCATCTAGGATATTGGGAAATGGATGAGAATGGTGATTTTACCTTTGAAGTAGGTGTAGAGGGGGAGCCTGGACATGGATATATCCATGTTGGAGCGGATGATCATATTGTAACGGATATTTGGAACGGGGAACCGCTTCATAATGAAAACTCGAATGCTGCGATTGAATTGAATGTAAGCGATATAAACGTATTAGCTGATGGGATAAAAACGAATGTATTAGAACGTTTAATGCTTTCGGAACAATATATTAAAAATACAAAAGAAATTGTAGATGATGAGAGTGATATGTTTAATCCTCGAGTAACTGAATTGCAAGAGAAAATAAACGGGCTTTTAAAGGAATATATTGCGGATCCTCTGTACAAAGGGGCATCAACAATTAGTAGTGCGATAACAACGCCTATTGAAATAATTATTTCTGTACTAGATTTCACTGAAGAAAAGCTTAAATTTCTAAATAACGTTTTAGAAACGGCTCCAGTAGAGTTTGTTGAATCATTGTTCTCCATAGATATTAGTGTTGAAACAATTATCTCACCGATGAAGGGCGTTTTAAATAAAATAATAGAAGTAATTGAGGATTTATTAGATGGGATATATGACTTAGTGTTGATTGATATTCCGGCACTTTTAGAAGCAGAATTTGAAGAGGAAAGAGAGGCGTTTAAAGACGCAGTTGTAGACGAGTTAGACGCGCATTATTCAATTATTAATGAAGGCAAAGGTTTGTTAATCTCGCAAATAGAGGAGTATGAAAAGCAAGTTCGTGGAGTAGCAAAGGTGTTCTCAGACTTGGATGAAGATCTAGGGTTAGCAATTGCAGGAAAGTCCTTACCACCTAAAAGCGTGGAAGTTATCCCTGAAGCATCTGTTCAAAAGATATCGCAGTCAGACTTCTTAAAAATGAAGATGTCCATTAAAGACAAACAAATTTCTAATGCAGTGAAAGAGTTTAAACAAGCGTTAGACACTAGAGTATCCGTTCTATTATCGACTGTTAAAGTTCTTGCGCTTGATTTCAAGTTTATAGTAAATGGAGGGATCACTGTGCTCAATAGTCTGATGAATGTGGTAGTCTACAATCCTATGAGCCTAGGACTGAATTTAGTAACAGATTGGATAGAAAATGTTAAAGAAGCAGGGGATGCATTCGAAAAAAAGTTACATTCATTAATTGAAAACGTAGAAACATTGATTACGGGAATAGATTTAGCAATGGAAAATACATCATCTCTCATCGAAAACTTTGAAAAAGATATTGATATCGCTATTTTTGCACCTGGAGGATTTGGAGATGTTCAACTATATAATATTGCAACTGTTTCTATTTTGACTGAAATGAGAATGGTGTTTGAAGATATTCTCAGACAACTGTCCAGTAATCGTTCAAGAGCGATTGATGGAACGATTGACACATCAACTAAAATTTTGATGAATATCAATCTATTAAAGTATGATATTGAAAAAGGAACCATATAATTGTTCGTAATCTCATAAAATAAACATCATGTATTTCACCCCCCCCCCGAGTTAAACCTTCAAAATGAACGATTTTTTCATAGAAAAGTTTTGCACTTACTTACAAAAGACATAGGTATAGATGTATTTTTCTTTTAAAAAAGAATAGTTAATGAGAACATATATTATATATACCTTATTATGAAACCGAAAGGATGAAGTGATTTGAAACCTTTTGTCATTCAATTACTAGAATCAAGAGGGTTAAAGATTTCAGAAGATACCTACGAAGAAAAGGAAGAATTGTGGAATTTTATTCATGAACAAAATGAACACTTTAATAAAGAAGATGTAGAAGAGAGTCCTATCGCATTAAAAAGCGTAGCCGGTGGTGATCATGTTGAGTGAAGAGCTAATCAGCAAGTCGATTAAAGGGCTTTCATCACTCATTCGTGACGGGAAATTATCGCCAGTCGAATTAACAGACGCAGTGCTAGAACAAATAACGACGTACAATCCAACATTAAATGCGTATATAGATATTTACAATGAAGAAGCTCGAGTGGCTGCTAAAAGTGCAGAAAAAGAAATAAAAGAAGGAAATTATCGTGGAGAACTTCACGGTATTCCCATGGGGATAAAAGATAATATTTATATGAAAGATAAAATTACAACAATGGGCTCAAAGATTCATAAAGACTTTAAACCTTCCTTTGACGCTACTGTTATTAAGAGATTAAGAGAAGCGGGCGTAATTTTTACAGGTAAATTGAATATGCATGAGTATGCACTTGGCGCAAGCAATGAGAATCCACATTATGGTCCGAGTGTGAACCCGTGGAACCTGAATAAAATTACCGGTGGGTCCAGTGGAGGAGCAGGAAGTGCTATACCAGCAAATATGACAATGGCCTCTCTCGGGACGGACACTTCTGGATCGATTGCTATTCCTTCAGCTATGTGTGGAGTTGTCGGATTGAAACCAACGTATGGAAAGGTGAGTAAGTACGGTTGTTTCCCAGAAGCGTGGTCATTAGATCACATCGGACCGATGGGGAAAACTGTTCATGATGTTGCTTTGTTATTAGAGAACATATCCGGATTTGATGTAAATGATCCTGCATCCGTACATACTCCAGCATTTAATTATAGAGATCTGCAGCTAAAGGATGTATCAAATATGATCATTGGGGTAAATGAAAGTTATTTCTTCAATGAAATCGATGATTCAATTGAAGGTCCCGTGCGAGATGCGATTAAACTATTAGAAGAAGCAGGTGCTATCATTGAACAAGTAGAGCTTCCTAGTTTAAAAGACGCTGAGTTTGCCTTAGCCATGACCGACTTTTCCGAACTAGCTGCCGTTCATACTTTTAATATAAAAAAACGACCAGAAGATTACGGAGAAGATGTTCGAAATATCATCGAACTAGGCCATATCCCTTCAGCAGTAGACTACTTACAAGCACAACAAATTAGAAGGAAAATAAAAGCTGACTTTGAACAAGCTTTTGCAAAAGTTGACGTACTCATTGCACCATCCATTCCAATTCCTACGAAAGATATTGGAGCAGAATTCGCTGAAATCAATGGCGAAAAAGTTGATTTTCTAGACAATGCCACAAGACTCACAGGTCCAGTGAACCTTGCAGGGCTACCATCACTATCGTTACCTTGTGGTTTTAATGAAGGTATGCCAGTTGGTATGCAAATTATCGGACCAGCGTTTAGAGAAGATAAGATTTTGGAAGTTGGGTTTGTATATGAGAAGATGGAGACAGATGGGTTTAAACAGCCGGACTTGGAGAAGGTGAGAGGTTAATATATAATCAATAGAGAGTCAGAGAAAAGGTTTAAGTGAATATGCAATTATAATAGGATGAGGAAATGGCTACTGAAACATCATCATATATATACAGATGAACTTACCATTAATATCGAGGTGCAAAACATTGCGAGACTTCTTTTGGACAACCATTAGTTACGTAAAAGGAATTGGAAGTAAAACGTTAATTGATTTATACGAACAGTATCCAGACTTAAGTTTTGATAATCTGTCAGAAGCTGTTCAGAGGATGCCGAAGAAAAAAATAGCTAAGTTGCTGGCAGGAGAAAACATCAAAACCGCCAAAGAAAAAGCGGGAAATATAATCCAAGCTCATGAGGAAAAAGGAATATCGATTATTCCAATTTCGAGTAAATGGTACCCAGACCTGCTGCGCCTCATTCCAGATCCACCACCGTTACTGTTTGCGAAAGGGAATCTAGATTTATTACAGTCCCCAAAAAACATCGCTATTGTTGGGACACGGAAACCAACGAATATTGGGGTCAAAGCAGCTGGTGAAATAGCTACGACTTTTGCTGAAATGGGTTATACGATTGTCAGTGGACTTGCATTAGGAATTGATACTGCCGCTCATGAAGGTGCATTACGAGTTGAAGGTGGGAAAACCATCACTGTTTTAGCAGGCAGTTTAGCAAACATTTACCCAGCGGAAAACAAAGAGCTTGCTGAGAGGATTTTGGAGCAAGATGGATTGTGGCTGACCGAAACACCTCTTGGACAACCAAATTCACGAGGCAATTTTGTGAAACGGAACCGCATTCAAAGTGGGTTATCCCTAGCTGTTTGTCCGGTGCAAACGCCACTGAAAAGTGGTACACAACATACGATTGAATATAGTCGAAAACAAGACAGATTATTATTTACCCCCATCCCACGTGAACAAGACTTAGAGGAAGATGCTATCCAGGGGAATCTGGAATTGATTACTAATGGAGTAACCGTATTAAAAGACAGTGCGTCTTATCGTGAAATAGAAGACATGTTACTGCAGTATAAAGAAAAGTTAGCCGTTGCACATAAAACACGATTTGAAGAGGGAAGGGAACAATTGAATTTGTTTGATTAAATATCTACACATAAAAACATCCGGGCAATGAATGATTGCTCGGATGTTTTTATGGATACCATTCAATGAATTTCATAATACGTATTTTATGCTATATCAATACAACGTGTAATTCCGTTAAAGCGTTCGTAACTACATGTTGTATTGACATAGCTGATTTCCGTAATTATGAAATTCATTCAATTAAATAGATGCTTCATAAATAGATGCAACTGCTTTTTCTAATGTATCGTTAAACTCTGCATCTGTTTGGTTTGCGTTTAAATCTTGCGTTAATGCACGAGAGAAACTCGCAATAAGTCCGTCGTTTTGTTTCAACTTTTTGTTTGCTTCTTCTGTTGAGTACCCGCCAGATAAAGCAACTACACGAACAACCATTGGATGTTCAATTACTTCTTTATATAAGTTTGCTTCTGTAGGAATGGAAAGTTTTAGCATCACTTCTTGACCTTCTTCTAGGTCGTTCAGATGATTCATCATTTCTTCTACTAAAACTGTTTCAATTTCTTCTTTTTCAGGGCTGAAAATATCTACTTCTGGTTCAATAATTGGCATGAGTCCAGCATCAATAATTTGTTTCCCAACTTCGAACTGCTGATCAACAATTGCTTTGATTCCTTCTTTATTCGCTGTTTTAATGACAGAACGCATTTTTGTACCGAAAATATTTCGTTCATTCGCGCGCTTGAGCAATTCGTCGAGTTCAGGCATTGGCTTCATCATTTGAACGCCATTTTCTTCATCCGCTAATCCTTTGTCTACTTTGAGGAAAGGAACAACGCCTTTTTTATCAGTTAAATAGTCAGCTGTATATAAGCCGTCGATTTTACGATCCATTGTTTGTTCGAAAAGAATTGCACCTAAAATTGAATCTGAATCAAAAGCAGGAGATGTGATGATTCTCGTACGCATTTCATGAACTAAATCAAACATCTCATCTTCAGAAGAATACGCGTCTTCTGGTATGCCATAAGCAGCAAGAGCTCGTGGAGTACTACCTCCACTTTGGTCTAATGCAGCAATAAATCCTTTTTCATTTTTCACTTTGTCAAGATATGTTTGTTTCATTTTTACCCCACTCCTTTATGTACTCTTTTTCCTTTAATACCTATAAAGTGTTTAGTTTTTTTCACTTTTTATACATATAGTATAACACGAATCTTAAAAACGTCCTACTAAAGAAGGAAATGAGTTCGAAAGTGGTTTAAATAAAGAGATAGTGCCTGGATGTTGCCGGTTGACACTCATTCGTGCACTATCTTTTGTTATAGGACTCCGATTTCAGGTCCCGCTTCTCATAAGGGCACTACCCTTGATGATAGGGCTTGGATTTTTTGATTCCTCTTTCAAAGAGTCACTATCTACCATGTTAGTGCCCATATTTACATGAAGTGTTGAAAAGGTAGTATAATTATGAAACAATTACAATCCAATGAATGCTATGAATCTATTTTTACGAAGGAGGGTTTTAAGTGAGTGATGCATCTATAAAAAAGAAGCGATTTGAATTTCCCCATGTGTTCGCACTTATATTTGGTTTAGTTGTGCTCATGGCTGTCTTGACATATGTTATTCCAGCGGGTGAGTATGAACGGGAAACGATTGATGATGGTCAAACCGTTGTTGTTGATGGTACATATCATACGGTTGAATCCAATCCAACGAGTTTTCTAGGGATTTTTGAAGCGATCCATAAAGGAATGGAAGAAAGTGCAGGTATTATATTTTTTATCTTAATTGTTGGAGGAGCCTTTGGGATTTTAACGAGAACGAAGGCAATCGAAATCGGTCTTAGTAGGGTCGCTCATAAAATGAGTGGGAAGGAAATGTTGATCATTCCAGTGGTCATGGCACTATTTGCTTTAGGTGGTGCAACGTTTGGAATGGCAGAAGAAACGATTCCGTTTATTTTAATTTTGATTCCGTTAGCTCTTAAGTTAGGATTTGATTCAATTGTTGGAGTGGCGATGGTCCTTGTAGGTGTATACGCTGGTTTTACAGCAGCATTCCTCAATCCATTTACCGTAGGGGTTGCACAAGGTATTGCTGAGCTACCACTATTCTCAGGAATGGGTTTTCGAATTGTCGTCTGGTTTGTTTTTGTAGCAGTTACCATTGCGTATGTAATGCTCTACGCGCGAAAGGTGAAGAAGAATCCACAGTCTAGTATTATGTATGAGTTTGATCAGACTCGTACGATAGGCGAAGATGAGACGGAACATGTACGTTTAACGACGAGGCAAATACTTATCCTTATTGTTCTTGGAATCACGGTGATCGGATTAGCTGTTGGTGTCATGGTCTTTGACTGGTATATTACGGAAATTGCCGGACTATTTTTACTGATGGGGATCATCATTGGTATTGTCGGCAAGCTTCGAGTAAATGAAATGTCTGATGCGTTTGTGCGAGGAAGCCAAGAGTTAATTGTCGGGGCGCTCGTTGTCGGGTTTGCTTACGGAATTTTAGTTGTATTGGAAGAGAGTTTGACGATTGATACGATTCTTTACTTTGTTTCCAATGTAGTTAGTCAGCTTCCGTCAAGTTTGACTGCGGTTGGTATGTTTTTCACACAAAACTTTATCAACTTAATTGTTACGTCTGGAAGCGGGCAAGCTGCGTTAACGATGCCAATTATGACGCCACTTGCAGACTTAACAGAAGTGAGCAGACAAACGGCAGTACTGGCCTTCCAATTTGGAGATGGAATTACGAATATCCTTACACCAACAGGTAGTGTACTGATGGCATCCTTAGCCCTAGCAAAAATTGAGTGGGTGAAATGGATTCGTTGGGTGATTCCGTTAATTTTAATTCAATTTGTTGTAGGCTTAATTCTCGTAACCATTGCTCATCTATTTGTCTGGCCGTTTTAACATGAAAATGTTCCAATCATCCATTTCGGGTGATTGGAACATTTTGTATTTACTTATCTTCGTTAAATTCCTTTTGGACAGTTTCGAATAGGACGTCGTCATCTATTAAGTCATATCCTGTTTGAGCCAGTGCTAAAATAGCACTTTCAAGGGCTTCACATCCGTCTTTTGTTACTGTTTGATCCGCAAATTCGATCGTGTGGTGAATTAAGTCAGAGTTATTCAGTCCGATGTACGGATGAATTGCTGGAACGACTTGACTCACGTCGCCCATATCTGTTGATCCTGTTGCTCCAGCGGCAGGGAGAATAGGATACACACTAACGTCTTGTAAGTTTTTCGTAAAGGCGTCAGACAATGCTTCATTTGTAACCATGTTATCGTAGCCTAGTTCGTAATTTGATAATTCGACTGTTGTGCCCGTAATAGAGGCTACCCCGTCGGCAACGCGTTTCACTTTTTCAACCACTTGATCTAAAACTTCTCGTTTCTTCGCGCGGAAATAAAACTGTGCGGTTGCGTGATCAGGTACGATATTCGCTGCTTCTCCACCATTCGTAATGATTCCGTGCATACGAATATCTTCAGGCACATGTTCTCTTAGTGCATTAATTCCGTTAAAGAATTGAATTACTCCATCAAGGGCATTAATTCCTTTTTCAGGACTTGCAGCGGCATGAGAGGTCTTTCCGTGGAAATCAAACTGGATCGCATCCATTGCGAGGGACGCTCCACTTTTCTCTGAATCTCCAGCCGGATGCACCATCATCGCCACATCAATGTCATCAAACACACCTTGTTTACTCATCGGAACCTTTGCACCATTTGTCTCTTCAGCCGGTGTCCCAAGAACGACGATTTTTCCGCCAATGTCTTTTAGTTGTTTACTAAGAATAACACCCGCACCGACAGCAATTGTAGCAATCAAATTATGCCCACAGCCATGTCCAATCCTAGGAAGTGCGTCATACTCAGCTAAAAATGCAATCGTCGGGCCGTCCTTTTCGCCGGTAAATTCTGCTTTAAAAGAAGTTGGTCTGTCTACAAGACCTGCTTCCACAGTGAAATCATGGGAACGTAAATAATCAACAAGCAACTTCGACGATTCATACTCCTCATCGCCAAGCTCAGGATTGTCAAATAGTTGTTGACTCATATCCATTAAATCATCTTTGATTTGATTAAAATTTTCTTGAATTGCCATTCGTATCCCTACCTTTGAGTGCTAATATTGTATGGTTTAATTATAGCATATTGTAATGAAGTCAATGGGGTTTTGGCTTAGAAAATTCCACACTAGATAAAGGAATCAAGTGTAAGAGAAGGGTTTATAGTAACTAGATAAAATTGGATGTTTGTTTTAGTGATGATTTATATGGGAGAAAAGTCAGTAAACAAGACAGTGAGGACCATTCAAAAACTGTCTTGTTTACCTGGTGATGATCGTATCATAAAATTTATTGGTTTAGTTATGATGTTTAATAATTCTTGTTTTAAGTTTTCATTTTTTTAGGTTTGGGTCGTTGAAAAAAAGCTCGTTGATTGCATATAGCTTTCTAGGTCTTCCTTGAAGTCCTGCGACAGTTTCATCAGTAGCGTATAACACATTTTCTATTACTGCTTCATTTAAGATTCGATTCGCGGTTCTTACTGTAACTCCAAGTATTTCTGCAAATTGGGCAGATGAAATTTGTTTTTGATTCAATTCAGTAAATGCTGTAACTATTTTATTCATTTTGTCGCGAGATAAATTCGTCTTGTTGATAATTGTAGTAATATTTTCTTGAGAAATTGCTTGTTGCTTGGGATTATTCTTATAAGAAGTTTTTAATATTGGACCAATTATTTCGTCAGTGTTTGTAATGATAAAAGTGCTACTAAATTCATTATTTACTGAGTAAGAGAGTGCTCTTTTGGCATTTTCTCGCGTATGTGAGAAGGATTGACCGAATCCCCACCCTATGTGGATTGTTTCATCCATATAGTTGGTAAGAAATTGTAGTAACTTACAACTAGAAAATGAATCAGTTGATGACAATAGAGTACCCCGAGTTGTTAAAATTTCAAACTCTGATTCATTTTCTGTTATAACAAGAGATGAACGATTTTTTTGATTATAATCGAGTAAGAGAGAGTGGAGGTTTAACATTTTTATTTGTCTCACCTCATGAGATGTAGCAGAGATAGTAATTCGTCCACATGCTACCTGTGTATCTTCTAAAGTACGAAAGTTTATTTCATTCATTAAAGAGACAAGCGTCCTATGTATTGTTTCTTCAGAAAGCTCGAAATAATGATGCTTGTATTTATTTTCTTCTAGTCGTGGTATTATATTTGAAAAGCGAGTAAAGGACCAATCAACCTTATTTTCTTTATGTAATCGGTCATGCATTTCAAATATTTGATCGTATACATCATCAGTTATTTCATGATTTTCAACAATTGGAATATAAGGGCGCCGTTCTTTTGGAATTCTGTATAAGATGTTTTCTAATTCAGATGTTTCAACATGAAAATCGAAAAAAACCCTTGATAGTTCAATGCTTGGATCTGTTATTGTTACTTCAAACATCTTTCGAAAAAAATCTGCTTCTTGTATTTTTAGATACATTGCTGGTTTTTCAAAATCACCATAAGCATTTTTAATAGTTGTGTATGAAAGGTATCCTGTAAAGAAAAATCCATCTAAAAATGGTTCGTTATTTTGGAAGGATTTTCGTACTTCATTAAAGTTCTTATAAGGAAAAAACGAAAAATCTACGCTTTTATAATGTTTTAAAATACTTTTAAAATATTTACTGTTTTTTTGTGGAACAAATACGCCTATTTTCATTTTTCGAGCCTCTGTTATCTATATTTACTACAATGTAGTAGACTGTATTTTTTTATTACATACTAATTAAAAAAATACATGTATGCTTAATATATCATTAAGCATACATGTATTCTAGTAAAAGTATTATTCAGTTTGTGAGTTTGGCTGTACATGTTCTGGGATTGGTGAAACATACTGTTTGTTTTTTAGTTGTTTGATATGCTCTTTTTTAGCCTGTTCAATGACCTTTGGATCATTAATTGCACGAATAGCTGTCAAACTCAGTGCTTTTGCAACTTGTAGCATTCCATTATGAGCAAATGTACTTTTGCCTTGAGTTACCATTTGCCATGTATGCAATGGGGTGCCAATTGCACATGTAGCCATTATACATTGTGCTGTTGGAGCGACCCAGCTAACATCTCCCACATCTGTTGACCCTGGGATAACCATATCTCCTTTAGGTGAAGGGATTATATTTTTAGATAATGCCTTATCTAATTGAAGGTCAATTCCGTCTATCCCCATTGAGGCGTTATCTAAATCACTTTTAGTAAGTGTACCTTGAATTTTTTCTGCAAACTTTAAATCCTTTTCAGAGTAATTTGTGCCTCCAAGATCAGATAATGTTTCTTCAAGTAGTTCGTTTATGGTTTGGTTCGGAATGTAATTAGAACATGCTTTATCAAATATAATTTCTACTTCAGTTTCAGTCATGAGTGCGGCGCCTTTAGCAATTTTTTTCACACGTTCAAATATATCAACACACTGTTCAACTTGCGGAGCTCGAATTAAGTATACACCTTCAGCTTCTGCCTGAACAACATTCGGAGAAGAGCCACCTGTATTTGTTACCGCATAATGCATGCGTGCCTCTTGAATGACATGCTCACGTAAATAGTTAATTCCAACGTTTGTTAGCTCCACTGCATCTAGTGCACTTCTTCCAAGATGTGGAGCGGCTGCTGCATGAGAACTTTTTCCTTTAAAGCGAATATAAGCTTGAATATTTGCTAGAGTGCTAAAACTCCAAACGGATGTAAGGGGGCCAGGATGCCAGGTTAGAGATAAATCAACATCATCAAACACTCCCTCACGAACCATAAATGTTTTTCCAGATCCACCTTCTTCTGCGGGACAACCGTAATAACGGACAGTTGCTTGGATATTGTATTCTATAATGTAATTTTTCAAAGCAACTGCAGCAGCAAGTGATCCAGTTCCTAATAAGTTGTGTCCACATCCATGTCCATTACCTTGTACTTCAATAGGAGATTGTTCAGTCACTCCACTTTCTTGACTTAAATTAGCTAAAGCATCATATTCACCAAGAAATGCGATAATTGGACCACCGTTATTATATTCACCTATAAACGCGGTTTCTATATTCGCGACATTTTCAGTTACTTGGAACCCTTCATCTCTAAGTCGTTGAATTAAATATTCAGCTGATTGAAATTCTTGAAAACGGATTTCCGGGTGCTCCCAAAGAAAATCACTTGTTTCAATCCATTTTTCTTTTGTTTCATTTATAAATTGTTCGATCCATTGTTTGTCATTCATTTGTTACGCACCTACCTTTTGTTTTCTTGTAACCATAAATAATATAATTAAGTAAATAAGTAATAATGTGCCGAAGAAAATCGCTCCACCAAATTGTCCATATTTAAATAGTATTCCAAATGAAAGAGGGAAGAGAACAAAACTAATAACCGTATTAAATGAATAGGCAAGAGAATAATCGCGTAAAACCGGTGATTCTAAGTCAGGATCAACCATTTTTAATAACAAAAGCCCGGTTAGGAATACTCCTGTATTTGTTCCTAAAACAGTTACACTTCTTTCGAACCAATGGTCGCCAAATACTTTTTTCGATAAAAAGTAAGAAATTGCTAGGGTAATGATTAAACCAACGATAATCATAGCTGCAAGTGGCAAAATATAAGCAAAAACAGCTTCTATTGGCAAACTAACAATTGCTGCAACAATCGCGAACTCTGTAAAAGTCGAAGCGATTTTTGTTTTTGTTTTCTCATCTACAACCCAAGCAAGATTCATTTTTTGCATGAGTCCCCATACGGCGTACATGAGTAAAATAGCATAGGCCCATTCCGGAATAGTAGATAGAATAGGAACATTACCTTTTTTCAATCCAAATGTAGTTAGAAAGGCTAAGCCACTTACACCAAGAATCAGTGCTACATGAAAAGCAAGAGAATCGATTGAAGATGAATTCGTAGCTTCCTTACCAGCAGATGCTTGTTTTTGAATATCCTTTTGAATACCTGTGCGCATATCTTCCTCGATACCAGAAGATGTTGATATAAAGTTTGTATATCCTTTTCTTACTGCAAAATTAATTAATAAAATACCGATTAAAAGACCAGATAAGATCCCTACCGTAGCTGTTGTTGTCGTTAAACCTTGTGCAACTTCCCAGTTTGCAGCGTCTCTAGATTGTAATAAACTACCTACGATACCAGCTGTCCCATGTCCACCAGAGAACCCTGCTGACAATTCAGTTCCAAATGTAGGATAAATACCTGTATAGCCACCGAATGTTTTAAATAGTCCGGCAATAAATAAGCTAAAAAAGTTTTGGGAGTTTGCTACAATTCCCAATAATAAAAATGTAATAATAACTGTCTTGATAGCTTTTGAAGACTTACCATCTTTTGTTTTATTACTTCCAAATTTCAATCCAAGTGGAACCGATGCAACAACCGGAATAATTAATAACCCGGGTAGTAAAGAAGAAATTGTTAACCAATCTCCAGGTATTGGTAATATTGCATTGCTTTTTAAAACAATTGGACCTAGTAATAACCCAATGAATCCTCCTATAACTGACGCCGGCAAAAATAACTTTTGAAACAACTTTATTTTAGCTCGCAGAAACGCTCCTACTAGTAATAAAGCGCTTAAAAATATAAACGTAAAAAACAAAGAACGAATAATTTGTGTAACAACGCTTACATCCATCTTCTATCTCTCCTTTTTTAGTCATGTCTTTTAAATGTCTTTTAATCAAAATAACCTTACCAGTCTAAAAATACATTGTCAATATCTGAAATTTTATTCAATTTAAAAATGAAGAAGAAACATTGATTGTACAAGTTTTTATTTAGCCATAAAAATATTTTATATCCAAGGGAACTATAAAGGAGAATGAAACATTAGACCCATAATAATTTACTCTCAATGAATCGGTTTTAGATTGTTATATTCTTACTTCACTAAAGCTTGTTCTTGAATCTCTAAAAAATAAGTAACTTCACATTTAACTTGGAATCCTGCCTATATTTCATAGTACTATAGGTATTGTAGACTTACTTCATTATAGTTTTATTTGGAAAGAATGACAGTTCATCCAGTTAGAATTATTTCTCCTGAAAGTAAAGAAAATCGAGGGGTAAAGAGTGTTGAGGAGTATTTGTCACTATCGAAGTCGCAAATGGTTGAATACTTCAGACAAATGGGGGAAGGTGATTTGAAATGAGACGTGTAATGTACAGTATAATCATCATTATTATATGTTTTTTTGTTAGTGGCTGCAATAACTCAACAAAGGAAAATTTGGGGGGATCTAATATGTCAGATAAAGTATCGTATGATTTTTATACCTTTTTACAATCCCCACAAGCAACTGAAAAACAAGATTTCTCTAAAGTCATCAAATTAGTAGTGACACAAAATGAAGGGTCACAGGATGAAACACTAGTACTCGATTTGGAAAACGAAGAAATACTCATAGATCCCTGGATGTCTTCACATGGCATTAACTCACAAGGAGAAACACAATCGGTTGATGACATGAGGGAAGTCCTAAACATTATTGAAAGATACAATGTCCAAGACTGGAAAGATAATTATTCTACTGAAAATCCGACGTCTTATGAAGATGGAGTTGGTTGGAATGTTTGGTATCAATATGAAGATGGAACCGTACAAAGTCATAAGGGGTCCGGGAGTGGATTAGAAAAAATTACTCCTGAAGGGTTTGATGATTTTTTCAATGCACTGGAAACATTTGTGAATGAGCGTCTATAATACCAAAAGCTAATGAAAAAATATCCGGTGAAATTTCTTAGGTCACGGGTAATTCTCATGGTGAAGCACTTGCACATCGATAAGAAATATCCCCATACATACAATTTTACTAGAAGAGATTATAGGGAAAAAGAATTTAATTAAAATAGTATCAAATCAATGAAATAGTGTGTTTTACATGGTAAAATCTTTAATATATATAGACCTAGATATATCAAACACGAAGGGAACGATTATATGAAATCTTCAAACGAAGTGATTCAAACAACCGAAAAATATGGCGCAAATAACTATTTACCTTTACCGGTAGTTCTTGCAAAAGGAGAAGGGGTTTGGGTAGAAGACCCTGAAGGAAACCGCTACATGGATTTATTAAGTGGGTATTCTTCTTTAAACCAAGGACACCGTCACCCTAAAATTATACAAGCGTTGGAAGAACAAGCAGGGAAAATTACCTTAACTTCTCGCGCGTTTCATAATGACCAACTCGGTCCATGGTATAAAAAGGTTAGTGAATTAACGAATAAAGATATGGTACTTCCGATGAACACAGGTGCTGAAGCTGTTGAGACAGCGATTAAAGCGATGCGTCGTTGGGCATACAATGTGAAAGGTGTTGCAAAAGACCAAGCGGAAATCATCGCATGTGTGGACAACTTCCACGGTCGTACAATGGGAGCTGTATCCCTGTCATCTGAAGAATCGAATAAAGAAGGCTTTGGACCAATGTTACCAGGCATTAAAACTGTTCCATATGGTGACCTTGACGCATTAAAAGATGCGATTACTGAAAACACTGCAGGATTCATTATCGAACCGATTCAAGGAGAAGCTGGCGTGAATATTCCACGGGACGGTTTCTTACGTGAAGCGTATGATCTCTGTAAAGAAAACAATGTAATTTTCGCAGCGGACGAAATCCAAACAGGCCTTGGCCGTACTGGAAAAATCTTCGCATGTGATTGGGAAGAAGTAGAACCAGATATGCTGATCCTCGGAAAAGCACTTGGTGGAGGAGTATTCCCAATTTCATGTGTTGTTGCCAATGAAGATATTCTTGGCGTATTTAATCCAGGATCTCACGGTTCTACATTCGGTGGAAATCCACTCGCATGTGCCGTATCTGTCGCAGCTCTGGACGTAATCGTTGATGAAAAATTAGCGGAACGTTCCAACGAACTTGGCGAGTATATGATGGCAGAACTTCGCAAAATTGACAATCCAATCATTAAAGAAGTTCGCGGAAAAGGTTTATTTATCGGAATGGAATTAACGGAAACAGCTCGTGAATACTGTGAGGAACTCATGAAAGAAGGGTTACTCTGTAAAGAAACACACGACTATGTGATCCGTTTCGCACCACCATTAGTCATTAGCCAAGAAGATTTAGACTGGGCAATTGATAAAATTAAAAAGGTGTTATCTGTATAATTTCTTGCAAGAAAATCCCTCTGATTGATGGACTTTACATTGATCAGGGGGATTTTTGATAACCAATATGTTTGAGACTAAACTCCTGTTTGTAGAGCGATTTTAGGACATAACTCATATTGGATACGATGCAAAGAACTGGTACCATCTACATATAAATAGAATTGCTCATGAAAAGAGGTTTGATACATATGTATGGTAAGAAAAAATGGATTGTAATGGTTGTAAGCATGGTTTTCATGCTAGGATTAGCCGCTTGCTCGGATACAGATGATAAGGATGTTGAGGAAGAGGAAGAAGAAAAAACAATGGTATTCAGTGATGCTCTTGAACAATATCCTGTTTGGTTTTATCTGCACGGAGAACCGAATGAACCAACGAAAGATTCTACCATTCGAGAAATGTTTGTTTTCGAAGGAGAGCAGATACAGCAGTTTGACTTAGAACCTGTAGATATAACGCTTGGAGAGGTTTCCGAGTACTCAGATGAAGAACTGATTTCATACGTAGAGGAAGAGTTATCGGCTGCATCTGATTCGTATGAAGAACCTGAAGCAAAAAACTACACATTGGACATTCATTTATTTGATGATGATGAATCAGACAACAGTGAAGAGAAAACAGGCGTTATAGATGTAGTTATTGATGAAGAAGAAATCGCATTCGTCGCATGGGAACAACCAATTTCACAAACAATTGGAGAAGCGGACTTTATAGGTTTAGTAAATGATGGTGACCCAGAGGTGGATGCAGATGAACTCTTTATCACTCGAGTTGATGAACCTTCGCTTACAATTACGCTTGACCAGCCAGATACAACGAAAAGTGTCGTTACCGTTCAAGAGTGGATGGAAAGACAAAAGCAAAAAGACTTAGAAGGACAAGATCTTGAAGCTTTAGCTGAGGAAGAGTTAGAGAAAATAAACAATCATCCAGGAGCAGACATTTATGCACAAAATTGTCTTTCATGTCATGGAGAAAATTTAGAAGGCAGCATTGGACCTGACTTAACACTCGCCGGAGACCGATTTTCTGAAGAAGAATTAAAAGACATTAGCCAAAATGGGAAGGATAATATGCCTCCTATCATGTCAGATAACGAAGAAGATGCAGACGTGCTTGCTGAATGGTTGAGTGAATTTATGAAAGAATAATTGCATGACAGCAGACATTAAAGAGGTCCTGACGGATGGTCAGGACCTCTTTAAGTATATTTAGTCATCTTTTGATCGAGCTACTTTTCATCATACTCAGGCATGCTCTGAAAATAATAGATTCCATTATACAATAAAACTTCATGTGTAAAGGTGTACGTTTTTTCATCATGTGTAAACTTTCCGGACACTTCGTATGTACCTGGAGTATTTTTATTTTCTTCTTCTACTCGTTTGGCTTGTACATCCGAGAACTCTATATCTGTCTCTGCAATTTCTTCATCATTCGCAGCACTTAAAAAGGATACAACCTGACTTTTGGACATAGCTATAGGGAAATCATTCGCAGCGTCCCCAGATGTTTTTGGAGAAAAAAGGCCAAGAAGCAAAGCCGCAACAATCAATAGTGGTGTTACATAAAAAATCATCTTATTTCTACTTTTAGTAGATGAGTGTGACGTTTTCTCCATGTCAGATTGCAGCTCTGTTACATTTGTATGTTCAGTCGACTGTTTTTCTGCTTGTAAATGATAGTTACAGTTTGGACAATTGGTTGGAATAGGGGATACACGTATATCCGATCCACAATTCGAACAGTATATTGTATGCATAGCATGATTCCTTTCTATACTTAGATATTATTCGTCAAAAAGAACCTCGCCGTCTGGGAAATACATTCCATTATAATATGAAATGGTACTTGTAAATGTATATTCTTCTTGATCATACAAAACTTCACCAGTTACCTCGTATGTTCCTAACGTCTGATCGCCTTCTTTTTTTACTAATGTAGCTTCAATATTTGAAAAATCAAGGTCAAGCTCCGGCACCTCTATAAACAAGTAGGATGTATAGGTGTTTGCGACTAATGTTTTGGCCATGTGGATAGCCCCTTCATCTTCTTTCATTGAAGCAAATGATTTTGATACGAGTGAACCAATTAAAAAAGCTGTGATGATAAGTATCGGTAATATAAATTTCATTTTAGGTGTCTGTTGATTGTGCGATTTTACATATGAGGGTTGATTCGCATGCCCGCAATTAGGACATTTGCTTTGTTCATGTATTTCACTTCCGCAATTTTGACAGTGTTTTTCATTCATCTGAGGGTTCCTTTCTAAAGCGTTTTAATGGCATTTATTTTCCTTAACTAATTGACTATGTATACTTTAAAGGAAATATCAAAGGTTTTCCATATAGTATTCAAAACTTAAAAAAACTGTAAAGAAAGGTACATTGAAATTTATGAAATTCACTAATATGTAGGTTTATTTATTGCTATTTTTTGCGTAAGGATTTACGCGTATGGGTTTATGTTCGGTATGGATTATAGATAAAGCTCGTGAATCGAATGAAAAAAACGATCTTCAACTGTGTGGATAGTTTAAAGATCGTTTTAGTATTTTTTATAAGAATCTACAGCTTTAGAAAGTTATTCAGATTCACTCGCTTCATTCTTTTTATTTAACCGTGTGTCTACTACTGCCGTTCCAGTTAAATCACCAGCAATATTATTTAATGTGTTACCTGCGTCAATTAAAGGTGAAACTGCGGCATATACAGCAACGATATCAAGTGGTAATCCTAATGTCGTCATTAAGATAGCCATCATGACAATATCGGCTCCTCTAGCCCCTGCCGTTCCCATTGATAAGGCAAGACCAAGGAAAACAAATTGAAAAATAAGTGTAAACGTGATTGGTATACCATATAAGTTAGCGGCAAATACCCCTGTCACACCAAAGGTAACAGCTAAACCATCCATGTTAATTGTAGCACCTAAAGGTAATGTAAACCCATACACTTTTTCAGAAATACCAAGTCGTTTTGCGCTATTCATAGAGGAAGGTAAGGTAGCATTACTTGAAGATGTTGCAGCTGCTAACAGTAATGTTGAACTTATTTCCTTTAAAAATTTAAATGGTTTAAATCTCGTAAAGAGCTTAATGATTAATGGATAAACAACGAATAACAAAATAGCAAGTCCTATAAGTGCACTTAATACATAATATAGTGCTTCATAAATGACTTCTAGATCAGTTGTACCTACAAGATCGGCAATTAATGCTAACACCCCAAGGGGAGCTATTTTCATAATCCCATCGGTAATTCGAAGCATTAAAATGGTACCTTCATTGATTATCTTATTAATACCTGAAACTTGTTCGCCTAAGCTGAGTAAAGCTACACCAATAATGATAGCTGTAATGATAATTTGTAGCATGTTAATTTCGACCATTCCTAATAACATGTTATCAGGAACCCACTCTATTAAATTATCAATAAAGCTAAATTCTTCAGGTTCAATGTCTTCTCCACCTGTCAGTAGGCCTTTTGCGCCTTTTCCTGGATTCATGAGTAGTGCAACAGAAATACCAATGATTGAAGCAAAAGCTGTAGTAACCATATAGTATATAATTGTTGTACCACCAATGGAACGTAATGATTTTAAGCTTGATAAATTAATGATTCCATCGATCAATACGAAGAATGTTAAGGGAACAATTAACATTTGTAATAAACGTAAGAAAATTTCACCAATAGGGCTAATATAACTAACGTTTTCTTTTAAGATGATCCCTAATAAAATACCAATCACAGCACCAATTGCTACTTGGACAAAAAGATGTTGTCTATTCCACCATTTCAAGATTAAAACCTCCCTTATGCTCTGGTAAGACTGTGATTATATTTCTTCTAATAAAAACCCTTGTGGCAGTGAGTCTTCTGGATCGATGACAAATTGATGAAAACCGGTAATATAAGCTGAACCTTCAACTAAAGGGATAACTGTGTCATAGTCTTTCATCTTTGCTGTCTTTAATATTTCACCAAGGAAATGGCCGTCAGTAATACTTTCATGGATAAAGCTGCCTTTGTTAGCGATTTCATTATGTGCGTATAAAGAAGCTAATCTTGCACAAGTACCGGTTCCACATGGTGAGCGATCTACTTGTTCGTCTGCAAAGATTGTGACATTGCGAAGATCAGCTTTGCTATGAACCGGTTTATCAGAGAAAATAACTCCATACATTCCTTTAAGCCCTGGTTCATCCGGGTGAACAATATTATAATTTTCTTCAATATAAGCTTTGATTTTAGTGCCAAGCTTTTGTAATGTAGGTAAGTCCTTTTACTGACGTTTAATCCAAAATCAGAGCTATTAACAATCGCATAGAAGGCTCCTCCAAAAGAGATGTCAGCTTGTACCGTTGTCCCTTCGATATCAAATGTTAACCCTTTGTGTAAAACAAAAGAGGCAACATTTTCAAATGAAACAGACTTTACTCGTTCATTTTCAACATGTGCGTAAGCAGTAACTTCGCCTGCTGGGCTATCAATGACAAATTTATTTTCACCTTCAGAGATTGTAAATCTCCCTGTTTCAATTCCCATTGTTACAGTCGCAATGATTCCATGCCCACACATCGTACTCCAACCTTCGTTATGTAAAAATAAAACTCCGAAATCAGATGTTTCTTTTGCAGGGGGAGTGATGATGCAACCATACATGCCATGATGACCTCTTGGTTCATACATCAATACTTCTCTAATATGATCTAAGTGCTCCATGCAATACTGTCTTCTCTCGAGCTGGGTGTCCCCTTTAATTTCTGGGAGGCCATCTGTTATAATTCTTAACGGCTCCCCATCAACATGAACATCCACTGTTTGATACATCTTATTAATAATCATAATTAAATCTCTCCTTTATAATTTGTGTTGAACTAAATTTCGCAAAAGCGATTGTTTCAATTAAGCGCTTTCACAAATTGAAAAAGAATATTCGAATAATTAAGCATTGCTTCAATTGAAGTAATACTTTAATTATATTTTAATCAAATGAATTGTCAAGTGAAAATTTAATATTGAGAAAATTTAAGACATATCTGTGGGAAAAAAGTGCAGAGGGAAGAGAATGGAGCGGAAAAAACAAAAGATCGTTTAAAAGTTACATACTACCTTTGTTTCCTAGAACACCATAACAAAGATGATCATTACTGAAGTTAATTTTAGTATACAATAGTAGTACATGCATGAATGTCATACTATGTATTTCATGCACGACTGTAGTTCTACACTGTTAACAGCATTGGAAAGGGAGGGAGATAATTGTTTAAGAGAAAATGTGCGATGTGTAGTAAAAAAACTTCAAGAAAATCAAGGCGACATTACATAGATGACCAAGGAAGGAGAATCATTGTTTGCTTACAATGTGCTGAATATGCAGAAAGAAGAGCTTTTAGAAAGGCATAATTTGTTGTCGTGTTCATATTTCCAACCTTTACATATACATACGATCGTGCTCGTCACTCCAATTATATTCTTGTTTTGAAAGTTAAAATAAGGAATCAAACAAAATGTTCTAGCATTATTTAAAGAAACCGGTTACAATATATTTAAGTGACACTTCAATCGATAATAATATATGAATGTTGAATGTCTCATATATATCAATATCAATTGAAAGTAAGCGTTATCATGTATGAACGAATAATTGGAAGGAAGATGGATACTATGACTCACAAGAAACTACCATTTGGTCAATTACTTGCTATTGGTTTAATGCTTTTGGCGATGTTTTTAGGTGCCGGAAATCTTATTTTTGCCCCAGTATTAGGACAAGAAGCGGGTACAAATACATGGACGGCTATGCTCGGTTTTCTCATTACAGGCGTTGGACTCGTATTATTAGCAATTATTTCGCTTGCTCTAGCTGGAGGAAAGGTTGAAAATTTAGCAGGGCTTGTTAGTAAAAGATTTGGAATCGTATTTTCGGTATTGTTATTTCTTACATTAGGTCCTATTTATGTGATACCGAGAACTACTTCAGTTGTATTTGAAATTTCAATTTTACCATCGTTTTCAGGGTCAGGCTTAAGTCAAAGTCTTATTCTATTTTTGTTTTCACTTATTTTTATTGTGTTAACTGTATGGTTATCAATGAATCCAGGGAAATTTGTTGATCGACTTGGTAAAATCATAACACCCGTATTTAGTGTTTTACTTGTGTTGTTGATTGGAAAATCTATTTTTACACCAATGGGCACAATTGGCTCTCCGCAGGAAACGTTTCAGGACAACGTATTTATGAAAGGGTTTATTGAAGGATATTATACGATGGATGTTCTTGCTGCTTTTATATTTGGAGGAGTGTTTATCAAAGCGATTGCCGATAAAGGGATTGAGTCAAAGAAAGACATATCTCGAACATTTATCAAGGCAGGAATCATCACAATTATTGGATTAGCACTCGTGCAAGTAGCAATGGCATGGATTGGAGCAACAAGTGTTGATGCAATAGGCATGCAAGGGAATGGTGGAGAAGTTTTAGCAAAGAGTTCCGAGTATCTCCTTGGTACTGTAGGTCTTTTAGTAATAGGAACCGTTATCTTATTAACTGGTGTATCAACGAATATTGCTTGCTTATCTTCAGTAGCTGATTATTTTGCACGTTTAACTCCTAGCATTCCATATAAACAATGGGTCTATGTTTTAGCCCTTGTTAGTTTAGTGATTACGAACTTCGGTTTAGCAACCATATTAGATGTAGCATCTCCTGTGTTGTTATTATTGTATCCGATTGCAATTGCGTTAATTGTTCTTTCATTTACTCATAAATTATTCAAAGGTTACCAACCTGTTTATGTTGGAACAATTATTGGAGTTGGTTTTGTTGCAATCCTTGATGCGATCAAAGATGCTGGTTTAGGTGAAGAAACGATTAACAACATCTTTAGTTTCATTCCGCTGTTTGTAAATGGAGCAGGTTGGGTGACTACAGGTATCATTGGAGCTATTATCGGCTTAATAGTCGCTCTTACGAAATCGTCACCGAAACGATCATTGCCGATTGATTGGTAAATATTCGTATTGAATAAATGTAACGATACAATCAAGCATCTCTTCAGGTCTAATAATTTTGTAAAAGTTATTTCGTCTGAAGTGGTGTTTGATTTTATATAAAATGTATACAGTTTTATAAGCGCTATATTG
>JAPFDS010000044.1 GCA_026168805.1 Caryophanales bacterium | reverse complement strand
GATTGAGTCAAGTATTTGTGGGTGCTAATTATATAACCCTGAAACTACTTTTGTATTTAATTGAAAGTCACATGTTTAGGACGCTTTTTATAGAATACATCTTTTAAATAAAGATAGTAAATAAAAATCCGAATATTTTTGTGGAGCGTAATCGTTGATTTCCACTACAGGTGGATGCTTTCCGCGGGCGGCTGATGAGCCTACGGAGGCTTCGCCTTCCGGGGTCTCATCTATGCCTCTGCTCCCGCTGGAGTCATCCACCTTCCGTTTCAATCAACTTAAGTATGAACCTTTTTTATAAACAAGAAGTTAGATTATTTTGAGTTGGTTCGGATTTTAACCAAATATAAAATCATTCAAATAGACTTCTCAAGGGGATTTTAAAACCCTTTCAATCCTTTCAAAGCTGCAACAACTGGCTTACTGATTGATTGTTGTAAATATGCAACATTGTCTCTAGTAGATTCTACAGCTTTCGCTGTGAGCTTTTCAACGAAATGCTTTGGAGGTTTATCCTGTTCTGTGTCTTGTTTATTACTTTCATTTCTAAAGGATCCTTGTAATGTTTTTATTGTTTTCCCATCCATTAGTGCAATCATGACATCCGTCAGCTTTGTAATTCCTCCTTTGCACCAACTACGTCCATTTTTTAATCGTTTGGCAAAAACACTCATTGTTCCTTCTGCACTGCCCATTGGTCGAAAGTTTGTTGTATCGATTCCACAATATTTTAGTTTTTCTCTGTAATCTTCAAGAGCTTCAGGATAGCGAGACAGTTGAGATATTAATGATTCTAACTGTTCTTCTTTTTTCTCATCTTCTAATGTGCCAACGGCACTATTTAACTCCACTAAAAATCCTTCAACGTCATAATCATCTAATTTTCTTTTTATGTTTTTATATCTAGGATGATCTCGAAGAATAAGACGTAGATCTTGATAGACATGAAAGCGATCAATTGTAAAAATTGCATTACGTTGAAAGTATTCACGACAAGCTGTAATCCAATTGGCACCATCGCCATTTATAACCAAGTGATGATAGGTAGGATCGTATTCAAAGGAGTCCATCAAAAAACATTCAAACTCTTCCCAGAATGGCAATTTTCCTTTGTGAATAAAATGATTTTTATGAAGAAGTGAAGCTCTATCACCATTCATTTCCCACCCTTGATGAATCGCTGATATTTTGAGTTCGTTTCCTTTTCTTCCTGGCTCTTGACTCTTAGTATAAAGACCGTCTACTTCTACAAATATAACTTTAGAGTCTATTTTCTCTTTTTCTTTTGGAACAACTTCTGTATTCAATAATTGCTGACGAATCCCCTCATGACTAATAACAGGGTATCCTAGTAACTTTTCGATTACTTCTGATGCTTCCCGGTATGAGGAACCTGTCGCCGCTAACTCAATTGCCATATCTTGAACAACTGGACTCATCATCTTTCCACCATCAAATAAAAGATGCTGATCAAGTAGGTAAACATACTTTCCTGTTTCACGATCTAAATAATAATTACGACGCAAATCTACATCACCAAACATTGAATCAAATGATAATGGGCGTTTATCTTTTAACTTAAATCTACTCTTATCTCGTGCTTCAGCAATAGCGGCATCCATTTCTAATAAAATATTAGCCATTGCTTCGGAGAAGCTTTTTTGAAGTGCACGATAAATAGTTTGCTCTAACTCTTTCATTGTGATTTCTGATATGATATTCTTCATTGGAAGGCCTCTTTTCTTTGTTAGTTGTTGTGTTGTGACTTTAACTATACAAAAGAAAGGGCCTTTTTTCATGTGTTTTCCACATAATCTCATACAAATCCTGTATTTATATAATTTAAATTAT
>JAPFDS010000009.1 GCA_026168805.1 Caryophanales bacterium | reverse complement strand
GGTTCTTTGTCAAATAACGTTGGTGACGAATTTTCGCCGATCAATATTTAATTTAATGGATTGCACAATATGTTAATTACAAAATAAATCCGAACGCTTATGATGGGTGTTGGCTTGCATTCTAGGCGGCTGCTTTCCGCGGGCAGCTATTGAGCCTCCTCGTGCTTCGCACTGTGGGGTCTCAATGAGGCTTTTCATCCCGCAGGAGTCATCCGCCTATAATGCAAGCCATCGTAATTCAGCTCACACAACTAAATGGTAATAATAATCGTAATTGCATCGTTCGGATTTACACCTAATTTCTATTTCACACACTAAAGCATGGTTATGCCACTTTAGTGTGTGTTTCTTTTTGTTTTGTTTCAGTTACAGGCCTTATTTGAACAGGTTTGAACTTGAAATGAAGTAGAATTCTATTTTTGAAATTCGTAAAGTTCCTATAGCCATATGCGACTCTATTAAGCACTTTAATTTTATTATTGATACCTTCAATTCGCCCGTTATTATACGGATAGATGAAACTATTCTTGATGTATGGCAGATGCTTGCGCAATGTTTTTAAACTTGTTTTCATATAGTTTGATATTAACATTGAGCTCCGTCTCTCTAAAATATTTTCCAATGTGCTGAAATCGCGATTGGTCATTGCGCTTAATAACTCTTGGTAGAGCGTGTAATTCGCTTTTAATTCCGGATCATAATCCAACATTTCATCCACAATATTTACTTCTAATCGTTGGCCAAACATGTCATAATTTTTATATTCTGTATACGATAATTCAGATTCCTTTTTGAGCAAGAGCTTCCAATAGCGTTTCAAGCGTCGGTACTTCTTCTGATCTTCTCCTCTAGATGTATTAAATGTATTCATAATGCGTACACGACACTTATTCATGGATCGATTAATCAATTGGACCAAGTGAAAACGATCGATAATGATTTCAGCTTGTGGGAACATTTCTTTAATGACATTGGCATATCCTGCATTCATATCAATCGTTACCGTTTCTACTTGTTTACGATCCTTTAAACAATAATTGGTAATGAAGTGGTCTTTAATTGCCCGACTCGTACGCTTTTCAAGGATATCAAGAATATCCCCCGTTGCCACATTGATGTATTCAAAGGCCATTTGGCCTTTAGCGTATTTAAATTCATCAAATGAAAGGTGCTTGGGAAGTGCCTGATGATGTGGTTTATAGGCCTTAGCTACTTCCGTAATTACACGCTGAACAGTAGTTGGTGATACAGAACAATCTCGACCGATTGATAGTAAAGGTTGTGCCTCCGCAGATTTAATGACAACCTGTGCAATTGTGTTCTCGGAAATAAAACAATTCTTTTTGACGATTGGCGTCTTAGCTGTAAAACTTTTATTACAAGCCTTACATACAAAACGTTGCTTATTTAAACGCAAATATGTTGGCAGAACACCGGTAATCGGCAAGGTAATTCGTGACATTTGAGTGCCATTTTTAGTAATCGTTTCATTTTCATTTTTAATCCCGCATCTCACGCAATGTGTAGGAATATAAGTTAATTTTCCATCCACATACTTACAGGAGTTTCCTTTGTATGTCCCGTTCATTACACAATTTTCTTCGAAAGTGATGTTTGTATCTTGAATATCTAGCAAATTTTTAATATCATTAGAAATAGACAAGTGATTTCCCTCCAGGATGTATGTTTTAGTCGACTATTATTCTACAGGGAAATTCACTTGTTTTCTATTATAAAATAAAAATGACGCTAGTGAATTTCCATCCCACTTTTCCTCTAAAGAGAAATGGGATTTTTCTTCACCAACGTCATATATTATAGAACC
>JAPFDS010000029.1 GCA_026168805.1 Caryophanales bacterium | reverse complement strand
TTTCTAAAGATACTGTATTTGGTTTTCAAGCAATAAAAAATCCTTTATAATGGTGGTAGGTAGTAAACCTATCCAAATCCAAAATAAAGGAAATCAGTATGGATAAGTCTACACGAAATAATGCATTTATTCAATGGTTATCTCCGATAAATAAAGAATTATTTGATAACCAAATTCAAAAACATCAACTTGATTACTACACTAAAAAGCTGTTTATGAAGCCTTTTGTTTCCTTGCTACTTCATGCCCAACTACACGAAACGGAAAGTTTACATGCAATTAGTGATGGTCTCTTCTCCGAAGAGCTACAAGAATCAATCAAGTTGCATTCAATTAGCACATCACAATTAGGTAGGAAGTTGAGTGGTGTTCCAACATCATTTTTTCAGGAACTTTTTCTTGATTTAGTTTCTCAAATTCATGAGAATACGCATTTTAACATTAGACGTAAAATGACTACACCACTAAAGATTATTGATTCAAGCACTCTTCCATTAAATCTAAAGAATCATCAATGGGCTGAATTTCGTAAAACAAAATCAGGTGTTAAACTTCATTTACGTTTAGTGTTTATGGATAAAGGATTATCCTATCCCGATCAAGCAGTCATTACGAATGCGAAAGAACATGATCGTGGACAGCTAGAAGTATTGGTCGACGACCAATCTTGCATGTATGTCTTTGATCGTGGTTATCTTGACTATGAGCGCTTTGATCGTATGACAGACGAAGGATACTTCTTCGTTTCTCGTCTCAGGAAAAATGCTGTTGTTCGGATACTTGAATCTTTTCCAATACAACCAGAGTCTACTGTTTTATCAGACGAAATGGTGCTCATTGGTACAACGCAAAATCGTTCAGAGAACGTATTCCGTAGATTGAAATTACTGGATACAAAAGGAAACGAGCTCACAATTTTAACCAATCGTTTTGATTTAAATGCTGACGAAATAGCTGAAATCTATAAGTCAAGATGGGCAATTGAATTGTTTTTTAAATGGATGAAGCAACATTTGAGCATTAAAAAGTTTTACGGGAATAGTGAACAAGCAGTTCACAACCAAGTGTACATCGCAATGATTGTGTATTGCCTAAATGTATTAGCGCAGATAAATACACAGAGTAACCGAAGCTATTTGCAGATTAGTCGATATTTAAAGGCTTCCTTATGGAAACCCGCCTATATTTGGCTTCGAAAAATTGAAAAGAGAGGTGTCCCGTAAGCCTTTTAACCACTGTTGCGACTGCCATTAGTTATAGTTGAAAAAATGGATTTTTACTACCGTTAGTTTGGTGTTTTAGCTTTTTTTATTTTATACCTAAGCATATAGACAGAATATTGGAACTATATTTATGCAACGCTAGTG
>JAPFDS010000027.1 GCA_026168805.1 Caryophanales bacterium | reverse complement strand
TGGTCATAGGGAGTACTCCTCCAGTCTTTTGGTTAGTCTTTACTCAACTACCATTATACAAGATTTGGGGAGGTACTTCCTTTTTTATACTTTGAAACCCTTGCCCTGCAAGGGCTGTGAATTATGAAATTCACTCAATTAGAAGTTTTTAGCGTTATTGACATGTTAAAAGAAATTGGTATGTCTTTAGCTGAAATTAAAAAAACTTTACAGTCCAAAACATCAAAGAATGCGATTGAATTGTTATCTGAAAAAGAAAAAGTAGTAAAAATGAAAATAAAAAAGATGCAGCGTACACAGAAACTAATTCAAAACCAAAAAAAGCAAATCGAAGAAGCATTACGATTGAATTTTGATCAGTTTACAATTGAAGAGATGGGAACGGAACGATATATATTAAGTGAAAATATTTTGAACTTAACCCATAAAGATATTATGAAAGCAATTATGTCATTTTTTAAAAATTTAAAGCAAGAAGGGCTTAGTTTTGATAATGGTGGTGCTTTGATTCGTCAAGAACAAGTAGAAGCGAGGGATTACTTAAATTATTCGAATTTTTATATCCGAACCGAGCAACTTGATTTAGCAACAACGTTAATTAAAAAGGCTGGGAAATATGTGGTAGGTTATCATCAAGGAAGTTACATGAAGATCCATGAAACTTATGAAAAAATAAAAGATTATTTGGATAATAAAGGGTACCATGTTTGTGGTGACAGCTTTGAAGAATGGCTATATTTCATGGAAGGCATAAGTTTAAATATAGTGGACAATTATGTAACAAAAGTAATGATAAAAGTAGAAGAAAAATAACCAAGCCGTTATATTTCTTCTACATTTTTACATGAGTCTCTTATTTAACTTTATATGAAGTTCCACACTTTTATCCGATTTATTCGATCTAAAAATAGCAACTTTATTATTTTGGTTTCTACACTATAATCCGATTACCCAATAATTGGAGGGAAGAATGTTGAAGCAAAACGATTTTAGGTTTCTAATCATTGTCACTTTACTTATGATGACTTTCGTTATAAATCCAGTTACAGTAGGTGCGAGCAACGATGATTCAACAGATGATTCAATCTCTGTTTCAAGCGATGGTGAAGAAGAAAAAGTAGTTAATAACACCAATGAATCCAAAAACAAGGATAAAGTTTCAAAGTCTTTTGAGGGATCGGGAAAAAAGATACCCTTTCGGGATAAAACAATAGAACAAGATGAGGATTTAAAATTTTTAAAACCATCTAAAATAATTGGGTCGGATGATCGGGTGAAAATAAACAACACCACTGATTTTCCATATAGTGCAGTTGTTTATTTATCCGTTGAATACCCTAATAGTTCAAAAACATATGGCCGCACTGGTTTTTTGGTGAATGATGACACGGTTGTTACTGCGGGACACTGTATTTTTAATAGTTCAAGAGGAGGTTGGGCAACAAATGTAACCGCATCCCCAGGAAGAAATGGAACTAGTACACCTTATAACACTTATCAGAATAAAACATTATATAGTGTAAAGGGCTGGACAGAAAAAGGAAAACCAGAATATGATTACGGAGCAATTAAATTGGATGGATCGCCAGGGAATATTACTGGTTGGTTTGGGTATCGAACAACTAATGGAGACTTGAATCCTACTGGACAAACTGCAACAATCTCAGGGTATCCAGGTGATAAAACATTAGGTACCATGTGGAAGGATTCAGATAATATTACTGATGCTCTTGAATATCTTTTACTTTATCAAATAGATACCTACGATGGTCAAAGCGGAGCACCAGTTTACAGAAATTATTCAGATACTGGACAAACTTCAATTGCAATTCATACGGGATCTTTAGCAAGTGGTCCTTATAATAGAGGTACTAGAATAACATTAGATGTATTTGACAACATCGATAATTGGAAAAATAAATAAGGTGTTAATTTATTTGATAACTGATTAATAAAGAGGAAAACAGAGTTGATTTCAACTTGGAATTCAGCTCTGTTTTTATAAAATTAAAATCCACGATATTTTGTAATAGGTCAAATTATAATCATTTTTCTTTTGATGGGGTGTTAACAACAGCATCCTACCAGTAAAGAATAATAATAAGAAAAAGTGATTATTTATGTTGTTCGATCAGACCAATCACTAGTGCAAGATTTAACAATTACTATTAGCGAAACTGGTGAGTCAGCCCCTGATATAGTATAGTTCCATCGAGGAATGAAGCAAAGGTAGAAACAACAGATGGCGATTATTATGAGTTAGTATCAGTAAAAATGTCAGATGAACCAAAATTTTCGAAAGAGGAATGGAAAAAAATACTTAAACAGATTGAAAAAGGTGAAATTATTTTGGAAGATGAATAATAATGAAATCTTTTTTTATATAAGCAGGAGGTTGTATGAAAAAGGTATTTTTCAAAACATTTAATGTATTATTGATAAGTTTTTCTCTTGTAGGATGCGGTAATGCTGATATGGAAGGCATTGTATTAGAGGTAAATGAAAATGGAATAAAGCTTGCGACAGAGATGTCTCCTGATGAATACGAGGAAATCAAAAATAAGTCGGTGTCAAATATACAAAATGAAGATGTAAATGGTGATACATACCGTGGTTTGATAGACCTAAATTATGATCATACAGATAAATTAAGTAAAGGTGATGAAGTAGAAATATGGATTGATGGGGATATAAGGGAATCCTACCCTTTAGGGGCTACGGCTAAGAAAATTTCTGTAAAGAAATGATTGTGAAACTATCGGGCGAGATTGTAGAGCAAGCAGGATAGCACGTAAGAATAATGAAAAGAAGTGCTACCCTGTTTTGCTTTTAGTAGTTGGGAAATTGGGTTTTAACGTTTCCACACTATTTTCCGATTACTCTATTCTGGGAACCCGCCAACATTATTCAGTAGAACCCCATTCTTTATTTTGATAGCTGTGGTTGGTGACGCAAATAAATAAACAGTACAATCAACGTCTTCTTATTTGGTTTATTGGGCTTGGCAATTAAAAACAACAATAAATCCATATGAATTATTAGTACTAATATCATAAAATACTATGAGCTGTTTTGACAGCCTTTTTTCATTCTTAATCTTCCTCAACAATTCATTTTAAAAGTATTGCGAAAGGGGGAAAGAAAATGTTACCCAATATTCTTAACCTACCCAATTTTGAAATTCATGATATGAAGGAAAGTGAATATGATTACAGATTTATGGTGGAATCTATTAATTCACAACCTACATATTGTCCCAAGTGTGGGTCAGTTCCTAACTTCTATAAGCATGGTAAGAGAGAACAGTTATTTTTCGATCTACCTATGCACGCTAAACGTGTTGGGTTAATCATCAAACGACAACGATACAGATGTCGAGAGTGTGAAGAAACTTTCTTTGAAGATCTACCTGATGTAGATGCCAGTCGCTCAGTTACCAATAGACTTATAGAGTGGATTCAACAGGCGAGCCTTGAAAAGACATTTACCAGTGTTGCGTACGACATAGGTGTTGATGAAAAGACTGTACGCAACATCTTTAATGACTATGTCATTGAACTTGAAGCAGAAACAGAGTTCAGAACTCCTAAATGGCTTGGTCTTGATGAAGTTCATTTGTTAAAAAACTATCGTTTTGTCGTTACAGATGTTAAAAACAAATCAGTAATTGACATTTTACGAAAACGTAACAAATCTGTAGTCATCGACTACCTTTCGAAACTTCAGGATATTGATAAAGTTGAACTTGTAGCAATGGATATGTGGAGACCTTACAGAGATGCAGTTAATATGGTGATTCCGCATGCTAAAATTGTTATTGATAAATTCCATGTTGTCCAATTAGCTAATGAAGCCCTAGAGAAGATACGAAAGACTAATCGTGAAAACGTGTCAGCCAGAGAACGTAGGCAACTCATGAGAGATCGCTATGTGCTTCTGAAAAGGCGTAAGGACCTAAATGACTTCGATGACCAAATTAAGTTACAAGTATGGACTGATATGTTTCCGTTATTGGGACAAGCATACGAACTTAAAGAGCAATTTTTCGACATATATGAAGCAAAGTCAATAGACGAAGCCTATAAGCTCTATCAAGATTGGCTTGCAAGTGTGCCTGACGAGTTAATGACTTACTTTTCAGATCTAATCAAAGCAATAAGCAACTGGGAAGAAGAGATATTCAACTATTTTACTTCTCCTATCACAAATGCTTATACAGAGTCTCTTAATCGCTTAATAAAGACAATGAATCATGTTGGTCGAGGTTACTCCTTTGAAGCACTCAGAGCTAAAATTTTGTTCACACAAGGTTATCGTAAAGTCAAAAGAAGAAAGAAATTTAAAGATGTTGAATTTACTTTTGGGAAAATGTTACCTGATCAAATACCAAACTTCTCAAAACAAGAATATGAATGGGTATATGAGGAAGTCTATGGTGCTGACTTTTCCACACTGATCAAGGCAATGGATGAGGCTTCTTTTTAACCTTCTTTCCACACTATAATCCGAATACCCCAATTATTTTTTAAGCGAAATCTTTTTAGCTTTAGCTTGTGCAGGAAATGACTCATTTAGACCGCCATCAATCCATATATTCACTTCGTTGCCTACTTCAAACTCATCTGCATTATCATAATTTAAATCAATTAAACTAATATCACCTCCCGTGTTTCTCACCTCTTCTTCTACCCCTGATATAATCTTCGAGGTAGAAGACGGTTCGTCTCTAATCTCATCATACCTATCTAAAGAAAGATTCTCGGCAACCAATACTGTTTTTTCATTTATTTCTAATATAATGCCTTCCATATCTGGTTCACCACAACCTACTAATGAAACACTTATTAATATAGAAATAAGAATAATAGTTATATTTTTCATCAAAATACCCCTTAATAAAATTCACATAGCCTTTTATTTCACTGGTCACACTCTTACATCCATCATTGATATTTATCATTAGCTTCACTGATATTACCACCTAGCAAAAAGACGTAATAGTTCGGTAGAAGTAACAAGTGGTGTACATTCCTAAATAACCTGCATTACTTCCATTTCAGTATCCGATAATTTTTGAACTTGGTTCACTGTGAACACCTCTTTGCTTTTCATTATGCGTCCATAACGAATTTAATCACTACGAGTAGTAGTAGTGATTAAATTACTACACGACGTAGTTGGTCGTCAAGTAAAATTAATGATGAAAATTTGAACTTTTTTTAAAACATAATGAAATTCATTGATTGTTCTTAAATTTTACTTTTTTTTATTCTTCCATGATTTGTTAATGCAACAATTATTAATTGCTATAACTCTTTCCACACGATTATCCGATTAAACATTATGTGAACATAAAATTCCAAAAATGATTTTCCACACTATAATCCGAATACCCGTTATTTTTAGCTGACTCACGGTGCATGTTCTCGTCCATGCGAATTAAGTAGACATCATTATAAACTTCTTCTAATTCTTCCACTCTTTCTGAAATGCGATCAATTAATTGCTTTTCGGTGTTGTTAATGATTGCAGAGTCATAGACAAAGTAATCTTCTTTTAATTCGTAACGTTGTACGTTTTGTGGTTCATTCTGCATGTACTTACCTGTATCATACTTCGGTACACGTTTACGGTAATTCGCAATGTATTCTTTAATAGGGTAGCCAATGAATTTGCCTGTTCCACGTTCTTTACTATAGCCAGCTTTAATTTGCTCTGACAGGTCTATGAAATACCGTTCTAATATGTTTAATTTTTCTACTGGAGTTAGAATGCTACTACCCATTGTCTGTGGAATGGTAACATAGATAGTACGATTAAAGATATTTAGCCACTGTTCCCCTAAGAATTCTTCTCTAGATGTAAGTAGGGGAATGTACTTTTTCAAGTTAGCAAAATGAAAGAATGATAAACGGTTCATGACCTTTTCTAAATAACGTCTGTCGAATGTTAACGCTACATCGTATGTATTAGAGTAATCTTCATGCACTTCCGTATCTTTGTAGCTCAATTCTTTTAAAGTAGAGATATATGGTATTTTTACATCTTCTTTTGTATTCACACCGTACTTCTCCAAGCTATCGTAATAGCTATCCGCTACCTCAACTGTCTCATTGTAATAGATTTTTCCGTTTTTCCAGACGTTTGTTCGTTTGAAGGAAGGCTTTACCTTTACATCAATTAATGGGTTTCTTTTGTCTTCGCCAGTAGGTAAGTTCATTTCATCTAGTGCGTTGACTAAGTTCTTCAAATACTGCGGTTCGTTAATCGTATGGTAATGAATTGTCTCCATGATTAAACTGTCTTTCCCATCATCAGCAAAACGACGTTTAAATGATCGTTCTCCTTCTAGGAGGAAAGGGTAGTACCTCGCACCTCGTCCGATTAGCTGTGCTTCTGACATGGTAGTTGCTTTTGTACCTCTGACTTTAGGATCATCACTTAAACGTACAATGTCAAAGAGATTTAACACGTCCCAACCTTCTGTTAGTCGTGCTACTGCAAAAATGACACGGTATAAGTTCAATGGACTTTCTAAACTGTTTAAAGCTTCGTAATGTCCTTTCTCTAAAATACCTGATTGACTCGTGTCATTTGCATTAATGATACGATTAGGACTCATTTCACGTTTAATATCACTTACAACAGTTCCTAGGTCATCATGATTACGGTAATAGTCATGTGCAAGAGATAATGTTTCACTATCATCTTCAGAAGTGATCTGTGCTTGTCTTTCTAAGAAGGATTGTAATGATTCAGCGGTTAATGTGTCTACTAGCTCATTGAATTGTTCATGTGCTTCGTTTGATGCATCAACTCGCTGTGATTTAAACATAATGACTGGTTTCATATACACGTCATGTTTCTCTAAGACATATCTTCTGCGGTATTCGCTTAATAAAATGACATTCAGCATGTTGTCAACATCAGTGTTACTTGATTGGATTCGTTTTACGTTTTTAGAGTACTTATCCTTGATGAAACGGTCTAAAGCGTAACGATACAACACTTTGTCTTTGTACTTTTCATACACATTTTTATTCTCTAAATCAATTGTAGCCGTGAATTCTAGCAAACGATTATCTTCATTTGCGTTCAAGATTGTGGAAATTGCTTTCTCCCATGACTGTTCCGTTTCTTTCTCTGACTTAGTAGAAGCAGAATAATGATGGGCTTCGTCTCCTAAAATGACCGTTTTATCCCTAGCGTAATCTTCTTCTCCCATAGAGTTCTCTTTTTGTGTGTAGATGTCTGCAGCAACTCGTTGCACAGTTGCTAGTTTTAAATAAATGGTGTTTTTACTTTGTATCTTGGGAAACGTCTCCACTTGTCTAATTTCATTTCGTTCTCCGTCGATTTCAATATTTGGAGTGTATAGGTACTTCTCAGAACTTTGGTTGGTTAAGTTGTCGATTGTCTTAGTTAATACACCATTTGTATTGACTAGGAATAAAAAGTTTTGATAGCCATGTTCTTGGTAGAGATACAATATAAGTCCTGCCATTAGATCTGTTTTCCCACTACCCGTTGCCATGTTAAACAGGACGTGATTCACGTTCCTAAAACGGAATGCAGCGTCTGTTTGAGCGTAATGAAAGAAGCGCAAAGCGGCATCTTGATAGTACCTAAACGTGTGCACCATGTTATTTGTAATGTATTCAGGCGTCTCCCAATCCAGTTGCTCATTAAATAAACTCTCATTCAGATGTTTTACTTCTTCATACAGCGGTAAGGGTAATTGCTTTTTCTTTTTTGCCACACTTACTCACCACCTTCGTAAAAGCTTTTGTTAAATGCATAATCATTGTCTTCAATCAAATCACGTACATTTTCATCGTCAATTTCTGAGTAGTTGTAATAAAACTGATTTTTGTCGATAATTTTAATTAAGCAGTTCTTTTGTTCATTAAGCGATTTACCTTCTAGTTCTGACTCTGCTTTTTCTAGATCAACACGAAAGTCTATTTCCGCTTCTTCCAACATGAAATCCAAAACGTCTTGTAGTTCGGCAAGCGTCTTTGCATTTTGAATGGATTTTAAGAAACCTCTGTTTTTTTCCATTAACTCAACATAGACAAAGCTTCCTCCACCTTGCCACTCAACGTCTTTCGAAATCCCACCTTGTTCGCCTTCGATGACTTTTTGGAGACGTGGAACGGAAACAGTGTTAATGTAATCCATCTGTTCAATGCCAATGTAACGACGGTTCATCTTATGGGCTACAGCTTGAGTAGTGGATGAACCCATGAAGAAATCTAGCACTAAATCATTTTCATTTGAGCCAATATGTAGTATTCGTTGAAGTAATTTTTCTGGTTTTGGAGTGAAAAAATCTGCATCGTCTAATAAAGCAGTAATTTCTCTCCTTGCTTCTTGATTGTGCGACACATCTTGGTGTGACCAAATAGATACTGGAGTAATTCCTTGTTTTACATCTTTTAGGAATCTTTTTAAGCGTGGTACATTGTTACCATCATCACCAAACCACACTCTGTTTTCTTCAACTAATTTATTGAAGTTTTCTTTTGAAGTTCTCCAACATCTACTCTTAGGTGGATGTATAATTTTCCCTCCTGGTGTTGTGATTGGATAATCGTATTCCTTAGAGTATGTTTTAACAGTCAAGTCTGAAGAAGACCATGGTCCCCTTGGATCATTATCTGGATTCCTATATCTACTATTCATTTCTTCTGTTCTAGGCAATGGGTTTACTTCAAAATTTTCTTTTGATTTTGCATAAAGTAAAATATGGTCATGCATGTCTGAGAAGTATCTTGCATCGTTTTGAGGAGAAAATTTTTTTGCCATATTATGTTACTGATAAAATTTTCCCGGCCAAATATACTATCACATAATACTTTTAAGTAATGACTTTCATCATCATCAATATTAATCCAAATACAGCCATCATCAGATAATAAGTCATGTGCAATTTCCAATCTATTCTTAATGAAAGTTAACCAAGTAGAGTGATTAAATTGATCATTATATAAAAAACTATCACCACCGGTGTTATACGGCGGATCAATGTAAATCATCTTCACTTTCCCCGCATATCTTTCTTTCAATGTATGTAGTGCAAGCAGGTTATTCCCTTTCATGATTAAGTTATCGTCTTCACTAAAACCATCTACTTCATGTACACCATTCTCATCGTATTTCTTTGCTTTCACTAAAATCTTTTTATCTAACAAGGTATCTATTTCTTCCTTGGCAATGACTTCATTTAAAAATGGTTCATCTGGGCGTAAATCATCTTTGTCTGTGTCCTCTTACTCATGCTAGCTTTTAACACGGTATCTTTGTAAGGGAAGTCCAGAACAACATCTGTTGATTCATCTATAAATTTCCCACCTGCAGTTAAACCAATTTTTTTCGAGTACTTAGTGTACGAATCTTGCCAGTATTCATCAGCTTCAAATAGTTCAATCAACTTGTTCGTCTGCATAACAATGTTTCCAGCAATATCAATCGTAAAATTCTTCTTAATTGTTTCATTAGTAATAAACGCTTCAAGTAATGGTGCATCGTAACCATCTAAATCTTGAATGACCTTACTTTTATGTATAACTCCGTCAATAAAATACTTATCATTAAAACTTCTTAAAACCTTATGTATTTCATCATTAATTATAGTATTGTAACCGTCAAATAAAATGATACAGTTTCCGTTAATTAATTTGGTACACTTTTTTCTTTCTCAAATATTGAAATTCTGTGTTTCATTCGATAACTGTCTTCATTTAAATGCACGATTTCTACTCGATGCATTATTCTATCCAAAATTGCTGTTGTTATTGCTGGATCACCCAGTAATTCTCCCCATTCTTTTGGGGCTTTATTAGACGTTAAAATAATACTGGCATTATTATACAAATCGTTAATGAGATGAAAGAATAGGTTTGCTTCGCTTTGATTCATTGCCATAAACATTAAATCATCAATGATTACTAGGTCCGCACCACGGATTCTTTTCATTCTAGTTTGTGATTTCTGTGTAAATCCCTCTGTTTTTAACGTTTGAATCAATTCACCCATCGTAATAAACATTACTTTATATCCTTGTTTAATTGCCTGTATACCTAGGCCGATGGCCAAGTGTGTTTTACCAACACCTGGCGGACCTAATAAGATTAAATTGAACAGTTGCTCAATCCAAAGTAATTCTTTTAATTGATTGAATTGTTTTCTGCTAAGTGACTTTTGCTCACTTAAATAAAATTCATCCAGTGTTTTTTCAAAAGGAAATGCTGCCCACTTGAAATGTCGTTCTATCTTCTTTTCTTCTCTTCTATTTTGCTCATAATCTAATAAACTTAATAAAAACGTTGCGACAGTTTCATCATCTTGTTCTGCTTTCTCTAATAGAAACGGCAATTGATGAGCTGCTTCTCCTAAGCGAAGTGTCGTTAACTTTTCTTGTAACTTCTTTATTTGTCCCATTATCTTTCACCTTCCAGCACTGATACATATTCTTGAATATCTCTTTTGTAAACAGATGTTTGATAATGAGAGTCGCTACTAGTATGCAATGGATTAATATCACTTGCACTGTATGTTGGAATTGTCTTATCACGTTGTCGGTCTACATGTCTAACGACATCGCTAAACTCTGTCGCACTATATAAAGAACTACTAATACAAATCACTAATGCTTGGTCAATCACTTCTTGTGTATAATTTGAAGTCTGCTTATGAATTGATTGAAGTTGATCACGGATATAACGAGAACGTAATTTTCTAATCTCATTTAGATAATCAATTGCTACTTCTTTCTCTGTAAATTTCTCGGCAACTTTTGTAATATAAGCATCGATACCAACGGTACGATTACGGACGTGATTTGAATCCTGTATTAGATTACCTTTTGTTGTTTCTATAAAGTGTTTCGCTAATAACTCTCCTGTTTCAGGTACAATAATTAATAATTGTGTATCATCAGTAACCTTAATAAATACACTATTTATTTGATTGAATGTTCCTAATGGAACACTATATCGATTTGATTTATACCAAATAGTATTGTCCTTTCTCACGGTTCTTGTTATACTAGAGTTGTTGTTATCGAAGTAACCTTCGATAGGGGAAGAGATTGGTCGCAAGTGTTGTCTTTCTACGGCAAACACATCGGCTGGTCTCTTTTTTGTTGTATTATGTTCTTTATGGTTCCCAGTTCTCTCTAACCATTTCCAACCTTCTTCATTCCAACTATCTAAACCATAATACTTTCGATGCTTTGCAAAATTATTTTTAATATACTTTATAACATTCTCAATTTTACCTTTAGTCTCTGGGTCAGCTTTTCTACATACATAAAGATTCAAGTTTCGTTCTTCTTTATAGGATTGAAATTCACGGGTTAATATCAAATCCCCACTATTTTCACTAACTAGAATTAGTGCATCTTGATCATAAACTAATTCCCCTGGAATACCTCCGTAGTATTTAAATGCATTTTCATGGCAACGAATAACATCTCTCGTAGTAAATGGTCTATCTAACCATTCCATATACTTGTGACGAGAAGTAGATAAAACAAATGCGGCACAATACAGTTTGACTTGTTTACCATCTGACGATAATTGTTTCGTTTGACCAAAGTCTACTTGCATCTGAGCTCCCAATGGTTTTTCTGGAACAGCTTCATACGAACGAGATATTGTTTCTTTCGGAATATCGTATGTTTTACGCAGTTCTCTGACATAATTTCGTACAGTACTTTCTGCAACTGTGAGTCCTTCATACTTTTCCAATAACCAATCCATTACTTGGGCTGCGGACATATCAGGATGCTCTCTCAACCAAGTAAGAATAATACTTTTATAGTCATCTAAAATCTTCTTTCTTACCTTTGATTTTTTCACCCATTCAGCCATCGAATCTGGATTTTTTTCAATATAACGATATATAGTTGATCTGGCCACCCCTAATTTCTCAGCAATTTTCACCTTACTAAAACCTTGATTTAATAACTGCTTTATCTGCATGTACATTTCCCATTTATCCACCTTTTATCCTCCATTACTAAAATGATTAATATCATATATCATAGCAGTAATAGATTCATATTTTTAATTAAAACCTATAAAAAGTGTTTCTTTTTATATAGCGGAAACTGTACTATTTAGTTTAGCAGTTACAAGTATTCATTTATAGATTTCCCTTCTGCATTTTACTTAATATTCGTTAACTCATTTCGAATAGAGTAGATTGTACTTCGCGCTACATTAGTCATCCGATGGATATCCATTACACTGGTATCTTTTTCTAACTCTGCAACAATGGTATCATAAACGATTTTATCTTTTCCCGTAGCATTTTTATGATATTTCTTTTTCCTACCTTTGTATTTACCCTGTCTTTTTGCAATTTCAATTCCTTCTCTTTGGGCTGAACGAAGCTGCTCTCTATCTTCGTCAACCATCCAGGACAATAAAGTTAGTACTAAATCAGATATTAATTGTCCAACACCTTCCACGTCTTTGTACTTTCGCGTATCTAGTTGCAAGTCTAAAACAACTACATCTATCCCATCTTTCATTAGAGACTTCCATTCGTCTTTAATCTCTTCCTTCCTACGTCCGAATTGGCTTAGATTATGAACAACTAAGACATCTCCAAACCTTAGCTTCTTACGTAATTCTTTGTACACAGGTCGACTGGATAAGCTTTTTCCTGATTGTTTCTCTTGAAATATTTTATCACAACCAAATTGTTTTAAGTCTTTTATTTGTCTATCTAAATTTTGTGTCTTTGAACTGACCCGAGCATAGCCAATTATCATATTAAAACTCCTTCTTTTATTTTAAATACCTTAAGACAATAGAGTTTCTCCATTGTAATTGATAGAACTCTTTAAAATGCTCTATTTCTATTTGTTTATATTTTAAATTCAGAAGGAGACCTTGCTTAGTCAATTGTTCCTCTTGATAATCGCTTATATATTGATTAATATCTTGTAACATTTTAAAATCTTCCTTTTCAAACATATAATAACTATCTTTGCTCAATAACCCTTCAATTTCATTTTGTATGCAAACTAACCTCTCATCAATATCTATAAATAAAATTAATGATTTAACTAATGAATGAATTTTAATAAGTGCATCAATTTTAGCTGAATCTATTAAAGTTGACGTAGAGTATATAATTAATTGATATACTGCCAACACAATACCAAAGTTAGATAGAAAATTTAATGTTAAAAGATCATTTTTCCACTCAAACCATGAACCAGTCTCAAACTTAGAATAGAGTGTAATGATTGATAACGTAACCATGATTATTTCGGTAAGATAAATTATCGTTTGTGTAACTTTTTTCATTTTATTACTTCCTTTATTAACTTAAATCACATAACAATTACAATACAACCCTAATCATACAAATGGCGTTTAATTCGTCTTTTCTTCTTTCACGATTATTTGATATGATAGTTTAAATGTTTATTGGAGTTGACTTATAATGGAAGAAGGTACATATTTTAAAAGATTAAAATGGTATGTAAATGATGCTCGAAGCTGGATCGAGAAGTATATAAACGGTTCAAAATGGATTTTAAATAACCTGGATGAAAAAATTCCTGGAATTTACAAAATAGAGGTCAATGGACAGATTGCTTATATCGGCCAGGCGGGTAGAGTTCCAAATAGACTTGTTGAACATGCATATACTTTTGCAAAACATACTGAATTTTATTGGGGGCTGTATCCTAAGCAAATAGAGGATGGTACTGTCAAAATAACTATGGAATATATCGAAATAGGAATACCTGAAGAAAATAAAAGGAAAGATGAAGAAAGACAATACATAGGCAGGTATGGTTCACTTTTGCAACGACATAAAAGAAAAGATGGCAAACCTAGTGATATATGTACTGATGATAAAGGTAAGAGAGTAGAGTATATGCAGTCAGCATTAAAATTAAATTAATGTGCAAATATATTAAAATTCATACATCAAAGAAGTAGGAGCCTGATAAAATGAATGAAGATAAAAAAAGCATTATTTCGTAATAAACTATTAGAAGAAATGAGAGTCGAAGGTACAATTTTCCCAGAAAACGCAAGCCAGTATAGTGTTTCAACCCTTTTGCACCAAGATGGTTCAGCCCATGTCTTAAGAATTTATCAATTGCTATTTAATAATTATGAAGAAGCTTATGAACCTGTCCAAGAGTTAGCTCTCTTAGGTTCATAAGCAGAAAAGAACTTGTTGATTTTCTTTATGACTTACCCCACCTGAATGGATTAAAAATGTTAATGTTGGTTAATCCCTTAAATGTTTCCTTTAGTAATGCTTGGAGAAGAATGGTTGAATATTTCCTGTAAAATAGCTCATCACATCACACATAAACATACATTTCAAAATTGTATTTTTTACAAACCTGTCATATAAACAAATAAAATGTATGCTTTTAACCATTTTCGTACATTGTATGCGTTCGAAATATAAAGTATAGAAATAACCGTTTGACTGCTTATCAAAATTTTTGTTGCTATTTTTTATTACTTCTTGTATAAAAAGTGGCTTTCATCGGTTTGTCTTTCATCACAGATAAAGCATTATCCAAGTATTTTATAATATCATCTTGAGAAAGTCTGGAATCTGCATATATTCTAATTTCATCATCTTCTTCAATCCTTACGGAAATGTTTCTCATGATAAATGCCTCCAATTATTATTGAATGATTATAAATCATTTTATCAAGAATATTTCAAAATGTAATGTTTTATCTATTTTCTTAATAATTGTATTTTCTATATATTCATTGTTCCTGTTTCATCGTGTTATTATTAAAGGTAAATATGAATCTAGGAGTCTGATATGAATACTGCGGATAAATAGCTCCACCTCTGCGGACTTTTGCTCCACCGCTTGCGGGCAAAAGCCCCAAGAGTGCGGAAGCTGCTCCAATAATATCTTAATCCTTCGGATATTACCGTGATTAGTGCCAGTGATTTGGTGA
>JAPFDS010000006.1 GCA_026168805.1 Caryophanales bacterium | reverse complement strand
CGACGAAATGAAAGATAAAGTATATGACGACATGAAAGATCGCGTATATGAGGAAATGCCTGATAAAGTATATGACGATATGAAAGAACGCATATACGAGGAGATGCCGGATAAGGTATACGACGAAATGAAAGATAAAGTGTACGATGACATTAAAGATGACATGTACGATGAAATGAAGGAAAAAGTATACGATGAGATGAAAGACGACATCTATGATGACATGCGTGAGCAAGTATTAGAAGAAATGAAAGAACAAATTATTGACGATTTAGATGAAGATCCGGATGTTCCTTTCCAGCGAAATGATAAGAAAAAGTAACGAATAAAAGACTCGAATGTTTAGCAACTGTTGCTATCATTCGAGTCTTTTATTCGTTAAGTAAGTACACGCAGATCCTTCCATCCATACGCATGCTCCATTAACCACTGGCTTCCAATGCGAATACGTTCTTCACTAACCTTTTTGCCCCCCATTGCTTCGTAAAAACCTACAGCTGGATTATCAGCTAACACCCATATAATCATTGAATGATACCCAGCTTCTATTAAGAAATGAGTCATTGTTTTTAATAATTCTCTACCTAGTCCCTTTCCCTGATAAGGATGTAAGAGATAAATAGAATAGACTTCTGCATCATATCCTGTAAAGGCCCCTGTTCGCTCAGGTCCTACACCCCCGAAGCCAATGATTTGTTGTTTATGTTCGATGACAAATACGTTTCCGTCTCGTAAAATCATATTCCATTGTTTTGTTTTTTCTTCTGCATCCAGTCCATCTAAGTATGATGCATCAATGATATCTTTGTACGTTGTTCGCCAACTTGCAATATGTACAACTGCCAAATCTCGGGCATCTTCTTTTTTTGCTTTACGTATATACATACAAATAATCCCTTCTTCATTCTTTTATATAAAACAAAAGCTGATTCTACTTACAACGTATAAGAAGAATCAGCTTTTGTTTATTTTATCATGCGATATTTAGTTTAACGTTTCAACATCGACAACTGTGAAACTGTTATCGTCTAGACTTTTAACGATTTTCTTCATTGTTTTTTCATTTACTTCTTTTGGAAGTACAATACAAACTCTACGAACAAATCGTAGGTCATTGTTTAACGAAATAACACTTTCAACGTTACAATGCTTATTCACAATCTCGAGCATCTTTTGAAGTGCTCCTGAATATTCAATCGTACCAATGGTTAATGAATAGCTTCCTCTTTCAATGCCCCAAGCACTCTCTAGCACTTGAATCACATTTCCGTTCGTTAAAATACCAAGAAGCTTCTTATCATCGTCGACGACTGCAAGAAATGGTAATTGTTTAATCGATTTAAAGACTTTGAAAAAAGGATCGTCTTCCTTTACAAAGCTATGTTCTTTATCTGCAATTAAACGGCCAATATCTCCGTCAGTTCCGTGCTCTTTTTCATGCTTTAACAAATGAACTTTATAAATATTTCCTACATACTTCTCATGGTTATCATCTAATACAGGAATACAACGGTACCCGGATGATGATAGTTTTTCCATTACATCTTCAATTGCATCTGATTCTTTTGCATATAATACATCATGCCTATTTACATAATCGTTTTTTACGAGCATTCCTCTACCTCCTAGTAGCATCTTTTCTCACAAAACTATTAAAGTACTTTTCAGATAACTTATATGCATTATCCTATATATTCCATTTTATTTCAATAGCTTAATTTTTAATCATATCATATTGCAACGACTACATATATGAAAGCCTGACACCTTAAGTCCGGCATACATACTGACGCATATGCTCTTTAATTCCTGATAAATATATTGGTGCAGGATCGGTTGTTTCGTCAAATACTTTTGTAGAACCATCAACAGGGACCGTTTGCGAAAATACTTTCTCATATGTTTCAACTGAAACCTTTTCCCTTTGCTTCAGTATGTGTTCATGTCTTTCTGCACATAAATGATCGCGATAACCGTCTTGTAAAATACCTGTGAAAAATTCACCTACTGCTCCCGAACCGTAACTGTACATTCCAATACGCGAACCTTCAGGAAGGCTTGTATGTAGTTCGAGCAACGAAAGTAAACTTACATATAACGAAGCTGTATATACATTACCAATCCGGCGATTATATGTTGTACTTATTTGATAGTTGGATAAAATCCGTTTCTCTGCATCTCCCATTCCATCCGCAAACACAGACTGCATGGCTTTTAAGCCCATTTTTGTATACGGTAGATGAAAACAAAGTGCTTCAAAGTCATCCAGTGAGCGATTTGTTTTCTCTGTATACTGATGCCATACGTCACTAAAAAACTCAATATATTTTTCATTTGAATATTTTCCGTCAACATATGCCGTATCTGAATAATTTGGTCTCCAAAAGTCCATAATATCATCAGTCTTGGCAGTACAAACATTTTCTATTTCCATTACTTTTGGATCTGCACTCATTAAAATAGCAACAGCGCCTGCTCCTTGCGTGACTTCTCCGGATGTTTTAAGACCATACCTAGCAATATCAGAAGCTAAGACGAGTACTTTTTTATCAGGGTTCAGCGCAATGTGCCCTTTTGCTAATTGAATGGCAGCTGTTCCACTGTAGCACGCTTGTTTTAATTCCACAGCTCGCGCTTCAGGTGGCAGTCCTAGTAAACCATGTACATATACAGCAGCTGATTTGGAATGATCAATCCCTGTTTCTGTTCCAAAAAGAACAAGATCAATCGCATCTTTATCGTCTGCTGTTAACATTTGCTCTGCTGCATTTGCTGCTAATGTGACCGGATCTTGAGTAATCGGGGCAAGAGCCATTTCATCTTGTCCAATTCCAATCGTATATTTTGCAGGGTCATCCCCTCTTGCAACGGCTAGTTCATTCATGTCTACATATAAATGCGGACTATAAAAACTAATTTTATCAATACCAATCTTCACGGTTATTCTCCTCTAAGATGTTATTTATTATATAATTGAGCTGTTCAATAGAAAAGTGAATATAAAGAATCATTTATAATCTGTCGTATATTTGTATCCCTATTATTTTAGCATGAATACTATTGCAGACCAACTAATTTCTGTTTACCTTGAATTGTAAACGAAATGAAATGAGTTCTTTCATTTTATTTATCACCCATGTTTGCTAGGATGAATATAATACGTAATTTTGAAAGGGGAATGGTAAAAGTGGAAAATAATATTGAACACATTCAGCAAACAATCAAGCAGCTTGAAGGACCCGTTCTAACGATCTACTTAAACACGAACCCTACAAATGAGAACTGGAAAATACGGCTTAAAAATGGATTGAAAAAAACGGAGGAATATATTGACGTATCCAATCCAGAAGATGTTCAACAATTTGCCGATATTCGCAAACGAGTGGACGCACAAATTAAAGATGATCAAACTCGTTTTAAAAACAGTCTCATTTGCTTTGCAACAAAAGATGAAATTGTTACGTATCACTTTCAATTCCAAGTAGAAAACGATTTTCAATGGGATGAAAAGCCTGCCACTGAACAATTGAACAAGCTCTTTGAACAGTATCCAAAAAGTGGTGTTGTTTTACTTCAAAGAGACCAAATCACATTAATCACTTCTACTTTAGGTGAATTTGTAGACGAAGTTTCCTATGAATTGGATCTTGAAAGTAGAGACTGGAAACAATATAAAGGACTAGGATATGAAGGCGTACGTGCAAGTAGTGCTAATCATCGAGATAAATTCGATCAAAGAGTGAAAGAAAACCAAGAGCGTTGGTTTAAGAGTATTGTCCCAATAATTGAAAGGTTCTCACGCACACAAGGATGGAGTTTTACCCACTTAGCTGGACCGGCAGAACTCACCCAACAAATGCATGATTTACTAAACATAAAAGTAACTGGAGAAACGACTCGGAATTATTCTGGAAAATCAGCGCAAGATATATTGAATAAAACTGTTTTAGTGCAAGAAGATGAAGAAGAAGTAAATAATTAACTCACATGTAAAAAACACCTAGGAGCACTGATGTGCTTCTAGGTGTTTTTGTTACGCTTATAATCTAAATTGGTTCACAGATCCTTCTAGTTCATCTGCCAATCTTGATAAATCCTTCGAACTCGTAGCGACTTCTTCCATTGCACTACTTGTTTCTTGTGTCTGTGCAGACGTTTGTTCCACTCCAGCAGCAGACTCTTCGGAAATAGCTGCAATTTCTTGAATAAACCTGCTCATTTCCCCGCTATCCTTTGTCATATCCAATAAATTATCTGAAGACGTTTGGATGTTTTCTGCCATTTCATTAACTGCTTCACTAATTTCTGCAAACGTTTTTTGTGTTGTTTTAATTTGCTCTGTTCCATGTTCCACTTCTTTATAACCTTCTTGCAAGGAACCTGTTACAGCGCTTGATTCAGCTTGGATACGATCGACAATACCTGTGATATCTGTTACTGAATGTGAAACTTGTTCCGCTAATGTACGTACTTCGTCCGCTACGACTGAGAATCCCGCGCCATGTTCTCCAGCCCGAGCAGCTTCTATTGCTGCGTTTAATGCGAGTAGATTTGTTTGATCAGCAATATCTTGAATGACCGATACAAGAGCTGAAATATCTCTTGCATGTGTATCAAGACCTTCTACTTTTTGTACGGCTTCATGTACAATTCCATCAATAACTGTCATCTGGTTTGTTGATGTTGCCATTAGATTCGAACCTTTATTTGTCATATCGAGTACTTGTTTAGATACTTCTTGGACTTGTGCCCCACCTTCACTTGTTTCATTCACTTTTTGATTAAATGAATCCATCATTGCTGAAAGTGATGATGCATGCTCTGCTTGTGATTCAGATCCACGTGCCAATTCTTCCATAGTAACTGCCACTTGTTCGGAACCTGTTTGCACCTCATTCGAATAGACGGTTAACCCTTCACTTTGATTATTAATTTGTCCGGATACTCGATGGATTTCTTGTAAAAGTTCTCGACTGTTTTCGCTCATTCGATTGGTTGCTTCCATCAATTGGCCAATTTCGTCTTGCATTTTTGTCTGTAAAGGTTCCTCACTAAAGTCACCATCAGCTATACCATTCATTCGATTCATCACTAAACGAAGTGGATTCGTAACCATACGTGCCGTTACTAAAGCAATAATGATACCCGTAATAATAACTACGACCGATCCAATTCCAATGATGGTTGCTGTTGTGTCTGATTTTTTAACCATATCACTACCAGCTTTATTGATAAGTTTCTCACCGGATAGGGCCCATTCTTCAAAACCATGCATGAGTTCTTCCCCAATTGGCATTAATTCTGCAACATTTTTTTGAGCAACTGCAATTTCGTCATTTTCAAATGGAGTAAATATCTCATCTTCTACACGTTGATCCCATTCTTTCAAGGAATCAATACCTGAAGAGTCGAATTCAGAAGAAACCAATGCTGATTCCATAATTTCTGCATATCGTTCGCCCATCTCACTATATTCCCAAAACATATCTTTAAACGACTCATCCCTCGTTGCAACATAAGAACGGATTAAGGCAATTCGGTTAGAAACTGAATAAGCTAATTGTTGGTTTGAAGTTAAAACCGTTACTTGTTCATCTACTATGTAACTCGTATCTTTTTTAACCTGTTGCGCTGTTATATTCGAATATGTACCTTGTATCAATACAAGTATAAAAACTAACGAAAAGCCAAGAAGCATTTTAGATTTAATACTTTTAAGACGCGACATCATTTTAGTATCACCTATCCTTTTTATATTCATCCATATCATGTAAACGCTCTTTTAAAAAGACGTTACTTATTATATCGGACTTAAATACTATATGTTTACTTATTTTTTAAATTTATAATAGTCTGTTAATTATACATCCATTAACCGGTAAACCTTTTTATGTGAAAATAGGCTGAATGGCACTTGTTTTTGTAATTTTATGATGATATCTTTTATCCAATTAAATAAAAGGAGGTATATAATGGAAACGCACAATAATAAATACATCCCACTCTTTTGATCGCTTTGCTTTCTGCTATTGTTGGAACTATTATATGGGCAATTATTGGAATCACCTTTAGATCCGAAGTTGGCATTGTTGCCTGGGCTCTTGGATTTATTTCTGGATATGCAGTCGGAATGGTTGCAAAAAAAGAAGTACACGCATTACACCAAATCATGGCTGTTATATCTGTTCTCATCGCAATTATTTTTGGTAAATATGCAACATTTGCATACTCTTACAAAGGAAATACCATTGGAGGAATATTTGACCCTCATTCAGTTACCATATTTAACAAAAATCTTTCCTTGTTTTTTGGCGGATTCGATATTATTTTTATTCTTCTCGCAGTCGTTACAGCATGGCAGGTTCCACTACAATTTAAAAAGGACGATGATGATGAAGATGGAGCCGATTTTTACTCAGATGAACATGACCCAGAAAACGACCAAATAAATCATAGTAGGTAAGAAAAAAGCGCTGAAAACAGCGCTTTTTTGTTTTGAATGTTTAAAGTATATCCTATTCATTTATTCATCATCAGAGTAATTATATTTTTTGATAGGTATTAATACCTCCTTTAAAATTAGTTGTTAATATCTACCAATTTTTATTCGACATTTTTCACTTAGCCCTTTGTCATCATTTTCAAAATACTTCTATTATTACCTTGATATATTAACTTTTAGTTCATATAATTCAGCTATATCAATTAGACATCATTGAATCCCCTTACATTGGTTACATGTCATCAACACCTAGAAATATTGATATGAACCTACCTCTAAGATGAACCACACATCTATTATTCTAACAACTTGTAGGTAAGTGAATTTCATAATTACCAAAATCAGCTACGGCAATACAATATGTAGTTTCGAAAGGTTCAACGAAACTACATGTTGAAGTGACTTAGCGTAAAATACGTGTTATGAAATTCACTAAGATACAAACATGAATGATTTTTTTTGCACTTAAATAGTACTAGCTTATGAGCTACGTACGTTTAAAATACATATATTTGCGAGGTGACGTTTTCTATTCATTTGTATGAAAATATTTATGTGAATATTTGGGAGGTTTGGAATATTGAAGAAGTATAAAAATAGTAGAATACTAAGTAGTATTTTCATCGCAATGCTAATCTTTTCTTTATTTGCACCAGCCGTTTCAGCAGAAGGAAAGCATGATTCATTTAATCAAGATGAACCATCAAATGACAAACTAGAGCAAATGAAGGAAATTGTTGGTGAACACGAAAGTCTCTTGGAAAGAGAACCTACGATACACCCTTCCCTTCTGAGAGAAAGAAGTGGAGATGCAATAGTTGACGTTATTATTCAATTTTCTGAAGCACCAGTTGCTTTAGCTAAAGGGAAAAAAGCTGTCCAACGTCAAACATTTTCTGCTCAAGATGAAACGAATGTTAAAAAGAGTGTCCAAGCCCAACAAAAAGGCTTTGATAGTTTTATAGAATCAAACAACATTTCATTTACGAAAGGCTTTTCATATGACACCGTTCTTAATGGAATGTCAGGAAAAGTAAAAAGAAGCGATTTAGAAAAGCTGTTAGAAGTGCCGGGTATCTTAAGCATCGAACCGAACAGTGAAATGTATGCACTAGAGACACCTGAAACAAATAGTGATGAAGTAACACCTTTCATGGATCAGACTGCTCCACATTTAGGAGTTGACGAATTATGGGAGCGTGGAATTACTGGTAAAGGTGTGAAAGTCGCTGTACTGGATACGGGGATTGATTATGACCATCCTGATTTGGAAGAAGTATATAAAGGTGGTTATAATTTTATCGACCATGATGAAGATGTATACACAGAAGAACGTGCTGATGACGATCCATATGAAACGTACCCTAGTGAACGTGTAGAAGGAAACCCAGAAGTAAATGATCGTGGAAGTTCATTCTATACTACACATGGAACACACGTTGCAGGAACGATTGCTGCTCAAGGTAACAATGAATATGGTATCAAAGGAATCGCTCCAGATGTTGAATTATACGCTTACCGCGTGCTCGGAGCTTACGGAAGTGGTACAACATCCGGAATCATTGCAGGTATTGAAAAATCAGTAGAAGAAGAGATGGATATTATTAATCTATCCCTTGGCGGAGGTAGTAATGAGGAACACACTGCTGATGCTGTAGCTATTAACAACGCTGCACTTGATGGTGTTACAGCTATCATCGCTACTGGGAATGCTGGACCAGGTAGAGGAACGATTGGAAACCCAGCAACTGCAACATTAGGAATTGCTGTTGGTAACTCGACACCACCAGAAGAATTAAAGGATGCTTCTGTTCATGTAGAAGCTGGTGATTACTCAAAAGAAACTAACATGAACTTAATGTCTTGGACATATGGAACAGATCCTGAAGAAGTACTCAATAACGAACTTGAAGTTGTTGCAGTACCTGAATATGGATCACCTGGAGATTTTGAAAATATCGATGTAGACGGAAAGATTGCTCTCATCTCACGTGGAGACATTGCATTTGTAGATAAAATTGCTACTGCTAAAGATGCAGGTGCCATCGGAACAATTATTCACAATAACGAAGGTGAAGGTCCAGCAGATCTATTTTTAGGTACAGCTTTTGACCTCATTCCTACGTTTGACATGGCAACAGAAGAAGGCGAAGCACTTAGAAATGCATTAGAAGATCATACAGGAACAGTTTCTTTTGGAGATTTCTCAACATCACACTCTAAAGGAAATGAAATGAGTGAATCAAGTTCACAAGGTCCTTCTACACCAAATTTTGATATTAAGCCAGATGTCGTAGCACCAGGTTCAAACATTATGTCAACAGTTCCTGCTTATCAGAAGGATTTTCCAGATGCAAGTTTTGACCAAGCATTTGATCGTGCATCAGGAACGAGTATGGCAGCACCACACGTAGCTGCTGTAGCTGCACTTGTAAAACAAGCGAATCCTGAGTTTAAACCTCATGATATTAAAGTAGCTTTATCAAATACAGCTGAGTTACTAGACACAGATGCATATGATGTTTTTGAACAAGGAGCTGGACTTGTACAGCCAGTTGCAGCTGTAGATGCTGAAGCATATGCATATGTGTTAGATACTGCAGTTTCAGAGGATGAAGAAGTTGACAATGTGAAAGGTACGGTAACATTTGGTGAAATTGCACCGAATCCAGAAAAAGCCCAAACATTTACTAAAGAAATTGTTTTGAAAAACAGGGGCGGTGATTCAAACGATTACGACGTAACTGTCGATGTAACTAAAGCCGCAACAGGAGCAGTTGAAGATGCAAATATTACGGTTGATAAAGAATCAATCTCACTAGGCGACTCAGAATCAATTACAGTAACATTGGATGTCCCAGCTGGTGAAGCAGAGGATGGAAATGAATTGCTTGGATATATTCATATTTCCAACGGTTCTACGAATATATCTCTTCCTTTTGCTGCAGCATTTGGAGAGTTTAGCGATTCTGGTATTGGTTATGCATATTTAGATGATTATGCTATTGCACTAGATAGTGATGGAAAACCAAGTGAGACAAGATTTAATTTCCAATTATTAGATCCTCAATTTATCACACTCGTTGAGCTATGGGATGCATCTGATCCTGACGGAGGAGAATACGAAGATGGATCGATTGGAGAATTAGCTGGTGGTATGGGTTTAGCCCCAGGCCAATATTATTTAGAAATGGATGGAAGCTATCTAGATTATGAGACCGATGAAGAAACAATAGCTTCTGATGGTGTTTATACGATTGACATAACATCTTTAACTCTTGATGGTGGCGATTTCTTTGATTGGGATGGACCATTTTACATCAAATCTACAGACCCAGAAATCGAATTTGATGAAAATGAAGAACAACTCGAATCAATCACTGGAACAATTAATGACCAATTCGTTGATTTTAAAGAACCAGTAGAAGAGAACATTGGAGTTCCATACGATGTTAACGAACATCTAACAGCAACATACGGAATCTCAAACGGAGATGAAGTAGTAACGGAGGACGAAACGCTCATTAATGATGATGGAACATTTGATATTTCAATGGATGAGTTAGATAGTGGAGATTATACACTCACTTTATCTGTAGAAGATCGTTTAGGTCACACTGCAGAAGAAACGATTGATTTCTCAGTAGCTGAAAAACCTGAAGAGATTGATGTAACCCTTTCTCCTTCTACTACAGAACCAACTGAAGGACCTATTACGATTGAAGTTACAACAAACAGTGAATCAGATATTACTAAAATGAAATGGTTAGATGGAGTAAAAGATGTAGCAGATTTTGAAAATGATGGAGAAACAATAGATATTGACGCAAGTACTTTTGAAGTTAGCGAAAATGGTTCGTACACAGTTTATGTTAAAAACGAAAATGATACAGAAGCTGTAGGAACGATTGACATTGCGAACATTGAAACGGAAGAAGATACGATTTCTATTGACCTTAGTTCTTCTCCAACTGAACAAACAGAAGGACCTGTAACAATTGAGGTCGATACAGATAGTGAGACAGATCTCACAGCTTTAAAATGGTTACAAGGTGAACACGATGTTGATGCATTTGCCGACAATGGTGAAGACATTGATTTAGAAGAAATGGCCTTTGAAGTTGATGAAAATGCAGTTTACACAGTGTTTGCTGAAAACGAAAACGGAACACAAGAAGTTCAAAATATAGCTGTTACAAATATCATTCATCCAGAAGCAGATGCATTTGATCTCTCATTTGAAATATCACCAGAAGAGGAGACTGAAGGACCAGTAACAATTACAGTCGATTCAGATTCTGAAGCAGATCTTACTTCTTTACAATGGTTACCAGGAGTTCATCATAGTCCTGATGCTTTTGAAGATGATGGTAATGAAATAGACTTAGAGTCAAAAGCTTTTGAAGTTAATGAAAATGGTTATTATACAGTTCTCGCTCAAAATAGCGAAGAAGAAACAACCATTGCATATGTAGAAGTTTCAAACATTATTGTAGATGAAGAACCTACTTCCTTTACAGTATCACTTGAACCATCTACAACTGAAGACACAGAAGACCCTGTAACAGTTCACGTAACGCATGATAGTGATTCAGAAATTACAAATGCAAAATGGCTTCCTGGTGAACACTCAGCAGATGGCTTTGCTGAAGCAGGAAATGAAATAAATCTTGAATCAATGTCATTTGATGTAACTGAAAATGGATCATATACAGTCTTTGTTCAGAATGAAGATGGTGTAAAAGTTGTTGAAGTTATTACAATCGACAACATTACAGAACCTGAACCAGAGCCAGAGCCTACGCCTGAACCAATCAAAGTGTCCTTTGAACTTTCAAAAGATAAATTAACGGACGAACCAATTACCATTTCAGTTCTTGCAGAATCGAAAGCAGAACTAACAAATGCTACATGGCTCGAAGGTAGAAAGTCTCTTGAAGACGTTCGGGATAACGGAAACGCACTCGGACTTGACACTATGTCCTTTGTCGTATCTAAGAATGGTACGTATTCCGTATATGTTCAGAACAGCGATGGCACTGAAGTATTAAAGACCATTACTATCACGAACATTATTGATGAAAGCCCAGAAGATCCAGAGAAACCTGGAGTTCCGGGAGATCCAGCCGATCCTGATCCGTGTATCCCTTGTGATGATGATAACGGAGACGATGGAAAAGGTGGAGATAATGGCGACAATGGTACAGATGGTGGAGATCCTGAGGATGATAGTACGAACGGCATTCCTGGTGGAACTGATGGAGATGACGGTAAACCATTACCATCAACAGCTACCAATGTGTTCAACTACATTCTATTCGGTACTATTTTAACAATTGCCGGAGGACTTTCACTATACGCTATGTATCGTCGTAAAAAGAATCAAGTGGTAGAAATAGAATAGACTCAAACAAACATCCCTCTTCCTAAAAGGTTGAGGGATGTTTTATGTGTATGCTTCATATTTACTTTTTCACCAATTTCGCATGGACAACTAATCGTCCCTCATTTTCGTCTAATTCATAGTCACAAGTTGATAATGTAATAATTTGATCCTCCGAATTGACATCTACATCTGTCTCAAACTTAGATTTCTCTTGCATTTGTTGTAGCAACTCTGCGTATTCCTCTTCATTTGAAAAATCGGTCTCAATATAGTTAAAGTATGTCAATGTATTGTACACTGAAAATATTTCTGCTTCATAGCTCTCATGCAATGTGTCATATTCAAATGTTGGATGTTCTTTTAGAAAGTCTTCATTTAAAAACTTCGTTAAATGTTGAAACATGGAACCGTCTTTCATTCGATGACCATAAACAACGGTATTTTTATCTTCAGAAGTAATGTCGTTTCGGTAATCTAAAAAAATACTCCCTGCTCGTGTCACTCGATCGTTATAATCTTTCGTTAAGTAATCAATATTATTATCCGTTTGTAAAATAGGATAATCGATTTGGGTTCCGTCCATCGTAATCCAACCGACTACATCTTTATTATGTTTTAATAACTCATCAAATCCGGAACGAACTTCATCTGCTCCCCGATCTTTGTCTGCCGCTTTAACAGACTTATCATCATAATACATGTCTTGAACGTCTGAAAGCATTTGGCGATTCTTATAATAATCAATGAACACATCCGCTAGACCATAAGCCGCATATAAAAATACAGATAAACAAAGAATCGTAATTAATCGCGATAGTATTTTTTTCGTTCTCGTTTGTTCTTTCTTTTTCATTGCGACCTTCCTCTCCAATCTATATGCCTAAGGGCACAATATACTTACCAGCTTCCGCATCCTCTTTAACAACCACTCGAACGCCATATACGTCTTTAATCAATTCTGTCGTGACAATTTCTTTCGGATTGCCTTGAGCGACAACACTTCCATCTTTAAGTGCTAATATCGAATCACTATATTGAATGGCTTGATTAATATCATGCAACACCATCACGATCGTAAGTCCGTGCTCGTCACTCAGTTGCTTCACAAGCTCTAATACTTCATATTGATAATATATATCTAGATTAGATGTTGGCTCATCTAAAAATAAAAATGGTGTATCTTGAGCAAGTGCCATCGCTATCCACACACGTTGTTGCTGTCCACCTGATAATGTATCAATCGCCATATGTCTTCTTTCATATAACCCTGTACATTCAAGTGCCCACTTGACCATCTCTTCGTCTTTGTCTGATTGTGGAGAAAATGTACTTCGATGTGGCAATCTCCCGTATTGGGTAAGTTTTTCAACAGTCATATCTGAAGGTGCCTCATTCTTTTGATACACAACACCAAGGGTACGAGCCAATTCTTTCGGTTTATACGCATTTAACACTTTCCCGTCAAGAATGACTTGCCCTTCTTTAGGTGCGTTATTATTGGTCAGTACACTTAACAAAGTCGATTTCCCACAACCATTTGGCCCAATGATTGTTGTCACTTCACCTTTTTTAATAGTCCCATTTATATGATGGAGTCGCATGACATGATCCTGATATGCAAAAGAAATATCTTTAATTTCCATAAATACGATCACTCTTTCTAAGCAAGAATATGAGGAATGGTCCACCAATAATTGCCATAATAATCGATGCTGGAATTTCCATAGGCGCCATAATTGTTCGTCCTAAAGTGTCTGCTACTAAAATAAGTAATGCTCCCGCTAAAGCTGAAAAAGGAATAAGTACTTTATGGTCCGTTCCAACTAATGACCTTCCAATGTGTGGTATTAACAGCCCTACAAACGTAAACATCCCTGCAACTGCCGTGGCAATGGATGCTAATAAAACCGCTAAAATGGATAAAATAAACCGTGCTCGATTGACTCGAAAGCCTAAGCTTTTTAACGTTTGGTCACGTAACCCTAAATGATTCGCATACGTAAAGAAAATGAACGCTAAAACGAGACCGATTGATCCATACAATACCATAATATTTACATCATTCCATGTTTTCATCGATAGTGTGGACGTAGTTACCGAAGCAGCTTCAATTAAACTTGAACCACTCGCTTCAAATAACTCACTTAAGCCAACAAATACAGCATTAATGGCCACACCGATTAATATCATACGAAGTGGATTGAGTCCTGACTTCCAAGAAAATGTGAACACTAAGAAAAACGCTAACGCTCCACCAATAAAAGCAAAGAGTGGTGTATAGAAATATAGTGTTGGGAAAAATGTTACCATAACAATGGTAACAAAACCTGCACCTGAAGAAACACCGATAATACCTGGTTCAGCAAGTGGATTTCGCATAACCGCTTGTAGAAGTACACCAGAAACAGATAAAGCTGCACCAGCAAATAATGAAATGACAATTCTAGGGAAACGTAAGTCTTTAATAATGGCTACCTGATCATTTGTTCCACTAAACAAGCCTTTGATAAGCTCCATTACTGTAATTTCAATACTTCCTGTTGTCGCAGCATACATAATTGTTAGAGGAATTAATATAAGAACAACTATAAAACTGATTACTTTTTTATTCATTCGTCTATACCCCAATTCACTTACACAATCTTAAAGATCTGGATATAAGATTGTCAGTAACTCATCAATTGCTTCATCGACTGCTAAATTTGCTGTTGTTCCAAATAATGTTTCTTCTAAGTCATATACTCGGTCATTTTTAACAGCATCAAAATGTTTCCAAATATCATTTTGTTCAAATTCTTCATCAAACATCTTCACAACTTCTTCTGGCGCTCCGTGAACTGCTCGTAAAATAATATCAGGCTCTAGTTGTTGTAAATACTCGGTGTTCGCTGAGATGAAATCTTCATCCTTACCTGTAACAGCATTCTCTCCACCGGCTCTTTGTACTAAATCACCAATATAAGAGTTCTCTGTTCCAACAATATAACTACCAGGAATACCCATTAATATAAGTACTTTAGGAGAATCTTCTCCATCAACTAAAGCTTCTACTTCTTCCATTTTCGCTTCGAAATCAGCAATAATTTGACCTGCTTCTTCTGAGCGATTATATTCTTCACCTAATTTTTCGAGCTCAGTAAACATACCATCAACTGTATCTAAGTCTAAAAAGTCAGCAGGAACATTGTGATCTGTAAAAGGCTTCTCTAAGTCAGATTTTAAGTTAGTAACCGTTAAGACATGTGTTGGGTCTAGAGAAAGTACCGTTTCTAAATCTGGGTCCATCGCGTTACCTACTTCTGTTGCATCTTTGTAACGTTCTGGAATTTCTTTATAACTCGTTGGAACACCAACGGCATCTATATCTAAAGCCTCTAAAAACTCGACAATTGCATATGTCGTAGCCACAATTCGGTGATCATTTTCTTCTTCTGTCTCTTCTTCAGTTTCTTGATCATCTGTTTCTGCAGAATTATTTCCTTCAGTAGCATTCTCTGTTGCCTCTGAACTAGATCCACATGCTGCAATAAAAAGCATTCCTAGTAATAAAAAAGCAATAATTACATATTTATTCCGCAATTCGAATATCCACCTTTCCTTATAAATACCAAAGGAAGTCTTACTGCCAAGATGGCAGTAAGACTTGCAATTTTTCACATATTATACAAAACGACGTTTAAATTTAACAGCTAATGGAATGAGTGAACCAATCAGTAACAGTGCATAGAACATAATTGCACTTGTATCCCCTGTTTGTGGGTTCTTCTTATCATCATTTGATGAAGCAGCTACTTTTTGACCATCTCCATCATTTGAACCGAATGTCGGTTTTTTAGGAGTGTCTCCGTTTTTGTCACCATTACCATTCTCTGGTTTTTTTTCTTTTTCTACGATTTCTTTACCTGTAGATTCATCTTTGCTCACTTGAGGCCCATTTTCATTTCCTGCGAGAGCAGATATTTGATGGTCTCCAACTTCTATTTCTTCTTCAGTTGAGGCATCAAATACAATGATCGCTGTATGTTCCATATCATAACCAGGGAAATTAGGCATTGCACCTTCTGGCACAACAATATGCATATCTAAAAGCATATTTGATAAATCATTATCTACTCTTAATTGCAATACAATAGACCCATCTTTGTTTTCCTTTACAAGAATAGCATCATCATATTTGTTTTTTAAACTTTTCACCATTTTTCCATCAGTTATAGTTAGTTGAACATACTTTTTACCATCTTTCTCTAATATGAAACCTTTATTAGTAAAGAAATTATTTGAAACTGAATCCGTTATGCCATCTTCCTGTTTAATTGTATAATCTATCTTAGAAACTTTATCAGGAGTTAATAAATCATCTTTTAATCCTTTCGTACCGATTAGAATGATCTTATTTACAGGTTCTTTTGTAATAGACTCACTCTTAACCTTACGTTCTGTTTCTTTACCATCTGTATAAGTAACCTCATACGTAACTTCCTTTGTTCCATTTACACCTTCTTGCTTCACTTTGGTTTTTCCGGCTTCTAATGAAGCATCCTTTTTCTCAACAGTTTCAAATTTAACTTTTTCTGTTTTCGTTTCAGACTTCACTTCAACATTAGGCTCAGGCTCTTCTTCGCCTTCAAACCATAATTTTGCATCATGTTCCATTACTCTAGAACCAATATCAATCAACATATTAAAATCTAGTTTTTCAGAAAGTGGTTTCAAAACTTCAAATTGCATTACATAAGTGCCATCTTCTTTAATTTCTCCCAATACAGCCTCTTTTCCATCAATAGTAAGAGTGTCTATAAATTGGCCCATATTTCCAGTCATTTGAATGTATTTATTACCATCTTTTTCGATAAATTTAGCTGGGTTCTGGAAATATTGACTTAAATCTAAATCTGATTTATATTCTACTTCTTCAGTTGTATCAGGATTTTCAATAATTGCTTCTTCATTCTCAGGTGCAGAATCTTTCGTACCTACTAAAATGATTTCGTTTACTGCTTCCTTTGTAATATCTTCCTTTATAACATCACGTTTTGTTTCTTCACCGTCGCTATAAGTAACTTCATATGTGACTTCCTTAGTTCCATTTACACCTTTTTGTTTTACTTTCTCTTCGTCTTTTTCTAGTGATGAATCCTCTTCCTCTACCGTTTCAAATGGAATCGATTCTGTTTCAGTTACAGTTTCTATTTCAACTACAGGTTCTTTTTCTTTGACAGGTAATTCATCTAGACCATCTAAATGAAAGTCAAGTTTAACATTCTCATGAACTAAATTAATCATAGGAACTTCATAACTAGTGACAGCTTTTAAGATTGATTGAAGCATAGAAACATTGTAAGTATAGAAGTTTCCTTCTTCAGTATCTAATTTACCAGGTGTTATTGCTGGTTCAACACCAGCTACTTCTAATTTATTAAAATTCATTGCTGGGTTATCAGGAATAAATAGCGTTAGTTTAGTTTCACCATTTTTTACTGTTAGTGTCGCGTCATCACTCATATAATCGGCTGCTACTGATGCTTCACTTTTCCCATCTTGTTTTGCATAAACCTTTATTTTATACTCGCCATCTTTTATATTGTCATAACTTTTCTCCGCCGCAAACGCCGTCAAACCACTAACCGGCAAAGTAAACAGTGTAAATAACACTGTAAACAAAAGTGTTAATTTCCTCTTCATTGTATGTCAGCTCCCATTTTCTTTTTATTAGTTACGTGCAATGCGAAATTTGTACACAGCAAATACTGCGATTGAACCTACGAGCAATGCTACATACATTGCAATTGGTGTGGAATCGCCTGTTGGTGGGTTATCAACTGCTTCACCTGCTCCAGTTTCGGAAGATGTTTTTTCAGTTGTTTCTCCTCCGTCAGTAGATGCTGCAGGAACGCCACTTACATCAAAGATTGCTTGCGTACTGTGGTTATTGTCATATTCCATTCCTGCTACTTCTTCAGGAACGACGATGTGCATACCTAGATTAATAGGATTAGACAAGTCACCCACTTGTAATTGTAGTGTTTTTGTATTTCCGCTTTCACTAATAACTTGTGCTTCTCCGTTAGGGCCACTGACTGATTTAACATATTCTGCACTACTTACGGTTAATTGAATATAATTAGTTCCATTTTCTACCACAAGTTTTGCATTACTATTAAAATACCCGTCAGCAATTGAGGTATTATTTGTACCATCTTCTTTTATTTCTACTGGTACATCATAAGAACCATCTGCATACGCTGCAAATACCGTACTCGTTGGTAATGCAATTAATGAAATAATTAGTGCGAATGCAGGCAAAAATGTGAAACTAAAAAGCTTCTTCATTTTCTTCTCTCCCTTTTTCTCTTAAAGGTAAACCTAAAAAAGAGATTTACGCTTTAATAAATTGTGTTCGCCCTTCTCACGAGGCTACAGTCAATATACTATGTCCGCTAACATAAGTAAATGAACGCAATATGAACTGTATGTGTCTGAATTGTGAACAAATGCTATTTTTGGACATTTTTACCCATACAAAAAAACAGCATGTTTATGCTGTTTTTTTGGTTTAGTTAATATTTTATTTTTCATACCTTTAAAGGAATGCTGTTACATCAATGTTTACAGGTCATTTATTTCACATAATTTAAATTCATAAATTAATATATATTTCAAGTTTTTTAATAACCTGAATGTGAACACTTTTTTCAAATTGTTAATAAAGTCCTTACGCGCATTTTTTTATATCGTTCTTTCCACTCAACATTTAGATATTTCCAAGATTCACCTTTATCTGTAGATCGATATATTCCGCGATTATTCACCGCAAAGAAGGTGTTTGGCTCTGATTCGTTACTAGATAATGCGAAAACGGTACTTCCGCTATGATCTGGCAAACCGCTTCTCACGATCTCCCAAGGTTGATTATTTTCTTTTCTAAACACGAATGTTTCTGCAGTGTCAGCATTATAAGCGGCGCGTGGACCTGTTGCTCCTGACGCAATAATGATATCAGGGTTTGCTCGATCAACGGCTACGTCGACTAAATATGTGTAAGGACCTAACCCATCATTATATGTTTGCCAATGTACCCCTTGGTCAACACTTTCAGCATATCCACCACCTGCAGCTTCATAAATCCTACCTTTAGCAAATGAGTTCATCGTCAGTGCATGGCAATCAAATTGGGAGTTTTCTTTTCGATCTTCCCACGTATGACCTTTATCCGTACTTTTTAATACTCCACCGAGCTCAATTCCTATGAATATATGATTCTCATCAAAGATATCTGGTTGGATGGAATGCACATGATGGGTATGAGGACGTGGTGGAAAATACCACGTATCTTCAGACGGAAGTTTTAAAAAAGATGAACGCTCTTCCCACGTAGCTCCTCCATCTTCTGAACGATATAGTTTACTCGGCTCTGTTCCTGCCCACACAACACCATAACCATTTTGCTTTTCAACTGAACTTACCGCAACACTCATTACCCGCGACTCAGCAATCCCTTCTCCTGCTTCGTTCCAACTAACTCCGCCATCTTCACTTATGAACAATCCATTATCAAAGGTCCCGGCATACAACCTGCCTTTTACAAAAGGGTCTGCTGCGATCGACATAAACTTCCAATCAAACGTTCGTTCTGTTAAATGCCACTCATCATGATTCCGTTCTACTTCAAAAAAAGAGTTCTCAGCTATAAACAATAATGAAGATACCACTATTTCCACTCTCCTTTTTTTATACGTACATTTAGTTTATCACAGAAGAATTTCATTTGGTTTTGATTCGATCAATAAACAGCGCAAGAATCAATCCTATAACTGACACTACGGTAGCTACTACAAATGACATATTCACTCCGCGAACTGCACCTTCTAAAGAGTCTTTAGGGATAGCACTCGTCGCCATAACTGTTACGAGTAATGCCGTTCCTATCGCTCCAGACACTTGTCGGAAAGTATTGTTCATCGCTGTACCATGTGGAATAAGTTTTTCTGGTAGCTCGTTCAATCCTGCTGTCGTTGCAGGCATCATGACTAAGGAAATTCCAAACATACGTATGGCATTCATTGTTGCAATGTAAGCAAATGTTGTTTCTGGTGTAAAAAACGTCATTGCAAATGATGTGATTGTTATAATAGAAAAACCAGTAATTGCGAGCCACCGGGCACCAAACTGATCAAACAATCGCCCTGCAATAGGGTTCATGATTCCCATAACGATGGCACCAGGTAACAATGCTAACCCTGACTGAAGGGCTGTAAACCCGAGCATGTTTTGCATTAACATTGGTAAAATAACAGCTGCTCCAATCATCGATACGAAAACCATCATTCCAAGTAATGTTGTTAATATAAATACTCTATATGTAAACACTCTGAACTCTAACATTGGAATGTCTAACTTTAATTGTCTGATAATGAAAATACTTAAAGCAATACCACCAATAATCAAGCCTACAACGACTTGAATATTTGTCCACCCTACGTTCCCAGCGATACTAAAGCCGTATAATATACCACCGAACCCTAGAGTAGATAAAATGATGGATAAAATATCAACAGGCGGATTGGTTTGTTCCGTAATGTTTTTAAGCAAGAAAGAAGCAGTGATAATAACGATAATTGCAATTGGAATAATGATATAAAATACACTTCTCCACGGGAAATGATCCACAAGGAAACCTGATAAACTAGGCCCAATCGCTGGAGCAAAAGCAATCACTAAACCAAAAAGTCCCATTGCACGCCCGCGTTTTTCCTTAGGGAAAATTAAGAAAACAATTGTTTGAAGGAGAGGCATTAATATTCCAGCCCCAAGTCCTTGAAAGATTCGGGCTACAATTAACAAATTAAAATTTGGAGCAAACGCACCAATAATCGTACCAACAGCAAATAAGCTCATAGCTGTTAAAAACAATTTACGTGTCGTAAATCGTTCCATTAAAAAAGCAGTCACCGGAATCATAATTCCATTTACTAACATGAACGATGACTGTAACCATTGAACAGTACTTTCACTGATCTGTAAGTCTTTCATAATTTCGGGGAAAGCAGTCGCTAATAATGTTTGATTCAATATAGTAATAAATGCACCTGAAAGCAAAACGGTTAACAACGGGATTTTCTTAATTGATTGCTGTTTTTCTTCCAGGTTTTGATCTGCTACCATTAAACGAACATCCCCATTTCACTGTAACGAATATAGTTTATAAGCATTGGTCGCCATTATAACAAAGGGAACATATCCCTTAAAGGTAAGTACTAAAAACTCATGTGATGGTAAGTCTCACACGAGTTCTAGAATCTCTAAGCACGTTTCAATATTTTACCAGTAATTAAAAATGTGACTGGAATCATTAATAAAACTGCAAAAACAGGAGCTAGTGATCGATCGATATTAAACCATTCAATAAATGTGAATAAAAATATTGTTGACGCAATAATATTTACACTTTGGGAAAGTGGGAATGTCAGAAACTTTCTCCATGTTGGCTTTACTCGATATGTAAAATACACATTTAAAAAGAAGGAACCTATTAAACTAACTGTGTAGCCTAATATATGACCAATAAAATAATGGATGGATAATACATGGATACAGACCATATAGACTATATAATAGTTTAAAGAGTTGATCCCGCCAACGAACATAAACCGTGTAAATTCTGTATTATACTGTTTCATTAAAATCTCCTACCTGTTCTGTTGATAACTGATCTGAATCAATTTCATTCATTAATGCATGAATCTTTTTATATTTCCTCATTAATTAGACCGACACTTATACAAAGTGTCGATCTATCATCATTATAATTTCATACCCCTCTGACACTTGTCTGGAACCCCTTTAATTGACTTTTATGAATAATAAAGTCATTTTTTAACACAAATGGTGTATCTCCATTTTCAATAGCTTTTTGTACGTAAGACCGAAATTCTCCTGAACTGGAATAGCGAATTTCTGATAAATATAATCGCAAACTGGATATAGTAATAACTCCATTAAATTCAGTTTCAATGAGATGTTCGATGAACTCAATATCACACCCGGATACCTCATTTATTGGCATGTAGATTTCATCATAGGAGCCAAACGTCTGCCAATTTCCTGATAACTTTATGATGTTCGCTAGTAGAACGGGATTCCATTCTATATTATTATTTAATGTGGGTAGTTTTATGGAACGATATAAATCTTTCAGCAATACATATTTTTTTCCTGTTGTATGCTTCAGTCTATCATATACCTTGTCTATTTCAGCTAACAATTGCTTTTCTTTCTCACCGCTCATTCCTGTCGTTTCTCGATGCACATATTCACCATACTGTCCACGTTCGTAGTATAAAATATCTTGGGAAGTGTTCAAAGCAAAATCTAAGACTGATTCACTCGCTTCTGTAATTGTTGCTAACCAATGAATCGTTTCTTGTCTCGTTACCGTTGTTTGTTTTTCTGCAATAAACTCTTCAATGAGTGCACGATTATTCATTGAGCCGAACGGGGCATCATCCGGTAAGATATATGGAAACCGTTCAAATATTGCATAATCTTGACCTGACATTTTTAATAATGCATATAGTAGATGAGGTGTATCTATTCCAAGATTTTTGGCGTTTTCTTTTGTACATTGAAACAATGTATTTACCGAAATAACAATATGATCTTGAAACATTTTATTTATGATATTAAAAAATGGAAAAAATTGTTCTTCTGTAATCCGTTCATATGGATGAAATAATGTATAAACACCATGTTCATAAGGTATAATCTCTAATGAATCTGAGATAATCTGTTCAATTGTAAAGCTTCTCCAACCCCTCTTACAGACAAAATCTTGGATTAAATCTTGTTTTGTAGCAAACATTCCCTTTTCTTCGATATATTCAATGACCCTTTGTTCATTATTCACCCGTTTATCCCCAGCAATTTGAATCATTGGGAAACGTTCTAAAGATAAAACATTTTCATTATACAAGCGCATTAATGAAAATAATGCATATTCGTTTGGGATTTGTTGGGACTTTGCTTCCTCTCGAACAACGTTAAACAGTTTTCGAACATGAATGAATTCTTTCTCTTGCAATATTGCGTTAGCTTTATGTTGTATATTTCTTATCCATGATTCTTCTGCTTGGATAAAGGTTTTATGAATATATACGCCACGTGCCCAAAGCAAGAGCCGTTCGTTCATTTCCTCACGAGAAAAGACCGCTGTAAATTCTCTCTCATTAACAAAGCTCCCAGGCATTAACCTATTCGCCTCTCTATTAAGCTGTGATTCTTCTCTATAGATTGCTACACCTTCAGGATAGTTTAGCATAACCATTTCAACTATTTTTGCTTTTGATACATTCTTTATAATTCCCTCTTGTTCATTCAGCCAATGAATCCATTGAGCAGTCAATTGTTCAATAAACTTCATTGGTAAATGGTTTTTATTTGCAATGTCTTTACAATAGGATCTATACGTATGTGTGTCGATGATGACTACATCAAATCTTTCATGGAAATCACTTTTTATATTGTCCATTAATTCATTAAATGACTGCTCGTCCTTTAGTGAAAGTAAGCGCATACTATTTTTCTCATGGATATATATGCCTTTTACTTCGAATACTTGCATGCGAACATAATCAACTAAGGAATGTGATAAATAGTTATTTGCTACTAAATGATCTCCTTTTACTTCTAATTTTTCTTTTACACATTCTACATATGTTCTCCAAATACGTGCGATAACTGTGTTGCCGCGCTGAATAATTTGGCGAACACGTTCACGCGTAATTCCCTCTGCTTCACCTAGCTGTTGCAATGTCAAATGTTCCTTTTTTGATAAACCTTGATAACGCTTTCTTAAAATGCGAATATAACGTTCTGGAAGTTTCCTTTTCCTGGCATTTTCCTCATTTTGTTCAATGGTTGCAAACCATTTTATGAATTGGTCATTTTCATATTGAATGCGTTCGTCATTCGTTAGTTTTTCTAAAGCTTGAGCTTTTTCCAAATGTGGGAATAAATGTCGCATTCGATTAAACAATTGTTGCACTCGTACACGACCAATACCTGGAAGCTTCGTTAATTCAACTAAATGGCTCGGCAATTGTTCATAGGTAGATATCCCATTATCTCTAATCGATTGTAATGTTTTAACAGAACCAGGAAAATCCTTTTCTTGAATGGATAAACGCGCCAGTTCAGGAGAAAATTCGATGGACTCTCCGGAGAAGTGAATGACCCGTTCTATATTTTTTTCTGCTATATGATGGCCTACATCCTTATCACTTGAAAACATATGAACAAGTTGATTCCACAATTTTTTAACCGTTGTCGGACCGACACCTGTTAGCTGTAGATAAATCCCATCTAGCTGTTTCGGTAAATCTTTTAGTGTATGGATGTTTTTATGTGCAAGCTCTTTAAGGAAGTGATTACATCCTTTAATCCCTAGACATAGAAGTTTAATCGATGATTTATTTTTCGGTATGTAAATAACACTATTGTCATAGGCGAGGGCAATATCTTGTGATTGTTCTTTATCTGTATGACTATGTCCAGCCGAATATTCTTTGAAGCTACCAATTTGTTGGACGATCGGATCATATTTTTGAAAAGCCTCATCCTGGGCGATCTTTTGTAATTCTTTTTTATAAGACACTTCAGTCATATCTTGCACAAAGGTATCGATATACCAATCCGTGATTTCTAATAAAAACAGGTAGCATTGTACCATCTGAAATGGTGTAATAGATATCTTTTGATTATCCGCTTGCCTTTTGACTTCCTTAATCCAATCCATTTTTAATACATATGTTGCTTGTGATGCAGAAGAAGTAAGTGTTTCTTTTGTGATTTCTGGGTGTTTTTTGAAATATTCTTCCATCATTTGTTCAATCGTATGTACATACGTTGCACTTAAGTCAATGACCACTGATGGATTTTCAAACATGTGCTTTTCAATCCTTTGGCCGATTTGTGTGCACGTAGACGATATATTTTCCATTGGAATAAACATTGTCTGTAAAGACATAAAAACTCTCCCCCAACCATTACATTCGGTATCTTTATTTGCATAGGCAATAAGTATCATAGTAAAAGTATACCAAATTGTACAAAATAAAACTATCAGAATATATTGAAAGAGGGTTCTCTTCTCTTATATTCTGATAGTTTTTAGGTTTTTTTACGGAAAATCATTAATCCACAACATGTAAGGGTTGATAATAAGCTCATCTCTATAAAGTACGGGGGGATGTATGTTAGGGTAATTTCATTTTCTCCCGCATCAATAGGTATCGAGATAAATGAATAGTTTGCTCGTAAAACATCTGCACGTTTTCCATTTATTTGTGCGGACCACCCCTTTTCATAAGGTACAGGAATCGTAACAAAGGAATCATTTTCTTGATTGTCGACATTCATATATATTTTATTTTTATCCATGGCGACGAATATTTCTTTTTCCTTCTCCTGGCGTTTTGTTTCTTCCACCAAAGTCTCATATGACTCATGATAGATTTGAATGTCTTTAACAACATATTCGCCTTCCGGAACCCGAATGGATAAAACTTCTTCTGCCGGTACGCGAATAAGCACCTCGTCAATTCCAGTTCGATCAATAGACGTGTTCTTTTGTCGTGATGTTTCGTATTCGTTAACGGTTAAGTCATAGATTTGATCTTGATCTTGTCTTTTTATATAAAAGGATACGTAATAATCGCCCGTTTGCTCTGTGGCATCTTTAATAACAAGATCCAGTCCTCCAGTCTCTTCAGTTACATGCAACTGTTCATCTTCATACGTGCTTCCATTTGTTTCTACAGATACATTCATTATTTCTTCAGCTTCGATAGATTCAATCGGTTCACTTTCTGTAGATTCATCTAAAATGACGCCATCAATCATTGCCCGTTCCTTTTCAATCGGATGCGCTCGTTTAAGACTTTCTTCTGTATATACTGTGCTAGTTGTACGAGCAAATGGTAGTGCATGGGTATTTTCATAAGCGACATATGGACCTACTTTTGTAACTTCTTCAAAACCAAATGGTACTTCACCTTCGTCAATCTTATCAATTTTATATTTTCCATAGAGTAGGCTGAAAAGATTCGTACGGTCCCCAAGAGAGCCATAGCGACTAACGCTCTCCTGCCCCATATCAATCATTAAATCGTGCCAATAAAAGTGAAGGATATGTTTATTTAATACACTTGAATTTGCACTAAACCCTCTAAATTGTCGGACGAGTGGTGTATTGTTTTGCTCGGGAATCATCCAGTCGATTCTCATAAGTGGATCTTTTTCCCGCACATGGAGAAGATCAATCAATTCATTTTGATAGCGTCCGTTATATTCGTCACTCTGCACCCATTTTTTCTTCACTTCTTCATCTGTTCCAGCAAATGTTACTTTTTCTGCTTGGAATCCGTTGGCAATCCAAATCGATGTACCAATAATCGTTCCAATCAAAATGTATTGAGTCATATTTGAACGTTTCCAGACGAATAGCAACCATACAAGGCCTAGCGCAATTGTCGCAATGACTAAGGAATATATACTGTCTGCTGACCATGTGATACCTTCACCCATGACATAGAAGATACTATAGGTGATGAGGGTCCCAATAAACGCGATGAATACTGATTTTCTCGAAAGTCTTTGCGCATGTGTTAGTACGTACGTAACAACAACGCCACCAACAAGCATGAACGCATATTCCCAATGGTATTGCGGGGCTGAAAATCCGTTAAATATACTTGCCACATATGGACTAACGTGCATCATAATCATAATTCCTGTCAAGATCGCAAACAACCTGAATAACCTAGATGAATACAATTGAAACAGCCATAAACTAGCAATGATAATGGCTGGAATGACGATCATTTTTCCGTCTAAAAGCGGGTTGTCGACCATATCCATCATTGCGAATTCTTCGGAGAATAGCGGTCGATCATTTTGCACGTATCCTATGACGCTCGGGACAAAAGCAAAGGCACTAAGGCCAAGTCCTGCCAGCCCACCTAGAAGATATCTTAAGACTTGTGCTCCAGTCGTCCGAATATCTGTGTCAAATCGGATAATATTTCTCCCTAATATATAGATCATAGCGATGATAAAATGAATATAGGCGAAATAAAAGTTATCCATCATACTCACTGCAACAGCTATAATAAATAAGACACTACTTTTACCGCGAATAATTCGTTCAATTCCAAGGAATACTAATGGTAACCAAATCATTGCGTCTGCAAAAGGTTCCCAATACACAACATGCCTAAAATAAATCGTACTCGTCGCATAAATAATTGCGCCGATAAAGGCAAACCTTGTTTTAAATCCTAAATACCGGATAAAAATAGTCGAAACAACTAAAATAACAACCATTCGTATCATGCTGACAATTAATGTTGCATCAGCCCAATATTCAAGTGTAGGATGCTGGATGATACCGATGATTTCAAGGAGATACGTGATGATTACAGTTATAATAAAAACAATCGACGTCGAGTAATAATGCCCTAATTGCCCGTATGTTCCTCCGCCCATACCAAAATGTTCCGCATAAAAGAAATTTCCACTTGTATAATTGTCATATAATAATTGTTTAAATGGAAGTATCTGGGACATTCCGTCACGGATTCCAATAAAGTATGATTCACCAAGCCATTCATTTAAGATAAATAAATGACTAAGAACCGCAATGCATATACTTGCACCAATTACGTAGACGATCCACATATATTTCTTCATTTGTTGCTTCATACCTTTCTCTGTCTATCTCTGTAAAAATCTATGCTTCCAAGGGGGGTGTAAAATCATTTTCGTCACCATATACGTTATTGGCACTGTGAAAAAACACTGCTATAAGTGCTGCAATTGAACTTAACAGGTTGAACTACTACTTCAAGTGTACCTTCTAGCTGTGTAACAATGGTAAAGCTGTAGTTTCAATTTGATTAAAATTTAATTGCATGATTGATTGAAATAAAACATTTGTAACAAATCCATCAATCATATTCATTTATTTATTTTTCCTGAAGGTGTAGCATATAAATAAATCAATTTAGGAGGGAAAACATATGCGAAATAAACTGAAATGGCTAGGCTCATTTCTGTTAGTTGCTTTACTCCTCTTTGGATGTTCAGTTTATGATGATGAAGGAAATGCGAATCCACCAGAAGAGAATGACAATGTAGAGGAAGATGGATCTAGAGAAAACGTTGAAGAAATTGCCGAAGCACCTTACCCTTTTCTAGAATTTGAAGTTGAGGTCGATATCGATGGTGTGAATGATGCATTTGAAGTTGAATACGAAGTGAAACGCAATAAAACCAAGGCGTCATATGACGATAAAACAGAAGATGTCTACTTAAAAGATGACGAAGCGATGAAAAAAATAGAACCAATTTTTGATACATTCACATTTGACGAAGATAGTTTAGAGGATGACATTTACGAACAAATTATTGAAGGATTTTCAATTGACAACTATGATGAAATCGAAATTGAAATACGTTTTAAAGATATGACTGAAATTGAATTTGAACGGTAAATTCTAGCAGTTCGCTTTTGTAGCGGACTGTTTTTTTGTGCTTTCTGAAATGAATTCATTTTTCCTATATAATAAGACATAAGGAGGCTGATGAAGATACAACCGGTAATTTTTGGAACACATGAAGATGCAACAATCGATCAGTTGAAGAGATGTATGCGAACAGGAAATGTTGTCGGTGGTGTCCTATGTGCGGATGGACACTTCGGTTATAGCCAACCTGTCGGAGGAGTCATCGCGTATGATGGGCAAATATCTCCATCCGGTGTTGGGTATGACATCGCATGCGGAAATAAAGCCGTTAAAACGAATGTTACGTATCAAGAAATAAAGAAAGACCTGCCTGAAATAATGGATGAAATTGAGCGCCAAGTCCCGTTTGGAGTAGGGAAGAAAAGTCATCAAAACGAAAATCATGAAGTATTTGAGGATCCTGCCTGGGACGTATATAAAGAACTCGGAACCCACGAACACGATACATTACAATCCATTGCCAAGGAGCAACTCGGTACTACAGGATCTGGAAACCACTATGTCGATCTTTTAGTCGATAAACAAACCGATGAAATATGGATTGGGAATCATTTTGGCAGTCGAGGCTTCGGACATAAAACAGCAACCGGATTTTTAAACTTAGCCAATAACCGTGGCTTTTTAGATAATCCACCTCAAGGAAATATGGAAGAAACCCCTACGTTATTAGATATGGACAGTGAACTCGGCGATATGTACTATCAAGCCATGCAACTCGCTGGAAAATATGCGTATGCCGGAAGAGATATTGTGATTCATCAAGTTCTTAATATTTTACAAGCTGAATCCACATTTGAAGTACACAACCACCACAACTATGCTTGGAAAGAAACGCATAACGGTAAAGAAGTGATTGTCGTTCGAAAAGGCGCTACACCTGCCGCGCCTGGACAACTCGGATTTGTCGGTGGGAGTATGGGAGATATTTCAGTTATTTTAGAAGGTAAGGAATCGAAAAAAAGTGCGGATGCCTTTTATAGTACGGTTCACGGTGCGGGTCGTGTCATGAGTCGTACGAAAGCAGCTGGACGAATGAACTGGCGTACGCGCAGACGTAGAGGTGGAGCCATTACTCATGAGCGCATGCAACAAGCGATTGATAAATTTGGCGTCGAACTACGCGGTGGTGGGACAGATGAAAGCCCCTTTGTGTATCGCAAACTACGCGAAGTATTAGATGCACATGAAGGTACAATCAATATCCTCCACGAACTAAAGCCTGTCGGAGTTGTCATGGCGCGAGAAGGTAGATAGCATCAAACGAGGTCACGATCATTGAAGGTAGTGACCTCGTTTTTTGATACGTGGAACATGTAGGTGCTATAATGAGGGATAGGCTTGCATTCCCTTTATTTATTCGTTCGTTTACTCCAAACCATAAAATTCTTTCGTTGTTGCACGCGTCTGGCGGTAGACTTCTTCTATAGCAGCGCCTTTAATAGCTGCTATTTCTCGAATGGTTTCATGCATCATCCATGGGTGTGTCAGTTTATTTTTAAACTTTCCTTCAAAGGGCCATGGTCCATCTGTCTCCACCATCAGTTGATCCAATGGATACTGTTTAACAATCGTTTTAATTTTTTCTTTATATAGAATATCCGGAGTAACAGATATACAATACCCATTGGTAACCATGCGCTCAATTGTACGAGCATCCCCTTTAAACCAATGAAAATGGGCCCGACTAATATTGTACTTTTCGAGTAAGTCACATACAAGAGGTGCATCTTCATACACAGCATGAAGAATAATCGGTTTATGATATGTGGCTGCACGCTGTATCATTTGTTCCAGCACTTCGATATATGGTTCTAGCAGAATAGCTGGGTTTTCTTTTCGCGTATAATAAGGAAGCCCCACTTCACCAATGGCAACAAATTTTTCATGGTGCACGTCGATGTAGTTGAGCAGTTTTTCAATGTCCTCTTTCGATGGGAGTGACTGTTCTGGATGAAACCCACACGCTGGTTGAATAAGCGGATACTTCTGCGCGAGTTTCAATGTCTCCTGCGCTGAGGAAAGATCATTGGAAACAGCGATGAGCCCTTCAATCTTCCACTTTTCACAATCACTTATTATTTGCTTTTGATCACGAAGGCTATAATGATCAATATGAATATGTGCATCGATTAAGGGATGAATAGCTTGTTTCATAGCATATGATTCCTTTCTTAACATAAAATCTTAATGTTTTGTAGGCACAACTCCATGATCATCAATAAAAAGTGCCACACTCTCACAATCAATCCGAGCTTTCGCCCCGTATGGAAGAATTGCTTTCGGTTCCGTATGCCCAATACTCACATTATAAAGGACGGGTAAGTCAGGCACACCAAATTCGTGAAGTACTTTTAAAATACACTCTTTATACTCTTCATAAAATTTTTCATCCGCAGGCTTGGCAAAAATCATTCCATTCGCTTTTGCAAGAATCCCTTGCGCACCGTAATTTCTCAGCCAATAGGTTATATTTTCTGGAGAAGGTGTGTCTTCAGAGGTTTCAAAGAACAAAATACTTCCTTCCCAATCTGCTGCTGACGGCCAGATAAGAGTTTCTTTCGCAAATTCAAGCACTTCTATGCAACCGCCCAATAAATGACCTTCCACTACACCGCTTCCGGACAACAATTCATACGGTCGATTTTTATGTATGTTTCTAGCAGTGAACTTATTTTCAATCTTCCAGTCTAAAAACTCACTCGTCCACTCTTTTGGAGGTGCTATTTCTCCGATGACATCTGTACTGAACATCGTTCGTTGTACCATATCAATCGTGTATGGATCCATCTGAATATTTTCTGCAAGGTCCACTAAAAGAGCGAGTCCATAATGAGAGGATAATCCAGCTTTCCAGCAAAATAAATGAGTAATGGTGGTATCTGAATACCCTGTAACAATTTTAGGATTTTGTCTGATCACTTCAAAGTCAATATACGGTAGCAACCGAATACTTTCTTCGCCACCAATGTTCGAAATGATCACTTTAATTTCTGGATCTCTAAAAGCAGTCATTAAGTCTTCCGCTCTTTTCTCAGGATGGTTATATAAATAATCGCTCCCTTTTAAACTATGAGGCATCGGAATCACTTCTAATCCAAATACCTCTTCAAGCCGCTGGACTCCTTGGTCATATCTCCAGCGCATATCTTTATCGCCTGCTCCTCCAAATGACGAACTAACCGTCGCCACTTTGTCCCCTCTTTTTAAAGCTTCTGGCTTTGTGAGCACAAATATCTTCTCCCTTCTTATTCTTTTAACCAAATGCAGCAATGAGTAATGTGAATAAAGTATACAGGCCAATCGGTAATACAATACTCACGACAATGAATGTATCCGTCATTTTATACCTTGATAAAACCCGATCAACAATAGCAAATATGAATGCCGCGATGAGTCCATAGTACACTACGCCCCATTCCCAAAACATAAAATAGCTTGCCATTCCAAACAGTGTGTGGAGGCCGATGTAAAGAAGGTTCGATACAATCATTTTTTTCATAAAAATATATTCGATGATCAGTGAGACAGGAACTCCGTACAACAGAATTACTGGCGTTGCATAAAAAGCGATGATGAGAGTAATTCCAATAACTCCTTCTCTCAAAGAATCATATGCATCAAATCCAAATATAAATACGAGTGTTGAACCAAATGTAAACGTACATATCGTTAAAAATCCAGCAAGTAATTTTCGATATATGATATTAGAAGCGTTCAATACATGCCTCCTCCAAAGTTCATTTTTACGAACCTTTAATAGTAAAAAGGATTGTTATGCACGACTATATGTACACAACAATCCTCTCATGTTTATTTTAAAATTCCACCTGGACTCCTTCTTAATGTTTTACCTGAACTCTTGTTATCTACCATTTCAATTTTAATTCCTTTATCCAACTGACGTGCACTAGCCTTCACAAACAGATAGAAAATACCACCTGAAAATAGAAGCATTCCTCCTACGCCAGCGATAGCGCCAAGGATTTCATTGCTTCCTCTCCATTCAAGCAATGAACCGAACGTCTGTAAAAATGAACCGAAAACATTATTGATATTTTCACCCATATGTACAATGTCAGGTCCGGCTATGGATGGGAGTAACAACCAGACAAAAGGTATAGCAGATACAAATAAGTAAATGTACGAAATAAACAACAATATAAAGGATGTTCCAAATTTCAAGCGTTGTTGTGGGTTTGACGGATTATACCTGGCACCAGTTGTTCCAAGCCATAAACCAATCGCACTAATACCACTTGTAATAATCATTTTCAGCACAATTCCTGTGACGAATTGGAAAACTGTCCAGCCTAGGAAGAGGCCTGCTGTTATTTCAATCACTGTTAAAATAACAAATGGAATCAGCCAACTGATCCAAATTTTCCCAATAGCTAAGTCGATTCCTGAAACAGGAATCACTCGCAAAATCCAAGATGATTTTCCTTCTCTACCAATAGCAGAAGCTGCAATGTTCCCATTGGAAAGTGCATAGACGAATAAAAGAATGCCTTGTGCGATAGGCCACGATAGTTTATTAAACTCACGCACACCTTCAAAGTCAAACTCTCCTCCGCCACTAAAAAATCCAATTCCACCGAAGATAATAATAAATACAATTGGCATCAGCACGAACCATTCACGTAAATCCCTTTTGATCGAGACCCATTCTTTTTTCCCAATTGCTATAACCGGATGGGATAATGTAAGTCCACGTGTATTCGAACGTTTCTTTTTCTTCTTTTTGCCTCCTTCACTTAAGCGGATCCAACCGGTACGAAATCCTCTTTCTACAAGTGAAGTTGCAAGTAACGCAAACACCATTACGAGTAAGCTAAACATAGCAAATGGTACTATAAAAGACAGTGATCCACTTGCCGCTTCCGTAATAGCCGTCCCTACCCATGTAACAGGAACCCACTTCGGAAATAATGGTAGTCCTTGAAGCAATAATTCCGATATTGGTTGATCATTGATTAACGTCGGCAACATATACATTAAATAAATTAAAATTCCAGATAAAAAACTCATTGCCATCATAAACTCATTTGCCCTACTTGCAGGGACAATCTGTACAACGACTAAATTAATTAAGTACGTAATCGATAACCCTAATATCGTCACCGCAAATAAGAGTAAAAATACGACTGGATAATAGAATACGTGCGCTCCTGATGCAATCCCATACATAATCACAGGAAATGAAAAGAACACAAATACAAATAAAGGTATACCAATATAACTTTGGATATATTTCATCCAAAAAATATTTCTCGTTGGAATTGGCATGGTAAATAATAAGTTCAAATCAGTTGCTGCATACAAATGTTTAAACACTTGTGGAAGTCCCATTAAAATAACCATTGCCATTGCTGCAAGAGAACCATACGATACCATTCCTGTTAAAAGTTCTGGCGTAATTTGGTCACTAATCATCCAAACCCCTCTGGATACCCAGTATAAAATAATGGCCATAAAAAGTCCGAGTACCGCGTAACTAACTAAGTTTTTACCATTTTGAGATTGAATGGTATTGACGATAATTCTTTTTTGGTTTCGCAGTAATATCTTCATCATTGATCTTCACCATGGTCTTCATCAGACATTTCATGAATCAGTGCCTTTTCTGCTTCGCCACCTGTTAATTGTAAGAAAATATCTTCTAGAGAGCCTTCCGATTCTCCTTCCAATGCTCTAAGTTCGTCCATCGTTCCTAGAGTAATCATTTTACCATCCGCAATAATACCAATCCGGTCACACATTTGTTCAGCAATTTCTAAAATGTGTGTCGACATAAACGCTGTCATTCCCGCATCACATTTTGCCCGTAATATATTTTTTAAATCTCTCGCACTCTTTGGATCAAGTCCTACCGTAGGCTCATCCAAAAATAAAATGTCTGGCTCATGCACGAGTGCTCCACAAATGGCTATTTTTTGTTTCATTCCATGTGAATAACTTTCAATCAATTCATCCGCACGATCATTTAAACTAAATAACGTAAGCAATTCTTCCGTATTTCTCTTAAACTTTTCTTCATCCATTTTAAAAACAGATGCGACAAATTCCAAATATTCACGTCCTGTTAGTTTTGGATATAAATTCGGTTGATCGGGTACGTATGAAATATACTTTTTTGCTTCTAATGGATTTTCCCACATGTTTACACCTAAAATATTTGCTTCTCCTGAAGTTGGTTCTAGTAATCCAATAAGCATTTTAATTGTCGTTGTTTTCCCCGCTCCGTTTGGTCCTAAAAAGCCAAACAGTTCGCCTTTTTTCACGTTAAAACTAACATTATCCACGGCTTTACTATCTCCATAAACCTTAGTTAAATTTGTTAAGGTAACTGTTGTATCTGTCACGTATTGTCCTCCTTTTAGTTCAATATAAAATGGCGTACGCATATCAATCATACATACGTATACTATACCGTTATGTTTCAGTTTCGTTGAATATTTTATAACTTTTTTATAAATCTATTCCCAATAAGAAGGATCTTCCATTCGCATTTCTTCAATCACGTCATCGATATCCATTGGTGTGATGAGTTCAATGGGGTAGTTATCACGCTCTTTTGCCGCATTGTAAAAGTACTGAACACTTCCCAAGTTATCCTCATCCATTAAAATCACACATCCATCGGTCTTGTCTAAATACCAAGCATCTTTCGCCCGAAATTGAAAAGGTCCTTTATAATCTCCATTATAAATATGTTCAAAGAAATCCGCTGTAAACGTTAATTCTTGATAGGACATTTGTAGTTCCTCTGGCCATCTTTTCTCTTGATTTTCAAAAGGGGGCACGACTCCGACTTGAATGTCGTATTCGTCCTTTAAATCAAGTGCGACTTGTGCTGTCCACATTTCTATACCCATTTGTCCTGAGACGATGACCCATTCTAATCCTTCATCAATTTTAGCGAGCAACTTTTTTTCGATTGCTTTTTTTATAAATTTAATTCGTTCATCATTCTCTGAAAAAATGCCCATCTCCATTGGTTTATAACCTGTTACAGTGATAATTTTCATGTTTTACTCACATTCCTTTATAACGTAAAGAGCTGGCACACAACTGATTTATATTCTCAAAAAACGAGGAACATTGTCGTTTAGCGTAGGAAATATACGGAGACTCCTGCGGGAGCAAAAGCCTAGATGAGACCCCGCAGTGCGGTTAAATGTAGGTCGGCTAAAGTCGCCCTTTGCGGGCAACGCCGACATACCCCTTGCCGGGGCAAGGAGGCTCAACAGCTGCCCGCGGAAAGCGAAGTATATTTCCGAAGCGGATATCTACACTAACCAAAATTAGAATGTTCATATTTGAGTTAAACCGTTTGTCCCAGCTACTCTCTATAATTCTAGTATATACGTTTTACTATTGTTTTAATAGTGTGCCAATAATCCTTTTTGCATAGCAACTTTCTCACAATACAAGAAAATGGCTAAACCTAATGGGAAATATACAGCAGCATTGACTACTAAAATAAAGTAATCCATAAAACCAAATTCCGTTAATTTCATCCCATGAATCATGACCTCACGTACAAGATCAACTCCTTTTACAAAAGGGAAAAATGCCAGGAACGGTGCGACAGATAACGGTAAAAATGTTAACCCTACTAATAAAAACTGTAAAATTTGTAAGAACGCTTGCACTTGTTTGAGCAACATCGATATACCAGCAATCATAAACCCAACGCCAAACATGCTTACTAGCGTTAACAATAAAATTGGCAAAATAGTTATTAAATCGAGATTCAACCACTGTCCTGCCGTAAGCATCGAAGCATAAAGCAATCCAACAATTAAAATAAAGTGTATTACAGTTGTCGCGACAAGTCTTGTGAGCATAATGCGCCACATACCTAAGGGAGACATGGACAGTTGCTCGAGTGTTCCTCGCATCGCCTCGTTGACGACTTCAAAACCAATACTATTCATCACTGTCATCGACAAAAACCAAAATAAATAGTTCACAATGACGTACTGTGTATTCATATCCTGGCTACTTGGATCACCAATAAACTGAATTCCAGAGAACATCCCTAAAAATATGATATAAAACATGAATAACGTTGCTAATGTATTTGGTAAGTAACGCTTCAACTCAATAAACTCTTTTCGTACGTTTGCTTTAAGAAGAGACACCCAGCTCATGTACTTCTTCCCCCTTTACAATTTTCATAAATACTTGTTCAAAGTTAATCGTTCCCCGGTCAATTCCTTCAACGATCGTATGATTTTCTTTTAAAATATCAAACAAATCATAAATATGTTCGCTTTTTTCTAAATCAACTTCGAGCAATGATTCATAAGCATCAGCTGTATACACGTACGATGGAAATGCCTCTTTTATCTTTTCAATTTGTGAATCGTCCAGTTCACTTCCCAACGTTAGGGTATAAGACTTTAATTCAAACACTTTCAATAGATGCTTCACTGGATCATCCGTAATAACGCTTCCATTATTAATAATTATCACGCGCTCACATAAAGCCTGCACAACATCCATGTCATGTGTACTAATAATAATGGTCCGGTTATGTTTTTCTGCGATTTCTGTCAGAAGTTCACGGACTTCATATCCTGTTTCAATATCGAGGCCTAATGTTGGTTCGTCTAGTAAAATAACTTCACTATCTGCTAACATTGCAACAGCAATCGCGAGTTTTTGCTGCATGCCACGGGATAGTCTATTAACTAATTCATGTTCTTTATCTTTCAATCTAAATTGTTTTAATAACATGTCGATATCATCTTTTACTTCTTTGACAGATTGCCCGCGATTCCCAGCAAAGTATTCTAAGTTTTCCCGAACCGTTAGTCGCCAATATAAATTACGGTTTCCTTCTAACACAGCACTAATGTGATGTAATGTGTCTAGCCGATTTGTGGTCGTGTCGATTCCATTAATCGTAATCGACCCTTCGTTAGGAATGAGCAATCCACAAATCATTTTGATCGTTGTTGTCTTTCCTGCGCCATTTGGACCGAGCAATCCGACAATTTCACCTCGTTGGACAGTAAATGACACATCATTTACGGCTTGGATCTGTTCTTTTGTTTTGCGTTTTTTATATGTTTTCACAACGTTGTTCACTTCAATAATCGAATCCATATTCCTCATCCTTCCTTCATTTTCGCCTACTACCATTATGATATTCGACCTCAGAAAATTCCTCGACATCCATAAGAATGATATTCGCTACGTCTCAAGTCTGATTTATTGTATAAAAAAACGCGTACACCTTCATCTAGATGCCGCGTCATGTGTGTTATTTACTTTTAGGAGTTGCTAATTTTTTTACACCGATATTTGTAAGAAAACTTACACCAATTAAGGATAGTATCATAAGGATCCATATACTAATTTCTCGGATCCAGCCAATTGTTATCTGGTCTACCATCGGACGATACACATAATAAAACAGGGTAGCTGTTCCAAGGACAATTCCAACAACGAAAATACCAATGAATATCATTTGATGGATTTTCAACTTTTTTAATCGTTCGTACTGTGACCATATTGCTAACGCTCCGATAAGAATAATGACTGCGATTTCTATGAAAAACAGATCAAATATACTTGCTATAAATAATAGACATGCGAGTAATACAATCCCAGTATATATTTTTTTCATATAAACACCCCGATCTTTTTGATTGATCCTATTTATTTTTTTCCGCTAATAAATCGCGAATTTCTGTTAGTAGTTCTTCTGTAGGATCAACTTCTTCTTCCTCTTCTTCTTCTTTTTTACGTTTAAACTTCATTAATAAACGTACGAATAGGAAAATCGATGCCGAAATAACGAAGAAATCGAAAACAGATTGAATAAATACTCCGATCTCAACGGTTGCATCACCGATATGATACACAATTCCTTCAAAATGGATCCCGCCAAACAAACCACCAACGAGTGGCATGATGACATTTTCTACAAGTGAATTAACAATTTGTCCAAACGCAGCTCCAATGACAACAGCAACTGCCAAGTCAAGGACATTTCCTTGAAATGCAAATTCTTTAAAATCTTTCCACATACATGTACCTCCAGTAATCAATAGTCACGTAATTCTTAAATTACACCCACTTCGTAAGTCCACCTTTAACGTTTAACAAGTTTGTATATCCATAACGCTTTAAACGTTTGCACGCATCAGAACTTCGAACTCCTGTATGACAAATCACAATCAACTCTTTATTTTTATCTAGTTTATCCAAGTTTCTTCGCAAAGAACCTACGGGAATATTCATAAACCCCTTTATATGATAGGCTTTGAATTCTCTAGGTGAACGTACATCTAGTAATTGGCTATTGTTTTGTTCCAATTTTTTCTCTAACTCTTCCGTTGTAATTTGTGGTACTCCACGAGCTGGCATCATTCGATATATAATCAACCCTATAAATAACACTACGAGTCCTATTTTCAAAAGCATTACTTTCACACCTCATTTCAGTCTTTCATAATTGAATAATAAAACGCACACTTACAATTGTCAACGAAGTACAATTCTGACAAACAAGCAAACTTCCATATGTAAGGACAAATATGTGGTATACTAGGTATGTAAGTGTTTTTTTAACAAAATGAACGTTTTTTAAAGCAGTTTTCCGCAAAAGTTCTGTATATCTGTATAGAGTTCATGGAAGCTGCATTTTAACGTGCAATTTTTGAAGGAGTGATGGATTAAGTTGTTTCGGGATGGAAGGTTTACGAACATTTTAAAGAGCGATATCCGCAAAGACCTCATTGCTGGGCTAACGGTTGGAGTTGTCGCCATTCCACTAGGTATGGCTTTTGCAATTGCATCAGGTGTTAAACCTGAATATGGTCTTTACACCACTGTTATTGCAGGACTAATCGTTGGACTACTTGGAGGTTCTCGATTTCAAGTAGCTGGTCCAACAGGTGCTTTTATCCCAATTTTACTAGCAATTGTTCTTCAATATGGATATGAAGATTTATTAATTGCTGGATTTTTAGCAGGAATTATGCTGATCTTAATGAGTCTTTTCAAGATTGGTAATCTCATTAAGTTTATTCCTAGATCTGTAACGATTGGATTCACAGCCGGAATAGCTATCATTATCTTTTCCGGACAGATTGAAAATTTTCTTGGACTCGAAAACATTGAAAAGAAAGAGTACTTTCATGAAAACATGCTCCAAATTGTACAACAAATAGGTACAATTAATCTGTACAGTATACTCATCGGAATTATTGGTCTTTTTATCGTTTGGTATGTGCCAAGACGATTTCCTCGCGTACCATCCTTGCTCGTAGCACTAATTATTCCGACAATCATAGCCATTGTATTCTTTCCAGGAAAAGTCGCTACGATCGGTACTGAATTTGGTGGAATTCCTCAATCGTTTCCAACCATTCAAATTCCTCATGTTACATTTGAAAAAATTCTGTACTTGCTTCAACCTGCTTTTGTCATTGCTATGCTCGGAGGTATTGAGTCTTTATTGTCTGCTGTCGTATCTGACGGGATGACAGGTACGAGACACAACTCTAATAAAGAGCTTTTCGGTCAAGGTGTTGCAAATATGGTCACACCTCTTTTTGGTGGAATACCTGCAACAGGAGCCATTGCTCGTACAGCTACGAATATTCGTGCTGGCGCGGTAAGCCCATATTCAGCGATTTTCCAAAGTATTTTTGTTATTTTAACAATCGCTCTATTTGCTCCATTTGCTTCACACGTACCTTTAGCAAGTATGGCACCAATATTGATGTTTGTTGCATTTAATATGAGTGAATATAAAACATTTGGTCTCATTTTAAAGATGCGGTCTGGGGATTCACTTGTGCTTGTAACAACGTTTTTATTAACCGTTTTTGTCAATTTAACCATTGCCGTGCCGATTGGTTTATTACTGGCAATGATTTCATTTATTAAACGGATGAGTGAAGCATTAAAAGTGAAGAGTATTGAACCGGAATTTGATGAAACTGGGGATTTAAAACCTGGGGAAAAACAGAAGCTTTGTCCAGAAATTGCTAGCTTGACGATTCACGGTCCCCTATTTTTTGGAGTAGCCGATCAATTTGAAGAAATATTATCGACCTCCATGAACAAACGACCAAAAGTACTCATTTTAAAAATGAGACACGTATCCCTCATTGACGTTACTGGAGAAGCGAACTTAGCAGCGTTAATTTTAGATTATAAAAACAAAGGTGGAACGGTTCTTATTTCTGAAATAGGTGAAGAGGCTCGAGATGTGTTAAATATGAGTGGGCTCTCAGAAGTAATCGGTGATGAACATTTCTTCAAATATACGACAGATGCGATTAACTACGCACTTACGTGTATCGACACGTCGGCATGTGCTATTTGCGGAAATGACAAAAATCCAGCTTGCAGAATCTACCAACACATTGATTTACCTGAATCCATTTCATAATGATGAACATAAACAAACACTGTATAATCACATGCAGTGTTTGTTTACGTTCGTATGCTATGATAGATGCACGATCTTTTTACGGATAACAATTTGCAGGAGGAATGGACGTACAATGTATATCAAACATGTGCATTTGCATGAAATGAAAATGAAATTAAAGCATCCATTTGCAACTAGCTTTGGAACGATGCAAGAGAAACACTTTTATATCATTGAAGTGGTCGATGAACTAGGAAATACTGGATACGGGGAATCTGTTGCTTTTACAGAACCTTGGTATACCGAAGAAACAGCCAAAACAAATGAATACATCATACGTGAATTCTTAATTGATCTATTGCGCGGCAAAAAGATTTCACATCCGGATGAAGTCACTGACATATTTTCACCTATTCGTAGAAATAATATGGCTAAAGCGGCTATTGAAGGCGCTATTTGGGATGCACACGCAAAACGGAATCACCAAACACTAGCAGAGGCATTAGGTGGGACCAAAACAGAAATTGACGTTGGAGTGAGCATCGGGATTGAAGAAAACATTGATGATTTATTACACATAATCGAAGGATATGTACAAGAAGGCTATAAACGTATTAAACTAAAAATAAAACCAGGAAAAGATATTGACGTCCTTCGTGCAGTGCGGGAACATTTTCCAAACACACCTATTATGGCAGATGCAAACTCTGCATATACGTTAGAAGATATTGAACACTTAAAACAGCTTGATCAGTTTGATTTAATGATGATTGAGCAACCTTTAGGCCACGACGACATTATTGACCATGCACAGCTACAAAAGGAACTGAACACCCCTATTTGCCTTGATGAGAGCATCCATTCACTCGTTGATGCTCAAACAGCTATTCAATTAAACAGCTGTAAAGTAATGAACATTAAAATCGGTCGCGTCGGTGGATTAACCGAAGCAAAGAAAATACATGATTTATGCGCACAGCACGGCATTGACGTATGGTGTGGGGGCATGCTAGAAGCTGGTGTGGGACGAGCCCACAATATTGCACTAACAACTCTTCCATTTTTTACGATGCCAGGAGACACTTCAGGGTCAAGTCGTTATTGGGAAAAAGATATTATACAGCCCGAAGTAACTGTCGATCAAGGAGTCATTCATGTACCAACCAAATATGGCATAGGTTATGAAATAGACCAGCAAGCACTTCAAGAATTTAAAATTTCTACAAAATCTTTTAACTTATTTTAAAAAAGATGTATACTCTTGTTTCTTAGCGGTCATACTATCTATGGTAAAACATTACGGTTCTTGGAACCAAATATAAGTTGGAGGAATATGTACATGAATAAAGGTACAGTGAAGTGGTTTAATGCTGAAAAAGGATTTGGATTCATCGAAATGGAAGATGGTGACGATGTATTCGTTCACTTTTCAGCCATTCAAGGAGATGGTTTTAAAACGCTAGAAGAAGGCCATCCTGTTTCATTCGAAATTGAACAAAGCGATCGCGGACCACAAGCGATTAATGTAGAAAAACAATAGTCGTAACCTATAAAAGCGAATGAATGCAAGAAAGGACTTTTCTATTAACCAATAGAAAAGTCCTTTTTATTATGATTCAAATGCTCTTGTAAGATTAGGTACAACTTGTTTCTTGCGTGAAACAACACCCTTAAGCACTGCACGGTCATCCGACGATAATGTTACATCAAATGCTGCTTCAACATTGTCTTTAGCAGGTCCAATCGCTAAAACTTCAGAATCATTGTTCAAAATATCCGTTACAACAAATAAAAAGAGCGACAATCCTTTGTTCTCAATGATGATTTGAATCTCTTCTTTAATTTCATCTATGCTCTTATAAATTTCCGCTGGGTCAACTGTATTTAGTTGTCCTATTTCTACACTTGAACCATGCATCATGAATTCTTTTGCATCACCAGAAATCCAAGCAGAAACTGGCTGATCACTTACATCTGCTCCTGCTTTCAACATATCTAAACCATATGTATCTACATCAACCTCTGCAATCTTCGCTAATGCTTTAGCCGCTTCGATGTCTCGATTCGTACATGTAGGAGATTTAAACAATAAAGAATCCGATACAATTGCTGAAATGAGCATTCCTGCTATATGCTTCGGAATCGTTATATTTTTCTCATCATACATATCTTTAATAATAGTTGCTGTACAGCCGACAGGTTCCACACGCATATACACCGGATCACTTGTTTCGAAATTTGCAATTCGGTGGTGATCAATGACTTCCAAGATTTGTGCATGTTCAATATTATCTACACTTTGCTGGAACTCATTGTGGTCAACTAACATTACTTCTGTTTCATCTGCTACTTTTTCTAAAAAGTCAGGTGCTTGTACATCAAAATATGAAAGTGCATAGTTCGTTTCTTTATTCACTTCTCCTAAACGCATCGCTTTGACGTTTTCGCCTACTTCGGTTTTAAAATGTTCAAAAGCAATCGCCGAACAAATCGAATCTGTATCTGGGTTTTTATGTCCGAATATATAAGTTGCCATTTTTCACATTCTCCTTCTTTCCTCAAGTCTCTTATACACCTTTAAGATTACCATATAAATCAATAAACGAAAAAGAAAAATACCCTTTTGTCCTGATAAACATACGTCCTATTTTACATTTGGCCGTTTAATACTTATAGTTAGGGAAGAACATACTTACAAATCTATTCACTAGAGGATGTACTTTTAATGAAAAAAGCAATTGTAATCGGATCAGGAATAGCAGGTACTTCTGCAGCGTACGAATTAGCAAAACGAAATGTAGCTGTTACTTTAATTGATCGAAATGAAGTAGGACAAGCAACCCAAGCATCTGCAGGCATTATTTCGCCTTGGGCCGCACAACGACGAAATCAAGATTGGTATGAACTTGTTCGTTTGGGCGCAAAAGCTTATCCTGCATTGATGGAAGAGTTAGCTGAGTTTCACGTACAACCATCTGCCTATAAAAAAGTAGGCTCTATTCATTTATTTACAAGCGAAGATCGCTTAAAGGCAGCTCTGGAACGTGTGGAAGAAAAAAAGAAACGTGCTCCAGAAATTGGAACGCTTTCTGTCTTATCTTCAAAGGAAGTTGAAGAGACCCTTCCGTTCGTCAAAAAAGATACATTTCAAGCACTGCACATTGAAGGCGGAGCACGAGTAGATGGAAGAGCTTTGCAGCAAACATTTTTACAAGCAGCTAAAAAACTTGGCATAACTGTTGTCAATGATGACGCGAAACTCATAATCGAAAACAACTGTATAAAGGGCGTACAATTGGAAGATAAGAAAGTTTTTGCTGACGCGGTAATCGTGGCTAGTGGAGCTTGGATGGGCGAGTTATTCAAACCGTACGACATGCACTTTGATGTCCGGCCGCAAAAAGCACAGTTAATGCATTTACATACCCCAACACTCGCAACCGATCAATTACCTGTAATCATGCCACCAAACAATCAGTACATGTTACCAAGTGAAAACCATCGATTCATTATCGGTGCAACACACGAAACAGACGCTGGTTTTGACACACGCATAACTGCAGGCGGCGTAAATGAAGTATTGTCCAAAGCTCTAGAAATAGCTCCAGGACTAGCTTCAAGTACTGTACTCGAGACCCGGGTTGGGCTTCGACCGTTTTGCGGGAATTCATTACCTGTATTTGGGAAAATTGAAGGCATTCAAGGACTGTATGGTGTGAATGGACTAGGTGCTTCAGGTTTAACGATGGGGCCATTTATTGGTAAACAACTCGCAAAACAAATAACTGGCGAACAAATGGATATCGATCCAGAAGCATATCATTTTAATCGCATTTTACGTGAGTGAATTTCATAATTACCAAAATTAGCTATGTCAATCCAACATGTAGTTGTGAACGTTTCAACACAACTACATGTTGGAGTGATTTAGCATAAAATAGGTATTATGAAATTCATTAACGTAAGTGACAATAACGTTTCGGGAGGCTTTTCTACATGAGTGGTAAAAAGGTAATTCTTTTCATTGTTATATTTTCTGTACTAGCTATTATTGCAACATGGATTTATGGACAAAAAGTAATTGATGATTTAGATTTAGACCGTGGATTAGATTCGAATTCTACAGTCATTAGTTTAGACGATAACTCCTTCTATTAAAACAAAGAGGCTACCAATATATTGGTAGCCATTTTTTTATGCTGCATGTGATCTACTTTCAACACGATTGACATAACTTCCGAGGAACTGGTATGTTGCCTGAAAAATTGGGCTTTGAACAAACGTGAAAATAAACGTACAAATAAACACCGGTCCTCCTAGTAACAAACCAAGTACTAACACACCTAACTCAGTAATAATCCGAACCTTTCCAATCGAAGCACCAGTCTTATCAGAAATCGACAACATAAACCCATCCCTCGGCCCAGAACCAACCCCTCCAGCATTATACACACCACCGCCGACTCCCATAATTACCATACCAAGAAACATAAAGATAAAATCTGTCCACGTGTGCGTTGCTTCAGGTAAAATTCCAGACCATAAAAAGAAATCTACAAATGAACCTACGATCAGAGCATTTAATAACGTTCCTAATTTAATATAACTTTTATCTAATATGTACGCTACAACTACTAGCAAAATACCAATAATAACTGTCCATGTTCCAATAGTTAGTCCAAATTTACTGTATAAAGCTACATTCAGCACATCCCAAGGGTGGACCCCTAAATGCTGCATTTCTATTGTTAATGAAATACCGCCACTAAAGATGACTAGGCCAATAAAAAACAATCCCCATCGCAAAGCAAACATCTTGTTCCCTACTTTCTACGTTACATCCGTCAAAATATTTGTACACGAATGTATATCGTACCATCTATTAGACTGACAATTCATTATTTATGCTTCAATCAATGTATTTGATTAAAATGTAGGTATTTTTTATATGCTGTCAGCATAACAAACGTGCTGGATTTAAGGGGTTCTAAAATATAAAAATCCCGTAACCTTCATTATTAAATATTACGAGATTAAACTAAACTTTTGATTATTCCTGTAGAATACTGTAGTTAGTCTTGGAATTTCACACTTTCTTTATCAGCATCAGGGTCGTCATACTTAAATAACCCAAGTGATTTTTCATCTATACGAGTTATAAAGGCATCCCCGTTAGACAGATAAAATCCTTCAAAATATTGATCCTCGATAGTCGAATCAAAAATACCTCCGGTTAGAGTAAGTACTAGATTATCACCCATAGAGTAGGATCTATCCATTCCATCATCTTCATAGATTTTCATCCCCCTAATTTCATAATCATCAGCCCCTAGCAAGAATCCTAAATCATATGCTTGATCAGTGTATTTTTCATGACTAGGCCACTCTTCTACTTCTTCATTATGCCGTTTAATAGCTATTTCTATAATTTCATCATCAGATAAATTAACTAAATCCCCAGCCTTAAGACCTCCAGTATAGTAAAGGGTAAATTCGCCATTCTCGAATACATATATATTATAGATTATCGTTTCTTTTTCAAGCTTATCAGTGTCCCTTATTTTTGCCTCAAGCCATATTTTTTCTTTATCGAGAGCTACACTTACTGGTATTTCTTTTAGTATTTCTTCTGATATCTCTTCTGGTATTTCCTCATTGTTATTTAAATCCTTAGCATCTTCTTGTATTTCTTCATCATTATTGGTACTACAAGCACTTAATAATACTATAATAGTCACCATTAATATCATAAATCTTTTTTGGGAAAGCACATGACCAACTCCTTATTTAATTTTATCTTTACTATGTATTGAACAATAATCTGATGCTAGTATAGTTTCATGGACACTCCTTAGTTAAGTTACTACAATAAAACTAGGAGGATGTGTCCAATGACAAATCACAAAAATGGTAATCGTTATACTGATGACTTTCGTAAAATGATTGTAGATCTATATCATACTGGACAACCAGTAAAAGATTTAAGCGGCGAATATGGCGTATCAGAAGTAACTATTTATGCTTGGATTAAGAAATTTAATCCAGTGGAGCTTGAAGATGGTTCTTCCATGACTCCTGATGATTATGCAAAGTTACAAAAACAAATGCTTAAGTTACAAGAGGAAAATGAAATCTTAAAAAAAGCTATGGCCATATTCGCGAAAAAGTAAAAGACGCTGAAATAACTGATTTTATTCATAAAACAAAAGATGAACATCCCATTCAAGTGATGTGTGACGTACTTAATATTCCAAGAAGTACGTATTATAAATCACTCGACCAAACAATCTCTAATCGTGAGCAAGAGAACCGTCGACTCACTGAACGAATCATAGATATTCACACTGATAGCAAACAGCGTTATGGAGCTCCTAAAATCCATGTTATCTTGGAAAATGAAGGTTACCAGGTAAGTCTCAAACGTGTGCAACGTTTAATGAAAAAGGCTAATATCAAATCAATTATTGTGAAAAAGTTTCGCCCAGCTTCAAGCAATGAAAAGGTTGTTGAGCGTGAAAATATTTTACAAAGGGACTTTTCTACGAAAAGCATTAATGAAAAGTGGGTTGGCGATATAACTTATATTAACACGCTTAAAGATGGTTGGTGTTATCTCGCATCTGTCATGGATTTACACACAAAAAAGATTGTTGGTTATTCATTTGGCCGTACAATGACAACAGAATTAATTACAATTGCATTAGAAAACGCCTATTACACACAGCAACCAACCGAAAGCTTGATATTTCACTCAGATCTTGGTCCACAATACACAAGTGATGAATTTACAACAGTTATTAACGAGTTTAATCTGACACAATCATTTAGCTATAAAGGCAGCCCATATGATAATGCGTGCATCGAATCGTTTCACGCTACCTTAAAGAAAGAAGAAGTAAATCACGTGCAATATTTCGATTATAAATCGGCTGAATTAGCAATGTTTCAATATATAGAAGGTTGGTACAACCGCAAAAGAATTCACGGCAGTATAGGTTATAAAACACCACAAGAAATGGGAACTATTTGCGTTAGTAATATTTGATCCAACGAATTAAAAACTTAACTTAGTAGTGTCTAAAATATTGACCTAGATCCAATCTATATACTATTTCATACACCTTTTAAAATATGTTTTTTAAAACTATCTCCCTCCAACTCCACTTATTATTACAGTTCGTACAAATTGGCATTACAATTCTACTTACATTTTTATCACAAACATAACGATATACTCATCTTTTTGCACTATCTTTGCAACAGATCTATTATCAAAGTTAAACATCAAGACTATTACTCTTCACGGATTGCGTCATACACATGAAAGTGTGTTACTTTATTAAAAAGCGAGTATTTACTACGTAAGTGAAACACTCGGACACAGTAACGTACAAACAACAAATAGAGTGTATTCACATCTATTAGAAGAACTACGTGTAGAAGATAGACAATTAAGTGTTAAAGTTTTTAATGAAGCCTCGAGCAAGTAATGTGTAAAAGATGTGTAAAAAAGTTTCATTATTAATCGTATTCAATCTTATTCTTGAAAAAAACCGCCTACAACCTTTTTACTCACTAGGTTATAGGCGGTTATATTTTATTTAAACTTACTCTATATTACATGCGAAATACCAGTGGCCGGGATCGAACCGGCACTCCCGAAGGAACGGAATTTTGAGTCCCGCGTGTCTGCCAATTCCACCACACTGGCAATTATGGTTATGTTGGAGGCGGCAACCGGATTTGAACCGATGGTAGGGGATTTGCAGTCCCCGGCCTTACCACTTGGCTATGCCGCCATATTTAATATATACATTAAGAGCGGAAGACGGGATTCGAACCCGCGACCTCCACCTTGGCAAGGTGATATTCTACCACTGAACTACTTCCGCAAACTTGGCTGGGCTGCTAGGATTCGAACCTAGGAATGACGGGACCAAAACCCGTTGCCTTACCGCTTGGCGACAGCCCAATAAATAAATCTGGTAAAAATTCTTAAAACATAAAAATAAAAAGATGGGGCGACCGGTGGGATTTGAACCCACGCGTGCCGGAGCCACAATCCGGTGCGTTAACCGCTTCGCCACGATCGCCATCTTTATAATACTGGCAGGGGTAGCAGGACTCGAACCCGCATTGACGGTTTTGGAGACCGCTGTTCTGCCAATTGAACTATACCCCTATATTTGAATGGTGGAGGGGGGCAGATTCGAACTGCCGAACCCGATGGGAGCGGATTTACAGTCCGCCGCGTTTAGCCACTTCGCTACCCCTCCAGCTAATTTAAACGTATTGATTGAAAATGGTGGCTCAGGACGGAATCGAACCGCCGACACAAGGATTTTCAGTCCTTTGCTCTACCGACTGAGCTACTGAGCCTAAAGCGTTTGTTGTACTCATATGTACGCTTATAATTTATGGCGGTCTGGACGGGACTCGAACCCGCGACCTCCTGCGTGACAGGCAGGCATTCTAACCAACTGAACTACCAGACCATTAATCTAATGATAACCACATTTATTATACCTTTTTGTAGTTTACTTTTCAAATTTTTGGTTGCGGGGGTAGGATTTGAACCTACGACCTTTGGGTTATGAGCCCAACGAGCTGCCAGACTGCTCCACCCCGCGATAATATTAATTTTGTATAAATGGTGGAGGATGCAGGGCTTGAACCTGCGACCCCTTGCTTGTAAGGCAAGTGCTCTCCCAGCTGAGCTAATCCTCCGATATTTAATGAAAGTAATTTGGTGACCCCTACGGGATTCGAACCCGTGTTACCGCCGTGAAAGGGCGATGTCTTAACCGCTTGACCAAGGGGCCTATGTATGTTGTGAGTCCTATGGCGGAGAGCGAGGGATTTGAACCCTCGAGACCACGATTGCGGCCTACGTGATTTCCAATCACGCTCCTTCAGCCAACTCGGACAGCTCTCCAATTGGCTCCACAGGTAGGATTCGAACCTACGACCGATCGGTTAACAGCCGATTGCTCTACCACTGAGCTACTGTGGAATAAGGAATATTGAACTAATAACTTTTAAAGGTATGCCTGGCAACGTCCTACTCTTGCGGAGACAAAGTCTCAACTACCATCGGCGCTAGAGAGCTTAACTGCTGTGTTCGGTATGGGAACAGGTGTGACCTCTCTGCTGTAGCCACCAGACAATTGTTATAATATGTATGTATCACTAATCTCTTGCGTAATTTAGCGACATTTTCTATATTAATACATTTCTTACAAAAATGCAAGCTTTTTTATACCTTAAAAACTAAATAAGAGAAAAGTATGTCGACATATAAAAGTAGTTAAGTCCTCGATCAATTAGTATTCGTCAGCTACACATATTACTATGCTTACACCTCGAACCTATCAACCTCATCATCTCTGAGGGATCTTACTCACTTG
>JAPFDS010000018.1 GCA_026168805.1 Caryophanales bacterium | reverse complement strand
TAAATATATGTACAATTCCATAGGTCTGGTGGCTACAGCAGAGAGGTCACACCTGTTCCCATACCGAACACAGCAGTTAAGCTCTCTAGCGCCGATGGTAGTTGAGACTTTGTCTCCGCAAGAGTAGGACGTTGCCAGGCAATTTAAAAGCTGAGATTATAATAATCTCAGCTTTTTTTGTGTTTTATGTACAAAAAATCATCTTAAGCATCTACATGCAATCTGAAATTCACCTATTTTATAATATTTTAAAGAATAAAGGTTTTATTTTACCGTTTATGTTAAAAATAATAAAACACGAACAAAGATGTTTGCATATCATATTATTTATCGTATAATTAAGTCAAAGATAGTCAAAGTCAACATGTGAACATCAGAAACAAGGACTTACATAAATCATATGATACAGAGGAGAGCAAAAGATGAGTAACATTACAGATATTATCGAACGCTATTTAAAACAAGTGTTACGATCCGAAGGCCAAAATATGATTGAAATAAAACGAAGTGAAATAGCTGATCAATTCAAATGTGTACCTTCGCAAATTAACTATGTCATTAATACTCGTTTTACAGAAGAGAAAGGGTATATGATTGAAAGTAAACGGGGTGGAGGGGGCTATATTCGAATTATTCGCATTGAGCATCAAGAGCAATCTGAGTTAATAGATGCTATTATTAAATTAATTCAACCAACAGTGACACAGCAATCGGCAGTGGACATTGTTGAGAGATTAATGGAAAAAGAGGTTATTACTGAAAGAGAAGCGAAACTTATGTTGAGTGTTATTGATAGAAATATTATTTCTGTACCGCTCCCTTTACGAGACGAAATTCGTTCTCGGATCATGACAGCATTATTAACGACATTAAAGTATACGAATAAATAGGAGGGGACTCTAATGCAATGTCAAGAGTGCGAAGAGCGTCAAGCGACACTTCACTTTTCTCAGACGATTAATGGAGAGAAAAAGGAAATCCACGTGTGTGAAAAATGTGCAAAAGACAAGGGGTATGTGACATATCCTGGAGAGGATATGCATACATTACACAATTTATTGGCAGGGCTATTTAACTTTGATCAAGAATCAATGAAACCTACTGCGCAGCATGAAAAGCTAACCTTGAAAAAGGATCTTGAATGTCCGGAGTGTTCGATGACTTTTACTCAGTTTAAAAAGGTCGGAAAGTTTGGGTGTGCAACATGCTATGAAACCTTCTCCTCTCATTTAGATCCTATATTTAGACGAGTACACAGCGGAAACACGAAACATAATGGTAAAATTCCGAAACGAAAAGGAAGCAACTTACACACTAAAAAACAAATCGAAACATATAAAGAACAATTACAGGAACTAATCAAAAGAGAAGAATTTGAAGAAGCTGCAGTGATTCGTGATAAAATTCGTGCATTACAAGCAGATAAAGAAGCAGGTGAGGAATCTTGAGACTTGAAGATTTTATGAATAAGTCTATTAGTTCATGGATGAGAGAAGAAGGTCCACATAGCGATATTGTATTAAGCAGTAGAATAAGACTCGCACGTAACTTTTCAGATGAAACATTTCCAATGCTTGCGTCTGAAGAACAACTTGAAAGAATCAGAGAAACAATTGAAACGAACTATGGAAATCAAACATTTCAATCCTATAAAAACTTTTCGTATGTATCCATGAGTGACTTAACCGCAGTGGGAAAGAGTGTATTGATTGAAAAACACTTAATTAGTCCACACTTAATAAAAAAGCAAAAGCGAGGTTCTGGCGTTCTCATATCCGAAAATGAACAAGTATCTATGATGGTAAATGAAGAGGATCATCTACGGATTCAATTATATTTTCCAGGATTTCAACTACATGAAGCATTAAAAGAAGCGAACGCTGTAGATGATTGGATTGAGTCAAAAATTGATTATGCTTTTGATGAAACAAAGGGATACTTAACAGCTTGTCCGACAAATGTTGGAACAGGAATGCGTGCTTCTGTTATGATGCACCTACCAGCTTTAACGATAACAAAACAGTTAAACCGAATGGTACCCGCAATTAACCAATTAGGGCTTGTCGTAAGAGGTATTTATGGTGAAGGTAGTGGTGCTGTTGGAAATGTATTTCAAATATCCAATCAAATCACTCTTGGTAAGTCAGAAACAGATATTGTAGAAGATTTAAATAGTGTTGTTCACCAATTAGTTGAACGTGAGAGACATACCCGCTCAGAACTCATGAATAATTCAAAAATTCAAGTAGAGGACCGAGTATTTCGTTCGTATGGTGTGCTTGAACACAGTCGACTCATTGGATCACAAGAAGCGTCAACGTGTATATCAAACGTACGACTCGGAATAGATCTTGGAATCATAAAAGATGTTTCGCAGAATATACTGAATGAGCTCATGGTACTGACGCAACCGGGTTGTTTACAACAGTATGCAAAATCTGCCCTTAAACCGCATGAACGAGATCAGTTAAGAGCTGATATCATTCGTGAACGATTGCAATTAGAGAATTAGACAGGAGGAAATGTTATATGATGTTTGGACGTTTTACAGAACGAGCACAAAAAGTGTTAGCTTTATCTCAAGAAGAGGCTATTCGCTTACAACATAATAATATTGGTACAGAACATATTTTACTAGGCCTTGTACGTGAGGGTGACGGGATTGCGGGGAAGGCACTAGAAGAGCTAGGACTAAAAGTTGACACCATTCAAACAGAAGTTGAAAAGTTAATTGGCAAAGGAAAAGGACCAACAAAAACAATTCATTATACGCCTCGTGCTAAAAAGGTTGTTGAACTTTCTCAAGATGAGGCAAGAAAATTAAGTCATTCATATGTTGGAACTGAACATATTTTACTTGGATTAATTCGTGAAGGTGAAGGTGTGGCTGCTCGAGTATTGAATAACTTGGGTGTTAGCTTAACAAAAGCACGCCAACAAGTCCTTCAGCTTTTAGGAAGCAGTGATACACAATCAGGTAGACAAAGTAGAAACCAAGCAAGTTCAAACGCAAGTACACCGACGCTCGATTCGCTTGCAAAAGATTTAACAGCGAGTGCTCGTGAAGGGAATGTAGATCCGGTTATTGGTCGAGATAAGGAAATTGAACGGGTTATTCAAGTACTTAGCCGAAGAACGAAAAACAACCCTGTATTAATAGGTGAACCAGGGGTTGGTAAAACAGCAATTGCTGAAGGACTGGCACAGAAAATTATCGAAAACGAAACACCTGAAACACTACGTGATAAGCGCGTAATGACACTGGATATGGGTACTGTTGTTGCGGGGACAAAGTATCGTGGTGAATTTGAGGATCGTTTGAAAAAGGTCATGGATGAAATTCGCCAAGCGGATAATATTATTTTATTTATAGATGAACTGCATACATTGATTGGAGCAGGTGGTGCTGAAGGAGCAATTGATGCTTCGAATATTTTAAAACCATCTTTATCACGTGGGGAATTACAATGTATTGGTGCGACAACAATTGATGAATATCGTAAATATATCGAGAAAGATGCTGCACTAGAGCGTCGCTTCCAGCCGATCCAAGTAGATGAACCAACATTGGATGAAACGGTACAAATATTAAAAGGGTTACGTGACCGATATGAAGCACATCACCGCGTTACGATTCCAGATGATGCAATTGAGTCAGCGGTACATTTATCACAGCGTTATATCACCGATCGATTCTTGCCGGATAAAGCGATTGATTTAATCGATGAAGCAGGATCAAAAGTTCGCTTACATTCATATACGATTCCTCCAAATCTAAAAGAATTAGAACAGGAATTAGATGAAGTTCGCAAAGAAAAAGATGCGGCTGTTCAAAGTCAAGAGTTTGAAAAGGCAGCGTCATTACGTGATACTGAACAACAACTTCGAGAAAAACTAGAAGTGACTCGGAATGAATGGAAGGAAAAACAAGGCAAAGCAAATTCCAAAGTTACGGTTGAAGATATTGCTAGCATCGTATCAACATGGACAGGAGTACCGGTTTCGAAATTAACAAAAACAGAAACGGAACGACTCCTGAATATGGAACAAATTCTTCATGAGCATATTATCGGGCAACAAGAGGCTGTAACAGCTGTTTCTAGAGCAATTCGTCGTGCTCGAGCGGGACTTAAAGATCCGAAGAGACCGATTGGTTCATTTATATTTTTAGGTCCTACAGGGGTTGGTAAAACAGAATTAGCTCGTAAACTTGCTGAGGTCATGTTTGCGGATGAAGAATCAATGATTCGAATCGATATGTCTGAGTACATGGAAAAACATTCAACTTCTCGTCTCGTTGGTTCGCCTCCAGGATATGTTGGCCATGAAGAGGGCGGCCAATTAACCGAACAAGTACGGAGAAATCCTTACTCTGTTGTCCTTTTAGATGAAGTCGAGAAAGCACATCCAGAAGTCTTTAATATTTTACTTCAAGTACTTGAAGATGGGCGTTTAACAGACTCTAAAGGAAGAGTGGTTGATTTTAGAAATACGGTACTCATTATGACATCAAACGTTGGTGCAAGTGAACTGCAGAAAAATAAGTTTGTAGGGTTCAACGTTAGTGATGGCGATCAAGATTATGCTGATATGAAGCAAAAAGTGTTGGATGAACTTAAAAAGGCATTTCGTCCAGAGTTCTTAAATAGAGTAGATGAAACAATCGTTTTCCATTCTTTAGAGAGAAAGCATATGAAAGATATCGTGAAGTTAATGCTTGATGAGCTAAAAGAGCGATTAAAAGAACAAGATATGGAGTTTTCTATTACGGAAAAATCAATTGAAAAGATTGCTGAAGAAGGATTTGATCCGGAATACGGTGCGCGTCCTCTTCGTAGATCCATCCAAAAAAACATCGAAGACTTACTGTCAGAAGCATTGCTTGAAAAGACAGTACAAAAAGGTGAAAAGGTTAAAATTGGTTTAAACAGTCAAGGAAACTTTGTCGTATTGCCTTAACGTCTTCCACTGTTTTTCTGAAAAGCTAGGAGAAGATCATACTCCTAGCTTTTTATTTGTTTGAATTTCATCAAGCTCTGTATATAAAAATTCATGAAATTGAAAGTTACTTGTAACTTAATAGAGATGTAGAACGTATATAATGCAATAAGGGGAAGGATGAGAAGTTTTGGCGAAACGAAAAACAGTATTTGTTTGTCAAGAATGTGGGTACGAATCACCTAGATGGATGGGTAAATGCCCTGGGTGCCAACAATGGAATGCATTGGTAGAAGAGATTATTCCATCAAAAGCAAGTAGACAAAGTGTTGGAAGTCAGTTTGGTTCAGCAAGCAGTGGTCCAGAGAAAATTACAGAAATCTCATCAGAAAACCAGCCCCGGGTAACGACAAAAATGAAAGAGTTCAATCGAGTTCTTGGAGGCGGAATTGTTCCTGGGTCTCTCGTCTTAATTGGAGGGGATCCTGGTATTGGAAAATCCACATTGCTCCTCCAAATTTCAGCTCAATTAGCAGAGAAGGAAGTTTCTGTCCTTTACGTATCAGGAGAGGAATCAACCCAACAGACGAAGCTACGTGCTGATCGATTAGACGTCAAAGCAGAGGATCTTTATGTGTTGGCTGAAACGAATTTATTTGAAATCAGCACACATATTGAAAAGCTGAAACCTTCTTTTGTAGTCATTGACTCGATTCAAACGATGTTTAAAGAAGAGGTTACGAGTGCACCAGGAAGTGTCACACAAGTGAGAGAGTGTACAAGTGAGCTCATGAAAATTGCTAAAACATCAGGCATACCAATCTTTATCGTTGGTCACGTAACGAAAGAAGGAGCCATTGCAGGTCCACGGATGTTGGAACACATGGTAGATGCAGTACTATATTTTGAAGGGGAAAGACATCATACATATCGTATTTTACGCGGTGTAAAAAACCGGTTTGGAAGTACGAATGAGATGGGTATTTTCGAAATGAAAGAATTGGGATTACAAGAAGTACTCAACCCTTCAGAAATATTTTTAGAAGAACGATCACAAGGAACAGCAGGTTCAACGGTCGTTGCATCCATGGAAGGGACACGTCCAGTACTGGTAGAAATTCAAGCACTTATTTCACCATCTAGTTTTGGAAACCCACGCCGCATGGCTACAGGAGTCGATGCAAACCGTGTACCTTTACTGATGGCTGTACTTGAAAAAAGAGTAGGGTTAATGCTCCAAAATCAAGACGCGTATATAAAGGTAGCTGGCGGTGTTAAATTAGACGAACCAGCCATTGATTTAGCAATAGCTATTAGTATTGCATCTAGCTTTCGCGATCAAGCGCCAAAACCACATGATATTTATATAGGAGAGGTTGGCTTGACCGGTGAAATTCGTCGTGTTTCACGCATTGAACAACGTGTGCAAGAGGCTGCTAAACTAGGTTTTAAACGAGTCATTTGTTCAGAAAATAATTTAGAAGGTTGGACAGCTCCAAAAAGCATCCAAGTGATTGGTGTAAAAACAGTTCATGAAGCATTAAAAATAGCTATGGACTCATAAAATAACAACATCACATGCATTTCATATAAATAACGGTTATACTAGATATGTAGGGATATTGACATTCTCAGTTTATTGTGATAATATCCGCATCATTTATAATTAATTGTAAACTGTATTTATTTATTCATTTTAACGGATATTTTTCACAATATAGGGCAATAATAGATCGTAGGAGGTGAAGTGGATGTTGAAAAAAGTAGTGCATTTATTTTTCATTATTCTTGGTGGTACCATCGGATTCATCTATGGTCCTAGTATCATAAGTTGGTTAGATATTTCAAGTGCATCATGGCTCACATCCCCTTATTTTGGCTTGGTAATCGGAGCAATATTAATATTTTTAATGACGTATTTTATTGTCGATTATATCGTCGATTTTCTTCGCTGGATTGAAGATGGGCTGATTAAAATACCAGTAGGAGATTTGTTTTTTGGGAGTTTAGGGTTAACTGTTGGACTTGTGATTGCGTATTTGATTAATATTCCGATTAAAGATATTCGGATTGATGTAGTATCGCAGATTATTCCGTTATTCATTACTGTTATTTTAGGATACTTAGGATTTCAAGTAGGGTTTAGACGTCGGGAAGAGTTTGCAAGTATTACACAATTAAATCGCCGAGACCGAGAGAAAAAACGTCCAATGGAAGAAGAACCAGTAGCGCCTAAGAAAGTAAATGCTAAAATTTTAGATACGAGTGTGATCATTGATGGACGGATTGCAGACATATGTCAAACGAACTTTTTAGAAGGACCGATTGTCATTCCACAATTTGTGTTGCTCGAACTTCAACAAATTGCTGATTCATCAGATGCGCTCAAGCGTAACCGTGGACGAAGAGGGCTTGATGTGCTGAATCGAATTCAAAAGGAAATACCGATTGAGGTTGAAATTTATGATGGTGACTTTGAAGACATTCATGAAGTTGATAGTAAGCTTGTGAAACTAGCAAAGGTTATTGATGGAACAGTTGTGACAAATGACTTTAATTTAAATAAAGTTTGTGATTTTCAAGGGGTTGCCGTATTAAATATTAATGATTTGGCAAATGCGGTGAAACCAGTTGTTCTTCCGGGAGAACAGCTCGTTGTTCAAGTCATCAAAGATGGGAAAGAACAAAATCAAGGAGTTGCCTATTTAGATGACGGTACAATGATTGTTGTGGAAGAGGGACATGACTTTATTGGGGATACGATTGAAGTGTTAATTACGAGTGTTTTACAAACATCGGCAGGTCGTATGATTTTTGCAAAACCGAAATCACTTGAAAAAGCTCAATAAAAAAGGTATAACAGAAGTTAGAGATGATCAAAAAGTGATAACATGTTCATGTTATCGCTTTTTGTTGCTATAATAAAGGGTACAAGTATATTGTTGATGACAGAAATATCGGGAAGGGGAACAAGAATGACAAACGAAGTACGCGTACGTTATGCACCAAGCCCAACAGGAGATTTACATATTGGTAATGCCCGTACAGCACTATTTAACTATTTATATGCTCGTCATTTTGATGGGAAATTTATTATTCGAACAGAAGATACGGACACTAAAAGAAACGTAGAAGGCGGAGAGGAAAGCCAGCTAACATTTTTAAAATGGCTTGGAATTGAGTGGGATGAAGGTCCTGATGTTGGTGGAGAACACGGTCCATATAGACAAACAGAACGCCTCGATACATATAAAAAATATGTGGATGACTTATTAGAACGCGGTCTTGCCTACCCATGCTATATGACTTCAGAAGAATTAGAGGCTGAGCGTGAAGAGCAACGTGCAAAAGGACAAGCACCAAAATATTCTGGCGCACACCGCAATCTCTCCAAAGAACAAATGGAAGCATTCGAAGCAGAAGGAAGAAAAGCTAGTATTCGTCTCCGAGTACCTGAAGGAAAATCATACACATTTAATGATATCGTTCGTGGAGATGTAACGTTTGAAGCTAGCGACTTTGGTGACTGGGTCATTATGAAGCAAGATGGCTTTCCGACATATAACTTTGCTGTAGCGATCGATGACCATTTCATGGGGATTTCGCACGTTTTACGCGGGGAAGAGCATATTTCAAATACGCCTAGACAAATGATGGTGTATGATGCATTTGACTGGGAAAGTCCAAAGTTTGGTCATATGACGCTTATTTTAAATGAAGAACGGAAGAAATTAAGTAAGCGAGATCAACATATTCTTCAGTTTATCGAACAATATCGTAATTTAGGATATGTTCCTGAAGCATTGTTTAACTTTATTACATTACTCGGATGGTCGCCCGTTGGAGAAGAAGAGCTGTTCACAAAAGACGAGTTTATCGAAATGTTTGATCCGGATCGTCTCTCTACTTCAGCAGCGGTATTTGACCCACAAAAACTCAAGTGGATGAATGGTGAGTATATTAAAGAATTACCTGTTCAAGAGGTGATTGATTTATCCTTACCTCATTTGATAGAAGCGGGGAAAATTGAAGAAGACATGTCAGAAGAAAGACGTACATGGATTGAAGAAGTGATTTCATTGTACCAAGAGCAACTGGATTACGGTGCAGAAATTGTCGAATTGACGGAAGTGTTTTTCAAAGATGATATTGCCTATGATGAAGCGGCTCAAGCGGTTCTTGAAGAAGAGCAAGCAGTTGAGGTGCTGCAAGTCTTTGCCGATCACTTGCTACAATTAGATGAATTTACTCCAGAAGATGTGAAAGACCAATTAAAAGCAACACAAAAGGAAACAAAACATCGCGGCAGAAAATTATTTATGCCTGTTCGCGTAGCAACAACAGGTCAGACAAATGGTCCTGAATTGCCAAAAGCTATTTCTTTATTAGGAAAAGATGTTGTGGTCACTCGTCTGGATAAAGTTTTAAAAGATCTTGAGTAAAATAGTCACAAATAGTATTCCCTTGAATATTGTACTATTATATCTAAAACGTTGAAGAGGAAAAGTAAGAAAATCCGTACTTCATAAGAGAGAATCACCATAGGCTGAAAGTGATTTGAAGTATCTTTTCTGAACATGCCCCTCTGTAGTCCACTATGGAACGATAGTATATAGTGGCGGTTGCTCCCGTTATAGAGTACTAAGTTGGGACATTTTGACGATGTCCAAACAGAGTGGAACCGTGCTACATAAGCGCCTCTGTGTATTCAATACACAGAGGCGTTTTTTTAGTTTTTTAAACATGCCAACCACTGACCTTTTAAGGAGGACAAAAATGGGGATTTTTAAACGTATGAAAGAAGACATGGATGTTGTTTTTGCTGGAGACCCTTCTGCGCGATCGTATATAGAAGTTTTTTTAACCTACTCAGGATTACATGCAGTCTGGGCGCATCGAGTAGCACATGCATGTTACAATATCCGTTTACGATTTATCGCACGTGCCATTTCTCAATTTAGTCGTTTTCTGACAGGGATCGAAATACATCCTGCAGCAGTGATTGGACGCCGATTTTTCATTGATCATGGAATGGGTGTAGTCATTGGCGAAACGTGTGAAATTGGAAATGATGTTACAATATATCAAGGGGTTACATTAGGTGGTACCGGACACGAGAAAGGGAAGCGGCATCCAACGATTAAAGACCATGCACTCATTGCTACCGGTGCTCAAGTACTTGGGGCGATTACGGTTGGGGAGTATTCAAAAATTGGAGCGAGTTCAGTTGTTCTAAAAGACGTTCCAGACCGTTCAACAGTGGTAGGTATCCCAGGGCGGATCGTTGTCCAAGATGGAAAGCGTGTGCGAGGGAAGTTGGATCATCATAAGCTACCTGATCCTGTTCGTGAACAATGTGAGACCATGCAAGTTGAAATAGATGCGTTAAAGGAAGAATTAAGACGATTGAAAGAGGAGATAAAATAATGTCGATGATGATTTATAATACGTTAACACGCAAAAAAGAAAAGTTTGTGCCGATTGCGGCAAATGAAGTAAGCATGTATGTGTGTGGCCCAACAGTTTATAATTATATTCATATTGGTAACGCACGACCCGCAATTGTATTTGATACCGTGCGTCGTTACTTTGAATACAAAGGTTTTGATGTGACGTATGTACTAAATTTTACAGATATTGATGATAAGATTATTGCAGAGGCCAACAAATTAGGGGAAAATACGCGGGAACTTGCGAATCGATTTGTGCAGGCATATAAGAAAGATGTGGCAACATTCGGTGTAAAAGAGGCCACCTATCATCCGCGCGTATCTGAAACAATGGATGAAATTATTGCTTTTGTAGAAGGGCTCATTGAAAAGAATTATGCTTATGAAGTAAACGGAGATGTGTATTTCAAACCTCGTGCCTTTGATTCGTACGGAAAATTATCAGCCCAATCAATCGATGAACTACGTTCCGGAGCACGCATTCAAATTGGGGAAGAAAAAGAAGATCCACTTGACTTTGCTTTATGGAAAAAGGCTAAAGAAGGCGAAATTGCTTGGGAGTCTCCTTGGGGAGAGGGGCGTCCTGGATGGCATATTGAATGTTCAGCCATGGCGAAAAAATATTTAGGCGACACCATTGATATTCATGCAGGTGGTCAAGACTTAACGTTTCCACATCATGAAAATGAAATTGCCCAATCTGAGGCACTCAATGAAAAAACTTTTGCAAATTATTGGATGCATAATGGCTATATTAATATTGATAATGAAAAAATGTCGAAATCACTCGGAAATTTTATTTTAGCGCGAGATATAGCGAAACAACACGACCCACAAGTTATCAGGTTCTTTATGTTAAGTGTACACTACCGAAATCCGATTAACTTCTCTGATGAGTTGTTAGAAGGGGCTAAAAACAGTTATGATCGTATTCAAACAGCGTATATGAATTTAGAGCACCGCAAACAAACAAGTTTAAATATTGACCCACGCAAAGCTGCGTGGATCGAAAAAATTACACAAGCGGAAGAGAATTTTATTACGGCAATGGACGATGATTTTAATACGGCCAATGCGATTACCGTTCTATTTGATCTCACAAAAGATGCGAACTTGTATTTAGGTGAAAAACAAACATCTGTAGACGTGATCAATCGTTTCCAAGAAGTTATTGCAACGATTTTTTCGGTATTAGGCATTGAATTAAACACAGAAGCGGAACTACTAGACTCTGATATTGATGCATTAATAGAAGAAAGAAACGAAGCAAGAAAGAACAAAGACTTCGCGCGAGCTGATGAGATTCGAGATCAATTGAAAGAGCAAAACATTTTACTGGAAGATACAGCACAAGGTGTACGCTGGAGAAGAGGGTAGGAAATGGATGCTAAACAAATGAACAGCGTTTCCCTCGCTTATTTGGGAGACGCTGTCTATGAACTGTATATTCGTAATTATCTCATCAGACATGGAAAAATCCAGGCGGGAGAGTTACATAAACGAGCCATTCGATTTGTAACAGCAAAAGCACAAGCAAGGATTGTTCAAGGTTGGTTGAAAGACGGTACACTTTCTGAGGAAGAAGAACGTGTCGTAAAAAGAGGAAGAAACGCGAAATCTGGCGCAGCACCAAAACATACACCTATTCAAGCGTACCGATATAGTACAGGCTTCGAGTCGCTACTAGGCTTCTTGCACGTATCAGAAAAACATGAACGCGCACAACAATTAATGGAAAAAGCGGTACAATATATTGAAAGTGAGTTGTAAAAGCTATGGAGAAAGAATGCATTATTGGAATGAACCCTGTCATAGAAGCAATGAGGTCAGGACGGAAAGTCTATGAATTACTCGTATCTGAACAGCTGAAAAAACAATCCATCACGACTCTACAAAAAGAAGGGAAAAAGCAACAAGTTCCCATCACGTTTGTGCCAAGGCATGTACTAGACAAACGTGTGAAAGGAAAGCACCAAGGGGTCGTGGCCTATGTAAAACCGTATGACTACGCATCTTTAGATGACCTATTTGCTGTTGCAGAAGAGCGCGATGAACAGCCCTTTTTTGTTGTATTAGATGAACTAGAAGACCCTCACAATTTAGGCTCCATTTTACGAACGGCAGATGCTTCAGGCGTGCATGGTATCATTATTCCAAAACATCGAGCGGTTGGTTTAACAGCAACCGTTGCAAAGACTTCTGTTGGAGCAATTGAATATGTTCCTGTTGTGCAAGTGACAAATATTGCAAATACTCTCCGTGAGTTAAAAGACCGAAATGTGTGGGTTGTAGGTACAACAGCTGATGCAACGGATGATTACCGTACACTTGACGGAGAAACATCCATTGCTCTAGTCATTGGAAATGAAGGAACGGGTGTTAGTAGACTTGTCCAAGAAACATGTGACTGGAATGTGTATCTACCAATGAAAGGTAGTGTTTCATCATTGAATGCTTCTGTAGCGTGTAGCTTGCTCATGTATGAAATTTATCGCAAACGCTTCCCGCTCGGAGGGTAGACAATGGATGTACTAATCGTTGATGGGTACAATATTATCGGTGCATGGGATGAGTTGAAAAAGATCAAACAAGAAGATATTGGACAAGCTCGTGATTTATTAATTGAAATGATGGCGGATTATCGCGCATATACAGGTGACCGAGTCATTGTTGTATTTGACGCCCATTTCGTACCAGGATCAGAGAGTAAATTAAAGGCGTTTAATGTCGAAATTATTTATACAAAAGAAAATGAAACAGCTGATGAATGCATTGAGAGACTTGTAACGAATGTGAAAAACGTTGTGAATCAAGTGTATGTAGCGACATCCGATTACACAGAACAACGCGTGATTTTCGGCCGTGGAGCATTACGAAAGTCAGCACGTGAATTGTATATTGAATATCAAGGAACATTGACAGCCATTGAAAAAAAGTTAACGTACGAAAGGAAAGGTAAACCACAAACAAAAATCTCGATTGATCAAGACATACTTGATATATTCGAGAAAATGAGAAGAGGGAATGAGTAGTATCATTTCCTTCTTTTCTGTTTCTTTGGTGCAATTACATAAAAGTATGCTATGATATAACAGATGTGTAAGCGATTTCAATTATTTGTTTATTCGCAATTGTACTTCTAGCAAAATTGTTGTATACTAGCAAAAAATATAATCTAGTCTAGGGGGTCTTTTCATACATGAGTGTTCAATTGAAAGAGAAAACTGAGATTGATGAAACGATGCTTGGTGATCAAGACTTGTTAGAATTGATTGATAAAGGACGTAGTTATGCGTCTGAAGTTCTTCTTAAAAGGTATAAAAGGTTTGTATTTGCCAAAGCTCAAACATATTTTTTAGTTGGTGGAGACCGGGAAGACATTATTCAAGAAGGGATGATTGGTCTGTATAAAGCAATTCGAGATTACGACGAGACCAAACTCACTTCGTTTAGAGGGTTTGCTGAACTTTGTATAACTCGACAAATCATTACAGCAATTAAGATGGCTACAAGACAGAAACATATGCCCCTAAACTCTTACATCTCCTTACACAAGCCGGTTTATGATGAGGAATCTGATCGCACACTTCTAGATATCATTGCGGAGTCCCGCTCTGAAGACCCCCAAGACCGAATGATTTCTCAAGAAAAACAGTTGTATATTGAACGTAAACTTTTTGAACTATTAAGTGATTTAGAGCTCCGTGTTCTTTATTTGTACTTAGAAGGTTGTTCGTATCAAGAAATATCTGAAAGAATTCACCGACATCAAAAGTCAATTGACAATGCATTACAGCGGATTAAACGCAAATGTGAGCAATTGTTATACATTAAAGAAGCATAATTGCGGAACGATTGCACGAGTCTCATTTGTGTGATATTGACATGAATGCGTTTAAATGGTATATTATCTAGGTAGAATACCCACAATAATGGGGTGAATGTATGAATAAAAAAGTAGCGCTTGCTTGTTCTGTTTGTTCAAGCAGAAATTACACAACGACTAAAAATACGCGCACAAAACCTGAGCGCTTAGAGATTAATAAATTTTGTAAGCATTGTGGTATGCATACAATGCATAAAGAAACAAAGTAAAGAAATCAACCGTTGGAGGAATAGATGTGAACCCAGTAAAGTTTTTAAAAGATGTCGCTAGAGAAATGAGAAAAGTAAGTTGGCCAAAAGGGAAAGAACTTGTTACGTATACAATCACTGTTATTACAACGGTTGCTTTCGTGGCTATATTCTTTGGAATTGTCGATATTGGTATTACGCAATTTTTAGAAGCTTTCTTTGAATAAAACAGACGTATGTATGCTATAATATAATTATATACAGAATGTTCGCAAAAAAACCCGGGATGACGGGTTTTTTTAGTATTCACATTTTTGTCTAATGACGTAAAAGTTGTAGAAGATATGGATAGATGATGAGAAAAAGTTTAATCACGGATTTTAAAAAGGGAGGATAGGGACGACGTGGTGTTGTCCAAAGATATATGGATATGGAGAAAAATTGGTACGTTATTCATACATACTCAGGGTATGAAAACAAAGTAAAAACAAACTTAGAAAAAAGAGTAGAAACAATGGGGATGGAAGATAAGATTTTCCGTGTGCTCGTTCCAGAAGATGAAGAAACAGAAATTAAAGATGGTAAGAAAAAGGTGACGATGAAAAAAGTTTTCCCAGGCTATGTACTAGCAGAAATGCTCATGACAGATGATTCATGGTATGTTGTGCGTAATACACCTGGTGTGACAGGGTTCGTCGGCTCTAGTGGACAAGGTGCACGTCCATTTCCGTTGTTACCTGATGAAGTTGAATCGATCCTGAAGAGAATGGGTGTAAGCGAACCAGCTGTTCAAATCGATTTTGAAGTGAAAGAAAATGTTCGCGTATGTGATGGTCCATTTGCAGACTTTACAGGAACAATCGAACACATTGATTTAGACAAACAGATGGTGAAAGTACACGTAAATATGTTCGGACGGGAAACACCGGTAGAGCTTGATTTTACACAAATTGAAAAGTTGTAAAACAATCTCGGTATACCTCTTGCATTTAATTAAAAATCATGCTAATATTCCTATGTTATCCATGTTGAATTCTCTTTTGTAAAAAAGAGAAGGATACTATTCTGAGTGGGAGGGAGTGCTTAGCATATCGCTTGAGTATATCCCCATTACCACATCACGGACTTAAGGAGGTGTGTCCCGTGGCTAAAAAAGTTATTAACGTAGTAAAATTACAAATCCCTGCAGGTAAAGCAAACCCTGCACCACCAGTTGGACCAGCACTTGGTCAAGCAGGTATTAACATTATGGGATTCTGTAAAGAATTCAACGCTCAAACACAGGAACAAGCTGGTTTAATTATTCCGGTTGAAATTACTGTATTTGAAGATCGTTCATTTACGTTCATCACTAAAACTCCACCTGCTGCTGTCTTATTGAAAGAAGAGGCGGGCATTGATTTAGGATCTGGTGAACCAAATCGTAATAAAGTTGGTACGGTAAAGCGTGATAAAGTTAGAGAAATCGCTGAGTTAAAAATGGAAGACCTAAACGCTGCAGACGTTGAAGCTGCTATGCGTATGGTTGAAGGAACTGCACGTAGTATGGGTATTACTATCGAAGACTAATTGTGCTTCCTGAAGTGATTGATCGTAAACTTTAACACAAGCATGCTTTACAAACGTGGGAGGAACAATCCGTTATACCACACATGAGGAGGATATTAAATGGCTAAAAAAGGAAAAAAGTACGCAGAAGCTGAAAAGCTAATTGATCGTTCAAAGTCTTATGAATTAGCTGAAGCAGTTGGCTTATTGAAGCAAGTTGCAAAAGCAAACTTTGACGAAACAGTTGAACTGGCGTTACGTTTAGGGGTGAACCCGAAAAAAGCTGACGAAAACATTCGTGGTGCATTTGTATTGCCACATGGTACTGGTAAGTCTCAACGTGTACTCGTTTTCGCTAAAGGCGATAAAATAAAAGAAGCTGAAGATGCAGGAGCAGATATCATTGGTGACCAAGAAACGATTGGGAAAATCAATGGTGGATGGTTTGATTTTGACGTAGTTGTAGCTACACCTGACATGATGGCTGAAGTAGGGAAACTTGGTCGTGTTCTTGGACCAAAAGGCCTTATGCCGAACCCTAAAACTGGAACGGTAACATTTGATGTTGAAAAAGCTGTTAAAGATATTAAGGCAGGACAAGTTGAATATCGCGTAGACAGTGCATCAAATTTACACGCACCAATTGGAAAAATCTCATTTGAAGATAACCAACTTGTTGAGAACTTCTCAGCACTCGTTGAAACAATTGTTCGTGCAAAGCCAGCAGCGTCAAAAGGAAAGTACATCCGTAATGCGGTTGTTACATCAACAATGGGCCCTGCAATTAAAATAGATATCTCAAACTTTGTAAAAGATATCTAATGCATTACGTTGACTTCAATATAAAACATTGCTATAATGTTGATTGTTGAAATTAAATACGTTGTACCGTAGACAGTAGGTGCGATTTATTCGCTTAATTCCCTACCGAGGTGTTTACATCAAATGCGTTGATCGTTCAAGCGCATTTGTATATAACAGAGCCTCCATGTCTACATGGAGGCTTTATTTATGTGTTTGTTGTCTCGAGTATAAGGTATAACGCGAATGACCCTGAGGAGGTGGAACAATGTCAAAACTAGAAAGTAAGAAACAACTCGTCGAAGAAATCTCAACGAAGTTTCGCGAAAGTAAAACAACAGTTTTTGTTGATTACCGCGGCCTAGATGTTGCGCAAATCACAGAACTACGTAAAAACCTTCGTGATGTAGGTGTTGACTATAAAGTATATAAAAATACGATGACACGTCGTGCACTTGCTGAAGCTGAGATGGAAGGGCTTGATGATACACTTACTGGCCCAACAGCTGTTGCGTTCAGTAATGATGATGTCATTGCTCCGGCGAAAGTAATTCATAACTTTGCTAAAGAGAATGAAGAACTAGAAATCAAAGGTGGCGTAATTGACGGAGAGGTAGCAACAATTGAACAGCTGAAAGAGCTGGCATCTCTACCAGATTATGACGGACTTGTTGCTATGTTACTCAGTGTACTACAAGCGCCTATGCGCAACCTTGCGTATGCAACTCAACAAATTGCAGACGAAAAAGAAGAAGCATAAACATTTACTACGCGTATACGTGTAGAACGAATATACAACCAATTATGTAGGAGGAAAATACAATGACTAAAGAACAAATTATTGATGCAATTAAAGAAATGTCAGTTTTAGACTTAAATGATCTTGTAAAAGCAATTGAAGAAGAGTTTGGTGTAACAGCAGCAGCTCCAGTAGCAGTAGCAGGCGGCGGTGGAGAAGGTGCAGCTGAAGAAGAGCAATCAGAATTTGACGTTGTTCTTGAAGACGCTGGTGCTTCTAAGATTAAAGTAATCAAGGCTGTACGTGAAATTACAGGACTTGGACTAAAAGATGCTAAAGGCTTAGTAGACGAAGCTCCTAAACCAATTAAAGAAGGCGTTTCTAAAGAAGAAGCTGAAGAAATGAAAGAACAGTTAGAAGAAGCTGGAGCAAAAGTAGAATTAAAATAATTGCAGTACATGAGTGAGTTTCATAATTACCAACATTCACGAACATGCATAATATATGATCAATAAGCGATTATGGAGATGAAATTGTCCGTAAGAGAAATAAAAATGACGATACAACATTGTATAATGAGTTCATTTTAACTTTTCTTTTGTGCAATTTCATCTTTTCGCTTTTAGAGCCCAATTGATCAAGCACGTCTAAGTATTGACGAGCTTACATGTTGAGTTTCAGCGATGCTCATGAAAAATAGATCAATGAAGAAGGTGTTCATGTGTCCGAACATTACTATTCTAAACAACCACATTCAAAAAATAATCGCCATACATTTACAGAAACCCTTCGTGGTGAACATTTTTCATTTACGAGTGATGCGGGAGTCTTTTCTAAAGGTGGGGTCGATTTTGGATCGCGTTTGTTAATTGAGACGTTTGTTGCTCCGCGTATAATGGGGGACGTATTAGATGTAGGCTGTGGATATGGACCTATTGGAATCGCAATCGCCGCGTCCAATCATGAGCGATGTGTTTGGATGGTCGATATTAACGAACGAGCAATTTCTCTAGCTGAAGAGAACGCTGCACAAAATAAGGTGCAAAATATAAAAGTGATCCAAAGTGATCGCTTGTCGGCTGTAGAGGATAACAAGTTTGCAGCTATCGTAACGAATCCTCCTATTCGGGCTGGAAAAGATATTGTACATAACATATTTGAGAAAAGTGCTGATGTGTTATATAGTCAAGGGGAATTTTGGGTCGTTATTCAAAAGAAGCAAGGGGCACCATCTGCCGAGAAGAAGTTACGTAGTCTATTTCAATCGGTTGAAATAGTTGCTAGAAAAAAAGGTTACTTTATTTTCAAAGCAGTAAAAGCTTGACCACGCAAATGGCATGTGGTAGCATTATTAGATGCTAACTACTAAAGTGAAAGGATACATACTATGATTTTGTAGGGTGTATAATTTCGTGATTTATAGCTATACTGAGTAGAATATGCGGAGAATTGTTAGGAATGCTTTAAATATAAAAGATTTATAAACAAGCATCAACTAAACAATTTATCTACAATAGAATCTTGCCATAAGGCATGAGGAGGGAAAAGTCCATCGTGTGAAATACGTTTTTACTATGTAAGAATGATAACTCAAAAACGTAAAATGTACAAGTGGATTTTTTGTAATTTACATTCATAGGAACAATCAATGAATAGCATTCCTTTTATAAAGTTTCTTAAATAGGGAGTTTCTGTATGCATACATGACAATCACTCTATTTTGCAAGTTCTCCACTTAATATGTATACATTCTCTAATCAATACTAGAATAATCCTACTTAAATGATTATCTTTGTCGATTGGAGTATTTGTATGAAATTGACAAAGGTCCTCTATACTCATCAAGGAATATTAAAAACGATATGATCTTAGGTAATCATCAGTAAGGTTCATCCATTTCATGATGTAGATCTCTTGTCACAACTTTTGTATACCGAAAGAAGTGGCTTTGTGAAGTTGAGTTAAGTGTTTAATGTGTTATGCATTTATATATATATCATTATGTATGACAAATAATGAAAGGCATATGACAGACAATATTTCATCAATTCTTGTCTGTATCAGTTCGAAAAATGCTGATTTGAGGGGTGAAGCAGTTGACAGGACAGTTAGTTCAATATGGAAGGCACCGCCAGCGCAGAAGCTATGCAAGTATTAGCGAGGTGTTAGAGTTACCAAACTTAATCGAAATTCAAACGGCTTCTTATGATTGGTTTTTAAAAGAAGGTTTGAAGGAAATGTTCCAGGACATTTCACCGATTGAAGATTTCACAGGGAATTTATCGCTAGAGTTCATCGATTATAGTTTAGGTGAACCAAAGTATCCAGTAGGTGAATCAAAAGAAAGAGACGTGACGTACAACGCTCCACTTCGAGTGAAAGTTCGCTTGATTAATAATAAAACAGGTGAAATAAAAGAGCAAGAAGTGTTTATGGGAGACTTCCCATTAATGACAAGCACAGGAACATTTGTTATTAACGGTGCTGAGCGGGTTATCGTTTCTCAACTCGTACGTTCGCCAAGTGTTTATTATAGCGAGAAGATGAATAAAAATGGTAAACGAGGAGTTACAGCTACTGTTATTCCTAACCGCGGAGCTTGGCTCGAATTAGAAACGGATGCTAGAGACGTCGTATATGTTCGAATTGACCGAACTCGTAAATTGCCAATCACTGTACTCCTTCGTGCTCTAGGATTTAGTACAGATGAGGAGATTATTGATCTCATTGGAGATAACGAGTATTTAAAGAATACGTTAGAAAAAGATAACACTGAAACAACGGAAAAGGCGTTACTAGAAATATATGAGCGTCTTCGTCCAGGTGAACCTCCAACCGTTGAAAATGCGCGAAGCTTACTTGCATCAAGATTCTTTGATCCAAAACGATATGACTTAGCGTATGTTGGACGTTACAAAATGAATAAAAAACTTCATATTAAAAATCGATTGTTTAACCAAGTCTTAGCTGAACCAGTAGTTGATCCAGAGACAGGTGAGGTTCTCGCTGAAGCTGGGGAAAAAGTCGATCGTAAAGTTTTAAATAGATTAATTCCATATCTCGAACGAGAAGAGAACATGGTAGGTAAAGAAACAGTCGAATTACCAGAAGGTGTTATTGAAGAACCTATTCAATATCAGGCCATTAAAGTTGTTGACCAACAAGATCCTTCAGGCGACAGTGTTTTAAATGTGATTGGAAACGCAGGAATTGATGAGAATACGAAAAACATTATGCCTGCAGACATTGTGTCATCCATTAGTTATTTCTTTAACCTTCTCCATCACGTAGGAGAAACAGATGATATTGACCATTTAGGAAATCGTCGTTTACGTTCGGTTGGAGAATTACTCCAAAACCAATTTAGAATTGGACTTTCTCGTATGGAGCGTGTTGTTCGTGAGCGTATGTCGATTCAAGATACATCAAGTATCACTCCGCAACAGCTCATTAACATCCGACCGGTCATTGCATCGATTAAAGAGTTCTTTGGTAGTTCACAGCTATCTCAGTTTATGGACCAAACAAACCCACTTGCTGAATTGACGCATAAGCGTAGATTATCTGCACTAGGGCCTGGTGGTTTAACGAGGGAACGCGCAGGATTTGAAGTTCGTGACGTTCACTACTCCCACTACGGAAGAATGTGTCCAATTGAAACACCAGAAGGACCAAACATTGGTTTAATTAACTCTTTATCAAGTTATGGTCGAGTGAACCCATTTGGTTTCATTGAAACACCATATCGAAGAGTTGATACAGAAGCAGGAGTCGTTACTACGGAAATTGATTATTTAACAGCGGATGAGGAAGACAATTACGTTGTCGCTCAAGCGAACGCTCCATTAAATGAAGATGGTAGCTTCATAAATGAAGAAGTAATTGCTCGTTTCCGTGGAGAAAACACAGTTGTTCCTAGAGATCAAATAGATTACATGGACGTTTCACCAAAACAAGTCGTTTCAGCTGCGACTGCGTGTGTTCCGTTTTTAGAAAATGACGACTCGAACAGAGCGCTCATGGGTGCAAACATGCAACGTCAAGCAGTTCCACTAATGTTACCTGAATCTCCAATTGTTGGAACAGGGATGGAATACGTTTCAGGAAAAGACTCAGGTGCTGCAATTATTTGTCAACATCCTGGAGTTGTGGAGCGTGTGGAAGCGAAAAAGATTCTTGTACGTCGAGTGTCTGAAGTTGATGGTAAAGAAGTAGAAGGAGATCTTGATCGCTACACGTTAGAGAAATTCATCCGTTCGAACCAAGGTACTTGTTATAACCAGTTGCCGATCATTTCAGAAGGTGATCGTGTAACAAAAGGCGAAGTTCTCGCTGATGGTCCATCCATGGAAAAAGGGGAACTAGCCCTTGGAAGAAACGTACTTGTAGGATTTATGACATGGGAAGGATTCAACTACGAAGACGCGATTATTATGAGTGAACGTCTCGTGAAGGATGATGTATACACATCCATCCATATTGAAGAATACGAGTCCGAATCCCGTGATACGAAGTTAGGTCCTGAAGAAATTACACGAGACATTCCAAACGTTGGAGATGACGCATTAAAAGATCTCGATGAAGATGGAATTATCCGTGTAGGTGCTGAAGTAACCAATGGAGATATTTTAGTCGGGAAAGTAACCCCTAAGGGAATGACTGAACTATCTGCTGAAGAAAGATTACTTCATGCGATCTTCGGAGAAAAAGCTCGTGAAGTACGAGACACATCTTTACGCGTTCCACACGGTGCAGGCGGAATTGTTCTTGATGTAAAAATCTTTAATCGTGAAGATGGCGATGAGTTAACTCCTGGAGTGAATCAGCTCGTTCGCGTATACATTGTCCAAAAGAGAAAAATCTCTGAAGGGGACAAAATGGCTGGAAGGCACGGGAACAAGGGTGTTATTTCGAAAATTCTTCCTGAAGAAGATATGCCATACATGCCGGACGGTACGCCAATTGATCTTATGTTGAACCCGTTAGGTGTACCTTCACGAATGAACATTGGACAGATTTTCGAGTTACACTTAGGAATGGCTGCTAGAGAGCTAGGTTTACATGTAGCTTCTCCGGTATTCGATGGTGCTACAGAACAGGATGTTTGGGATACGCTGGAAGAAGCGGGGATGCCAAGAGATGCGAAAACAGTTCTTTATGATGGCCGAACTGGTGAAGCATTTGACAACCGTGTATCTGTCGGAATCTCGTATATGTTGAAACTATCACATATGGTTGATGACAAGTTACACGCTCGTTCAACTGGACCATACTCACTCGTAACACAACAGCCACTCGGAGGTAAAGCTCAGTTCGGTGGTCAGCGTTTTGGAGAAATGGAAGTGTGGGCGCTTGAAGCTTACGGTGCTGCATACACGCTTCAAGAATTGTTAACAGTGAAATCTGATGACATTGTTGGACGCGTTCAAGCATACGAAGCAATTGTAAAAGGCGAAAACGTTCCAGAACCTGGAGTGCCTGAATCATTCAAGGTACTTATTAAAGAATTGCAAAGTCTTGGAATGGACGTAAATATGCTTACAAGTGATTTATCGAACATCGATTTACGTGAACTTGAAGAAGATGAAACACAAGCGGCAAGTAAGCTGAACTTAGAAGTCGAGAATTAAAATAAACACTGAGGTCAACTCAGAAAAATCAAGAACTAAAATAAGTGACTCAAAGTAACGGAGCGTTGGTTCGATCCATATTTGAACCAACTTCTCCGATTTCATATCAAATAAAGTAAAGTACGTGTAGGGAAAGAGTAATGAAATCGGAAATGAATAGGGAGGTAGACCCTTTGCTAGATGTAAATAACTTTGCGTATATGAAAATAGGTTTAGCATCGTCAGAGAAAATTCGGTCATGGTCACATGGTGAGGTTAAAAAGCCGGAAACAATTAATTACCGGACATTGAAACCAGAAAAAGATGGGTTGTTTTGTGAACGGATTTTCGGACCACAAAAAGACTGGGAATGTCATTGTGGAAAGTACAAACGAGTCCGGTACAAAGGTGTCGTTTGTGACCGTTGTGGTGTAGAGATTACGAAATCAAAAGTACGTCGTGAGCGCATGGCTCATATCGAACTTGCTGCACCTGTTACACACATTTGGTACTTCAAAGGAATTCCAAGCCGCATGGGGCTCATTTTAGATATGTCTCCGCGTGCACTTGAAGAAGTCATTTATTTTGCGGCATATATTGTTACAGAACCAGGTGACACACCACTTGAAAAGAAACAATTGCTGTCAGAAAAAGAATACCGTGAACATTACATGAAATACGGTAGCTCGTTTAAAGCAGATATGGGTGCCGAGGCAATCCGTACGTTGCTTGAAGATATTGATCTTGAAAAAGAAGTTGAAGAATTAAAAGAAGAATTAAAAACAGTTAAAGGACAACGCCGCACGCGTGCGATTCGTCGTTTAGAAGTCATGGAAGCATTCCGTCATTCAGGAAATGACGCATCATGGATGGTATTAGATGTACTACCAGTCATTCCTCCGGAGATTCGTCCGATGGTTCAGCTAGATGGTGGGCGTTTCGCTACATCAGATTTAAACGATTTATATCGTCGTGTGATTAACCGTAACAACCGCTTGAAGCGTTTGTTGGACCTTGGTGCACCTGGCATCATCGTTCAAAACGAGAAGCGCATGCTACAAGAATCAGTCGACGCACTTGTTGATAACGGACGTCGCGGTCGACCTGTAACTGGACCAGGAAACAGACCATTAAAATCTTTATCCCATATGCTTAAAGGGAAACAAGGTCGTTTCCGTCAAAACTTACTCGGTAAACGTGTAGACTATTCTGGACGTTCAGTAATCGTCGTTGGACCGAACTTAAAGATGTATCAGTGTGGACTTCCGAAAGAAATGGCCCTTGAATTATTCAAGCCTTTCGTCATGAAGGAACTTGTTGAGAAAGAAATTGCCCACAACATTAAGTCAGCTAAACGAAAAATTGAACGAGTGCACCCTGATGTATGGGATGTTCTGGAAGAAATTATTAAAGAACACCCTGTATTATTAAACCGTGCACCGACATTACACCGTCTTGGAATTCAGGCGTTTGAACCAGTATTAGTCGAAGGTCGTGCAATTCGTTTGCACCCACTCGTATGTACTGCATATAACGCAGACTTTGATGGTGACCAAATGGCTGTTCACGTACCTTTATCAGCGGAAGCTCAAGCAGAAGCACGTGTTTTAATGCTTGCTTCAAACAACATTTTAAACCCGAAAGATGGAAAGCCAGTTGTTACACCATCTCAGGACATGGTACTCGGAAACTATTACCTCACATTAGAACGTGAAGGTGCAAATGGCGAAGGACGTATTTTCAAAGATACGAACGAAGCGCTCATGGCTTATCAAAATGGCTATGCGCACTTGCATACACGAGTAGCAGTTGCTGCGGGAAGCTTAGAAAATGAAACATTTACAGAAGAACAAAATAAACAATTGTTAATTACGACGGTTGGAAAACTCATATTTAATGAGATTTTACCGAAGTCATTCCCTTATATTAACGAACCGACAAGAAGTAACTTAGATATCGAAACACCGAGTAAATACTTTGTTGAAAAAGGAGCAAATGTCCGTGAAGAAATTGCATCACGTGACTTAATCGATCCATTCAAGAAAGGAATTCTCGGAGACATCATTGCTGAAGTATTCAAGAGCTTTAAGATTAGTGAAACGTCTAAAATGCTTGACCGCATGAAGGATCTAGGATTCAGTTATTCTACAAAAGCAGGAATTACTGTCGGGGTTTCGGATATTGAAGTACTAGAAGAGAAAACGACTATCTTAGATGAAGCACAAGTGAAAGTAGATAATGTCTTGAAGCAATTCAGAAGAGGTCTCATAACAGACGAAGAACGCTATGACAGTGTTATTTCCATCTGGACGGACGCTAAAGACCTCATCCAAGATAAGCTCATGGCAACACTTGGAAGAGAAAACCCTATCTACATGATGAGTGATTCGGGAGCGAGAGGTAACCCGTCGAACTATACGCAGCTAGCAGGAATGCGTGGTTTAATGGCGAACCCGGCTGGACGAATTATTGAACTTCCGATTAAATCAAGCTTCCGTGAAGGATTAACAGTACTTGAGTACTTTATTTCTACCCACGGTGCTCGTAAAGGTCTAGCAGATACGGCGCTGAAAACAGCAGACTCTGGATACTTAACGAGAAGACTCGTAGATGTTGCACAAGACGTCATCGTAAGAGAAGAAGATTGTGGAACAGATCGAGGACTCAGAGTTACTTCACTTATGCATGGTCCAGAAGTAATCGAACCGTTATATGACCGACTTGTAGGAAGACTCGCTTTTGAAGCAGTTACACACCCTGAAACAGGGGCTGTACTTGTTGAGAAAGAAGAGTTAATTACTGAAGATCAAGCTAAAGTCATTGAAGATGCAGGTGTTGAAGGAGTAACGATTCGCTCTGCATTTATGTGTAATACGAAACATGGAGTATGCCAGAAGTGTTACGGTCGTAACTTAGCTACAGGAGCTGACGTTGAAGTCGGTGAAGCGGTAGGAATTATCGCTGCACAATCAATCGGTGAGCCTGGAACACAGCTTACTATGCGTACATTCCACACCGGTGGGGTAGCAGGAGACGACATTACACAAGGGTTACCACGTATTCAAGAACTATTTGAAGCACGTAATCCAAAAGGGCAAGCAGTGATTTCTCAAATCGATGGTACTGTCCATGAGATTAAAGAAGTCAAAGGAAAACAAGTCATTGTTGTTCAAGGTGAAGTTGAAGAAAAAGAACACGACACCCCATACAATGCACGCTTGAAAGTTTCTATTGGCGATGAAGTGATTGCTGGTCAGGAACTAACAGAAGGGTCAATCGATCCGAAAGAGTTACTCGTTGTTCAAGGTGTCGAAGGTGTTCAAGAGTATCTCCTTAAAGAAGTACAACGCGTATACCGCATGCAAGGGGTAGAGATTGGTGACAAGCACGTTGAAGTTATGGTACGTCAAATGTTACGCAAGATCCGCGTAGTAGAATCAGGAGATACGGATGTACTTCCAGGATCGCTACTGGAGATTCACCAATTCAAGGAAGCGAACGAAGAAGCGCTCATGAACGGCTTGCAACCAGCAGTTGGAAAGCCTGTATTACTAGGTATTACAAAGGCATCCCTAGAAACAGATTCATTCTTATCTGCTGCATCATTCCAAGAAACGACAAGAGTACTTACAGATGCCGCAATCAAAGGTAAAAAAGATGCTCTCCTTGGACTCAAGGAAAACGTCATTATTGGAAAACTTGTCCCAGCCGGAACAGGAATGCAAGAGTATCGTAAACTTGAAGCAGACTACGAGAGACCTGAACCAAGTGAACATGAATTAAAAGAAATAGAAACAATGAAATAAATTATCCAATAAAAAAATAAATAAGTTGTCGGAAGCACCGAAAATCATTCGTTTGATGTTGACATTAAAAAAAGAGAATGATATTATATTCAAGGTGCTTCCGAATTATACTCATTATTGGGGGAACAGCTGATGTCTTATGAGCAACTGACACAGATCCAATCACGTATAATAATAGGAATTAAGCAAACACTTCGAGCTATGAAGAATGGCGAAATTAGCGAAGTTTATATTGCAGAGGATGCCGATCACCACATTACGAACCAAGTGATTGAACTTGCAGAAGAACAAAGCATTCCGTATACAAGCGTACCTTCTAAAAAGGACCTCGGAATTGCCTGTGGGATTGACGTTGGAACATCGACTGCAGCAGTGAAACATGAATAGTTTTGGCAAGGATTCTTGCGAGAACTTTGTTTTTTGCACAAAGATGAACCACCCGGTAGTGTGGTATTACACAAAGGGCCTAAAATGAAAATGCATTTATTTTCGAGTAGCCAACTATTTTACACAGATTGTCTACCATTAGTGAAAATAAAGATATCTGGATGCATGTACATCCAGCTTAATCATGAAGAAGGGAGGATGAATATAAATGCCTACAATTAATCAGTTAGTTCGTAAAGGACGCGTAAGCAAAGTAAAGTCAACAGACTCACCGGCTCTAAACAGAGGGTATAATAGTTACAAAAAACAATTTACTCATCAAAATGCACCACAAAAACGTGGGGTATGTACAAGAGTTGGAACGTTGACACCTAAGAAGCCAAACTCTGCTTTACGTAAATATGCACGTGTCCGTTTATCAAACAACATGGAAGTAACTGCATATATCCCTGGAATTGGTCACAACTTGCAAGAACACAGTGTTGTACTTATTCGTGGAGGACGTGTGAAAGACTTACCAGGTGTTCGTTATCATATTGTTCGTGGTGCACTTGACACTGCGGGAGTAGAAGGACGTCAAAAAGGACGCTCTAAATATGGTGCTAAAAAAGATAAATAATAAGAATGTCTACAGATAGATTCGTGAATTTCGCAAGTGCGCAATTCACCTAAATAACAACGAAGAGGAAGGAGGATGGATATGCCTAGAAAAGGACCAGTACCAAAGCGTGATGTGTTACCAGATCCGCTTTACAATTCAAAACTTGTTACACGTCTTATTAACCAAATTATGATTGATGGTAAACGAGGAAAAGCTCAAAAAATCCTTTACAATGCATTTGAACTTGTTGCAGAAAGAAGCGGACAAGATTCAATGGAAGTATTTGATCAGGCTATGAAAAATGTTATGCCAGTACTTGAGGTGCGCGCACGTCGTGTTGGGGGATCGAATTACCAAGTACCTATGGAAGTTCGCCCAGAAAGACGTCAAGCCCTTGGACTTCGTTACATTGCAAACTATGCACGTTTACGTGGAGAGAAAACAATGGACGAACGCTTAGCAAACGAAATCTTAGATGCATCAAACAACACAGGAGCATCTGTAAGAAGACGTGAAGATTTACACAAAATGGCAGAAGCAAACAAAGCATTTGCTCACTACCGTTGGTAATAGAATGAATTTCATAATTACAAAAATAGCTATATCAATACAACATGTAGTTGCGAAAGAACCAACGAAATTACATGTTGAAATGAAATAGCGTAAAATACGTATTATGAGATTCATTAAATATAGTAAAAAACAAAATACTTATTTTAGGAAGGAGAAGAATACATGGCTAGAGAGTTCTCCTTGGAAAAGACACGCAACCTCGGAATTATGGCTCATATTGACGCTGGAAAGACGACAACGACTGAGCGTATTCTTTTCTATACAGGACGTATTCATAAGATTGGTGAAACACATGAAGGTGCTTCACAAATGGACTGGATGGCACAAGAGCAAGAACGTGGAATTACAATCACGTCTGCTGCTACTACAGCTGAATGGAAAGGACACCGTATCAACATTATTGATACACCTGGACACGTAGACTTCACAGTTGAAGTTGAGCGTTCATTACGTGTTCTTGACGGAGCTGTAACAGTTCTTGATGCTCAATCAGGAGTAGAGCCGCAAACTGAAACAGTTTGGCGCCAAGCAACTACTTATGGAGTACCAAGAGTAGTTCTCATTAACAAAATGGATAAAATCGGGGCTGACTTCCTCTATGCAACGGACACTTTAAGAGACCGTTTAGGGGCAAATGCAGTACCTGTACAATTACCTATCGGGGCTGAAGACGAATTCGAAGGAATCGTTGACCTTGTTGAAATGAAAGCTTATTTCTATGAAGGTGACTTTGCAATGGACCCTGAAGAAGGTGACATTCCAGCAGAACTAAAAGATCAAGCTGAAGAACTACATGCAAATCTTGTAGAAGCAGTTGCGGAATTAGATGAAGATCTCATGATGAAATACTTAGAGGGTGAAGAGCCTACAGTTGAAGAACTAAAAGAAGGCATTCGTCAAGCAACACTAGACGTTGAATTTTACCCAGTATTTTGTGGATCTGCATTTAAGAACAAAGGTGTTCAATTACTGCTTGATGGTGTAGTTGACTATCTACCTGCACCGACAGATATTCCTCCAATTGAAGGAATTGTTCCGGAAACAGAAGAGGAAGTAGTTCGTAAATCATCTGACGATGAGCCGTTCTCGGCATTAGCCTTTAAAGTAATGACAGATCCATACGTTGGTAAGTTAACATTCTTCCGCGTATATTCTGGTGTACTAGCAGCAGGATCATATGTACGTAACTCTGTAAAAGGTAAACGTGAACGTATTGGTCGTATCCTACAAATGCACGCAAACTCTCGTGAAGAGATTTCAGAAATTCACTGTGGAGAAATTGCAGCGGCAGTAGGTTTGAAAGATACAAGTACAGGTGACACATTATGTGATGAAAAACACCTTGTTATCTTAGAATCAATGGACTTCCCAGATCCAGTTATCTCAGTAGCTATTGAACCAAAAACAAAAGCTGACCAAGATAAAATGGGTGCTGCACTTGCTAAGTTAGCAGAAGAAGATCCAACTTTCGTTACAGAAACAAACGAAGAAACGGGTCAAACAATTATTAGTGGTATGGGTGAACTTCACCTAGATATCATTGTTGACCGTCTCAAGCGTGAATTCAAAGTTGAAGCAAACGTAGGAGCACCACAAGTAGCTTACAGAGAAACATTCCGCGGTTCTGCAGAAGTAGAAGGGAAATTCATTCGTCAATCTGGTGGACGTGGACAATACGGACACGTATGGGTTAAATACGAACCACTTGAAGACGGCGAAGGATTCGAATTCGAAAACAAAATCGTTGGAGGAGTTGTTCCTCGCGAATACATTCCATCTGTTGAAGAAGGAATTAAAGAAGCACTTGAAAATGGTGTACTTGCAGGTTATCCACTCATTGACGTTAAAGCAACGTTATATGATGGTTCATACCACGATGTTGACTCAAACGAGATGGCGTTTAAGATTGCCGGATCATTGTCACTTCGTGCAGCGAAATCTAAGTGTGATCCGGTCCTATTAGAACCAATGATGAAAGTTGAAATTGTTATCCCAGAAGAATATTTAGGAGATATTATGGGAGACGTAACTTCTCGTCGTGGACGTGTAGACGGAATGGAAGCTCGCGGAACTGCACAACTCGTTCGTGCATATGTTCCATTATCCGAAATGTTCGGATATGCAACAGCGCTTCGTTCGAATACACAAGGTCGCGGAACATATACGATGTTCTTTGATCACTACGCTGAAGTACCTAAGAGTATTTCAGAAGAAATTATTACACAAAACGCTGGAGAATAATTGATTTTTTAAAAGTATTCACGTATAACATGTATTAAAGGATTAGAGAGGCACATCGTTGCTTTTCTAAGCCTATAAAATAACAAAAAAATCTTTAATAAATTTGAGGAGGAAATATACATGGCTAAAGAAAAATTTGATCGTTCGAAACAACACGTTAACATTGGTACATTAGGACACGTTGACCATGGTAAAACAACATTAACTGCTGCAGTTACAACTGTAATGCACAAGCAACAAGGAACTGAAGGTGCAATGGCATATGACCAAATCGATGGTGCACCTGAGGAGCAAGAGCGTGGAATTACAATCGCTACTTCTCACGTAGAGTATGAAACAGAAACTCGTCACTATGCACACGTTGACTGCCCAGGACACGCTGACTATGTTAAAAACATGATCACAGGTGCTGCACAAATGGACGGTGCTATTCTTGTTGTATCAGCTGCAGATGGCCCAATGCCACAAACTCGTGAGCACATCCTATTATCACGTAACGTTGGAGTACCTGCATTCGTAGTATTCCTTAACAAAGTTGATATGGTAGATGACGAAGAGTTACTAGAATTAGTAGAAATGGAAGTTCGCGACCTATTAAGCGAATATGACTTCCCAGGTGACGACGTTCCAGTAATTGCTGGTTCTGCACTTAAAGCACTTGAAGGTGTAGAAGAGTACGAACAAAAAATTATTGAACTAATGGACGCTGTAGATGAGTACATCCCTACTCCTGAGCGTGACACTGACAAGCCATTCATGATGCCTGTTGAGGACGTATTCACAATCACAGGACGTGGAACTGTTGCTACAGGACGCGTTGAGCGTGGAGAAATTAAAGTTGGAGAAGAAGTAGATATCATTGGTATGACTGAAGCTCCTACGAAAACAACTGTAACTGGAGTTGAAATGTTCCGTAAGCTTCTTGATTATGCTGAAGCTGGAGATAACATTGGTGCGTTACTACGTGGAGTTACACGTGATGACGTTACTCGTGGTCAAGTACTTGCTAAACCAGGTACAATTACACCACATACAAAATTCCGTTCTGAAATCTATGTATTATCAAAAGAAGAAGGTGGACGTCATACTCCATTCTTCGGTAACTACCGCCCACAGTTCTACTTCCGTACTACGGACGTAACTGGTGTAATTGAATTACCAGAAGGCGTAGAAATGGTAATGCCTGGAGATAACGTTGAACTAAACGTTGAACTTATTTCACCAATTGCAATTGAAAACGGAACTCGTTTCTCAATTCGTGAAGGTGGACGTACAGTAGGTTCAGGTGTTGTAGTAGAAATTGAAAAATAATATCTAACAATTAAACAGATATATACTCAGGGCCCTGGGTATATATCTGTTTTTTTCATCGTAGTTTATGTTCATTCGTACGTTATGAAAGAACCTGCAGAAATAAAGACAATAACTGCGAGTTACCCCTTGCATTCATGGGAATAAGTTTGTATAATGTATAACTGTGCAATCAAAGAATAATTCCGTAAAAAGGCAATAAAAAGGTTGCGCAAACCATCATTCTTCTGTACAATGAGAATGTTGGACATAAAAACGGCGATGAAGTGAAAGGTTGTTGGCACACCCGGCCCCTTTGCCATGGCGGGTGGCAAAGAAATTTTCACTGAGAATAGCCTGTTTATAAAATGGGCGAGAAGGAGGGAAAATAATGGCAAAAGAGAAAATCAGAATTCGTTTAAAGGCGTACGAACACAGAGTTTTAGACCAATCAGGTGAAAAGATTGTTGAAACGGCAAAACGTTCTGGAGCTAAAGTGTCTGGACCGATTCCACTTCCAACGGATCGTTCAGTATACACGGTACTTCGTTCACCACATAAGTACAAAGATGCTCGTGAACAGTTCGAAATGCGCACACATAAGCGTCTAATCGACATAGTCGATCCTACACCACAAACAGTTGATGCGCTTATGCGTTTAGACTTACCATCAGGTGTAGATATTGAAATTAAATTATAATACGTTTTTTTAATTATAGGAGGTGCAGACGGATGACGAAAGGAATCTTAGGACGTAAAATCGGCATGACTCAGTTCTTTGCTGAAAATGGAGAGTTAGTTCCAGTTACAGTAATTCAAGCTGAGCCAAACGTAGTCTTACAAAAGAAGACAGAAGAAGTAGATGGATACGAGGCATTACAAATAGGTTTCCAAGATGAGAGAAATTCACGTACAAACAAAGCGAAAAAAGGTCATGCTGAAAAAGCAAACACAAACCCTAAGCGCTACGTTCGTGAACTCCGTAACGCAAATCTTGACGAGTATGAAGTAGGTCAAGAAATCAGTGTAGAAGTATTCCAAGCTGGAGATGTAGTAGATGTTACTGGTACATCAAAAGGTAAAGGAACACAAGGGTCTATTAAACGTCACAACTACGCATTAGGATTAGCGTCTCATGGTTCACGCTATCATAGAGGAACTGGTTCAATTGCGAACGTTGACGCAAGCCGAGTGTTTAAGGGTACTTTATTACCTGGACGTATGGGTGGAGAGCAAGTTACTATCCAAAACCTTGAAGTAGTAAGTGTTGATGCAGAGAAAAACTTACTATTAATTAAAGGGAACGTTCCTGGAGCGAAGAAATCATTAGTTAAAGTAGCATCAGCTATTAAAGGGAATTAATTTTATTGACGAAGGGAGGATATGTCATGCCTAAAGTAGCACTTTTTAAACAAGACGGAACACAAAGCGGAGATTTTGAATTAAACGCATCCGTTTTTGGCATTGAACCAAATGAACATGTATTAACTGAAGCATATATTATGCAAAGAGCATCATTAAGACAAGGTACACACGCTGTTAAAAACCGTACACAAGTACGTGGCGGTGGAAGAAAGCCGTGGAGACAGAAAGGAACAGGACGTGCGCGTCACGGTTCTAATCGTTCACCAATCTGGGTAGGCGGAGGAGTTGTCTTCGGACCAACACCACGCTCATACAGCTACAATCTTCCACGTAAAGTTCGACGTTTAGCGTTGAAATCAGCATTTTCTTCTAAAGTTAAAGATGAGAACATCATCGTACTTGAAGACCTTGCACTAGAAACACCGAAAACAAAAGACATCATCAACCTGTTAGGCGCACTTGACGTAGATGAAAAAGTTTTAATTGTTACTGCTGAAAAAGATGAAAACATCATTCGTTCAGCAAACAACTTGAAAACAGTAAAAGTCCTTTCAATCGGTGAAATCAACGTGCTTGATTTGCTCATGCATGACAAGCTCATCTTGACAAAAGATGCAGCTGACAGAGCAGGGGAGGTGCTTGCATAATGGAAAATGTAAGAGATATTATAAAGCGCCCTGTAATTACAGAGCACTCAGCTGATTTAATGGCTGATAAAAAATATACATTTGAAGTAGATCCAAGAGCAAAAAAACCAGAAATTAAAACAGCTGTTGAAACAGCTTTCGACGTAAAAGTAAAAAGTGTTAACACAATGAACCTTAAAGGGAAATTCAAGCGTATGGGTCAGTACGGCGGATACCGCTCTGATCGTAAAAAAGCTATCGTGCAACTTACGGAAGATAGTAAAGACTTAGACTTCTTTGAGGGTTAATAAAAAGAATAACAAAGGAGGGAAATGAACATGGCGATTAAAAGATATAAGCCAACAACTAACGCACATCGACAAAGATCTGTGTTAGATTTTGCAGAAATCACAACAGATTCACCAGAAAGCTCATTATTAAGACCGTTGTACAAACGTGCTGGTCGTAATAACCAAGGAAGAATTACAACACGCCATCAAGGCGGTGGACATAAACGTAAATATCGTCTCATTGACTTCAAGCGTAATAAAGATGGTATTAACGGAAAGGTAGCAACAATTGAGTACGATCCAAATCGTACAGCGAACATCGCATTAATTCATTATGCAGATGGAGAAAAACGCTACATTTTAGCACCAAAAGGACTAAAAGTAGGGCAAGAAATCCAGTCAGGTGAAGGTGCAGATATCAAAGTTGGTAACGCACTACCACTAAAAGACATTCCAGTAGGGACAATCGTCCATAACGTTGAATTGAAGCCAGGACATGGTGGGCAACTATCACGCTCAGCAGGAACTGAAGCGCAAATTCTAGGACGTGAAGGAAAGTATAACCTTGTTCGCCTTGCATCTGGAGAAGTTCGTTTGGTCCTAGCAAACTGCCGTGCAACAATCGGTCAAGTTGGTAACGAAGAACATGAGCTTATCCAAATCGGTAAAGCAGGACGTTCTCGTTGGTTAGGCAAGCGCCCAGGAGTACGAGGAACGGTTATGAACCCAGTGGATCACCCACACGGTGGAGGAGAAGGACGTACAGGAATTGGTATGCCATCACCAGTTACACCTTGGGGACAACCAACACTTGGTTACAAGACACGCCATCGTAGTAATCCTACGAATAAATATATTGTTCGCGAACGCCGCAGACGTAAAAAGTAATTAAACAATGAGGTAAGTGCGAAAGGAGGTTTATCCATGGGTCGTAGTTTAAAAAAGGGACCTTTTGCAGATGATCATTTACTAGCTAAGATTGATAAGATGAATGAAGACGATCAAAAGCGTGTAGTAAAAACATGGTCACGTCGTTCTACAATTTTCCCTTCATTTATTGGTCATACAATCGCGGTATATGATGGACGTAAACACGTACCAGTATACGTGACTGAAGATATGGTTGGACATAAATTAGGTGAATTTGCACCGACGCGCACATTTAGAGGGCATGGTACATCAGATAAGAGAACTATATAAAGTTAATGAGAGGAGGCACTCCACATGCAAGCAAAAGCCGTTGCAAAACAAGTTCGAATTGCTCCTCGTAAAGCAGCACTAGTCATTGATTTAATTCGAGGAAAAGACGTTGGAGAAGCAGTTGCAATTTTAAAGAATACACAACGCGGTGCATCATCAGCTGTTGAAAAAGTATTAAACTCTGCTGTAGCTAACGCAGAGCATAACTATGATATGGACGTTGATAGTCTCGTCGTTGAAACAGCATTTGTTGACGAAGGCGCGACACTCAAACGTTTCAGACCAAGAGCACAAGGTCGTGCAAGTGCTATAAACAAACGAACAAGTCACATTACAGTTATTGTTAGTGAAAAGAAGGAGGGGTAATCAGTGGGTCAAAAAATTAATCCTACAGGTCTTCGTATAGGGATTATTCGCGACTGGGAATCAAGATGGTATGCAGAGAAAGACTATGCAGACTTATTACATGAGGACATTAAAATTCGTGAATACCTAGAAGATCGTTTAAAAACAGCATCTGTTTCATCTGTGGAGATTGAACGTGCTGCTAATAGAGTAAATATTACGATTCACACTGGAAAGCCAGGAATGGTTATCGGTAAAGGTGGATCAGAAGTAGATGCACTTCGTAAAGCACTCAACGAATTAACAGGCAAGAGAGTTCATATTAATATCGTTGAAATTAAGAAAGTTGACTTAGATGCTAAGCTCGTTGCTGAAAACATTGCACGTCAATTAGAAAGCCGTATTTCATTCCGTCGTGCACAAAAGCAATCCATCCAACGCACAATGCGTGCAGGTGCTCAAGGTATTCGTACACAAGTATCTGGCCGTCTAGGTGGAGCGGATATTGCTCGATCAGAACATTATAATGAAGGAACAGTGCCACTACACACATTAAGAGCAGATATCGATTATGCTCATGCTGAAGCTGATACAACATTCGGTAAGCTCGGTGTTAAAGTGTGGATCTATCGTGGAGAAGTCCTTCCAACAAAAAATAAAAACTAAGGAAGGGGGCAATGCGTTATGTTAATGCCTAAACGTGTTAAGTATCGTAGACAACATCGTGGTCGTATGAAAGGCTACGCAAAAGGTGGAACAACAGTATCATTTGGTGACTATGGATTACAAGCAGTAGAAGCTTCTTGGATTTCAAGTCGTCAAATTGAAGCGGCTCGTATCGCAATGACTCGTTACATGAAACGTGGCGGTAAAGTTTGGATTAAAATCTTTCCAGATAAGCCCTACACTGCAAAACCCCTCGAAGTTCGAATGGGTTCAGGTAAAGGAAATTTAGAAGGTTGGGTATCAGTAGTTAAGCCAGGTAAAATTTTATTCGAAATTGCTGGTGTGGAAGAGGAAGTTGCGCGTGAAGCATTGCGTCTTGCAGCTCACAAACTACCGATCAAAACTAAGTTCGTAAAACGTGAGGAAATTGGTGGTGAAAGCAATGAAGGCTAAAGAAATTAGAGATTTAACCACTGCCGAAATTGACCAAAATGTTCAATCATTAAAAGAAGAACTATTTAATTTGCGTTTTCAACTCGCAACAGGACAATTAGAAAACACAGCTCGTATTAAAGAAGTTCGTAAGTCCATTGCTCGTATGAAAACAATTGCACGTCACCGTGAATTAAGCGCAAATAACTGATAGATAAAAGGAGGTTAGCCTCAATGGAAGAACGTAACAATCGTAAATCATACACTGGCCGTGTCGTATCTGACAAAATGGATAAGACGATTACAGTCGTAGTAGAATCTTACAAAGTTCACCGTCTATATGGTAAAAGAGTAAACCACTCTAAGAAGTATAAAGTACATGATGAACAAAACCAGGCAAAAAATGGAGACATTGTACGCATTATGGAAACTCGTCCATTATCAGCTACAAAACGTTTTCGCCTCGTAGAAATCGTCGAAGAATCAATTGTTATTTAATATAAAGCAATCGTCGGAATGATCCGAAGGGAGGTCTCAAGCATATGATTCAACAAGAAAGTCGTTTAAAAGTAGCAGATAACTCTGGTGCACGAGAAGTACAAGCGATTAAAGTACTTGGTGGAACAGGACGTAAGACTGCCAACATTGGTGATGTAATTGTATGTGCGGTAAAACAAGCAACACCAGGCGGCGTTGTTAAAAAAGGTGAAGTCGTAAAAGCAGTAATCGTTCGTACAAAAACAGGTGCTCGCAGAAAAGATGGATCGTATATTCGGTTTAGTGAAAATGCAGCCGTTATTATCCGTGATGATAACAGCCCACGAGGAACTCGTATCTTCGGACCTGTAGCACGTGAACTACGTGATGCAAAATTCATGAAAATCGTATCATTAGCTCCAGAAGTTTTATAATATGCAAGAAGAGTAGCCCAAATAGGGAGGTGCATGAAGCGTGCATGTAAAAAAAGGTGATAAAGTAACAGTTTTATCAGGTAAAGATCGTGGGAAACAAGGCGAAGTCCTTGAAGTATTCCCTAAGAAGGAAAGAGTGTTAGTTGAAGGGGTAAATCTTATCCATAAACACGCAGGACCTTCTCAAGAAAATCCACAAGGTGGAATTTTACATCAAGAAGCTGCAATTCACGTTTCAAACGTATTGCCACTTGATCCAAAATCCGGCGAACCAACTCGCGTTGGATATGAAGTACGTGATGGTAAGAAAATTCGCATCGCTAAAAAATCCGGTGACGCATTAGATAAATAATTGTCAAGTGAAAGGAGGGCGCTCGTGATGAACGCATTAAAAGAAAAGTATCAAGATGAAGTAACTCCATCGTTGATGAAAAAGTTTGATTATAACTCAGTTATGGAAGTTCCTACACTAGAGAAAATCGTTGTAAACATGGGTGTAGGTGACGCAGTCCAAAACTCAAAACTATTAGATAATGCAGTAGAAGAACTCTCACTGATTACAGGACAAAAACCAGTAATCACTCGTGCGAAAAAATCAATTGCAGGGTTCCGTCTTCGTGAAGGAATGCCAGTAGGAGCGAAAGTAACACTTCGCGGTGAAAGAATGTATGAGTTTTTACAAAAACTTATTGCAGTATCACTTCCTCGTGTACGCGACTTCCGTGGTGTTTCGAACAAAGCATTTGACGGACGTGGGAACTATACATTAGGTGTTAAAGAACAACTTATTTTTACAGAAATTGACTATGACAAGGTTAGCAAAGTTCGTGGAATGGATATCGTAATTGTAACGACATCAAACACTGATGAAGAAGCAAGAGAACTTTTAGCTGAGCTAGGCATGCCTTTCCAAAAATAAGCTTAATTATAAGGAGGGAATTTTGTGGCTAAAAAATCGTTAATTGCTAAACAACAGAGACCACAGAAATTTAAAGTACGTGAATATACTCGTTGTGAACGTTGTGGTCGTCCACATTCTGTAATTCGTAAATTCAAACTATGCCGTATTTGCTTCCGTGAACTTGCCCATAAAGGTCAAATTCCTGGTGTCAAAAAAGCGAGCTGGTAAACCCTTATTCGGAAAGGAGGTAGTGTAGTTATGGTAATGACAGATCCAATTGCAGATATGCTAACTCGCGTTCGAAATGCGAACGAAGTAGGACACGATAAATTAGCTATGCCTGCATCAAAAATGAAAATTGAAATCGCAGATATTTTAAAACGCGAAGGTTTTATTCGTAACTATGAAGTAAGTGAAGATAACAAGCAAGGTGTTTTACGTATATATTTAAAATATGGTGCAAATGATGAAAGAGTAATTACTGGACTTAAGCGTATTAGTAAACCAGGACTTCGCGTATATGCAAAAGCAGACGAAGTACCTCGCGTTCTAAACGGATTAGGGACAGCAGTTGTTTCTACATCTAAAGGTGTACTATCAGATAGAGAAGCTCGCTCTCAAGCTGTAGGCGGCGAAATCGTAGCATATATTTGGTAACAAGAAACTAGATGACAGGAGGTGCATGAAATGTCTCGTATCGGACTAAAACCAATCGTATTACCAGAAGGTGTAGAAGTTACAGTAGACGGAACACTTGTGAAGGTTAAAGGACCAAAAGGTGAATTATCACGTGCTATCGATGCATCAATGACAGTTGTTGTTGAAGATGGAGAGGTTATCGTAAAACGTCCATCTGAATCACAAAAGCATCGTGCATTACACGGTACTTCACGTAGTTTAGTTCAAAACATGATCGAAGGTGTTTCAAAAGGATTTGAAAAACACCTTGAAATTCACGGTGTAGGTTATCGTGCACAAATGCAAGGTAAAAAACTTGTTGTAGGTGCAGGGTATTCACACCCAGTTGAAATTGAACCTGAAGAAGGTATTGAAATTGAAGTTCCTAAAAACACTGAAATCATTGTTAAAGGAATTGATAAAGAATTAGTTGGTGCAATCACAGCGAACATTCGCTCAATCCGTTCACCAGAACCTTATAAAGGTAAAGGAATTCGCTATAAAGGCGAATATGTACGTCAAAAAGAAGGTAAAACTGCTAAGTAATAGTAGATAGGCCCAGAAAGGAGTGACTTACATGATCACTAAACCTACGAAAAACGCATCGAGAATACAAAGACATAAGCGTGTTCGTACACGTGTAACAGGAACGACTGAACGTCCACGTTTAAACGTATTTCGTTCAAATAAGAACATTTATGCACAGCTCATTGATGATTCAGAAGGAACTACAGTGGCAAGTGCTTCAACAGTAGATAAAGAATTAGCATTAGAAGTCACTAGTAACTCAGAAGCAGCTGCAAAAGTTGGAGAACTCATTGCAAAACGTGCGAAAGAGAATGGCTACACATCTGTAGTATTTGACCGCGGAGGATACCTTTTCCACGGCCGTGTGAAAGCATTAGCAGATGCAGCTCGTGAAGCAGGACTTGAATTTTAATATATAAAGGAGGTAACCAATACATGAACTTGAATATTGATCCGAATAAACTAGATTTAGAAGAACGTGTCGTTACGATCAATCGTGTTGCAAAAGTAGTAAAAGGTGGACGTAATTTCCGTTTCTCTGCACTCGTAGTTGTAGGAGACAGAAATGGTCATGTTGGTTTTGGTACAGGTAAATCACTAGAAGTACCTGAAGCAATCCAAAAAGCAATTGAAGACGCACAGAAAAATTTAATTAAAGTACCTATCGTTGGTACAACAATTCCACATGAAATCCATGGTAGATTTGGCTCAGGTAACGTACTTATGAAACCAGCAGCAGAAGGTACTGGAGTTATTTCCGGTGGTCCAGTTCGTGCGGTGCTCGAACTTGCAGGTGTTGGTGACATACTCACGAAATCACTTGGTTCAAACACACCAATTAATATGGTCCGTGCAACTTTGACAGGTTTAAAGAACCTTAAACGTGCAGAAGACGTTGCAAAGCTCCGCGGAAAGACTGTAGAAGAACTGTTAGGATAAGGAGGGAAGTACAATGTCTAGCAAAATAGAAGTTACCCTCAAGCGCAGTGTTATCGGTACAAAACAAGGTCAGCGTGAGACTGTAAAAAACTTAGGTCTTAAAAAAATTAACGACGCTGTAGTTTGTGAAGATACTCCAGTCGTTCGTGGTATGATAAACAAAGTATCCCACCTTGTATCGGTGAAAGAAGTTTAAGGGTTTTAAAATATAAATAGGAGGTGCTCTGATGAAACTCCATGAATTGAAAAGATCAAACCAGAAGCGTAATCGAGTAGGACGTGGAATGGCATCTGGTAGTGGTAAAACATCTGGACGCGGTCAGAAAGGACAACTTGCACGTTCAAAAGTCCGTGTAGGGTTCGAAGGTGGTCAAACACCGCTTTTCCAACGTTTACCAAAACGTGGATTTACGAATGTAAATCGCAAAGAATATGCGATTGTAAACTTAGATACATTGAATAACTTTGAAGACGGCACAGAAATTACACCTGAGCTATTACTTGAAAAAGGTGTCGTGAGCAATCTTAAGGCAGGAATTAAAATTCTTGGTAGAGGTGCAGTTACAAAAAAACTTACTGTAAAAGCTCATAAGTTCTCTGTTGCCGCAAAAGAAGCAATTGAGGCAGCAGGCGGTAAAACTGAGGTGATGTAATGTTCCGTACAATCTCCAATTTTATGCGCGTAGGGGATATTCGAAGAAAAATTATTTTCACACTATTAATGCTTGTCATATTTAGATTCGGTACATTTATACCTGTACCATTTACAAATAAAGAAGCAATTGATTTTATGAACCAACAAAACGTATTTGGCTTCTTAAACACATTCGGTGGTGGAGCACTACAAAACTTCTCCATTTTAGCAATGGGAATTATGCCCTATATTACAGCATCAATCATTATGCAATTGTTGCAAATGGATGTTGTACCGAAATTCACGGAATGGAAGAGTCAAGGTGAAATGGGGCGAAGAAAACTCGCTCAGGTCACACGTTATGCAACTATTGGTTTAGCTTTCATTCAAGCTATTGCAATGTCCATCGGATTTAACGCAATGGCTGGTGGCTTATTGATTTCAAATCCATCCATTGGTAAGTTCTTCGTTATTGCACTTGTATTAACAGGTGGAACTGCATTCTTAATGTGGATCGGGGAACAAATTACTGAACACGGAGTTGGAAATGGTATTTCAATTATTATCTTCGGAGGGATTGTGGCGTCGATTCCGAATGGTGTATCACACTTATTCAGTCAGTACTTTACAAACCCTGGAGATGAATTGTTTATTAACATTGTAATTGTAGCTCTTATTGTCCTTACAATTATTGCAGTAACAGTAGGAGTTATCTTTATACAACAAGCAGAACGTAAAATACCGATTCAATATGCTAAAAAGCTCGTAAACAGATCGCCAGTAGGTGGACATTCGTCTCACTTGCCATTAAAAGTAAACGCGGCGGGAGTAATCCCAGTCATTTTCGCAAGTGCGTTCATTTTAGCACCACGTACAGTGGCTAGCTTCTTTGAAGGAAATAAATTTGCGGCAATTATCGAAAATACGTTTAACTTTGAAAGACCAGCTGGTATGGTCGTTTATGTAATCTTAATCATTGCATTCACGTATTTCTATACATTTGTTCAGGTAAACCCAGAACAAATGGCAGAGAATTTACAAAAGCAAGGCGGATATGTACCAGGAATTCGTCCAGGTAATAACACAGAAACATATCTTACACGTGTGCTATATCGCTTAACATTTGTAGGGTCGATTTTCTTAGCGTCTGTTGCTGTACTACCGATGGTTTTAGGTAGCCTTGCGAATTTACCACAATCCGTACAAATCGGGGGCACAAGCTTACTCATTGTAGTGGGTGTAGCATTGCAGACTATGAAACAATTAGAAGGTCAACTCGTCAAGCGACACTACCGAGGTTTTATAAAGTAAGTGTGCTACAAGTGGAAGCGAGGAGGGAAATGGTTGAATATTATCTTAATAGGTCTACCTGGTGCTGGTAAAGGCACCCAGGCAGAAAAAATAAGCGAAAAATATAACATCCCTCATATTTCGACAGGAGACATGTTTCGTTTAGCTATCAAAAACGAAACAGATCTTGGAAAAGAAGCAAAAGCATTCATGGATAAAGGTGAACTTGTTCCAGATGAGGTCACAGTTGGTATCGTACAAGAACGTTTGCAAGAAGAAGATTGCAATCACGGGTTTTTGTTAGATGGGTTTCCAAGAACGCTTGCCCAAGCTGAAGAACTTCAGGTACTGTTATCAAATATGAATAGACATGTGGATTACGCTCTTCACATCGATGTTCCAAAGGATCAATTAATTGAACGTCTCACAGGACGTAGAATTTGTCCGACATGCGGAGCCACGTATCACGACTTGTTTAACCCACCAAAAGTGGAAGGACACTGTGATCGTGAAAATGCAGAACTTATTCAAAGAGAAGATGATCAAGAGGAAACAGTGAAGAAGCGACTATCCGTTAACTTAAAACAAACGAAACCGATTCTTGATTTTTATGAAGAACGAGGAACACTCGTAACTGTAGACGGTGTCCAAGAAATAGATAAAGTCTTTGAAGACATTCAAAAGAAATTAGGCTAAGTTCTGTTTGTTTGTAACATTTTTTGCCGATAATACAGATGAGAGATTCTTTATTATTCGCACAAAAAGTGACACGAATGTTCCATGGAAAAGGTATCGGTTTTCTTTATTAAAATAAATATTTAGTAAGGATCACGCTAATGAAAAACTTTTTAAAAAGAACAACGTTATCATACAACGTTAAATGAAGGTGATCATCGTTGAGCGAAACTGATTCGATTCCACGAATAGGTCAGGTTGTTCGTATCACCAAAGGGCGAGACACTGGTCAATATGCTATCGTTATAAAAGTTATTGAACACTTTGTCTTGCTAGTAGATGGAGATAAGCGTAAATATGATCGACCAAAGAAAAAGAACTTACATCATATTGAAGTAATGGATTATATCTCTCCAGAAATCCAAAACAGCCTTCTAGAAACTGGTCGTGTCACAAACGGTAAATTAAGATTTACCATCCAAAAGTTTAGTGAAAATATTGTGACTGATGTACAGAAGGGAGACCAACATGATGGTGAAAGAAGACGTAATTGAAATGGAAGGTACTGTACTCGAAACATTACCAAATGCCATGTTTCAGGTTGAATTAGAAAATGGGCATACTGTACTTGCTCACGTATCAGGAAAAATACGAATGCACTTTATTCGTATCCTTCCAGGTGATAAGGTAACAGTAGAGCTTTCCCCATATGATTTAACAAAAGGACGTATTACGTATCGTTATAAATAAGCATGAGCTCCGATAAAAAAGGAGGTATAGAGAATGAAGGTTAGAGCATCGGTTAAACCGATTTGTGAAAAATGTAAAGTCATTCGTCGTAAAGGTAAAGTAATGGTGATTTGTGAAAATCCGAAACATAAACAAAAACAAGGTTAAAACTAAAGGAGGTGCTATTCACTTATGGCACGTATAGCAGGAATTGATATTCCACGCGATAAGCGCATTGTTATTTCATTAACATCTATTTATGGTGTTGGAAAAACAACAGCACAAAAAGTACTTGAAACAGCAGGAGTTTCTGAAGATACACGTGTACGTGATCTTACAGAAGGAGAGCTTGGAAAGATTCGTCAAGCAGTTGAAGAGTATACAATTGAAGGTGACCTTCGTCGTGAAACTTCTTTAGATATTAAACGTCTAACAGAAATTGGATCATACCGAGGCATTCGCCACCGCAGAGGTTTACCGACACGTGGACAAAAGACAAAAAACAACTCACGCACTCGTAAAGGACCGCGTAAAGTTGTTTCAAGAAGTAAAGAATAACGATAAAGGAGGTAATGACTAATGGCTCAAAACAAAGTGAAGTCAGCATCACGCAAACGACGTGTGAAGAAAAATGTAAGTGCAGGTATCGCACACATTTATTCTACATTTAACAACACAATCGTTACGATTACAGATGAACAAGGAAATGCAGTATCTTGGAGTAGTGCAGGTGCACTTGGATTTAAAGGTTCACGTAAATCCACTCCATTTGCAGCACAAATGGCATCTGAAACAGCTGCAAAAACAGCTGTAGAACATGGGATGAAAACAATTGAAGTAACTGTTAAAGGACCAGGAGCTGGTCGTGAGGCAGCTATTCGTTCATTACAAGCAGTAGGTCTTGAAGTTACAGCTATTAAAGACGTAACTCCAGTTCCTCATAACGGTTGCCGCCCACCGAAACGTCGTCGTGTATAAGTTGACCGTATAGAATTTGTCACCCTGTCTATAATGGGTTATGATAGCTGAAGATGTGAGGATGCTCATTTGAACGGCGCTTTGCTGTGAATACGAATCTATAGTATAGAAGTAACTCACGAAAAAAGACATGAACGCACGTCTTTTTCTTGTTCAAATGATGGCAATCAGTTATATAGACAGCCATTAAAAAAGATGGAAGTTTAATTCTGAACGATTTAAATGATTCTTTAAACATCATGTTTTTGAAGAGACATTTTTATTGGTACCTTCATATAATGCTTCGTAAAAGACAAGATAGTACGAGAAATGAAGAATGAATTTCTAAACAACGAATTAGTAGTATGAAGTTCATGAATCGATATGAGGAATTTCGGTTAGACATTCGGTCTAACCGGGGTTTCGACGTTTTAAAGGAGGGCTTTGTTGGATGATCGAAATTGAAAAACCAAAAATTGAAACGGTAGAGATCAGTGATGATGCTTCATTTGGAAAGTTTGTCGTGGAACCGCTCGAACGTGGGTACGGAACTACTCTAGGAAACTCCTTACGTCGTATCCTATTATCCTCATTACCAGGCGCAGCGATTACGTCTGTACAAATTGATGGTGCACAGCATGAATTTTCAACATTAGAAGGTGTTGTTGAGGATGTTACGACTATCATTTTAAACTTGAAAAAAATTGCGCTTAAAATCTATTCTGAAGATGTGAAAACACTAGAATTAGATGTAAATGGGGAGGGTGTCGTTACTGCTGCGGATCTAACATTCGATAGTGACGTAGAAGTTTTGAATCCAGAATTACCGATTGCTACATTGAATAGCAGAGGTAGCCTATATATGAAAATTAGCGCTGAGCGTGGTCGTGGATATCGACCAGCTGAAGAAAATAATCATAGTGATCAGGCGATTGGAGTTATTCCAATGGACTCGATCTTCTCACCGGTAACACGTGCGAATTACCAAGTAGAAAACACACGTGTAGGCCAAAGGGCTAATTATGATAAATTAACATTTGACGTATGGACAGATGGGAGTATTCGTCCGGAGGAAGCTGTTTCTTTAGGAGCGAAAGTACTCACTGAACATCTTGACATTTTCGTTGGACTTACTGAAGAAGCTCAAAAAGCAGAAGTAATGGTAGAGAAAGAAGAAGACCAAAAAGAGAAAGTACTAGAAATGACGATTGAAGAACTCGATCTTTCTGTACGCTCATACAACTGCTTGAAACGTGCAGGAATTAATACAGTACAAGAGCTATCGACTAAATCTGAAGAAGATATGATGAAAGTTCGTAATTTGGGTCGAAAATCATTAGAAGAGATTCGACAAAAAATGGACGAACTCGGTTTACAATTACGTAGTGATGACTAAAACGTTAGTACATCTTAAGAGTTTTAAAGATGAAGGAGGGAAGGCTCATGGCTAGAAAGTTAGGCCGTACAACAGATGCACGTATGGCACTTCTTCGTAATCTTGCTTCTGATCTGATCATCCATGAACGGATTGAAACTACAGAAGCAAAAGCGAAAGAATTAAAATCAGCAGTAGAAAAAATGATCACACTAGGTAAACGTGGAGATCTCGAATCTCGTCGTCAAGCAGCAGCATTCTTATACAGAAAAGAATCTGAAGAAGACGAAAGCGTACTTCAAAAACTTTTTGATGATGTTGCTACTCGTTATGAAGACCGACAAGGTGGTTATACACGAGTATTAAAATTAGGACCACGTCGTGGAGACGGGGCAAAAATGGCTATTATCGAACTCGTGTAATGCGACTTCGATAACTATGCCAAAGGGCAGGACTGAATCTCGTCAAGAGGTGAATCCAAGCCCTTTTTTTGTAGTAAGATTATATAAATTGTACATGTGGCAAGGGCGGGGTTGTTTCTCGTCCCTGGTTTGAGGATCAGACCCGAATCCAGGTAGTGTGGGATGGATTCTCGTCCCTGGTTTCAGGTGCAGACCTGAATCCAGGTAGTCAAAGACGGCCTACCCTCCCTGGTCTGAGGCGCTAACCCTATTCCAGGCAGGCAAAGACGGTCTCCGCCCCGCCCATAGTTATAAATCAACTCGTTCGCACATGCCTACGAGCGAATAAACAACTATACAACAATACTTTACCAAGGCAGATGGTTTGATAGGAGAAGAGAGAATATGAGCGCATATCGAGTAGAGTTTAGAAATGTATCATTTAAATATGACAATGAGCAGCCTTGGGTGTTGAAAGATTGCTCCTTCACCGTTGATCCGGATGAATCTATCGCAATTATTGGCCACAATGGATCTGGCAAATCAACCATTGCCAAACTCATGAATGGTCTACTATTCCCGCAAGAAGGAGAAATATTTATTGAGGGAATGGAAGTTACTCCAGAGACAGTTTGGGATATTCGAAAAGAAGTTGGAATGGTATTTCAGAACCCTGATAACCAATTTGTGGGCACGACCGTGCAAGACGATGTCGCTTTTGGTATGGAGAATCGTGGCGTGCCACGTAAAGAAATGCGCAAACGAATTGACGAAACCTTACATATAGTAGGTATGACAGAATATGTTCTCACCGAACCACATCGGTTATCTGGCGGACAAAAACAACGAGTGGCCATCGCGAGTGTGCTCGCAATTCAGCCAAATGTTTTAATTTTAGACGAAGCAACAGCCATGCTAGATCCTCGTGGAAGAAAAGAAATTATGAACACATTGCACCGGGTACAAACAGAGAGGTCCGTGTCGCTTATTACGATTACACATGATCTTCATGAAGTGATACAAGCAGAACGGGTCATTGTTTTAAATAAAGGTGAGATTTGGGATGAGGGAACACCCCGAGAGATTTTCGCTAAAAAAAAAGCGTTGCGAGAAATTGGTCTGGACGTGCCCTTTATAACAACACTAAAAGATGAACTGGAAAAAAGTGGCATTCATCTTGAACAAGAGCCACTTAATCACGAGCAATTGCTGGAGGACTTATGGATATATCACTCGAACATGTAACATACATATACCAAGAAAACTCACCTTTTTCCCATAAAGCATTAGACAACATGTCTATGCACATTCCGTCAGGTTCATTTGTTGCGATTATTGGCCATACCGGTTCCGGTAAATCTACACTCATCCAACATATAAACGGACTCGTTCGACCAACAAAAGGGAAAGTGTCCATCGGTGATTATCAATTAACCCATGACACAAAACCTGATAACATGAAAGAACTACGTAGTAAAGTCGGAGTTGTTTTCCAGTACCCTGAACATCAATTGTTTGAAGAAACCATTGCAAAGGATATTGCATTTGGTCCAGAAAACTTTGGTGTAACCCAAGAAGAAATTGACCGTCGGGTGGAAAAGACCATTCAAGATGTTGGACTAGATCAAAGCTATTTAGAAAAGTCACCATTTGATTTAAGTGGTGGACAAATGCGTCGTGTTGCGATTGCGGGGGTGCTTGCTGTCGATCCTGAAGTACTCGTGCTTGACGAACCAACAGCAGGTCTTGACCCACGAGGGCAATCTGAAATTATGGATATGTTTGCTAAGTTGCATGTAGAGAAAGAGCTAACAACCATCCTTGTGACACATAGCATGGAAGACGCACTCGCTTATGCAGATCACGTATTTATATTAAACAAAGGCTCGTTATTTATGGAAGGTCCGCCACTGGAAGTGTTTGCAGAAAAAGAAGCTTTGCAACAGGTCGATTTAGATGTGCCTGAAGTGATGCAATTTTTAAATGCTTTTGAACAAAAATTCAACCAAAAAATACCTTACACAAAACAATCCATGAAAGAAATTGCTCAAGCGATGGCTCAGATTGTTAAAGGGGGCCAGTCTCATGGGTAACGGATTGATTATTGGACAGTACGTTCCCGGGAATTCAATTCCCCACCAATTAGACCCAAGAACAAAAATAACCATTATTTTTATCTTTGTCGTGACGGTGTTTTTTGCGAATAACGTCTGGAGCTATGGAATCCTCGCACTATTTGCGATTGTAAGTATGCTACTTACGCGCATTCGAATCGGTTACATTATGAAAGGTTTATTGCCGATTTGGTTTTTAATCGCCTTTACGTTTATCTTGCACTTATTCATTACAAAAGAAGGTGCGGTGCTCGTTGATATCCTCGGACTGAAAATTCATGTCGGAGGGGTCATACAAGGTTTTGCCATATCATTACGCTTTTTCTTACTAATTCTTGTGACTTCATTATTAACATTAACAACGACACCGATCGAAATTACCGATGCGATTGAATACATGTTTCATCCACTGAAAAAAATAAAATTTCCAGTGCATGAATTAGCGTTAATGATGTCCATCTCACTGAGGTTTATTCCGACACTTATGCAAGAAACGGACAAAATTTCTAAAGCACAAGCTTCTCGAGGAGTAGACTTCCGTACAGGGCCAATTAAAGAGCGTGTAAAGGCTGTTGTCCCTCTTTTAATCCCTTTGTTTGTCAGCGCATTTAAACGTGCTGAAGAGCTTGCAATGGCGATGGAAGCCCGGGGGTATAATGGAGATATTGGACGAACCAAACTACGTGAATTAAAAATTACGTCTTTAGATGTCATTGCATACATTCTTCTTGCAATCGCCATCGCTGGACTATTTGTCACACGGACATATGGATAGGGCTGAGGGAGATCGTATGAACAAAGTAAAATGCACGATTCAATATGATGGGGCCAATTTTTCTGGTTTTCAAATTCAACCACGAGGACGTACCATTCAAGGAGAAATAGAGCGTGCACTTAAAAAAATGCACAAAGGATCTTACGTACGCATTCATCCGTCAGGTCGAACAGATAAAGGCGTTCATGCCGTTGGGCAAGTGATTCACTTTGAAACGCCTCTGCACCTGGACGTTCATGGATGGAAACAAGCACTCAACTCTATGTTACCAAAGGATATTCATGTAAAAGAAATCACATATGCGAAGTCAACCTTCCATTGTCGCTACGATGCGATCGAAAAGGAATATCGGTATATCGTTGACCGGTCCAAAGAGCCAAACGTCTTTAGGCAAAACTACGTCTTTCACTTTCCCTATGAGCTTCACATAGATGCCATCGAGGAAGCTTGTTTGCTGTTACAAGGGAAACATGATTTTACATCATTCTCATCTGCAAAAGACACGTCGAAAGGTAGTAAAGTACGTACATTGTATGAAGTGTCTTGTCGCGAGGATGCGGAAGAACTAACCTTTTCGTTTCGTGGAGATGGTTATTTATACAATATGGTCCGCATTATGGTTGGGACCTTGCTCGATATTGGGCAAGGTCGACGAGATGCAGCAGATATTAAAGATCTTTTTGCTCAAAAAGATCGCACATTAGCTAGTGCAACAGCTCCAGCCCAAGGGCTCTATTTATGGGGAGTGACTTATCCAAAAGATACCATATAAAGAACGAATAAAAGATACGTGAAAAGCTTCTTTGAATGCTTTAAAAAGTACTAGAAAAGCTTGACACAGTATCGTAGTTATTATATGATAGCTTATGGCTATTTATTTATAAACCACAATTGGCCCCGGAAGGTAAATTGTGTTTAAGATAAAAATTATACGAAATGTAATAGACTTTGGAGGGAATTAATATGCGCACAACGTTCATGGCAAATGAAGGAAATATTGAACGCAAATGGCTCTTAATTGACGCTGAAGGCAAGCGCCTTGGTCGCCTATCGACTGAAGTAGCTTCTATCCTTCGCGGAAAACATAAGCCAACATATACACCACATGCGGACACTGGAGATCATGTGATCATCATTAACGCTGAAAAAATTGAATTAACTGGAAACAAATTAAACGACAAACAATACTACCGTCACTCAGGTTATCCAGGCGGACTGAAAGCTCGTAACGCAGCAGAAATGCTCGAAAAGCTTCCAGAAAGAGTAACAGAAGAAGCAGTTCGTGGAATGCTTCCAAAAGGAGCACTCGGACGTAAAATGTTCAAGAAACTACACGTATATGCAGGACCAGATCATAACAATGCAGCACAAAAACCAGAAGTGTACGAACTTCGCGGATAATTAAAAGGAGGCAAAACCAGTGGCACAAGTAGAATATGGCGGCACAGGCCGTAGAAAAACATCAACAGCACGCGTGAGACTCGTTCCAGGAACGGGTAAAATTACAATTAACAAACGTGATGCACAAGACTATTTTCCATATGAAACACAACAGATCATTATGAACCAACCACTTGAAACAACAGATACAAAAGGAACATACGACGTAATCGTAAACGTTCATGGTGGTGGATTCACAGGTCAAGCAGGAGCAATCCGTCACGGAATCGCTCGCGCACTTTTAAAAGCAGACCCAGACTTCCGCGCACCACTTAAGCGTGAAGGTTACTTAACACGTGACGCACGTATGACTGAGCGTAAGAAATACGGTCTTAAAGCAGCTCGTAAATCACCTCAGTTCTCAAAACGTTAGAACGAATGCTGTCGTATCAAGGGTTTGCATGCACTTTTTGATGCAAGTTGATGCAAATTTAGATACAACGATAAAATATACTTTAAAGCACTGGCAGAAATGTCGGTGTTTTTTTGTGTTTATTTATAACGAATCTAACAAGTTTAGAGCATCTTCGTCTTGTTCATGTTTCTTTTCAGGCATTAATTCAAGATAATAGTTTTGTGTCGTTTGAATATTTACATGACCTAAACGTTTGGATACATACACAAGATCGATGTCTTGAGCAAACAAGAATGATGCATGTGTATCACGTAAACCGTGAAAGGTTGTTTTAGGGATATCGAGCTCTCTTAACAGAGCAGCTAATCGTGTAGATTGTTTGAAACCATCGAATGAAAAGACATAACCGTTTTCCTCTACAGGAACCTTTTGGATAAGGTCATATACACTTTTGTTGATTGAGATATCCCTTTTTGCGTTATCTGTCTTTAATGTTGTGTCTTTAGAAGTTGGACTAATTGAATGTCTTACGTGAATACCATACTCATACAAGCTTTCAGGTCGAATTGCTAATAGCTCACCACGTCGCATACCTGTTTCTAACGCTAAGAGCACGAGTACATGAAACTCGTTATCAGGATGATCTAAAACGAACTTACGAAGCCTTTTAAACTCCGTAATAGATAATGCTCGATTACGTTTGGGAGGATCTACTCCTCTTGTTTTAACAAGTCCAGCGAAGTCGTTAGCAATATAACCACGAGCATAGGAATCACGTAATGCTGTTTTGATTTTCAATAGTAATTCATGTGTTGTTTTACGTGAGTGAGTCTTTGCATACTCGTCTATCTTCTTTTGAACAACGATATCATTTAGGTCTTTAAGTTGTATGTCTCCGAATAATTCTTTTACGATTGCAGAAACTTGTACATAGTTTTGAAAAGTAGATTCCTTCACATCCCTTTGTTTAACAATGTAAATCCAGTTTTCAAAGAATGATGCAAAAGGTGTTAACCTATTGGCAAGTTGTTTGCCGTTCCCTTTTGCTAGTTCGATTTCCAAAGACCAGAGTTTTGCGTCTGATTTATTCTTAAAGGTTTTAGTTAGTCTTTTGTGCTCGCCTTGTTGGTAAAGAGAGACTTGTGCAAGATAAGAACCCCCTCTTTTAGTTATGTATGCCACACTATCAAATCCTTTCTTAATAGAAGTAATGAGATAGTGCTAGTTAGATACAGCATGACAATACACTGAAAACGTTAAGATGTACAAAAAGAAAACATCCCACTCAAAGTGGGATGTTCATTCAAAGTTAATATGAAGTTTAATTATCAAAATAAAGCGGGGGATTATTATTTAGTACAAAAAAATAGTAATAAAGGACTGAATAAAAGGGAAAGGGGAAGAAAGAAGAGAATAAGGGAATTTATAGTGTTGCTAGATGTTCTAGTAACTTCTCATCTTCTTTCGCGCTGGTTTCAGGGATTACTTCTAAATAGTATTCTCGCGTAGTAGCAGGGCTTTTATGTCCTAGTCGGTTAGATACATGTACTTCATTTAATGAAAACGCATATGCAAGTGATGCATGTGTTTTTCTCAGACCTTGTACAGTTGTAGTACCAGTTAAGTTTATTTCTTTTATCAGCTTCTTTAGTTTATTTGACTGTGAAAAACTTCCACGGTCAAATAGATAACCATTACTTTTTACAGGTATAGATTTTAATAAATGATACATGTCTTTGCTAATTGCAACTTCTCGTTCTGAACTTACACCTTTTAAGTCTATATCATCACTCGTTGGACTAATAGACTCCATAACTCTAACACCATACTTATAAATACTTTCTGGGCGTATCCCAAGACCTTCACCTCTTCTTAGACCAGTTTCCAAAACGAGATAAATATATATATTGAATTCATCATTAAGATTCTCTTTTAAATAGTCTCTTAGCTTTTTGTAATCATTCATAGAAAGGACTCTATTTGGATTAATTGATTCCCTGCCTTTTGCTTTAAGAATGCTAGTAAAATCATGTTGGATATAACCCCGGGCATGTGCGTATTTTAACGCTGATTTGATTTTGGTTAATAAATCATTTGTTGTGCTTTTAGCCCGCAGTTCAGCGTACTTATCAATTTTACGTTGTACGATGATATCATTTAAGTTCCTTAGCTGGACATCGTTAAATAATTTTCGAATCACTTTAATCGAACGTTCGTAATTTTGAAAAGTAGTTTCACGCACATCATCCTTTTTAACAAAATATACCCAATCAGAATAAAATTTTGGAAACGGAGTAGTCCGATAAGCTAATTGAGTACCATTTCCTTTCATGATTTCCATCTCTCTTTCCCAATGCTTTGCTTCTGCTTTAGTTTTGAATGTTGCAGTTTCTCTATCTCGAATACCGTTTTTACACATAGATATTTGTACCTGCCAAGAACTTCCACGTTTAATAATACTTCCCATTACAATCAATTCCTCTCATTATTTGTTTTTAAATGTTTAAATATAAAATTAGATACTGACTAAACTTCCTTACTGTTAAGATGCATGGTCTTCAATAAATTCAGTAATGCACTTAATTGTGTACCTTTCATGGCTTCCGACCATGAAGCGTTTGAAGCTAGCGTTAGATCTGATGTGCTTATCAAACGATGCAGGGTCGATTCCTAAAAAACTGGCTGCTTGTTTCCGGTTGAGTAGATAGGGATACTCTTTACCTACTTCTTTATTAATCATAATAATCACCACTCTTTCCCAATACTTGTGTTAGGGAGTATTTAGGGTTTAGGGATAAAATTGAGGATGCTTATAGCTTATCAAAGTGTTAATCGATTCTTTGACAGTAAATTATCCTACTGCATAGTTAAATAGAATTTTGTTACCATTTTCATAAGGAAGGCAGATATAACAATGTTTTGGAGAGATAAAGATATCTAAAAAAAGTTTTTAATTATAAGGGTCCTATTCTTATCAAGAAAGTGGAGAGTAGTGTTGATACATAAAATATATTGACGAATTACACATGGAAATATGTAACGAATATTTATGATATAATAAGGTAAGCCTTTCTAAATGTTAATGATTCAAACGTAGAAACAATAATTATCCTAACTATTAAATAATTCTTATTGGTTATAATAAATAATTGTCAAGGAGTGAGATACATATTTGGATGGAAAAGAGGATTTAGATAGAAATATACTTTTAGGTGAATTGGATAGACACTTAGATTGGATAAAAAGTTGTGATACAAAAGCGTCAATAATACTGGGTGCTGTAGGAGTTTTAACCGCTGGTTTTACATCTGATCATTCTATTAAAATGATAAATACTATTATCTCAAGTTCGATTAATAATATAAGTTTTTCCAATCTGCTCTATTTGCTGTTAACAGCTACGTCATGGTTAGTGTTTGTATATGGAACATATAACTTAATAAGGGTACTTGTTCCACGATTAAAAAAGTCTGTAACGGATTATGAGGGGACGAACCAAGAATCACTATACTACTTTGAAACTATTTCAAACAGAACATTCTTAGAATATAAGGAAAAAAGGTTGAACAGATTATGCGAAGAGGATATTGAAGATATCTTATCTCAGATCTATATAAATGCTAAAATATCTACAAAAAAATACTCTTTTTATCATAAAGGTATATTATACGTATTTACTGGAGTGATTGGCGCTTTAATTCTATATATTATTGGTGTTCTACTAGTTAAACTGGGAGGGTTCTAAATTATGAAAATAAGTGGCTATGATTATAAAGAGAGAAAGAAAAAAGTTGAAGAAATATTAGACAATACAAACAAAATTAATGAAGTTGATAAATTTCCAAGAGATGAAGACTTTACATATGAAAACGGATATAAAGCTTGGACAGGAGCAATTTTTGTGGATTTAAGAGATTCTACGAAGCTTTTTACTGAGAATGAAGAGGTGGATATTGCAAAGGTAGTACGTGGATTTACGTCAGAAGTAATCGAAATTTTAAAAAAGGATACTGATAAAAATGAATTAAAAGAGATAGGTATCCGAGGCGATTGTGTATATGCTATTTATTCAGCCCCTCTACAAACGGATCTTTATGATATTGCAACTCGAGCTTTTTATATTAATACTTATATGAAAATGCTAAATAAATTATTGGAAGAACGATCCCTTCCTAATATTACAGCTGGAATAGGACTTGCAGCAGATAAAACTCTTGCAGTAAAGTCAGGTAGAAAATCTTCGGGAATAAATAATTTAGTTTGGATAGGAGAAGCAGTTACGAAAGCTGCAAATTTATCTGATGTAGGGAGTAAAAATGGTATAAGTTCAATAGTAATGTCTAATTTATTCTATATTAACTACATTGATGTTGAAACAAACCCTAATGCAGAAACATGGTGGACAAAAAATATATGTTCTCAGAATGATACGTACTATCATGGGAACGTTATATTTACTGATTTTGATGATTGGATTGATTCAGGTATGAAAGACTGATATTCATATTAAGTTAGTGCATGTTTGGATAACTAAAGTGCATTTGTGAAAAATATGTATAATGGATGAGGGATTATTTGAAAATTAATATAAAAGAAATATTAACCTTACCAACTTATACTTTAACTGCAATTTCAGTGGCAGGTGGGGTTGTTCTATTTGCGCCTGAAGTCTTTATTAACCAAATGTATATGTCTAATTTTAGAGATGAATATGGTTTCATTATTGGAATTGTTTTTTTAGTATCTGTATCTATTCTTCTTGTGAATTTGGGGTATTGGCTGTTTAGACTTCTGCAGAATAAGTGGTTTGAAAAAAGGTTTTATGTTATAGGTGAAAAAAGACTTAACAATCTTAATGATTATCAGAAAGCAATAATATATGGGTTATATCAAGAAGATAATCGAACTGCACCTTTACCATTGCATGATGGGGCTATATCAGAGCTTGAGTCTCACGTAATGATTGGTAAGGTAAGTTCAAAGCAAGTGGTTAACATGATGAATCCGGCAATTTATTATATGCTACAACCATGGGTGATATGGAGGTTAGATGAGGATCAAGAGTTACGTGTTTCTTGTCGCAATGCTTTTCAAAGATATGATAATTGAACACCAAAAGAGATCTGTTCTAATAACAGGTCTTTTTGTTTAGCACTTCTAGGTATGAGATTATTAAAAATTAAATAAACTTTTATGAGTCGTGGTTTATTAATGAGTAGTATGGATGATTTAAGTGTACTCCAAAACTACAAAGATAATCGTTGCGTTATTAACAATCCAAGTGTACGATTAGACTTGTATGATAAATGAACGTAATTTCAGGGGTGTGTTGCTATGATTATCGGATATGCAAGAGTGAGTTCCAAGAATCAAAACCTAGCAAGACAAGTGAGAGAGTTAGAAGAGTTTGGCTGTGATAAAATATTTGAAGAAAAACAATCAGGGAAGAATTTTAAAGATCGTCCTGTTTATCAAGAGTTAAAGAGTAAATTGCGATTCGGAGATGTCTTAGTAGTACATGATTTGAGTAGATTTGGACGAGATAAACAAGAAATTAAAGATGAATGGGAAATCTTAATAAAACAAGAAGTTGATATTGTAGTTTTGAACATGCGAATGCTTGATACAAGAAAGTACAAAGAGTTAGAAGGTGTCGGTCAATTAGTTTCAGAGATAGTACTTTCGTTACTATCCTGGATGGTAGATGAAGAAAGAGAACGTATTCGAACTGCTCAAAAAGAAGGTATCGAAATAGCAAAGAAGCAAGGGAAGTTTAAGGGGAGAAAAAGAAAATATCATGCAGAGGCAACAGGTAAGGATAGGATTATTTACGAAACAATAGTGAAGGAATTAAATAACAAAACAAGTGTCATCGATATACATAGAAAAACAGGTGTTGCTCGAAGTACGATTTATATAATAAAAAAAGAATTAGAAGAGATTGTAGGGGTGTGAATAATGGATGAAAAGAATCAGATAGAAACCGAATTGCAATTACAGTTAAAGAATGTTTTGTTAGATTTCCCCGAGTATTGGGAAGAGAACACTCTGTTGAGGGATAGAGTGATTGAAGATATACGTTTGTATAAAGAACCAATAATTAAAAGATTAGTATCAAATGACTTAATTGCAGATACTTACTCTTTATCAGTAGGAGAACGAACCGTTTTTAAAGTAGAGGATTTTGTAACTATGCTTCGGTCTAAGAATTATTGGGAAAATAGCTTTACTAAATATACAAACGAAATAGGGCTTGCGAGTGAAGATAAGTATTTAAAGTATAACACGGATGTCATTTTAGACTTTCCACATAAAGATTGTGTTTTAGAAGGTGGAATGACCAAGGAAGAGATGGGAAAGAAGGAAGTATATTATCATAATGTGCTTGCTAAAGAAGAGATAGATACATTACTCTCACCAAAGGTATTAACAAATATAAAGAAATTTGATGAAAACGGCGAGCATAGTGTAGCTGAATTCAAAGATACCGATAACCTTATTTTAAAAGGAAATAATCTAACAGCATTACATGCATTAAAAGAAAGATATGCAGGGAAAGTGAAGTTGATTTATATTGATCCACCATATAATACGGGTGGAGATAGCTTTAAATACAACGACCGATTTAACCATTCAACATGGTTAACGTTTATGAAAAACCGTATAGTGGCGGCTAAAGATCTATTAGCCAATGATGGTTCTCTTTGGATTAACATTGATGATGACGAGGCTCACTATTTAAAAGTTTTATGTGATGAAGTATTTGGAAGAAGTAACTTTATAAGTAATGTGGTATGGGAGAAGAAGTTTTCCCCCCAGAATGATGCAACTTGGCTTTCAGATAGTCACGATCATATTTTAGTGTTCGCTAAAAACAAAGAGATATGGAGACCTAATCCTCTTCCCCGTAACGCCAAAATGGATAGTCGTTACAAAAACCCGGACAATGACCCGCGAGGGCCTTGGACTTCTGGGGACTTATCGGTTAAGACATACAGTCAAAATACTGATTATATTATAACAACTCCATCTGGGAGGGAGGTAAGTCCTCCTTCTAGCTATTGTTGGAGGGTAACAAAGGAAAAATTAGAAGAAATGATTAAAGACAATCGAATTTGGTTTGGAGCAGATGGAAATAATGTGCCGCGTATCAAGCGTTTTCTTACCGATGTAAAAGATGGAGTTACAGCTATGACTATATGGAAGCATACTGAAGTAGGCCATAATCAAGATGCAAAAAAGGAGTTGGATGCTTTAGAAAATACTGAGTCATTTAGCACTCCGAAACCAGAAAATCTCTTAAATAGAATTATTCATCTAGGGTCTAATAAGGATGATATAGTCTTAGATTTCTTTATGGGATCATCGACTACACAAGCTGTTGCACATAAAATGAATCGTCAATACATTGGTATTGAACAAATGGATTACATTAATACAGTATCTGTTCCGAGACTTCAAAAAGTTATTGAAGGCGAACAAGGTGGTATTTCAAAAGAAGTGGAATGGAAAGGCAGCGGAAGTTTTGTTTACGCTGAATTACATAGCTTAAATGCTGTTTACGTGGGAGATATCCAATCTGCTAGCAATGAAGATACATTAAATGAAGTGCTTACTAAAATGAAGGATACTGCATACTTAAACTTTAAAGTAGATATAAGTCGTGTCACTTCTGAAGATAAAGGATATCAGTCGTTATCACTCGAAGAAAAGAAGAAAGTATTGATGGAAACTTTAGATATGAATCAACTATATTTAAATTACTCAGAAATCGAAGATACACAGCATACAATTTCAGATGAAGTAAAACAATTTAATCACTCCTTCTATCAAAAAGAAGGTGAGCAGGGTGAGTAATGAGATATTACATGAGCGAATTGCTAAGCAGTTTACTGAATTGTGGACAACACCACCAGAAGTTCCAGCCTATGTATTAGATAATTTAAAACATGAATTGAGGCCCTATCAGAGACAAGCATTATCACAATTCATCTTTACACAGGAATTAGAAAATGCAAACTTTGATTATAATCATTTATTGTTTCATATGGCCACAGGTTCTGGTAAAACGCAGGTCTTAGCTGCAACGATGCTTTATTTATTTAAAGAGCAAGGGAAGCAAAACTTTATATTTTTTGTAAACAGCGATGCAATTATTAAAAAGACATATGATAACTTAACGAATACAAATTCGTCAAAGTATTTATTTAATACGAATGGTATTGTCATTGATGGGAATCGAATTAATATACAGTTAGTCGATGTTTTCCCGACAATACCGGATCAACATACGATTTATTTAAAATCGACTAGCATTCAAAAGTTGCATGGTGACTTAACGGAGCCGAAAGAGAACACATTAACATATGAAGCACTGAAAGAGCTTGATATTGTTCTTTTAGGGGATGAAGCACATCACTACTTTGCAGATACAAAGCGCAGTAAGAAGAAACTAACAGCAGCAGAACAAGCTGCAAGAACATGGGAAAAAACGATTGATAATTTACTTCGTTTAAGACCTGGAAATAGATTGTTAGGTTTTAGTGCAACGTTCAATTTAACGAATGATATTCTATATCATAAAATTAAAGATCATATTGTATATCAATACGATTTAGGTCTGTTCATGGATGAGGGCTATTCTAAGAACGTGATGCTTTTAAGAGCAAATGAAGACGATGAGACTAAAATGTTATACGGTATTTTATTAAGCCAGTACAGAAAGTATGTGGCTAGAGATAATGGTATTGATCTAAAACCTGTAATTTTATTTAAATCGAATACGATTGCTATATCTCTTCAAGCGCATGAGATGTTAAATAATTTAGTTAACCAATTATCTGTAAGACAACTGCAACAAAGGGTTCATGCAGGCTATGCAACCTATCAAAGGGCATCGAGTATTTGGAGTAAGATGTTCGCTTATTTTAAGGAGATGGATTTAGGTGAGGTCATACGTGACTTGCAGTGGGACTTTGCAGAAGGCAGTATTTTAAATGCAAATGCAAGAGACTTTTTATCTGAAGACAATGCATTGTTGCTGAATAGTTTAGAAGAACCGAATAACCCAATCCGTGCTATTTTTGCAGTTGCAAAGCTTAATGAAGGTTGGGATGTCTTAAACTTATTCGATATTGTGCGAATAAGTGAAGGTGCAACTGAAACCAAGAACACGACAGATAGTGAAGCACAATTGATTGGGCGTGGCGCAAGGTATTACCCTTTTGCATATGAAGATGAACAATCATTTACGAGACGGTTTGATTATAGTGTGGACAATGCAGATTTAAAGATTATTGAAGCACTGCATTATCATACTATAAACGATAATGCTTACATTAAAAACTTAGAGAAATCGCTAAAAGCGGCAAAAATTCAGGTGCAGGAAGATGAATATGAGCGAATTGAAGCAAAGATAAAACCATCTTTTAAGAAACATCCAATCTTTAAGTCCGGTAAGATTTATATTAATAAGCTGATACCAACAACGGTTGATGATTATGACTCGCTAGAGAAATATAATGTGTTTCCGTCCTATGAGGTTCCTTTGCAAACGGCGATTGAACATCGATATGATAAAGAAGTAAAAGACACATTGGATACACGAACACATGAAGTGACATGGAAAGTGGACCAAATGTATATCCAGAAAGCAATTCAACGTAAACCGTTCTTTCACTTTAATAATTTAAGAGAGTATGTGCCTTCTATCTCGAGTATGAAGACGTTTATAGAAGAAGCTGATTTCTTGGGAGAATTAAAACTTCATGTATCACTACCATCAAAGCTTAATATGAAAGATATTTCGCCAATGGAAAAGTTGAAAATGGTGGAACGATTTTTCGATTATATGGAGCGAGGTATTCGTAATAATTATATGAAAGAAAAAGGAACACCGGTATTTGAAGGAGTTTCCTTTTCAAAATTGGTGAATAACTATCATGTGGAATTAAATAAGGTAAATGAACGAATCTCGAATATGAATGAGTACAAAAAAACGAGAAATATGCGGGAGCATGATTGGTTTATTTACGACAAAGCCATTATAAACAACTGGGAAAGTTCCTTTATTGATTTTATAAATGATTATATCGATGAACTAAAGGAAAAATATCGAGACGTATATCTGATTCGAAACGAACGAAAAGTAAAAGTAGTGGAGATAGACGGTACTAGAGGATTTATGCCAGACTTCCTTCTTTATCTGCAGGATGACGAATGTACGTATCAAGTATTCCTGGAACCGAAAGGGGATCATTTACGCCTCGAAGATCAGTGGAAAGAAGATTTCATTACATCTCTTACAGCAAGAGATGATGTCGAAGTATTGACGGAGAATGAGGATGTCCGACTGTTGGGTATTAAGTTTTATTCTGAAACGCCTAACCTGAAGGATATATTTAGAGAAGACTTTAAAGAAAAGCTATTATAATGATAAAAATAGGGAACCATCAATTATGTAGATGGTTTCCTGTTTTTTTATTTAATCTGACAAGTGATAAAAGTATTATTTGTTTTTGATGAGATAGATGAATTAGCAATCACTTTCTGTATACGTTTTATAATTAAGTTAAAGTTATCGGTATCTTTTTCTACTAAAATAAAATTTCTATTTAATTTATATGAAGCAGTGGCGGTTGTACCAGAACCTGCATAAAAGTCTAAAACAATATCTCCTTGATTCGTGGCAAGTTTAATAATACTCTCTAGTAACTTCATAGGTTTGGGATATTGAATCGGTTACACTTAGTTAGACAAATAATTTAAGGTCATATAAACTGAATTCAATCATTAGTCGGAGGAGAATTAGTTATGACCAGAAGAACAAGAAGAACATTCACAAAAGAATTCAAGGAACAAATCGCTCAGCTAC